>NZ_JCAFTR010000001.1:0-937960 GCF_059370435.1 Stenotrophomonas sp. YJH_SMC_94-11 | reverse complement strand
GGCGGGGTGGGTCCGGTTGCGGGGGCGTGAGCCGCATGGGCCCGAGGCATGCCTCGGGCGGGTTGGGCAGGACGCCCAACCCCGGTCTTGCCGTGTGCGCAGGATTGCGCACACGAGCAAGCGGCGACCGAGCTTACATGGACGTACTTGCAGCACCCCCCGCAACCGGACCCACCCCGCCATCCCACGGATACCCAGCTGTTGCTGTTGCTGCTGATGTTGCCGGCCAGCGGCCGGCCCTACCGCGGGTGCAGGGCGCAGCCCTGCATCGACCACCTCACTTCTTCAGGAAGTTGTCCACCAGCAGGTGCTTCACGTCGTCGAAGCGACCGTTCAACACTGCCTTGGCCGCATACAGCGCCGTGCCGGCGACCTGCTTGGCCTCGATCTGCGGTGGCATCACCAGCTCGGCGCGGCTGGTGTGCACATCCAGCAATGCCGGGCCGCGCTGCGACAGGAAATCCTGCACCGCTTCCTCCAGATCCTCGCTGCGGGTGACCGTGCGGCCATGGAAGCCGATCACTTCGGCCAGGCGGCCGAAGTCCGGGTTCTTCAGGTCGGTGTAGTTATCCAGAAGGCCTTCCACCTTCTGCTCCAGCTCGACGAAGTTCAGCGAGCCGTTGTTGAACACCACTACCTTGATCGGCAGATTCTCCTGTACCGCGGTCAACAGGTCGCCCAGCAGCATTGCCAGGCCACCATCGCCGGACAGTGAAATCACCTGCCGGCCGGGGAAGGCCTTCTGCAGTCCCAGCGCCTGCGGCATCGCGTTGGCCATCGTGCCGTGCAGCAGGCTGGTCAACGTGCGGCGGCTGCCGTTCACGCGGATATGGCGCAGCACCCACACCATCGGCGAGCCGCCGTCGGCGGTGAACAGTGCATCCTCGGTAGCGTGCTTCGAGAGCAGCGCGGTCAGGTGCTGCGGATGGATCAATTCGCCTTCGCCCGGCTGCTCTTCCTGTTCGCGCTTCTTCAGCGCCTTGTCGCGATGCTCGATGCACTCGTCCAGGAAACTGCTGTCCTCGCGCGGTGGCAGCATCGGCAGCAATGCATCCAGCGTCGGTGCGATATCGCCGACCACGCCGAGGTTCACCGGGTGGCGGCGGCCAAGGTGGCTGCCATCGCGGTCGACCTGGATGATGGTGGCCTTGTCCGGGTAGAACTGGCCCCAGGCGAAGTCGGCGCCGAGCAGCAGCAGCGTGTCGCACTCCATCAGCGTGTGGAAGCCGGACTCGATGCCGAAGATGCCGGTCATGCCCATGTTGTACGGGTTGTCCGGCTCGACGAAATCCTTCGCGCGCGAGGTATGCGCGATCGGGGCCTGCAAGCGCCGGGCCAGCTCCAGCAGCTGCGCGTGCGCACCCTGGCAACCGGCACCGGCGTAGATGCCGATGCGCTTGCCCTGCCCCAGCAGCTCGGCGATGCGCTGCAGCTCGGCGTCGGAGGGGCGCAGTACCGGCTGGGTGTAATGCACCGAGAACGGCACGTCGTGCTTCACCTCGGCCTGGCTGATATCGGCCGGCAGGATCACCACCGCCACGCCACGGCGGCTGATCGCGGCCTGGCAGGCCAGGGCCACCACGCGTCGCGCCTGCTCCGGGCTGTGCACCTGCTCGCAGAACACCGTGCAGCTGCCATAGACCGCCTTGAAATCCACTTCCTGCGGGAATTCCATGCCCAGCTCGCTGGTCACCACCTGGCTGGCGATCAGCACCATCGGCGCACGGTTGCGGTTGCTCTCGAACACGCCGTTGATGAAGTGCAGGCCACCGGGACCACAGGAACCCGCGCAGGCGGTCAACTCGCCGCTCACCAGCGAATCGGCGCCGGCAGCGAACGCTGCCACTTCTTCATGGCGCACGTGCACCCAGGCGATCTCGCTGCCATGCATCGCATCGGTCACATGGTTGAGCGTATCGCCCACGATGCCGTAGCAACGGCGGACACCGGCCTGCTGCAGGGCGTCCACCACGATTTCGGCCACGCGCTTGCTCATCGGATACATCCTCGAACGGGGGAACCCCCGAGGCTAGACCCGATGAAGTGATGCCTCCGCAAAAAAAGGGGACGGAGGGAATTAAGTCGCTTGTGCCACAAACGACTTAATTCCCTCCGTCCCCTTTTAGTCGTTGACGTTGATCCAGCCCAGCACGTCGCCGTGATTCGGGCTGCGATAGCGCAGCTTCACCCAGCCGTTCTGTTCATCCTGCAATTCCACGCGATCGCCCTGCACCAGGTAACGCTTGGTGCTGGACGCACCAGGCCGATCGAACAGGAACAGCCGCGCGGGTACCACGGTGGCCTGCTGGCCGCGCAACGGTCCATCCGGCGGTGCGCCCAGGCCATCGGCAATGGCACTTTCCAGCACACGGCCGGCGGGATCATAGGTGCGCCAGACGGCCAGCGGACCCTGCTCGTCGGTCTGCTCCCACTGCAGCGCGGCGTTTACCGTATCGCCCAGCATCAGCACGCTCTCGGCGCGGTACAGATAGAGTGTCGCGCCTGCAAAGCGATACTGGTCGGTGTACCACATCGGGCCGCTGCGGCAGCTGCTGGTCAGGGTGCGGCTCAGGTGGTCGACCATCAGGCCCATCAGCTCGCCGCAGCTCTCCCTGCCGTGGGTTGCAGCCCGCAGCGCGCGGAACCCGGCACTGGCGGGATCGAACCGGTACACCGCCACCGCTTCGTTGACCATGCCGACCGGGGCGCGTGCGACCAGTTCCGGGTAACCATCGGAATCGACATCTTCGAGCGACCATCGCGAAGTGCCGTCGGCATCCGCCGCGCCGGCCAGCGTCTGCCGCTTGCCCGACGGTGACAGCTGCACGGCAATGCTGCCGTCCTGCAGGGGATCGGCCTGTGCCTGCACGTGCGCGGCCACCTGGAAGCGCAAGGTTTCGCCGTCGTCCCCACCGGCGCGCGCCGTCGGTGCCAGCGTGCCGGCCAACACCAGGCCCAGCAGGCATTCCCTGTAGTTCATCATTGCTCCCTGCGGCACCGCGGCGGCACCTTCAACTCAGAACGATACCTCGACCGGCTGCCGCGACCACAGCACCGACTGATGCCTGGTCTGCTGCTTCCACGCCAAGCGGATCGCTTCGATATCGGCGCGGCGCTGCGGGGTGTCCTCATGCAGCACCACCAGCACCTTGGTGCGCAGGCGGTTGGGCGCGGCATCGCCGCGGAACAGCCACTGGCCATAGGCATCGAACACGGTCAGGCCATCCGGGAAGCGCGGGGTCACTTCCTTGTCCAGGAAGGTTCGCCACTGCGCGTCGCTGATGGTGTCGGCCTGCGGGCGGTTGCCGGCGCCCTGCTCCTCGCCTACGCCGAAGTACAGCTCGCTGCGCACCCAGCCGTGCGCGGAAGACGGGCGCGCGGCGTCGCCCTTCAGTTCGGCGGTAGTGGCCGTGGCATAGGCGCTGGGCGCCTGCGATGAGAGGCTGGCGCAGCCGCTGGTGGCCAACAGCACGGCGAAGACGAGGCCAAGGTGTTTCATCGGTACAGCTCCGGGGAAGGGGGACAAGGCGAGCCGGCAGCGTACAGCGCCACCGGCCCGGCGTGCTGATGCCAACCGGGCATCAGCTCATGCCGGACCGGCAGGGGCTTGCATCCGCACCGGTCATCACGCGAAGATAATATATCGCTTCATCCGGATGGATGTAAGTGAAACTATCTCCCCTTCCCCCGTCGTCGTTGTTGCTGGAGCCCCCATGTCCGCCCGCCTGCTCGCGTCGCCGCTCGGCCTCGCCATCGCCCTCGCGCTTTCCTCCGCCGCCGCCCCGGCCCTGGCCCAGGACGCCACCAACCTGGATACGGTGATCGTTACCGGCACCCGTGCCGCCGACCGCACCGTGCTCGAATCCACCTCGCCGGTGGATGTGCTCACCGCCGAGGACATCCGCAAGGCGGGCGTGGTCAACGGTGAGCTGGGCAGCGCGCTGCAGGCGCTGCTGCCGTCGTTCAACTTCCCGCGCCAGTCCAACTCCGGTGGCGCCGACCATGTGCGCGCCGCGCAGTTGCGTGGCCTGTCGCCGGACCAGGTGCTGGTGCTGGTCAACGGCAAGCGCCGCCACCACACCGCGCTGGTCAACACCGACAGCAAGATCGGCAAGGGCACCACCCCGGTCGATTTCAATTCGATTCCGGTCAGCGCGATCAAGCGCATTGAAGTGCTGCGCGATGGCGCCGGGGCGCTGTACGGCTCGGACGCCGTGGCCGGCGTGATCAACGTGATTCTCGACAACGGCGGTGACGGCGGCGAGATCGAGGCGAGCTACGGTGCCAACCACACCGACCTCAAGCCGATCGGCCGCACCCTCACCGATGGCCAGACCGGCAACCTCAGCGCCAAGGTCGGCACCTCGCTGGGCGAAGACGGCGGCTTCCTGCGCGTCGGCCTGGAATACAAGCACCGCAACGGTACCAACCGCGCCGGCTTCGACCAGATTCCGCCGTGGGACCAGACTCCGGACAACCTGGTGCTGCAGGGCAAGCGCAACTATGTGCTGGGCGATGGCAAGAGCAAGGACATCAACCTGTGGCTGAACACCGAGATTCCGGTCGGCCAGACCTCGACGTTCTACGCGTTCGGCACCTTCAACCAGCGCGACACCGAAGGCGCGAACTACTTCCGCTATCCCGATGGCGATGCCAACTGGAAGCAGGTCTATCCGAACGGCTACCGGCCGATCTCCGAAGGTGAGAACCGCGACGTGCAGGCCGTGGCCGGCGTGCGCGGGCAGTGGAGTGAATGGAGCTACGACGGCAGCCTGGACTACGGCCAGAACGACTTCACCTATCGCCTGCGTGATTCGCTCAACGCGTCGCTGGGCCCGACCAGCCCGACCCGCTTCAAGACCGCCGATTACCAGTACGCACAGACGGTGGGCAATCTCGATCTGAGCCGCGTGTTCACCCAGAGCGACAGCATCAGCCACACGCTGGGCCTGGGCGTGGAAGCACGCCATGAGCGCTACCAGACCCGCCCCGGCGACCCGGCCAGCTATGCGGCCGGCCCGTACACCGACCGCCCGACCGGTTCACAGGCCGGTGGTGGCCTGACCCCGCAGGATGCGGCGCGCCTGTCGCGCGATGTGGCCAGTGCCTATGCCAGCCTGTCCAGCCAGTTCGGCGAGAAGTTCTCCACCGACCTGGCCGCGCGCTACGAGCACAACGACGACTTCGGCGGCGAACTGACCGGCAAGCTCGGCCTGCGCTATGAGTTCACCCCGGCGTTCGCGTTGCGTGGCGCCATCTCCAACAACTTCCGCGCGCCGTCGCTGGCACAGATCGGCTACGAGTCCACCTCCACCGGCTACAACGCAGGTGGCCAGCTGGTGCAGGGCCGCCTGCTGTCAGTCAACAATCCGATCGCACGCGGCCTGGGGGCGCAGAACCTGAAACCAGAGAAATCGCTGAACACCTCGCTCGGTTTCACCAGCCGCATCGGCGAGCATTTCGACCTTTCGCTGGACTTCTTCCAGATCGACATCGATGACCGCATTGCACTGTCGGAGAGCATCACCGGTGATGCACTGACCGACTACGTGGCCGCCAACTACGGCGTCAGCGGCCTGCAGAGCGCCAGCTTCTTCGTCAACGCCGCCGACACCCGCACCCGTGGCGCCGAGCTGGTGAGCAACTGGCGCCAGTCGCTGGGCGATGGCCAGCTGCTGCTGACCGGCACCTATGCGTATACCAAGACCACGCTGAAGAACGTGCTGGCCACCCCGGCCCAGCTGCGCGCGCTGAATCCGGACTACGTGCTGTTCGGCATCGAAGAGACCAACACGCTGACCGACGCCACGCCGCGCACGCGTGGTAGTTTCTCGGCCGCATGGAGCAACGACCACTGGTCGCTGAGCACCCGCGTGAACCGCTATGGCAGCGCCACCCGCGTGTTCAACTTCGGTGACGGCTACATCCCGCGCCAGACCTACCAGGCCGAGTGGCAGCTGGATGCGGAAGTCGAATACCGCATCACCCCGCAGTGGAGCGTGGCTCTCGGCGGGCAGAACCTGACCGACAACTATCCGGATCGATCCAACAGCGATATCCACTACTTCGGCAACCTGCCGTACGACGTGCTGTCGCCGATCGGCAGCAACGGTGCGTACTACTACGGCCGCGTCCGCTATACGTTCTGATTGCATTGGACCAATCACTCCCGGTGGGTGCGGACCGTTGGTCCGCACTGCCTGGGTGCCATGCAAGCCTCCCCTTCGTGCCGACCGTTGGTCGGCACTACCTGGGGTCAATGCAGGCTGACCCTTTGTGCCAACCAATGGTTGGCACCCACCGGAAGTGATCGCTCTCGGTGGGTGTGGACCGTTGGTCCGCACTGTCTGGGGTCAATGCAGGCTGACCCTTTGTGCCGACCAACGGTCGGCACCCACCGAAGCAAGGCCGTAGCCTGCCCTCGACCCCACGTACACGCCCACGCTGGCAAGCTGGGCGTCATGGCTGAACCGCTCCCTCTGCGTCCGCCGCCGCCATTGCTGGATGACGCCTGCGCGTTGTTCCTTGATGTCGACGGCACCCTGATCGAATTCGCTGCACGCCCGGATGCCGTGCAGCTGCTGCCGGATGTGCGCGAAGCCATCGGCCGCATCAGCGACCGCCTGGAAGGTGCCGTGGCACTGGTCAGTGGTCGCCCGCTCGAACAGCTGGATCAACTGTTCGCTCCGCTGCAACTGCCTGCTGCGGGCCTGCATGGCCATGAACTGCGTGGGCAGGATGGTCGCGTACTGCGCGACGAACACGATGACGACACCGCCGAATGGCTGCACGCACTGCACCAGCAGGCGATGCGCTTCGCCCACGGCCATCCCGGCGTGCTGGTGGAAGACAAGGGTGTCGGCCTGGCCCTGCACTGGCGCGGCGCGCCGCATGCAGCCAGGGACGTCCGCGCCTTCGCCGACCGCCACGTGCGGGGCCGTGCCAGCTACCGCCTGCAACCCGGCGACCATGTAGTCGAATTCGTGCCCGTCGGCACGGACAAGGGCCGTGCGGTGCTTCGGATGATGCAGTACCTGCCCTTCCGCGGTCGCCTGCCGGTGTTCCTCGGCGATGACCTGACCGATGAGTTCGGTTTCGATGCCGCCAACGGCCAGCATGGCTGGAGCGTGCTGGTGGGCGAACGTGAACCCAGCGCGGCGGTGTTCGCGCTGCCCGACATACGCAGCGTGCACGCCTGGCTGCGTGAGAATGCCTATTGACCCGGCCACCCCCCACGGCCGCAACCGAGATGTACCGCGTGATGACCCAACCCGATCTTGATCTGGGCGTGGTCGGCAACGGCAGCTTCGGCGCCCTGGTCGACAAACGTGCCCGCGTTGTCTGGAGCTGCCTGCCCACCTTCGACGGCGACCCTACCTTCTGTGCGCTGCTCGGCCCCAACCAGCAGACCGGTGGCGACTTCGCCATCGAGCTGGAAGACTTCGCCAGCAGCGAGCAGGAATACCTGACCAACACGGCGATCCTGCGCACCGTGCTGCGCGACATGCACGGCGGCGAACTGGAAATCCTCGACTTCGCCCCACGCTGGCGCCAGAACGACCGTTTCTACCGCCCGGTCAGCCTGATCCGCCAGGTGCGTCCGCTGGCTGGCAGCCCGCGCATCACCGTACGCGCACGCCCGCTGGCGGACTGGGGCGCGCGCGTTCCGGAATCCACCTGGGGCAGCAACCATGTGCGCTGGGTGCTGCCCGAACACGTGCTGCGGCTGACCACCGACGTGCCGGTGCGCTTCGTGCGCGATGGCCTGCCGTTCGTGCTCAACCATCCCATCCACCTGATCCTGGGCGTGGATGAATCGCTCAACCGTTCGATCAGCGGCTATGTGCAGGAGGCCTTCCAGCGTACCCGCGATTACTGGCGCGAATGGGTGCGCTACCTGTCCATTCCCCTGGAATGGCAGGACGCGGTGATCCGCAGTGCGATCACGCTGAAGCTGTGCCAGTACGAGGACAGCGGCGCGATCATCGCGGCGATGACCACCTCCATTCCTGAAGCCCCCGGCAGCGTGCGCAACTGGGACTACCGCTACTGCTGGCTGCGTGATGCGGCGTTCGTGGTGCGGGCGCTGAACCGCCTCGGCGCCACGCGCACGATGGAACAGTTCCTCGGCTACATCTTCAATCTGGCCACCACCGACGGCACGCTGCAGCCGCTGTACGGCATCGGCTTCGAAGCCAAGCTGGACGAAGATGAGGTCCCCAGCCTGTCCGGCTACCGCGGCATGGGCCCGGTACGGCGGGGCAATCTGGCCTGGGTGCAGCGCCAGCACGATGTCTACGGCAGCGTCGTGCTGGCGTCCACGCAGCTGTTCTTCGACCGGCGCCTGCAGGACCCGGGTGATGCGCACACCTTCGCCCGCCTCGAACCCCTCGGCGAGCAGGCCTTCGCCCTGCACGACGTACCCGATGCCGGCCTGTGGGAGTTCCGCGGCCGCACCGAGGTACACACCTACACCAGCGCGATGTGCTGGGCCGCCTGCGACCGCCTGTGCAAGATCGCCGTGCGGCTGAAGCGCGATGACCGCGCCCACTACTGGCGCACACGTGCCGACACCATCCACGCGCGTATCATGGCCGAATCGTGGAGCGAAGAGCTGGGCCACTTCACCGATACCTTCGGTGGCCATCGCCTGGACGCCTCGCTGCTGCTGCTGGCCGACATCGGCTTCATCGACGCGATGGACGCCCGCTTCATCGCCACCGTCGAAGCCATCGGCCGTGACCTCAAGCACGGCAATTCGCTGTACCGCTATGTCGCTCCGGATGACTTCGGTGAGCCGGAAACCAGCTTCACCATCTGCACGTTCTGGTACATCGACGCACTGGCCGCCATCGGGCGCCTGGACGAGGCGCGCGAGATGTTCGAGCTGCTGCTGAAGCAGCGCAATCACCTGGGCCTGCTGTCGGAGGATCTGGCCTTCGACACCGGCGAGGCCTGGGGTAACTTCCCGCAGACCTATTCGCATGTCGGCCTGATCACCGCCGCGATGCGCCTGTCGCGGTCCTGGCAGGAGGCATCGTGAGTCGTCTGGTTGTGGTATCAAATCGTGTGGCCGTGCCCGGCGAGAACCGCGCAGGCGGCCTGGCGGTCGGCCTGCTGGCCGCCCTGAAGGAGCGCGGCGGCCTGTGGTTCGGCTGGAGCGGCAAGACCGTAAAGGAAGGCAGCGGCACGCTGCACCGGCAGAAGGATGGTGACATCGACTACGTCACCATGGACCTGAGCAAGCGCGAGGTCGATGGCTACTACAATGGTTTCGCCAACCGCACGCTGTGGCCATTGCTGCACTTCCGGCTGGACCTGGTCGACTACGACCGCGGCACCCGCGAGACCTACCACAAGGTCAATGCGCTGTTCGCCGACAAGCTCGCGCCATTGCTGCGCGAGGACGACATCGTCTGGATCCACGACTACCACCTGATCCCGCTCGGCGCACTGCTGCGCGAGCGCGGCATCGGCTGCCGCATCGGCTTCTTCCTGCACATTCCGATGCCGTCGGCCGACCTGCTGCAGGCCATGCCCGACCACCTGCGGTTGTTCTCCGCGCTGTACGCCTACGACCTGGTCGGCTTCCAGACCCAGCGCGATGCCGATCGCTTCCAGACGTACCTGCGCCTGTTCGGTGGTGGCCGCGTGCTCGACAACGGTGAGCTGGAAGCACCCGGTGGGCGCCGATTCCGCGCGGCGGCTTTCCCGATCGGCATCGACACCGACCTGATCGCGCGTCAGGCCGGCACCGCCGCGACCAAGGCCGCAGTGAAGAACCTGCGCAGCAGCCTGCGGGACCGCCAGCTGGCGATCGGCGTGGATCGCCTGGATTACTCCAAGGGCCTGCCCGAACGCTTCCTCGGCTTCGAACGCTACCTGCAGCGTCACCCCGACCAGCGCGGCTCGCTCACCTACCTGCAGATTGCGCCGGTCTCGCGCGGCGATGTCACCGAGTACCGGCAGCTGCGCAGCCAACTGGAACAGATCGCCGGCCACATCAACGGTGGCCACGCCGAGCCGGACTGGACGCCACTGCGCTACGTCAACCAGAACTTCACCCATGCCACGCTCACCGGCTTCTACCGAGCGGCGGCGGTCGGCCTGGTCACGCCGCTGCGCGATGGCATGAACCTGGTGGCCAAGGAATACGTGGCATCGCAGGACCCGGAGGATCCCGGCGTGCTGGTGCTGTCACTGCTGGCCGGCGCCGCCGACGAACTGAAGCAGGCACTGCTGGTGAACCCGCACGACCTCGACGGCGTGGCCGACGCGATCGCCACCGCAGCGACGATGTCACTGACCAGGCGCAAGGAACGCTGGCACGCGATGATGGAACATCTGCGCACCTACGACATCAACCACTGGCGCCGCAGCTACCTCGACGCGCTGGAAGGCTGAAGAAAAAAGGGGACGGAGGGGATTAAGTCGTTTATGCACAAACGACTTAATCCCCTCCGTCCCCTTTTTCGTCAATCCAGGAACCGCGCGGCCTGTTCCGGTGCGGGTAGATGGCAGGTGTCATGCCGACCGAACCAGCGGTAGCGGTTGCGTGCCAGCGCGCGATACGCCGCATCACGCCAGCGGCGCGGCACGAGCCGCAGCACGCCGGCCAGGCGCCAGGCGCCGCCCAGCCCCGCAAGTACGCGCAGGATCGCATCGGTATCGGTCCAGGCCCCCTGTGCGTCCAGCAGCAGGAACGACATCGGGTCCTGCGGATCCAGCCCGTGCGCGCGCAGCATCGCGCTGCCCTTCTGCCCCTGCATCGCTGCAAAGCGGTAGCGCCCCCTGCGGTCGAAACGCAGCAGGAACCGAACCCAGCGATTGCACAGTGCGCACACGCCATCGAACACGACCACCGCGCTGCCAGCCTCGGCGGCAGCGTCACTGCGGTTCGAGCCAACCTTCATAGCGGATCAGGGCTCCGGCCCAGGGCAGCGTCACATCGACCAGGAAAGTGTAGCGCTCGCCCTGCCAGGCTTCACGGCAGCGCACACCGCCGAACCAACGCGTCGGCAGCGGCAGCAGCCCGAACGCCCAGACCCGACGCACCGACCAGTCGATACCACCGTCGCGGGCCTGCAGCGCGAACTCGAAGCGCACCGCGCCCAGCTGCTCGCGCAGATGCCCGTCGTGCGCCCACAGCCGCGACACCATTGGCCAGCGGCCGAACCGCCGCGCCCACTGCTCGCCCTGCCGGTAGCGGTTGAACGCCACCTCGGTGGGCAGCGCGTCACCGTCCTGTGGCAACCGCGCCAACGCAGCCAGCAGCGGCACCAGCCAGTGCCGCCCCCTCACGATGCAGGCCTGCCCTGCGTAGCGGCACGGCAACGGCGCGGCATGCAGCGCCTGCACCGGTCCTGCCAGGGTGGCAAAGGCCGGCCCCAGCACACGCGCGAACAGCGGCGCAGTCAGGGCGCGATCCAGGCCAGGGTCGCCATGCGCCCGGTGCGACGATCGCGCCGATGCGAATACAGGTCCGGGTCGGCCATCGTCGACACCGTGCCACCATACACCTGTGCCGGGTCCATCCCCGCAGACTGCAGGCGCTGCCGCGCCAGCGCGAACAGGTCCACCTTCCAGTGTCCGGGACGGGTCGCGACGAACGCCCCCTCAGCAGCGGGATCATGGCCGACGAAGGCGTGATAGACCTCCTCGCCGATCTCATAGTCGGACGGCCCGGCGGCCGGGCCCAACCAGGCCCGCAGCTGCGCCGGCGACGTCTGCATGGCGGCCACCGTGGCCTCCAGCATGCCGTCGGCCAGCCCCCGCCAGCCGGCATGGGCCGCGCCCACCTCGCTGCCGTCTGCGGCGGCGAACACCACCGGCAGGCAGTCGGCGGTCAGGATCGCCAGCACCACGCCCGGCACCGAGGTTACCGCCGCGTCGGCCACCGGCTCGCTCGCGCCGGGCGCCGGCGGTGCATCGAAGCGCAGCACGGTGCTGCTGTGCACCTGGCGCAGCCAGTGCGGTGCCGACGGCAGCGCCAGCCCCTGCTGCAGCAGCTGGCGGTTGTGCTCAACGTTGGCTGGGGTATCACCATCGGCCGCGTGCCGGTTGCCCAGGTTGAACTGCGCGAACGGCGCCGGCGAGATGCCCGCACCGTGCCGGCGCGTGGTCAGCGCATGGACGCCTGCGGGCGCCGGCCAGTCGGCCTGCAGCAACGGCAGCGCGGCCGCCATCACCAGTGGTCCCGCTCGCGGGCGGCGAAGGCTTCGCTGTCTTCGCGCAGCACCTTCATCAGGTGCAGCATGTCGTCCGGCACCGGCGCAGTGTTGCGCACCGGTTCACCGGTGATCGGGTGCATGAACTCCAGGGTCTCGGCGTGCAGGGCCTGGCGCTTGAAGCCGCGCAGCGCGGCCACCAGCTCGTCGCTGGCGCCCTTGGGCAGCTTCAGCGCGCCGCCATACAGCGGGTCGCCGATGATCGGATGGCGCACGTGCGCCATGTGCACGCGGATCTGGTGGGTACGGCCGGTTTCCAGGCGGCACTCCAGCGCGGTGTGTGCCCGGAAGCGCTCGCGCAGGCGGTAGTGGGTCACCGCCTCCTTGCCGTCCTCACGCACCGCCATCTTCAGGCGGTCGCGCGGGTGGCGGTCGATCGGGGCATCGGCTGTACCACCGGCCACCAACGCGCCCATCACGATGGCCAGGTACTGACGGTGCACGTCACGTGCCGCCAGCTGCTCGACCAGCGCGGTCTGCGCTTCCAGGGTCTTGGCCACCACCATCACGCCGCTGGTGTCCTTGTCCAGGCGGTGCACGATGCCGGCGCGCGGCAGCACCGCCACCGACGGATCGCGGAACAGCAGCGCGTTGACCAGGGTGCCGCTGTGGTTGCCGGCCCCCGGATGGACCACCAGGCCGACCGGCTTGTTGATCACCAGCAGGTGCTCGTCCTCGAACAGCACGTCCAGCGGGATGTCCTCCGGCTGGGCATCGGTCTGGGTTTCCAGCACCGCGTTGAGGGTCACCACCTCGCCGCCGCGCAGCGGATCGCGCGGGCGCACCTGGGCACCGTCCAGCAGGACCTCCCCGGCCTTGATCCACTCGGTCAACCGCGAGCGCGAGTATTCGGGGAACAGTTCGGCCACGACCGCGTCGAAACGGCGGCCGGCGGCGGTGTCGGGGACGATGGCCTGGCGGGCCGATTCAGAGGGTTGTTCAGACATGGCAGGGGCATTCTTTGAAATTTTGGGGTCCCGGCGGCCGGTTTCAGTCGCTGGACAGGACACTAGGCTATCATCGACCCTTCGTATTCCAGCCGCGTCCCGCCTCGACCCCATGATCCGACGCTCCGCCATGCTCTCCGCGCCCGTCCGCCTCACCGCCCTGCTGCTGGTGCTGGTCATCGCCGCAACCGGCTGCCATCGCGGCGCCAAGAAGGGTGATCGCCCCGATGAAGGCGTGCCGGTCGAACAGCTGTACGAGAAAAGCCACAAGCTGATGCAGGGCGGCAACTGGAGCGGCGCCGAAGCCAGCTTCCGCCGTCTGGTGGCCCAGTATCCGTACGGTCCGTACACCGAGCAGGCGATGATCGAAACCGCCTACGCCCAGTACAAGGCCGGCAAGCACGATGACGCGGTGTCCAGCATCGACCGCTTCATCCGCACCTACCCGACCCACCGCAATATTGCCTATCTGTACTACCTGCGCGGCCTGGCCAACTCCAACCGCAGTACGGTTTTCCTGCGCCGCGTATGGTCGCTGGATGCCAGCCGCCGCGACCTGTCCACGCCGCACCAGGCGTACTCGGACTTCAACATCGTGGTGGATCGTTACCCGAACAGCCGCTACGCCGCCGATGCGCGCCAGCGCATGCTGGAGCTGCGTGACGTGTTCGCCCAGCACGAGCTGGACAACGCGCTGTACTACATGCGCCGCGGCGCCTGGGTGTCAGCCGTGGGCCGCGCCAACTACCTGCTGGAAACCTACCCGCAGAGCGCCTTCCAGTACGACGCCGTGGCCGTGCTGGCCGATTCCTACACCCACCTGGGCAACAAGACCCTGGCCGACGACGCCCGCCGCGTCCTGCAGCTGAACCAGCCGGACCACCCGTGGCTGGAAGGCAAGTGGCCGAAGTACCCGTGGATGATCCGCAAGCTGAACCCGTTCGCCGGCGAGAAGTCCGCCAGCACCGGCCAGCGCAACGCGCGACTGGAAAAGAAGTAAGCGAGGGCCCCGAAAGGGGCCTTTTCTTTGTCGGTAGATCCACGCCATGCGTGGATGGTTCGTGCGCCAATGGACCACGACACTAGGAATGCTACGAATACCCGGCGGATGCGACGCCGGTCGCAGCCTGCCCGGGCACGATCATCCACACTGCAGCGCCACGGCCACACCGGCCATCACGGAGCGCCCCATGGCCCGTCTGCCCTGCTGCAGTATCCGCCCTCTGTCCTGCCTCCTCGCCATCGCGCTGCTGGCGCTGACCTCGGCGCCGCCGGCCGCCGCACAGGACGCAGCGGGCGATCTGCTGTCCGCAGCCCCCTATCGCGCCACCTGGGTGCCGTCCCAGGCCGCCCAGGCCTACAAACTGCACTACCGCACCCCTGACCACCGCGGGCAGCTGGCCGAAGGCACCGGCCTGCTGTACCTGCCCGCCGGCACGCCGCCCATCGGCGGTTGGCCGGTGGTGTCGTGGGCGCATGGCACCCAGGGCATTGCAGATCGTTGTGCGCCCTCGGTCTCCGGCCCCTACCAACCCGAACGCGACGGGCACTTTCTCGATCGGTTCCTGGCACAGGGCTATGCAGTGGTCGCCGCGGATTACCAGGGCCTCGGAAGCTCAGGCGACCATGCCTATCTGCATGTGCGCACTGCCGCGCGCAACGCCATCGACATGATCAAGGCCAGCCGCCAGTACCTCGGCAACGGGACGCTGTCGCCGCGCTGGGTCTCGGTCGGCCATTCGCAGGGCGGTGCCGCCGCGCTCACGGCGGGCCACATCGCCCCCACCTATGGCGGACCGTCGCTGCAGTACCGCGGCAGCTTCACCACCGGCACGCCCACCGCAGTCGAACTGACCGCGCTGGTGATGAAGCCGGACAACCGCACCGCCAATCCGGGCGCGCTCAACGCGTATCACGCGTATCTGCTCGATGGCCTGCTGCAGGTCGCGCCGCAGATCGACCGCGTCCTCAGCGATGAAGGCCGCGCGCGGGTGGCGGTGGCACGCGAGCAGTGCCTGGGCGAACTGGCCACCACGCTGGACGGCGCCGACACCGGCAGCATGTTCACTGCGCCGCTGGCCAGCGTGCCGGGCATCTGGGCGGTGCTGTACGACTATCTCGGCGTACCGCGCCGCGGCTTCAGCCAACCGCTGATGTTGGGCCATGGCAGCCAGGACCGCGATGTGCCCTACCTGACCACCCTGCTGTACGCCGCTGGCCTGGCCCTGCGAGGCGAGCCGGTCGCGTTCCGGCGCTACCCCGTCGACCACCGGGGCACGCTGGACGCAGCGGCGGTCGATAGCGTGGGGTTCGTACGTGCGCGACTGGGGGACGATCCCTTCAACGACGCTGCGGAAACCGCCGGCCTCGAACAGTTGCTCGACGGAGTCCGGTAGATCCACGCCAAGCGTGGATGATCTTCGACCATCGTGCGGACCAAGCTCCGCACCCACCGGGGAGGGGCCAACGGGTTGCCGGCCAGCGGCCGGCACGACCCGCCAAGCGCTGCCTCAGCCCTTGTAGCCGTTGCTGATCGGGTAGCGCCGCTCGCGGCCGAACGCGCGGCGCGAGACCTTCGGCCCCGGCGCGGCCTGGTGCCGCTTCCACTCGCTGATGCGCACCAGGCGCAGCACGCGGTCGACCACGGCTGCGTCGTAGCCGGCGGCCACGATCTCGCCGCGCGACTGCTCCTGGTCGATGTAGCGGTAGAGGATGCCGTCCAGCACGTCATAGGCCGGCAACGAATCCTGGTCCAGCTGGTTCTCGCGCAGCTCGGCCGACGGCGGGCGGCTGATCACCGCCGGCGGGATCACCGGTGCGCCGCCCACGGTATTGCGCCACTTGGACAGGCCGAACACTTCGGTCTTGTACAGGTCCTTCAGTGGCGCATAGCCACCGCACATGTCGCCGTAGATGGTGGCGTAGCCGACCGCGTACTCGCTCTTGTTGCCGGTGGTCAGCAGCAGGCCACCGAACTTGTTGGCCAGCGCCATCAGGATCACGCCGCGGCTGCGCGACTGCAGGTTCTCTTCGGTCACGTCCGGCGCGGTGCCTTCGAACATCGGCGCCAGCGATTCCATCAGGCCCTTGAACGCCGGCTCGATCGACACAGCCTCAAGCTTCACCCCCAGCGCCCGGCACTGCTCGGCGGCCAGGTCGTTGGACAGGCCGGCGGTGTAGCGTGAGGGCAGGCGCACGGCGGTCACGTTCTCCGCGCCCATCGCATCCACGGCCAATGCCAGCACCAGGGCCGAGTCGATGCCACCGGACAGGCCCAGCCACACCTTCCTGAAGCCGTTCTTGCGGCAATAGTCCTGGATGCCACGGGTCACCGCGCGCCAGGCCAGCGCGTCCATGCTCTCGTCGCCGTCGTCCATCCACACATGCGGCATGAAGCGGCGGGTCTCACCGTCATACTCCACCACCAGCCACTGGTCGACGAAGGCAGCAGCGGCCGGGTGCACCGTGCCATCACCATCCGCCACCACCGAAGCACCGTCGAACACCAGCGCATCCTGGCCGCCCACCACGTTGAGGTAAGCGATGGCCGCCCCGCTCTCGCGGGTACGCGCGGCCAGCACGGCGTCGCGCTGCGCGTGCTTGCCACGCTCGTAGGGCGAAGCATTCGGCACCACCACCAGCTGCGCACCCGCGCGCATGGTGTCGGCCAGCGGCTCGGCGAACCACAGGTCCTCGCAGATCAGCAGGCCGACCGGAATGCCATTGACCTCAAACACGCAGCTGCCACCATCCGGATCGACGTCGAAGTAGCGGCGCTCGTCGAAGACCGCGTAGTTGGGCAGTTCGCGCTTGCGGTAGGTCTGCTCGACCAGGCCGTCACGCAGTACGCTGGCAGCGTTGTAGACCACCGCGCCAGCCGCCTGCGGCCAGCCGACCACGGCGGTGATGCCACGGCAGGCGGTGGCGATACGGGTCATCGCCTGCTCGCACTCGTACAGGAAACCCGGGCGCAGCAGCAGGTCCTCCGGCGGGTACCCGCTCACCGCCAGCTCGGGGAACATCACCAGCTCGGCGCCGTACTCATCGCGCGCCTGGCCGATCATCTCGATGATGCGCTCGGTGTTGCCGGCGACGTCGCCGACCGGGAAGTCGAACTGCGCCATCGCGATGCGGATCGAAGCCATGGGAATCCAGCCTGTGGTTGCAATGCTTCCATTGTAACGCCGCGCCATGCGCTCGCCGGGCGCACGCACTGCATGGACAGCCCTGGCTCAGTAGATCCACGCCATGCGTGGATGGGGTTGCCAGGATGGCCAGGGCACCAGACGCAGAAAGGCCGCCCGGAGGCGGCCCTTCTGTTTCAGGCAGCCGGCCAGCGGCCGGCTCTACAGCATCGTCTGCGCGAGGCAGTCGATCTTATTTCACCAGCTTGGCGATGGCGGCGCCCAGGTCGCCCGGCGAGCGGACGGTGACCACGCCAGCAGCTTCCATCGCGGCGAACTTGCCTTCCGCGGTGCCCTTGCCGCCCGAGGCGATCGCGCCCGCGTGGCCCATGCGCTTGCCGGCCGGAGCCGACGCACCGGCGATGAAACCGACGACCGGCTTCTTCACGTGGTTCTTGATGTACTCGGCGCCGGCTTCTTCAGCGTCACCGCCGATCTCGCCGACCATGATGATGCCTTCGGTCTGCGGGTCTTCGTTGAACAGCTTCAGGCAGTCGACGAAGTTCAGGCCGTTGATCGGGTCACCGCCGATGCCGATGCAGGTGGACTGGCCCAGGCCGACTTCGGTGGTCTGCTTGACCGCTTCATAGGTCAGGGTGCCCGAACGCGACACGATGCCGATCTTGCCCGGCTTGTGGATGTGGCCCGGCATGATGCCGATCTTGCACTCGCCCGGCGTGATGACGCCCGGGCAGTTCGGCCCGATCAGCACGGTGTCCGGGTAGGAACGGGTCAGCACGTTCTTCACGCGCAGCATGTCCAGCACCGGGATGCCTTCGGTGATGCAGACGATCACCTTGATGCCGGCAGCCGCAGCTTCCAGGATCGCGTCGGCCGCGAACGGCGGCGGCACGTAGATGACCGAAGCGTTGGCGCCGGTGCTCTGCACGGCGTCGGCAACGGTGTTGAAGACCGGCAGGTCGATGTGGGTGGTGCCACCCTTGCCCGGGGTCACGCCGCCAACAACCTGGGTGCCGTACTCGATCATCTGAGTGGCGTGGAAGGTGCCCTGCTGGCCGGTGAAGCCCTGCACGATCACCTTGGTGTTCTTGTTAATCAAAACAGACATGGGAATTTCCTTCGGTGTCGTGGATCAGGCGGCGTTCTTGACCGCTTCAACGACCTTCTTGGCGCCGTCGTTGATGTTGTCAGCCGGGATGATGGCCATGCCGCTGTCACGCAGCAGCTGCTTGCCCTCTTCCACGTTGGTGCCTTCCAGGCGCACCACGACCGGAACCTTGACGCCCACTTCCTTCACGGCGGCGATGATGCCTTCGGCAATCATGTCGCAGCGGACGATGCCGCCGAAGATGTTGACGAAGATGCCTTCAACCTTGTCCGAGGACAGGATCAGCTTGAACGCTTCGATGACGCGCTGCTTGTTCGCACCGCCGCCCACGTCCAGGAAGTTCGCCGGCTCGCCGCCGTTGAGCTTGATGACGTCCATGGTGGCCATGGCCAGGCCGGCACCGTTCACCATGCAGCCGATGTTGCCGTCCATGGTGACGTAGTTGATGTCCAGCTCCGAAGCGGTCACTTCGGTTTCATCTTCCTGGGACTTGTCGCGCATCGCGACCAGTTCCTTGTGGCGGAAGTTGGCGTTGTCGTCGCTGTTGAACTTGCCGTCCAGCGCGTACAGGTTGCCATCGTCCAGGATCGCCAGCGGGTTGATCTCAACCAGCGCCAGGTCCTTCTCGTTGAAGATGCGGTACAGGTTCACCATGATGTTGGCGAACTGGCCGGCCTGCTTGGCGGTCAGGCCCATCTTGAAGCCGATGTCACGGCCGTGGTAACCCTGCACGCCCTCGACGAAGTCCACGTTCAGGGTGTGGATCTTGTCCGGGGTCTCGGCCGCGACCTGCTCGATTTCCATGCCGCCTTCGGAAGAGGCGATGTAGCTGATGGTGCGGGTGCCGCGATCCACCAGGACCGACAGGTACAGCTCCTTGACGATCTCACCGGCGGTGGTCACCAGCACCAGGTTGATCGGCAGCTCGACGCCGGCGGTCTGGTAGGTGGCCATCTTGGTGCCGAGCATCTTCGCCGCTGCGGCCTTCACGTCGTCGACGGTCTTGCAGAACTTGACGCCGCCAGCCTTGCCGCGGCCGCCAGCGTGGATCTGCGCCTTGACCATCCAGGGGCCCTGGCCCAGCGACTGGGCGACTTCAACCGCCTCGTCCGGGGTCGCCGCGACCTTGCCGGCCGGGACCGGGATGCCGTATTCGGCAAGCAGTTGTTTTGCCTGGTATTCGTGGAAATTCATGCGTCACCGTGGGAATAGGAACGACCGCACGCAATTCCTCAGGGCCCCCTGGAAGAGGCACCGGCACGGACCGCGGCGGGCCCTCTATTGTGGCCGAGCCGGCGCCGGGGCGCAAAGAAGTCTGTACAAAACGCCAGACCCGGCCAGATTTCCGCCGTCATTCAGGCAGTTGCGCCCGGGGGCCGGCTGGGCAGCGGTATCCACCCCAGGCCAAATGCGCGATCCGGGCCGCAGCGGCGGGCCCCTGCCGGGGGCCCTATACTGGTCAGCCAGGGTGTGTAGCGTCGGGGGTGCTCGACGGTTTTCCACCGCAGGCCACATCGAAGCGACGTACCGCCCGGCCTCAGGGGACGCCGGGCAGGCCCGCCGCAGATTCCAGACCCAGGCAGCCAGAAGGGGAGTTCCGGCGTGTCACCCAGTGCTTCATTGATCGACCGCATCGAATCGATTCCGCGGCGTGAGCTGTATTTCTTCGCGCTGTACCGGGTGCTGATCGCTTCGGTCATCGCCGCCCTGCTCTACAGCCCGCTGTCGGCCATGGTCGGCGAAGCCCACCACCCGCGGCTGGCCGACACCGTCGCCGCCATCTACCTGGGGCTGTCGCTGCTGGCGCTGGTGATCGGCCGCAACGAACGCTGGCTGCGCCCGATCGTGGTCAGCGGCGTGCTGGTGGACATCGTCGCCGCCACCCTGTTGTCGCATGCCCTGCCCGGTGCCAGCGCCGGCATCTCGATGTCGCTGCTGTTCAACATCGCCGCTGCCGCCACCCTGCTGCCGCTCAGCCTGGGGCTGGGCCTGGCACTGGCCGCCAGCCTCGCCACCGGCGTGGAATACACCTGGAAGCTGCTGGAAGGCGGCGATCCCACCCGTACCCTGGCCGAACTGGCCATGTTCGCCACCAGCTACCTGGCGCTGGCCTTCATCAGTTACCAGGTCGGCAGCCGCGCGCGCCGCAACCAGCAGCTGGCCAACCAGCGCGGCGACGAAGTAGCCAACCTGTTCCAGATCAACGAGCTGATCATCCGCCGCATGCGCACCGGCGTGCTGGTGGTCGACGCCGACAACCGTGTCACCCTGGCCAACGAGGCCGCCTCGATGCTGCTCGGTGACAGCGACGGCAGCGGCGAAAGCGGCCGCCTGGACCTGGCCAGCGCCGCCCCGGAACTGGCCCGTCGCCTGCAGCGCTGGCGCAACGGCTGGGCGCAGGACGAACTGCCGCTGCAGCTCAACCCCGACCAGCCCGAAGTGCAGCCCCGCTTTGCGCGCCTGCTGGCCGGCAGCGAGCTGGCCCTGGTATTCCTGGACGACTCCAGCGTGGTCTCGCGCCGTGCCGAGTCGCTCACCCTGTCAGCAATGGGACGCTTCTCGGCCAGCCTCGCCCACGAGATCCGCAACCCGCTGGCCGCGATCAACTACGCGGTGCAGCTGCTGGAGGAAGGCACCGGCTTCAACGAAAGCGACCGCCGCCTGCTGCAGATCATCCGCCAGCAGTGCCAGCGCACCAACGGCATCGTCGAAAGCGTGCTGGGCCTGGCCCGGCGCGAGCGCGCCACGCCCGAAAACGTCGACCTGGCCGCCTTCGTGCGCCGCTTCGTGCTGGAGTACAAGCAGGGGCAGACGCTGGAGACCGACAGCATCGAGCCGATCATCAACGACACCTCGGTACTGGCCCAGGTCGACAGCAAGCACCTCTACCAGGTGCTGACCGTGCTGGTGCACAACGCGCTCAAGTATGGCCGCATCGGCCAGCAGCCGGCGCGGGTGCGCCTGCGCGTGGCGCAGCACGAGCGCAGTGCGGTCATCGACGTGATGGATCGTGGCCCCGGTATTCCCGAGAGCGTGGCCGCGCAGTTGTTCCGGCCGTTCTTCACCACGTCCGAGCATGGCACCGGGCTGGGCCTGTATATCGCCCGCGAGCTGTGCCGAGCCAACCAGGCGCGGCTGGACTACATCCCGGTTCCCGCTGGAGGCTCCTGCTTCCGCCTGGTGCTGCCCGGCCCGCATACGCTGTTGCCCACCTGATCTCGATTCTGTGCGTCAAACATTTGTCGCTTCCAGCCCCCTCGTTTATCTTTCACGCCCATGAACGAAACCCGCAGCGCCCTCGTCGTCGACGACGAACGCGACATCCGCGAACTGCTGGTCCTGACGCTCGGCCGCATGGGGCTGCGCATCAGTACCGCAGCCAACCTTGCCGAAGCGCGCGAACTGCTGGCCAGCAATCCGTACGACCTGTGCATCACCGACATGCGCCTGCCGGACGGCAACGGTATCGAGCTGGTCAGCGAGATCGCCCAGCACTACCCGCGCACGCCGGTGGCGATGATCACTGCCTTTGGCAGCATGGACCTGGCGGTGGAAGCGCTGAAGGCCGGCGCCTTCGATTTCGTCAGCAAGCCGGTGGACATCGCCGTGTTGCGTGGCCTGGTCAAGCACGCGCTGGAACTCAACAACACCGAGCGCCCCGTGCCCGGCCCTGCCGCCGAACAGGGCGCACGCCTGCTTGGCGACTCGCCGGCCATGGACGTGCTGCGTACCACCATCGGCAAGGTCGCGCGCAGCCAGGCGCCGGTCTACATCCTCGGTGAATCCGGCGTGGGCAAGGAGCTGGTCGCACGCACCATCCATGCCCAGGGTGCCCGCGCGGCCGGCCCGTTCGTGCCGGTCAACTGCGGCGCCATTCCCGGCGAGCTGATGGAGAGCGAATTCTTCGGCCACCGCAAGGGCAGCTTCAGCGGCGCCCACGCCGACAAGCCCGGGCTGTTCCAGGCCGCGCATGGCGGCACCCTGTTCCTGGACGAAGTGGCCGAGCTGCCACTGCAGATGCAGGTGAAGCTGCTGCGCGCGATCCAGGAAAAGTCGGTGCGTGCGGTCGGCGCCGCCAACGAGGAGCCGGTGGACGTGCGCATCCTCTCGGCCACCCACAAGGACCTGGCCGAGCTGGTCGAGGACGGCCGTTTCCGCCACGACCTCTACTACCGCATCAACGTGATTGAGCTGAGGGTGCCGCCGCTGCGCGAGCGTCGCCAGGACCTGCCGGAACTGGCCGCGTCGGTGCTGGCACGGCTGGCCCGCAGCCATGGCCGCCCGACGCCGTTGCTGGCGCCGTCGGCACTGGACGCACTGGCCCAGTACGCCTTCCCCGGCAACGTGCGTGAACTGGAGAACATCCTGGAGCGTGCACTGGCACTGGCCGAAGAAGACCGCATCGGCGCCGACGACCTGCGCCTGCCGCAACATGCCCCGCGCACGCCCGGCAGCGCAGCACATGCCGAAGCCGTGGCTGACCTGCAGCCCGGCAACGCCGCCCTGCCCTCGTACATCGAACAGCTCGAGCGCAGCGCCATCCAGCGCGCGCTGGAAGAAAACCGCTGGAACAAGACCCGCACCGCCGCGCAGCTGGGCATCACGTTCCGCGCGCTGCGCTACAAGCTGAAGAAGCTGGGCATGGAGTAAGGGCAGGGCCCGACGCGGGCCCGCCAACCTGGTAGTGCCGGCCGCTGGCCGGCAAACTCATGCATCGCGCCATCCACGCATGGCGTGGATCTACTGTAGAGCCGAGCCCATGCTCGGCTGCTCTCCGGGCTACCTCAATCCTTGGTAACGCGGTTGATCTCGGCCAGGCTGGTGATGCCCGCCGCCGCCTTCTTCAACGCCGACTGGCGCAGATCGTTCACCCCGATCTGCTGTGCGGCCTCGGCAATCTGCAACGCATTGCCGCCAGCCAGTACGATCGTGGCGATCTCGTCGGTCATCGGCATCACCTGGTAGATACCGGTACGGCCCTTGTAGCCCTCGGTGCACTCATCACAGCCGACCGCTTCGTACAGCTCGATACCCGCGTCCAGCTGCGCCTGGGTGAAGCCTTCGGCCAGCAGCGCATGCTCGGGCAGATTGGCCGGGCGCTTGCAGTTGCTGCACAGCCGGCGCGCCAGGCGCTGGGCGATCACCAGCGTCACCGAGCTGGTGATGTTGTACGGCGCGATGCCCATGTTCATCAGGCGCGCGATGGTCTGGGGTGCATCGTTGGTATGCAGCGTGGACAGCACCATGTGGCCGGTCTGCGCCGCCTTGATCGCGATCTCGGCCGTTTCCAGGTCGCGGATTTCGCCGACCATGATGATGTCCGGATCCTGTCGCAGGAACGAGCGCAGTGCCGCGGCAAAGGTCATGCCGCGCTTGTTGTTCTGCTGCACCTGGTTGACACCGGGCAGGCGGATTTCCACCGGGTCTTCGGCGGTGGAGATGTTGCGCGTCTCGTCGTTGAGGATGCCCAGCGCGGTGTACAGCGACACGGTCTTACCCGAACCGGTCGGGCCGGTCACCAGCACCATGCCGTACGGCTTGTGGATGGCTTCCAGGAACAGTTTCTGCTGGTCCGGCTCGTAACCCAGCTTGTCGATGCCCAGCTTGGCAGCGCTGCCGTCCAGGATACGCAGCACCACCTTCTCGCCGAACAGGGTCGGCAACGTACTCACGCGGAAGTCGATCTGCTTGGTCTTGGACAGGTTGAGCTTGATACGCCCGTCCTGCGGCACGCGCTTCTCGGCGATGTCCAGCTGCGCCATCACCTTCAGGCGCGCGGCAATGCGCTGGTTCAACTTCACCGGCGCGCGCGCCACCATCTTCAGCAACCCGTCGATGCGCAGGCGCACGCGGTAGTCGTCTTCATAGGGCTCGAAGTGGATGTCCGAGGCGCCCTTGCGGATCGCGTCCACCAGCACCTTGTTGACGAACTTCACCACCGGGGTGTCATCACCCTTGGCATCGATGCCGGAGTCGCCGCCCCCGGAAATGTCCTCGTCACCGCCGGACACATCCAGGTTGCCAATGCCATCGTCGTCACCGCCCAGCGCGTCGCCCAGCGTGTCATGGCTGGCATGCCACTGCTCGAGCGTGCGGCGGATCTGGTCCTCATCCACCAGGATCGGCTCCACCACCAGATTGGTGTGGAACTTGATCTCGTCCAGCGAATGGGTCGGGTTGCTGGTGCCCACGAACAGCTTGCCGCCGCGCTTGAACAGTGGCAGCACGTTGTGCTTGCGCAGCAGCTCCTCGCTGACCAGGCTCATCGCGTTCTGGCTGGCGTCGAACGTGGACACGTCGAACAGCGGCATGCCGAACTCGACCGCATTGGCGGCCGCCAACTGTGCCGCCCCGACCACCTTGTTCTGCGCGAACCAGGTCGGCAGCGGCTGGCGGGCCGCAGCGGCCTTGGCCATGGCGTCGCGGGCGGAAGCCTCGTCCAGCGCACCATCCTGGACCAGGCGACGGGCCAGGCCGGTGATGCCGACGAGATTGGCGGTGGTTACGGCGTTCATATGGATCCTTGGCTCATCATGGGTCAGGCAGTGCGGCGCGCCTTCCAGGGGCACCGCACAGGGCAGCAGAACCTGCCGCGACCCGCTGGCCGACGACGACGCCAATCCTTCAGCATGACTGCCTCGCCCGGCACTCCCAGCCCGGCAGGCACGATCCTGACTCCCCCGGGGATGATAGCCCCGTCAACGGCCCGCCAACATCCCATTGGCAGGCCGAAGTGTGATCAACAGCCGGTTGGGCGATAGCGCGCTTCGAAGGCGCTGCCGTCGCAGGTCCAGGTGCCGTCGGCTGCGCGGCGGAGGATGAGGTCTTTGCCTCTGATTGCTTGGCTGCCACCAACTTTGCAAGTGATGCTTCCCACACCACTGACATCCAGCTCGGCCGTTACAGCGGAACAGATATCCGAGCGCTTCAAGCCTATATAGGCAGCATCTACGAGCGCAGTGTCCCGACTGTCCTGCACCACCGTTTCAACGGTGGTCTTTCCAGGTCGTATTTCTGCAAATGCCGCGGCTAACTGGGCTTTGGCCATGTAGTTCTGATAGATCGGTAGCGCGATCAGCGCGAGAATTGCCAAGACACCGACTACCACCATCAACTCAATTAATGAAAAACCACGTTCTTCACGCATACGAAATCCTCCCCAAGGATTCCCACAGCGTCTCTATTTAGGACGCTCCCAAAAAGAAGGCCCCGACTCGCGGGGCCTCTTTTGAACAGAAAAGCTATTACGAATTACGGAGCCTTACAGCCGCTCGGAAGATACTTCGCGTCGACGTTCGAGGTGCAGGCCCAAGTACCGTCAGTAGCACGGGTCAGGGTAATTGCACCCTTCGAGGTCGTCAGCTTCGGGCTGCCCTTCAGGGTGCAAACGATATTGCCCGTCTCAGCGAAGCTCATGGTGATGGTGCAACGATCAGAATTCTTCAGGCCAATCGCAGCGATATTTGCGATATCGGTCGAAGTCTTGCCTTCATTGATGGCAACTTCGAACTGAGTCTTGCCGGGGGTGATTTCAGCCAGGCCAGCAGTGGCCTGCGACTTGGCCACGTAGTCCTGGTACATCGGCAGGGCGATGGCGGCCAGGATGGCGATGATCGCAACGACGATCATCAGTTCGATAAGGGTGAAGCCCTTCTGGTTCTTCATTTTGGTACATCCCCAAGATAAGTGGTGGTTGATTTCAGAGCACAGGATCGGTCTGACCAGCGGCCAGCTGAGCGGGTCCTGCCCCCTGCGGGTGGATCAACGCAGGTTGCGTGCCAACCCCGGCACGCCTCCCCCTGGATTTCCCCGCGCCCATGATGGCAGCTATTTCACGGATGGGAACCCCCCGGATGCGAATCTGCGATGGACGCGGCAATGTGACGCAGTGCGTCACCTTTGGTCGGCACCCGGCACGAATTCGCATCATGGCGCCCCTAACAACTGCCCAGACGGGCATGAACCCGCTACCATCAGGGGCTAGACGCCCGCCTGGGGATGGCGGGTCTTGGGGAGCCGATATGTCTGTCAGTCGCAGTGCGATCAAGAAGGAGCCCGTGGCGCGCAGCACCACGGAGCTGCAGCCGTTTGTCTGGGAGGGGACCGACAAGCGGGGCGTGAAGATGAAGGGAGAGCAGGCCGCGAAGAACGCGAACCTGCTGCGAGCTGAGCTGCGCCGCCAGGGCATAAACCCCGGTGTGGTCAAACTGAAGTCCAAGCCGCTGTTCGGCGCGGCCGGCAGCAAGATCTCGCCAAAGGACATCGCGTTCTTCAGCCGTCAGATGGCCACCATGATGAAGTCGGGGGTGCCGATCGTCGGCGCACTGGACATCATCGCCAGCGGGCACAAGAACCCGCGCATGAAGAAGATGGTGGACTCAGTCCGAACGGATATTGAAGGCGGCTCTTCACTTTATGAGGCCGTCAGCAAGCATCCTGTGCAGTTCGATGAACTCTACCGCAACCTCGTGCGTGCCGGCGAAGGCGCCGGTGTGCTGGAGACGGTGCTGGACACCGTCGCCACGTATAAAGAGAACATTGAAGCGCTGAAGGGCAAGATCAAGAAGGCGATGTTCTATCCCGCCATGGTCTTGGCGGTTGCCCTGCTGGTGAGTGGCATCCTGCTGGTCTGGGTAGTCCCGCAGTTTGAGGACGTATTCAAGGGCTTTGGCGCGGACCTGCCCGCCTTTACCCAGATGATCGTGAACATGTCGAGGTTCATGGTCTCGTGGTGGTGGCTGATCTTGTTGGTCATCATTGGCTCGATCGTCGGCTTCATTGCAGCATACAAACGATCGCCCAAGATGCAGCACAGCATGGACCGGTTGGTCCTGAAGCTGCCAGTCATCGGGCAGATCATGCACAACAGCTCGATCGCTCGCTTCGCCCGTACCACCGCCGTCACCTTCAAGGCCGGCGTGCCTTTGGTGGAGGCCCTGGGCATCGTGGCCGGCGCTACCGGCAATACGGTTTACGAGCATGCCGTATTGCGCATGCGCGACGACGTGTCGGTCGGTTACCCGGTCAACATGGCCATGAAGCAGACCGCCCTGTTCCCGCACATGGTCATCCAGATGACCGGCATCGGTGAAGAGGCAGGCGCCCTGGACGCCATGCTGTTCAAGGTGGCCGAGTACTATGAGCAGGAGGTCAACAATGCGGTTGACGCCCTGAGCAGCCTGCTGGAACCTGTGATCATGGTGATCATTGGTACCATCGTCGGCGGCATGGTCATCGGCATGTACCTGCCGATCTTCAAGCTCGCTTCCGTCGTCGGATAATCACTACATGGCATTTCTCGACCAGCATCCCGGCCTCGGCTACCCTGCCGCGGCCGCCCTGGGGCTGCTGCTGGGCAGTTTCCTCAACGTCGTCATCCTGCGCCTGCCCAAGCGGCTGGAGTGGCAGTGGAAGCGCGATGCGCGGGAGGTCCTGGAGGAACCGGACTTCTACGAGCCCCCACCACCGGGGATCGTGGTCGAGCCCTCGCACTGCCCGCACTGCAAGCACAAGCTGAGCTGGTACGAGAACATCCCGCTGTTCAGCTGGATCATCCAGGGCGGCAAGTGCCGCCATTGCAGGGCGCCGATCTCGCTGCAGTACCCGCTGGTCGAGGCCCTGACCTCGGTGCTGGTGCTGGCCTGCGTCTGGCAATTCGGCTTCGGCTGGCAGGGCTTCGGCGCCATCGTGCTGACCTGCTTCCTGATCGCCTTGTCCGGCATCGACCTGCGCACCCAGCTGCTGCCCGACCAGTTGACCCTACCCCTGATGTGGCTGGGCCTGATAGGCAACATCGACAACCTGTACATGCCGGCCAAGCCTGCATTGGTCGGCGCGGCGGTGGGCTATCTGTCGCTGTGGATGGTCTGGTGGCTGTTCAAGCAGCTGACCGGCAAGGAAGGCATGGGCCACGGCGATTTCAAGCTGTTGGCCGCCCTCGGCGCCTGGTGCGGGCTGAAGGGCATCCTGCCGATCATCCTGCTGTCGTCGGTGCTGGGCGCCATCATCGGCTCGATCTGGCTGTACACCCGCGGCCGTGACCGCGCCACGCCGATTCCGTTCGGCCCCTACCTGGCCATCGCGGGCTGGCTGTACTTCATGTGGGGCGCGCCCGTGGTCGAGCAGTACCTGGTGTTGAGCGGGCTGCGCTGAGGGGAATCCCCATGAGCCGGTATGTAGTGGGCCTGACCGGCGGCATTGCCGCCGGCAAGAGCGAGGTGACCCGGCGCTTCGAGGCGCTGGGCATCGTGGTGGCCGACGCCGATCTGGCCGCCCGCGCGGTGGTTGCTGCCGGCAGCCCTGCCCTGGGCCGCATCGCCGAGCGCTTCGGCGCCGACATGCTGCAGGCAGACGGCGGCCTGGATCGGGCACGCCTGCGGGCCCACGTGTTCGCCGATCCGGCCGAACGGGCCGCACTGGAAGCGATCACCCATCCGGCCATCCGCCTTCTGATGCAACAGCAGTGCGAGCAGGCCACCAGCCCCTATGCGATTGCCGCCATTCCGCTGCTGACCGAGGTCGGCGGGCGGACCGCCTACCCGTGGCTGGACCGGGTGCTGCTGGTGGATGCGCCCGAAGCCGTGCAGCACGCCCGGCTGATGCAGCGCGACGGCATCGACGCCGCACTGGCCGACAAGATGATCGCCGCCCAGGCCAGCCGCACGCAGCGGTTGGCACTGGCCGATGATGTGGTGGTCAACGATGGCCACCCGGAGGACCTGCAGGCGCAGGTGGAAGCGCTGCATGCGCGGTATCTGGGGTTGGCTGGAGGTTGAGGCCTGGTTGCCGGCCAGCGGCCGGCACTACCAAAGCAAATCCACGCATGGCGTGGATCTACTGGACGGTTTGGTTGCCGGCCAGCGGCCGGCACTACCGAACAGCATCCACGCATGGCGTGGATCTACCCGGCGCCAGCGTGGAACTGCTGCAGAGCCAAGCCCATGCTCGGCTGCGATCATCAAGCCGAGCATGGGCTCGGCTCTACAAAGCGTTCTGCATCCACGCATTGCGTGGACCTACTCAAGCTGCAGGCGGGCATAGCGGGCCAGTTCTCGTGCGCCAAGCAGCAATCCATCTACGACATCCGGGCTGAGCTGCTGGTGGGCACCGCCCTGTTCGCGGGCCGCCTCGGCGGCGTGCAGCACCTGCATGAGTGCATTCAAGCCGGCCAGGGTGCGGCTGAGGCCGGCCATGGTGGCCGCCTGTGCCGGGCTGAGGCCCTGTGCTTCCAATCGCCGCCCGTCGGCTGCATCGCGACCGTCCATGCGGGCCAGCAACGCAGGCAGCAGATCCTTGGGATCATCGAGCAGGACTTCGATGCGCTCGGCGACGTCGGCCGGCAGCAGGTCGGCGGCTTCGCCGATCAGGGCGTGCAGCTGGGGGAACAAGGGGCGTGCGGACATGGTGAATCTCCTCGCAGACGGCAGGCCACCCGCTGATGCAAGGTGGCGGACGGTGCGGGTTGGCGTACCGGAGACCCAACAACTCAAGCGCGAGGAAAAAGACTCCAGCGGATTCTGATGAATCCCCACGCACCATCCGCCGAAACAAGGCAGCCGATGCATTTTCCGTGATGAGCCGCAGCACACCCGGAGCGCTTGAGTTGAAGGTTTTTTTCAGGACGCCAATCCCGGCCAGGGCACCTGCCCCGGCCGACCCATCTGGCCATCACGTAGCGCTGTGATCTGTAAGGAAATTCTCAAGCCGCAGTTGAGGGTACGAATGCGTGCATGCGGACACGCACGTGGCGTGGCGGCGATCACGGTGATGTCGTGTTGGGCTTCTGGCCCATCACGACTGCAAAGCTAATTTGATGGCACAAGCGACACAGGGCGCAACACGAACCCGGTGTAGAGCCGAGCCAATGCTCGGCTCCGGGAAGCCACCGCAGCCGAGCGCGGGCTCGGCTCTACAAACGTGGAGCACCCACCAAAGTAAAGCCCCTTACAACGGCTTCGGCGAGAACGTCAGGGTGGCGATCACGCCGCGCTCGCCACCGGGGCGCACGCTCACCTGCCAGCCATACAGATCGCACAGGCGGCTGACGATCGACAGGCCGATGCCGCCGCCCTGCGAATGGCCGGCATGCGTGCCGCGATAGCCCCGCTGGAACAGTTTGGCGGCATCCTCTTCGCTCAGCCCCGGTCCGCTGTCGGTCACCGACACCGAATTGCTGCCGACAAAGACGCGCACTTCGCCATCCTGCGAGTACTTCACCGCGTTGCCGATCAGGTTGCCCAGCGCCACCGACAACGCGGCTTCCGGCGCATCGATCACCAGGTTGCGCTCGCCTTCCAGTGCCAGTTCCAATGGCTTGCCGCCCAGCTGTGCACGGTGGGCGTCCAGCAGCTGTTCGGCCACGCGGGCGACGTTGCTGGTGCCCTGCCCGCGTTCATTGCGCGACAGCAGCAGCAGTGCGCCGATCAGGTCGCTGCACTGTTGTTCGGCGCGCTGGATGCGCTGCAGACGCTGCAGCACCTTCTCATCCAGGCCGGGCCGGGTCAGCAGCAGTTCGGTGGCGCCACGGATCACCGCCAGCGGCGTGCGCAGCTCGTGGCTGACGTCGGCATTGAACTCACGGTCGCGCTGCACCACTTCGGTCAGCCGCGACGAATAATCATCCAGCGCCTGCGCCAGTTGCCCCACTTCGTCATCGGGGAAACGTGGCGCCAGCGGCTCGGGCTCGCTCGTGCCGCCGCGATAGGCACGCAGCCGCGCGGCCAGGTCCGAGACCGGCTTCATCACCTTCGACGCCGACCACCAGCCCAGCACCAGCGACAACAGGCTGAAGACCAGCACCGACAGCACCAGCGCGCGGTTGAGCTGCTGCCCGCCGCGCACGCTGTCGGTCATGTCGTAGGCCAGGAATGCCCAGGCGTCGGGCGTCTTGCGCACGGCCAGCTTGTACGAATAGCGCTGGCCGCGCTCATCCACGCCGCCCATGTTGTACAGGCCATCCTTGAACTCGTACCAGTCTGGCTCTTCCTCGCGCAGCGCCTCGAACTTGTCAGGCTTGATCAGGCGCGCACGCATCTGCTGCACGGGCAGGTCGGGGTTGCGATCCGGGCTCTCGTAGAACCGCCGCACGTACTCGTTGATGTTGCGGTTCATCACGTCTTCCACCAGCTGGTTTTCCACGCGCATGCGGGCCCAGTTGGTGGCGAACGCGAACAGTGTCGTCAGGCAGAAGCCCAACAACACGAACGAGACGATGATGCGGCTGCGCAGGCGCCGCCGATACGGCGAACGCCGGCGCTCCCCCTTGGTTGCCACGGAATCAGGCTTCCGGGGTAGCGATGCGGTATCCGATGCCATGGCGGGTCTGGATCAGCGGCACTTCAAACGGCTTGTCGACCACCGCACGCAGGCCGTGGATGTGGACACGCAGCGAATCCGAATCGGGCAGCTCTTCGCCCCAGACGCGGGTCTCCAGTTCCTGGCGGGTAACCACGGCCGGCGCGGCCTCCATCAGGGCCTGCAGAATCTTCAGCGCGGTCGGGTTGAGCTGCAGCAGCTTGCCCTGGCGACGCACTTCCAGCGTGTCCAGGTTGTATTCCAGATCGCCGGTTTCCAGCACGCGGGTCTGCACGCCCTTGCCGCGGCGCGACAAAGCGTTCAAGCGCACTTCCACTTCCTGCAGCGCGAACGGCTTGATCAGGTAGTCATCGGCGCCGGAATCGAAACCGGCCAGCTTGTTGTCCAGCGAGTCGCGGGCGGTCAGCATCAGCACCGGGGTCTGCTTGCGCGCTTCGTTGCGCAGCTTGCGGCACACTTCGATGCCGTCCATGCCCGGCAGGTTCAGGTCCAACACGATGGCGTCGAACTCGTGGACCACCGCCAGGTGCAGGCCGGTCACGCCGTCGGCGGCGAAGTCCACGGTGTGGCCACGATCCTCAAGGTAGTCGCCAAGGTTGGCGGCGATGTCGCTGTTGTCTTCGATTACGAGAATGCGCACTGGGACCTCTGGTTCTTGAAGGGTCGTCGGGGGGCCAGGCCCACCTGCTCAGGATGCCCCTGTGCGGGTGGACGCGACGTCTACCTGCTGAACGATACAGGTTCCATTCTTAACATTTCGTACCGGAGGGAGGACACCGGCAAACGCCCCCGGGGCGAGCGCTCAGCGGCTGATGCGCTGCTGGTCGGTCAGCGCCCGGCGGCTCTCTTCCTGGGCTTTGCGACGCTGGGCCACGGTCAGGCAGACGCTGGTCGGCATGTTGCTGCCGGTCAGGCGCTCGCGGCGGCAGATCATGCGGCTGTCGGCCTGGGCGCGGGTCATGATGGTGTTGACGATCTCCTGCTCGTTGAACAGGTCGTTGCGCTCCTGCGGGGCCAGCTCATCCACCTTCTCGCGGCCATTCATCTTGATCCGTATCCGGTTCAGCGCCTGCTGCACGCGGCTCTTGTCCTCCAGCCCGATCTCGCTGTAGTCCTCGCTGCCCATGGCCGTTTCAACGCGGCGGATCTGCTCGGATACCGGGGTGAAGGAATCCATCTGCACGGTGTCCTTCTGCGCCTTGGCCTGCACGGTGGCCACCAGGCCGAGCGACAGCATCAGGGCGAGCGTAGTGGTGCGGTACATGACGAGCTCCATGTTCGTCCATGAATAGGGTCTCGACTTTACGGTTCCGCCGATGCGTCCACAAGGGACGCACGGCAGGGTGACCGATGGCGGCCTGCGACCGGTCCAACCACGGTTACGGCTTGTAGTTGTTGAAACGCTGGTTGTCGTTGAGGGCCTTGCGGCTGTCTTCCTGCGCCTTGCGGCGCTGGGCCACGGTCAGGCAGACGCTCTGCGGCATGTTGCTGCCGGTGGTGCGCTCGCGGCGGCAGACCATGCGGCTGTCGGCATGGGCGCGGGTCATGATCGTGTTGATCACTTCCTGGTCGTTGAAGATCTCGGTGCGGTCCTGCGGGCTCAACTGCTCTACCCGTTCGTGGTCGCCCATCTTGATCTTGATACGGCCCAGCGCCTGCTGCACACGGCTTTTGTCTTCCAGCCCGATCTCGCTGTAGTCCTCGGTGTTGATCGCCGTCTCAACGTTGCGGATCTGTTCGGCCACCGGTGCGTTGGCGTCGAACTTCACCTGCCCTTTCTCGGGCTTGGCGTGCGCGGTGGTGGCCAGTGCCAGGCCCAGCATCAGGGCGAAGGGGGTCATGCGCTGCATTGTTACCTCCAGGTTCTTCCATGAGTGGAACACCGACCCTGCGGTGCCATCGACACGCCGTTACGGCACCCCGGTGGACCGAAAGGCGGTGCGGTCAACGCCCGGCGGGCGGTGGGCTGAGCGTGTTGTAGCTGCGCTGGTCGTTGATCAGCGCCTTGCCTTTCTCTTCGATCCGGCGCCGTTGGGCCACGGTCAGACAGCGGCTCCTGGGCATGTTGCTGCCGGTGGTGCGTTCGTACCTGCAGATCTGCCGGCTGTCGTCATGGCCACGCGCCATCAGGGTGTTGATGCGTTCCTGCTCGTTGAAGACCTCGGCCTGCAACTGCGGCGGCAGCTCCTGCACGGTCTGGCGTTCGCCCATGTGCTGGCGGATACGCGACAGCGCCTGCTGCACCTGGCCGCGATCCTCGGCAGACAGTTCGGCATAGTCGGGGGCGGCCAGCGCGGCTTCCACCTGGCGCATCTGCTCGGCGACCGAGCCCTGCCGGTCCATCTGTACAGCGACTTTCTCCGGCTTGGCGGCAACAGCGCCAGACAGGCCCAGCAGCAACGCGATCGTCATGATGCGGTACATCGCCAACCTCCCGATCCATCCCGGAACGAAGGGCCAACTCTACGACCGTCACGCGGCCTCCACAAGAGACCTTGGGCACAGAGCCGACAGGCATAAAAAAGGCCCAGGCGGTGCACCCGCCTGGGCCTGAAGTCGTATCCCGATACCGATCCTGCTGAGAGGCAGAGCTGCGGTTCGCTGAAGCCTACGCCGGGGCCGATTAAAGCCTCGTTAAAGGCCCGGATCATTTACCCATGAGAATCACAACCCTATGAATAATCAAGGCTTTTTGATCTTCTCTACGTGTTCGATGATGCGTGTGGCCACGTCCACACCGCAGGCCGCTTCGATGCCCTCCAGCCCCGGCGTGGAGTTGACCTCCAGCACCAGCGGGCCGCGCGCGGAGCGGATCAGGTCCACGCCGCACACCGACAGGCCCAACGCCTTGGCCGAACGCACCGCCACCTGCTGCTCGGCGCGACTGGCCTTGGCCGCCACGGCGGTGCCGCCAGCGTGCAGGTTGGAGCGGAAGTCACCCTCCGGTGCCTGCCGCTGCATCGACGCCACCACCTGGTCGCCCACCACGAAGCAGCGCAGGTCGGCGCCCTTGGCCTCGCCGATGAATTCCTGCATCAGGAAGTTGGCGTACAGGCCGCGCAGCGCTTCGACGATGCCGCGCGAGGCACTGGCCTTTTCGGTCAGGATCACGCCGCGACCCTGGGTACCTTCATTGAGCTTCACCACATGCGGCGGCGGGCCGAGCATGGACAGCAGATCGACGGTGTCGTCGGGGTTGTCGCCGAACACGGTGACCGGCATGTCGATGCCCTTGGCCGCCAGCAGCTGGTGCGCGCGCAGCTTGTCGCGCGAACGCAGGATGGCATCGGACGGATTGGGCGTGCGCGCGCCCATCAGCTCGAACTGGCGCAGTACCGCGGTGCCGTAGCGGGTGATCGAGGCACCGATGCGCGGAATGACCATGTCCACGCCGGTCATCGGCCGGCCCTTGTAGTGCATGGAAAAGCCATCGGCGGCGATGCGCATGTAGCAGCGCAACGGGTCGAGGATGCGCACGGTGTGGCCGCGCGCGCGCGCCGCCTCGACCAGCCGACGGGTGGAATACAGGGAGCTGTTGCGGGACAGGATGGCGAGCTTCATCGCGGAGGGATCGGTCGGCAGGCGCGCAGCATAGCGCGGGCGTGTGGCGGGCGGATGATGCCCGTCGTCGACGATCTCGAGCGTTGTGGATGAAGCTTCAGCTGTCCCGTTCAGCACTGACCTGGAAGCCACGGGCCGCTTCGCCCAGCGCCGCCACGCAGGCCATCTGCAGGGCAGAATTGCTGAACGCCTGCTGGTAGATCTGCTCGAGCAGTTCCGCGGCCTTGGGACCACCGGCACGCCCGAGCGCGCGCACGGCCTCAAGCTGCTTGTTCGAGCCGACGCCGGCGGAAAGAAAGATCTGATGGATGCGCTCGACGACGTCGTTCCGGCAGTTCATGGAAGGCAGCTCCTTGTCAGTATCCGCTCACGCTAGTTGGTCGGTGCCGGCCTGCCCATGGGAAAAGTTTGAAGCGTTACGCGCCATCTCGGCAGCACCGCTTCCGCTTCGGCTGCCAGGGAGCGGGGATGTTCTGGTCAGGAAAAGCCCGTAGTACCTGCACACAGTCACCATCAGGGACACCTGCTGGGCGCCGAGGCCCGGGGCCGGCGCGCTCGCGGCGTAGTAAGGCACCCGCGGGAATGGCTGACGTAGCGCTGCAGGCCGAACGCCCGCGCCACATGCGCCGCCATCGAATCCCGGCTGGACTCAGACGCTTGATCAGCGGGCACTGTGGCAATGTTCGGGCACCGCAGGCCCGAACAGTCTGTCCGCACCTCTGTTGGAGATATCCACCGCATGCCGGGCCCTCTCACGCATATCCGACTGGTACTGCGCCAGCGCACTCGGAATGGAGAGCGCGCCACTATCGGCTTTCAGCATCAGCTCGGCCAGAGCGGCCGCGTCGGCGAGTGCAGTGTTTGCACCCAACCCACCTGCTGGCGTCATCGCGTGGACAGCATCGCCCAGCAGCGTTGCCGGCCCAACGGGCCATGGCACGTCAGGACGTCCACTGCGGATCGGGAGCATCGCGGTGTCCCCGACCTTGCTCTGCTGCAGGATTTCCCGAAGATCGGGGTGCCAATCATCGGTCGCAGCCACTATCGCCTTGCGGATGTGATCCGGATCCGACCGATGATCCGACGCGACCCCGAAGCGGTGAGCTGGCCCGATCAGGCACCAATAGAGGTAGTCAGGTGTGGGCGTGACGCTGCAGCCGAGGTGAGCGCACGCATGCTCCAGGAAGTGCCGGTCAAACTGCATCTGATCGAAGATGGCGGCGAATCCGTCTGCAAAGACGATAGTGGTTCCTTCGAGACGTGAAGGGTTGCCGCCCAACCGGTCCAGATCTACTTTCCCGTAAATGCAGACTGCGCCGGTATCCACCGGCTGCGCATCCGGCGCCAGCTGGGAGCGGACCCGAGAATTGACACCGTCCGCACCTACCAGCACGTCACATGTCGACGCAGGACCACCGGACCGGAAACGCACTTCGGCCCTGCCATCGCTGGTCAATGCGTAGCGATCGAATGCGCGATCGAAATGGACACGGTCTTCGATCCCGCACATCAGGATCTCGCGCAGGGTGCGTCGATTGACGCTTACGTCCCCGCCCTCCTGTGCGCCATCGTCCTTGCTGTCGGCCGAGCGCCAGCTATCGGGCTTGCGGCCCGGGGCAGGCAGCAAACCTGGCGTGAGAAAGCGGCCTGATGTCGCCGTTGTCGAAACGGTTCCGCGGAAGAGATCGTACAGTTCTGGAGGGAGCGTTCGCGCGAGGGCCCGTTGACCTTCGGCGTCGATCCGGATGCGATAGCCCTGTGGCCGCGAGTTGAGCGTCTTGTCTGCCTCGAACACGTCGAATGCAACCCCGCCGCACTTCAGCGCCTGCGCCAGCGCCAGCCCCCCCAGACCGGCGCCGATGATGCTCACATGGATTCTGCTCACGGATTCTCCTGATAGTGGCCCCTCGGTTGCAGCTCGATGCCAGAGCCACGAGGTGATGGCTGAAGGGTTGCACGCGCGCCGCATAGCCAAGTAACGTCATTCGGACCACAAATAGTGAAATGCGGCCAGCATGAGCAATGACGCTACACGCGGCACGGAAGACTTCAGTGAGATGCCTGACGGCCCGCTTCTTGTTGGTCTCAGGGGAGACGACAGCCCGGCGCATGAGTTCCGGCTGGGGACGCGCGAATACGACTGGCACCAGCATGTGCGTGGCCAGTTGTTCTGTGTTGAAACCGGGTTGATCCAGGTCAATACACCGCGGGGCTCCTGGCTTCTTCCTCCCTATCGCGCAGGGTGGATACCACCCGGTGTGCGTCATGAGGTTCGCGTGAGTGGCGCGCTGAGTGGCTGGACATTGCTGATGGCGCCCTCGTTCTGCAGCAACCTCCCTGCAACACCCTGCGTTGTCGCAATCAGTGACGTGCTGCGGGCACTGGCGCAGAGGACCACGGAATGGGACAAGCGCGCTTCGTTGACGCCTGAGCAGGAGCGCATCGCCACAGTCATACAAGACGAAATCCGTCGGGCTCCGCACGAGTCCTTGCATGTGCCGATGCCCAGGGACCCCCGCCTTCTTCGCGTGGCCCGCGCTGTCCTGCGGGATCCGGGAAATTCCCGTACCCTCGAGGCGTGGGCATCGTCCGGGGCAATGTCATCGCGTACCCTGCGCCGCTTGACGCTTGCTGAGACCGGATTGAGTTTCGGCCAGTGGCGGCAACAGGTGAAGCTGATGCACGGTCTGGAGATGCTAGCGCGGGGCGTCCCGGTGGCGGAGATTTCGGATGTTCTTGGCTATTCTTCGCCGAGCAACTTCATTGCGATGTTCCGCAGAGCCTTTGGCGATTCTCCGGCGCGCTACTTCTCCAGCAGAAATCAGCATGGCGCCTTCCGCTGACGGTATACGACCCACTGCATAAACGGGTCGTGCCCGGCATGCAATGGGACCATGCGCTTCAGGAAGAGTGCTGACGTCAGTACCGACGTCACGGCTGCCGACGCTCCAAGGCGTGGTGGGATTGGAGCGGGCGATGGGAATCGAACCCAAACCAACCTAACCGACTGTTCCATAAGAAAATCCCAGGAACATTCGACTAAAAAAACGATACCTCAAACGATACCTTGAAGCCTAACAGGCTTGCAGAAGGGCCAGCAAGCAGCGGGGCAATGCTTCCCACTTGCTCCCACTCGTGGGGATGGCTCGGGTGCGCATTGCCCCGTCGGCAAACCAAGCTCCAGCAAAAGACAAGGCCGCCAAACGGCGGCCTTGTTGATCAACCCTTGGGAGGATTTGGGTCGTTCCCGTAACTGTCCTTGTCCCGGATAAGGCCCTGACGGTCGTGGATCACCACTTCGCTGCGCTGGTTGATAGCGATTTCACGCGCATGCTGCCTTGCCTCTTCCTGGGTCCGGTGGTGAGAGGTATCGCGCGAGTTGCCTTCGCCACGCACCGCCCAGCCATCCGGCCGCTTCACCACGTGCTGATTCTTGCCCATTTCGACCTCGACAATGGTTTTGGGCGACGACCGCCCAGACCCATGATCTTGGGTAAAAATTCCAAAATCAACACCAGATATAGTTAATTCACAAAAAAACACGCCAATTCACTCCGCAGCCGCGGATGTCGCAAACGCGTCTCAATTCACGCCGAGAGGAAAGCCTTCAAAGCTCGCGGGTAAGCCAGACCGAACGGCGTCTCGTGTCGGCAATTTGGGGCGTTTGGCTCAGCGCCTGCGGCAAGGAGCGTCGCACACGTGGCGGCAGGGTCACGCCGTTCCCACGCCTCCAGGAACCTAGTGGCGTGAACGGACGTCCAGGGGCGCCCATCGGCCAGCGCGGCCAGAGCTGCCGCGACGGGTCCGGAAGACCCAAAGTGATCTGAGCGTGCCGCCAAGTGAAGCGGGGTCTGGGCATGGCGATCACGTGCATTCGGGGAAGCACCGGCCAGCAACAGCGCGGACACTGCCTCAACGTTTCCCAGATGGGCGGCGAAGTGAAGCGGTGTCTGACCGTGGCGATCGCGCGGATCAGGAAAGATGGTCGCGGCCAGTGCAGCGTTGAGCGCGGCAACATCGCCCATGACCACGGCCTCGTGTAATGGCGTCCAAGTCATGATTGCCCTGCCCTTCGAGTGGCAGCCCTCGCCTCCAAATGGGCGATGCCTTTCTCGCGCAGGGCATTTCGTCGGGTCGGTTGTAGCAACAGCTGCTCGCTCACAACCAACAATCCTCCGACAACTTCTGCCGGATCCCAACTGTCCACCCCGGCAGCGATTACCAGACCACCCAGTTCGATCTTCCGGTGGGCATCGGCACGGCGATCCGCTTCGCGTTGCTTCAGTTCTGCACGCCGGCGCTTGCGTTGCTCTTCGCGCTCGACGAGCAGCAGCTTGGCTTGCTCCTTGGCCAGCGCTCCGACCATCCGCTCCAACTTCAGTTTCTGCTTTTCAACGTTTCCCACAGCACGCGTGCTCTTGCTTCGTTGATCCATGCAACCAGAAATGGCGCGAAGCGCAAGGGGAGCCTGCCCCATCGTGGATGCGAGCGGTTAGCGAGCATCGTTTTTGCTCTTGGCTAAAAAGTTGACAGTTCTGACGTGCATGTAACCCTGAGAAGGGGGCCCGGCGAGCGACAGCGAGCGGCCCGGTTCTATGCAGTTGGCAGGGGGCGATTTCGCCCCCAACAACCCAGCAATAGCGCACTTATGGTCTTGCTTCGCAAAACCGTGCGGTCAGGGCTTCGCCCCGACACTCGAACGCCACGCCTTGCGCGTCGCCTTCTCCCCAATCCTCGCCCCCAGAGGGGGCTGCGGTGCATCGGAGCTTTGGGCAGTGGCGATCTACAGCGTTCAAGTGAAAAGTCTCAGCCGAGGGAAGGGCGACAGCGCGACCGCTGCCGCCGCTTACCGGGCTGGTCTCGACCTGGACGATCCCAGCGGTGCACGCCACAGCTACAGCCGCAAAACCGGCGTGCTTTCCGTGGACATGCTGGCCCCCACTAACGCGCCGGCGTGGGCACTGAATCCGCACCAACTCTGGTCCAAGGTTGAAGAACACGAGACACGGAAGAACGCGCGTGTCGCGCGCGAGGTGCTGATGGCCCTGCCCCACGAACTCACGCCCGAACAACGCCGGGCGCTGGCTCGGGACGTCGGCCAACTGTTGGTGGAACGTTACAGCGTGGCTGTGCAGATCGCTCTCCACGCCCCGGACAAGGGAGGCGATGAGCGGAACTACCACGCGCACATTCTCATGACCCCTCGCCAAGTGGGCTCAACCGGGTTTGGCGACAGCGCGGCCAAGGTCCTGGATGAGTTCAAGGCAGGTGCTCAGGAGCTGAAAGCACTGCGGGCCTTGATCGGTGAGCGCATCAACGATGCCCTGAGCGCTGCCTGCCTATCAGCACGCGTGGACCACCGCAGCCTGCGCGACCAGCAAGGCAGCGCCATCGAAGCGGGCGATTTCTGCGCCGCCGCCAAGCTGGACCGCCAGCCCTCCAGGCACGAAGGCAAGGCGGTCACCCAAGCCCGCCGAAGGGGAGAGCGCCTCCCTCGAGCAAAACGCAACGATCGCTTGAAGACGGTGGGGGAGCGGCGATTCAACCAGCACTCCCGTCGCTTCGAGGAAATCAAAGCCAAGGCCGCTGCCGAAGGCCGATTGGCAACCGTGGACGAACAAGCCCTGCATGCCCGCGCCCTGGTAGAACGCCGCAAAGCAGGGGCTCAGCGGTTGCAGGCTGCAACCGACGCCCTTCTCGTTCCCACCCCACCCAAAGCCAAGACGGGCGTTCCGGCACGTGAGGTCCGTCCCGCTTCCCTCCAACCCGGATCCTCAGTGCCCAAAAGGATCACTCGGGTGATCGGTCACCGGGGGAAAGAGGCAGCGGCCAAACTGCCTCCGCAAGTCCACACCCGGGTCACCGGTAATGGAACGAGGGAAAGCGAACAAGCGGCCCACCTGGCCAACCTATGGCTGGCTCAGGTGGAAAAAGACGTGGCCGATCTGATCCGGCGTGCCCTGGCTTGGGCTCAGAACCATGCCGCCCCCCTGCCTCGTTCGTTAGCCAGGGACTACCTCTCTGCTGAGGGAGAAGCCCAGTTGGCCGTCGTCGTACGAAACCAAGCGGCGGCTGACCTCAAGCACGCCCGACGGGCCCGGCACGATGCCCGCTACTACCGCGATCAAGGCGAAGCGGGGTTGAAGGGCAAAGACAAGCTCGCCCAGCGCTTGGGCTGGACGCCCAGGACCCTGCGGGACCTGCAAGACGCGGTGAAACTGACTGAAGAGCAAGTAATCCACGCCAAACAGGCCGAGCACTTGGCCGTCAGCACCCAGGACAAGACCACCCGAGAAGCCGAGCGCCAACGCCAACGCCTCCTGCAGGCGTTCCACAAGGCCCATCCCACCGAGGACTTCCGGTTCCCAGAGCAGTGGCCGCCTATGGCGCCATCGCCCACGACTGAGCAATCACCAAGCAAGCAGCCTGGGGCGGGCACCGGCATTCTGCCTCCGCGGCTGGAGCCCCCGCGCATTCGACGGCAAGGCCCACGCTAAGAACGCGGGCCGCCCACCGTTCAGGGGGATGCGTTATCGCCGGTGTATCCCTTGATGAGGCCCAACACCTCTTTTTGCCGCTCTACGGGCAGTCGGGCCACCAACAAGATGACTTCCGCCAACACATCCGAGCTCGCGTGGAAGTAGGCCGGCGGCACGCCGAGCGCCTTGCTTAGGGCTTCCAGGGTTTCGCCGTCGGGTTCTCGCTCCCCACGTTCGTAGCGGGACAGGCGTGACGAAGCCGATTTCTCACTCATGCCGATCAACGCCCCCAGTTCGACCTGCGACAACCCGGCGGCCTGACGCGCTGCACGGAGGCGAAGGCCGAAGACAGAGATTGCGGGCAACGGAGCGGGCATGGGGGACGGGCAATGGATCAGCTCCTTAGTCTGCACGGACTGGCATGATAAGGCACGCATCTGCCAAAATGGCAGATGCCACCATCCGGTGGACAGCCAAGGAATTGATCATGAAGACCGTTTGCACCGTGCTTGTATCGGTGGTTGCTGCTGTGAGCCTTTCTGGATGCAGCAGCAATCAGCCTTCCATCGAAGAAGCCCAGGCCGCCATCGGGGCCACTTTCACTCAGGTCTCCAGCGGATCGATGACGGTGACCGGTTACCGGGACTTCACGCTTTCAAACTGCCGAAATGCCGCCCCCTCCGATGGCGTCATCTGTGACCTTGGCGGAGAGGTGGTCCTCAATGTGTCAGGCGCCGAACTGGTGCGCCCCATCGTGGAGCCCGTTCGGTTCTCCAAGGCCAACGGCACCTGGACGGCACACAGGCCCTGATCGATGAACTCCTACGCGAACGTGGGCTGTGCGTCGGTTCTTCTCGGGGGAGCCGGCCTCGTCTTCATCGGTGGCGGCTTGGAGATGCTCCAGAACGGAATCTCTTTGGGTTGGCTGGCGGTCTTGGGAGGCATTGGCACCTGGCTGGTGCTGGCCTTCCTCTTCTGGATCACCCATCGGGCCAACCGACGACGGGCGTGGATCAACCGCCAGCCTTTTCCCCATTACGCAGAACAGGGTCTCCCTCGCGGGGGCTTCTGGCGGGGCTTCCTTTGGACTTGGGCTGCGGTCATCGCGGCCCAAGTGCTAGTGTTTTTAGTCGCTGGCTTTGCCGATGTGCTTCCCAATCCCACGCAAGTCCGGGGCCTGGCAGCGGTGGTAGGGCTGTTGCTGTTGCCCGTTCACGTGGCTTTTCCTGTTCTAGGCGGGTGCGCCTACCGTGTTGTTCGCTCGACCAGAATTCCGAGGGCGGGAAGAACTAGCCCTAAACACTGATGGCCCGCGCAAAGGTCCGACCTTCCACTGAGGCCACGGAAGCTAAATCAATAACTTTCTGGAGTGCGTCCGCATGCACTACGTTCCCCAAATTCATCATCGACGGAACCACTGGAACTATTGCCGTCGCCGTAGGGATGTCCCGTTGAACGAGCGTGCCCTCGTTGGTAAAGAGCGGTCCTGAGGCCAATACGCCGAGCAACTGAGCGCGCGTTCCAGGCGTGTATGAATTATCTTTTGTTCTGAACATTATGTCTTCGAAAAGAAAAACAGGCGACCCGCTCGACCCGGGAAAGCAGGCTGCATCAATAACAAATTCTTGCCTTCCATTCCATTTCAAAAATGGATGTGACGCCGTGCTTCCTCGTCTCGCCAGCGGGCGATTGTTATGTTCATCCCAAAGTCCGTTAGGGTAGCCAATCATCATAATGGGCTCGATTGCGCGGACGTTTTTCCTTTCATCATGTGGGACAAGGAAATTCTTGTGCAGGAACGTATTCCTAATGAATAACCCACTGTTCTGTACGGCCTCGAAGACATCGCCGACATAAAATGCACACAGATCGACGCCCGCATCTGGGTGGAACACTATTCGTTGCTGGCAGTTTGGAATGAGGAATGTCCGGTGCACATCGCCCGGCGCAACCACCAGCTCGCTAACATCGTCCGATGAACTACGGGTTGTCACAGTTATACGGATCTCGTTGTGCCCGTTTACGACATGCTTATTCGTGAAAATTAGGGGGAAGTTCCCTTTCCCTTCCGGCGTATCAATTTCGACTAGATAGAAGAATCCGGTGCCCACCGACACTGACACACCGTTGCTCCCACACAGTAGCCGGACCGTCGACATAGAGATGTAGGTTGCTGGGTTCACACGTCCTCCTTGGATACAAAGACACCCTTGGCTTGACAACGGCCAAGGGTGCCATAGTTTGAATTCATGGCCCCCGAGCTTGACCGGCGCGGAGGCGAGCAAGGTAGAAGGCAGCTACACAAGCCCAGGCAATGGCCCCTTGAGGTCAGCGTAACAAGCCTCGGCCATCTGGCAAGCCCTCCCTCTCGCTCTCCCTTCGCTCCCGCTTGGACGGCCTGCGTGATCAGCACTAGGCGGGGGTGGTTCGTAGCCATCAAACGGTTCTGCTGGTCAGCCCATCATTGGGCAAACGCGCGGCAACTGGGGACTGGGGGCTTAACGGTGCAGGGCACCCCCGCAACCCGGGCACGCGTGGAGACGTGTGCGAACGCTGGCTCAGCCGCAGCCCGATAGAGACGCCCAGCAACCAACCGTTGGGCGGCGTGGACCGGGGGCAGATGGGGCGACCCATGAGAACCACGCTGGGCCGTTGGGGTCGCATTCCCACCGGCACACCTGCAGCCGCAAGGCACCTCAAGCGCAGGCCGCCAATCTCCTTTTCGACACCCAGCCGAGGGTGGGGGCCCGTGTGCCCGCGTCCCCGGAAAACCGGACCGGTTTTTCCTAACAGGGAAAAGCGAGACGGTGAGCAAGAAGCCCGAGGGCGGGCCCGCCGACAGGCGGGACGCACTCGGCGGCGGGGGGCTCGGGGGGCGCGCCGCCGCGCCCCCCGCTCGGTTCAGGGCCGCCTGGAAGGAAAAGCGGCCAAGGCGGCAAAGGACGGCCAGACCGGCCGCCCCGCAAAGGCCAACCGGGCTGGCAGGTCGGGACAAGCGCGCGGACCTCGCCGCTGGGAGGGCTGCGCCTGGGGTATCCCCAAGCATCGCCCACCGTGTGCCCGCGTCCCCGGAAAACCGGACCAAGCCCTGCCGTCGGCGCGGTCGGCTTCGCCGCCCGCCATCTGGCTCGCTCCCGCTCGCCTTCCCTCCGGGGGTAACGCCCATGGCGGTGCCTCCCGGCACCGCGGGGGCTTGCCAAGCGCGCGTGGGGTGGTAACAACTGGGGATGGACAACGCGACTCAACGTGCTGCCGAACGCGCAGCAAACAAACTCTTGAAAGCCGCTGGCTACGACACGCGCGGAAAGAGCCTGCGCCGAACCATGAAGAAAAAGCGCAAAGCTGCCAATGCAGCCAAGCAAGGGAAGAAGACGGGGAAAATGCGTGGACGTCTGGCACGCCGCGGCGCCTGATTTGCCGCGCAGACGGCCTGCAGGGCTTGCGCGGTGTCGGCGCGGATGGACGCTGATCGAACTGCTGCTGGTACTGGGCGTGCTGGCGGCCCTGCTGGCGGCCCTGTTTGCCGTCTACCCGGCCGTGCGCGCCGAACTGGCCGCCAGGCGCGAAGCCGATTTCATCGCCGCGGTGGTGGCCCGGTATGAGAGCCAGTACAACGGCAGCTACTACGGCGTCGGCAAGGACTGGGATGCGGCCTTGCGCAGAAAGGCCCCTTGGGCGATGAGCCCCGGCAACTGGCACTGGGAGTTGCTGGAAACCGTCGATGCCACCCGGCGGTGCCCCACGCGCCGCTGCCCCAAGCTCTGGGTGCTGTTGCATTACCGACCCGATCCCACCAAAGGCCCGGCCGAGTGCCAAGCCTTGCTGCAGCGGGTCAGCGGCAGGTTCACGATCAACGGTTACCCCGATCTGGACCCGGGCACAGGGGCGTGGCTGTGCGACAAGGGCAAGGGGCCCCTCTTCTTTTCCCTGCGGCCCAAGTAGCCCGGCGGCCCGGGATGGGAAGGCGGGTGGGGCTACCCTCCCAGTTTCCCGGTCACGGAGTAGAGAGGTTCCAGCAGCCACTCGTAGAGCTTGCGACGCTCGCCCATGATATCGGCTTCAAGCTGCATGCCCGGGCGGAGCGTCTCTGTCTTCCCGTATGCCAGCACTCCCTGTTGGTCCAACGAGACCAGAACTCGATACAGGGACTGCTTTGCATCGCTGCCCTCCTGGGCTCCCGTCAACGCGCTGCGGGAGATGCGGATGACCGTTCCTTCGTGGGCGCCGAACTTCTGGTAAGGATAGGCTTGATAGCGCAGGAGAACTCTGTCGCCCGATTTGACGAACCCAATGGCCGAGCTGGGCACCAGCAGTTGTGCCCGAAGCTCGGCCCCCTGGGGGAGCAGGCTGAGAATGGGCTGGCCCGGCTGCACCGCCTGGCCGGCCTCGACGAGTCGATTTGCTACCAGTCCAGTTACTGGTGCGCGAAGCAGCAGCTCCCCGTCGGCCTCCATCCGGACGGTCTCCTGGCTCAATGCAGCCAGATCACGTTCCGAGGCCGCCTTGGCGGAGAGCCTCTGATGGGGAATTTCTGCGAGCCGCTGCTCCAGTTCAGCCAGGTTCCGTCGAATCGAGGTCGCTTGGCGTTGAAGGGCTTGTTGCGCGTTGACCGACTCGAGTATCGATTGCTCTTGTTGGTTGATCTGAACCAGGCTTACGTAGCGCTCATCCTCGACGCTCCGAAATCGGGCGAGGGTCTCGCGACCAATTCGCACCTGCTCGCCGCGGGTGTGGATCTCTGCCTCAATCTGCGAAAGCTCGCGCAGCATCGCCGAGCGTTGGGCCTTGGCTCCCTCCTGCTGTGCCGCGAGCTGCCTGTCCTGGAACTCGCTCATCGCCTCCACGCTGGTCATACGGGAGCGCTGTGCGTCAAGCAACGTGGACACGGCATCCTGTCCTGAGGAGGTGACCCGCGGCACGTTGATCGTCAGCAGCCCGTCCTGGCGCCGGACGTGGTCGCCTTCTTCGACATCCAGTCTCGCAACCACGCCAGCCGACGGAGCGACCACGGTGGAAAGCCCGAGATCAGGCACAAGCTCGCCCATAACCCTGGATCTGCGTGAATACTCGCCCAGGTAGAGGAAGCCGACGATGGCCGAGGCAGCCATCGCTGCGAACACCGCAAGAATCCAGAAACGGAGCGGTTGCGCTAGGGACACTCCACCGAGCCAGCTTCGTCGCTGGGCATCGATGGCTTCCTTGCGGAAGAGGCCGTTCATGCGAGCACCTCCTCAAGGCCGTCCCGTGCGGCTTTCGCGGAGCTTGATGCGTTCTGCACCAACTCGCGCGCTACCGCGCCCGCGTGCATGATCAGCACCCGGTCTGCACTGGCGATGGTCTCTGGCCGATGGGCGATGATCACCCGGGTCAGCTCAAGTTGTCGGACGGCTTCATTCACCAGCCTTTCCCGCTCAACATCCAGATGGCTGGTTGCCTCGTCCAAGAAGAGCAACTGGGGCTTGCGATACAGGGCGCGTGCGAGGATCACCCGCTGCTTCTGACCGCCAGAGAGGGTCGTCCCCATGTCGCCGATCAGGCTGTTGTAGCCCATGGGCATCGCTGCGATGTCGTCATGCACGGCGGCCAACTCTGCGGCTTCACGCACCCTGGCTTCATCGTGGTGATCGTCTTCGAAGGCGATGTTCTCGCTGACACTTCCCGCGAAGAGCTGGTCATCCTGCATCACCGCGCCGATCATGCGGCGATACTCACTTACGCTGATCTTTGACAGAGGCACGCCTCCGATGCGGATCTCACCTTCCGTTGGCTGGAGAAGGCCAAGGAGAATCTTGATCAGCGTGGTCTTTCCGCAGCCAGATGGACCGATGATGGCGACTGACTCACCAGGATCCACTACAAAACTACAGTTCCTCAGCACCCAGGGCTCTCCGGGGGCGTAGCGGAATCCAAGCCCTTCGACCTCAATTCGGATGCCGTCCGGCAGCAGGTCACTTGCGTTTGAAGGGGGGGACTCTGGTTCGGCAAGAACAATGTCGGAGAGCCGCTCGCCATGCAGGCGGAGCATGCGGAACTCCACCCACTTGTCGATCAAGGTTCCTATCCTCTGTGAAAACTGGTCCTTGTAGGCGAGGTAGGCAATCAGCATACCGACGGAGAAGACGTTCTCCATCGCCAGCAGTGCTCCCAGCCAAATTACCGCAATGCGCTCCAGTCCAAACAGCAACTGATTGGCCCCGCCGAAGCTCAGCCCAAACTTTGCTAGCCAAATGTCGTGATTGACCGTTTCATTCATGAGATTGAAGTAGCCGGCTTGGCGAACGGAATCCCGACCGGCAACTTTCACCGACTGAACTCCACGAATGGACTCGAGCAGGTGGCTCTCCTGCCGTGCCCCTGCGATCAACTGTTTTTCTGTTCCTCTTCGGAAAGGCGCAAAGGCACAAGCACGCGCGATTGCATACAGAGCAACTGCAAGCAATGTGACCAGCGCCAACTTCCAGTTGTAGAGCAGCATCATTCCCAGCGTCACCACCGCCATGAGGCCATCAACGAACGCTTCGACGAAACTGGTTGTCAGCGTTCGTTGTATGGCCTGGACGCTCGACATCCGTGAGGTGACATCACCCAGATGGCGCTTCTCAAAGAAGTCCAGGGGCAAACGCAACAGGTGCCGGAAGACGTTGCCGGTCCATTGCAGATTGAGCCGATTTGATAGGTAGATGACTGCTCGGCCTCGGATCTGCCCAATACAGACCTGCAGCAGCAGTGCCAGGGCAAACCCGGTGCCCAGCACGGTCAGCAAGTCCTTGTCATGGGCAATGAGGGCTTGATCCACGGTCCATTGCATGAAGAATGGCGCTATCAGGACGAACACCTGAAGAGCAACGGACAGAAGCAGCAGCAGGGCAAGCGCTTTCCAAAGCCCATCGATCTTTCCTGTCAGCTGCGCGAGCGAGACGGCCGGTGGGCGAGGAGTAGCCCGGAACTCCGCAGTTGGATGCAACTCCAGCGCAATTCCGGTGAAGTGGCGCGAGACCTCATCCAGAGAAAGCCTGCGTTTGCCAAAGGCCGGATCCAGAACGGTCACGCCATTGCGACGGACCTTGCTGATCACAACGAAGTGGTTGAGGTCCCAGTGCGCAATGCAGGGCAGTTGAAGTTGGCTCAGGTGCTCCAAGTCCAAGCGCAGGGGGCGGCAGCGAAAGCCGAGCGCGCCTCCAGTTTCAATGATCTGAGCAAGCGTCGCGCCTTTAAGCGAAAGGGCATGGCGACGACGGAGTTCCCGCAGTCCAATGTTGTTGCCATGATGCGACGCAACCATGGCCAGGCATGCAAGGCCGCACTCCGCTGCCTCGGATTGAATCACGGCGTCAATAAGATCACATCTCTCTATCGATAGAAATGGCGAATTGAACAGGGTAGTTGCTGAAAGCTCTGCAGAATTGCGCGTAATGCGAGAAGGGCGGGGTAGAACACCCCGCCCCTTTAATCGTGAATTCAAACTATTGAGACTGTTCCGATCGCTTATCAGAATTTTCTTGCTTTGCGAGGTATTTCCCGCCGTGGTAGCCAGCCACAAAAAAAGCAAAGGCTGCTACAAGAGCGAAAGCAAGGATATTTGCGTCACTGTGCTTGGTCATTTGAATCAAAGGCTCCTCCGGGTTGACATTCGTGCTTGCCTGCGCGAGTCGCTGGCTTGAACGCACGGCGCTGCATGGGAAGGTCCGCTGGTGTTCACGACTGAATTCCGTAGTCCCTGAGCGTCGGGTAGAATATGACCCACTGCGTTATTGTGAGATTTATTGTGCCGTGGACTGTCGCCAGCTGGGTTGTGCTCAGGTTGAATGGATAGGCCAAAATGCATAGCAGTATCGAAAATAGGAATGACGAGATAACGGCGTCGACGTGAACCGCAGCAAATGCCGCGCTAACCACGATGGCTCCCAATACGCGCCCGAAGTAGTGAGATACGCCATCAAAGAGCAGGTGTCTCACTACCTTCTCCTCGAAAAGAGGTCCGATGATGCAGGTCGAAATCAAGCCAAGAACATAGAAATTGATTGGAATTTCGCTAAAGGGGATGAATTTTGTGTGCGGTATTGCAGGGATTCCAACGACGTAAACCCAAATCGCGCCTCCAGCGATCCCAATGGCAACCAAGGCAGCGCCAAGCCGGAAAGTCCACTCTCTCCTGGGCTCATTGGGAAGTAGCCAGACACAAACCGCGAAGGCGAGAAGTTCGACGATCGCTCTTGATCCAAAAACGTCGAAGTATTTCAGAACTCCAAGTGCCGCACCGGCGCCCACAGTTGAAATTGCAGCTACGAATATCTTGTTCTCCGCTATGGGGCGAGGCCTCCAGTGCGCGATTCTCCTGAGCAAGAACTTTCTCCCGAGGGCCCAGGCCCGGAATTGGGCCTGGGCCTTAGCTAACGCGCCTACATCATCCTGAATTGTGCCTCAGAGGTTCCGCCTCGTATTCACGCTGGCGCCCGATCAGGCATTCTGGATCATTGAGCCATGAGGTGATGGTAGATTAGACCAGCAGCGCCGATTCCACTGAAGGGCGCAACCCTTCCATACATATACGCGGTCTCCATGAAGCTGTGGAGAGTTCCGCTGACGTGGCTTCCTTCGCTCGAACCAATCTGAATGTTGATGCCCTTCGTACCGCCTGACACTTCTGCAAGTTCCAATTGACTAAGATCACGCATATAGCCTCCATTGCGATGCTGTCGGAGTAATGAGAGTTGCGAATTCGCCTCGAGACCAAGCGTGGCGGCATCGAGTTAACCAATATTCTCGATGCGCCGGAGCTTCGTCAGCGACGCGCTGTGGCCTTCGTGGTTCACATTGGTGCACCCAGCAGGCGCTTTCATTCAAGACTGTGACGGCCCTTCCGCACAATCCAACTGAGGCCACTTGAAATGTTATGACATAACAATATATGTTCGCAGACTGTCCGCAGCCGAGGCTGCCTCGGGCCACTGTGTTGCTTGATGCACCTGTGGCTTCGCAGTGGGCCGACCAATGCCTCGTCTGGCCAGCTCCGACGGAAGCCAAACTCTTGCCCTGCTCCTGCCGCCTCAGGCTGGAGCGTGCTCGGGCTTTGCTTTCGCACGCTTTCGCGGAGCACCTTCGGACAGGAGTGCCTTGAGAACCGGTAGGTTCAAGTTGAAGTCCAGTACTGCCAGCCCAGGGGTGTTCGCGCCCGGGCCATGCAGATCTTCTTGGACGGTGAATTCGTGGCTATACGTGGCTTGGTGCTCGTCGTCAGCTCGCTCAACCACCTGGACCCGCAACTCGGACGGTATGCCTGCGCGTCCGAGAGGCTGAACTTCTGCTTTCGAAGTGAGTGGAAACCGCGCCTCATCGGCTTCCACGTCTTCCCGGGCCAACGCCATCCCAACCGCGGCAGTCATGCGGATGTTTTGTTTCTTTTTGCCTCTCGCGCAATTCGCTTGGCTTCCGTAGCGGCCCGTTGCAAGTTCTCCCCAAATTGACCCGGCACATGCGACGGCAGGGTCACCGGCGGATTGAACATCGCCAACGTCTCCACCCGCAGAGGCAAGGTCTCTGGCTGAACTGCCGCTGGCACGGCCAACCCGCTGTTGTCCACGTAGACTTTTCGCAAGACCGATTTGGGCGGTTTGCCATGTCCGGTGATGCGGCCAATGGCCACGTCCCTGGCACTGACCTCCATGCCGGTGGCCAGCAGCGCTCGATCCGTGTGGGTGATGAAGTAATGCCTAAAGGCATGAAATCCCATGCCCTCTTCGGTGACACCTTGCCGCTTGATGTAGGTCGAAAACTGACGTGACAGCTGACGCCCAAAGCCCAGTCCTGTGCTGTTGGGAAGGTCCGGGAAAAGGCGATCTACGCCGCACCCTCGCACCTCATCTACGAAATGGAGGAAACCTGCATCCAACACCGGTTTCGCCAATGGAACGAACCGCAGTGAGCTCGTGTTCTTGACCTTGTTTCCGTCTCCCCGAGTTGTGACCAGGAAGCCGGCAACACCATCCACATGCATCACATCTGCTGCGCGTAGCTGCGCCACTTCGTTCACGCGCGCGCCACTGTACAAACCCAATATCGGCCCCCAGAAGCGGTGCGGATACTTCGAGGCCCAGCGCAAGAAACCTGCTCCGAACACCGCCTTCAGTTCGTCATGCGTGAACGGGCGACCCGTTTCCGGCTCCTCCACTCCCCGACGGTCCGACGGTGAGGCGATGCCCTCCATCGGGTCAAGCTGTAGAAGCCGCTGTTTGCGCAGGTGCGAAATGAACACCCTCAATCTGTCCCAATGCTTGCTGAGCGTCGCACTGGCCGGTGCCTTTTCGCCGTTGCGTTTGGAGAGCGCGAGAACCTCCTGGACACTGAGGTCGCGATACAGCTTGTGCTTGGTTGCGTTTCTGGGCCAATGCTCCACTGCGTCCATGAAGGCCTGCACGTGGTCAGCGTCCAGTGTGGCGACAGGAATGTCTCCAACAAGGCCCAACAGAATTCGCAGGCTGTGCCGACTTTCGATGATGGTCTTCGGCGCCAGCTTTCCCAAGCTGGCCAGATGCTTGTCGATGCAGGCGGAGAGCAGTGGTCCTGACGGGACCGTAGCCGACTTGGGCACCTGAGGCAGGTAGCCAGACACCGCAGCAGCCAGCGGATCCTTCTCCGCCACCTGCCCCATCAGCCGCTCCAGCATCTCCACGTCCTGGAGTGTTTCCAGCTGAGCCTCAGCAACATGTGTTCCGTTGCGCAGGGTCATGCCTTTGATGATCAGGTCCCTGCGCCCAGCAGCACGCGCCGCTTCCAGTGCTTTCTTCAGATCCACCGCGTCCCCCTGGCGTATCGCTTCGAATGCCTGAGAGAGTGCCACGCCCATGCAGGCGGCCACCAGCCGTGCCCTATCGCCGGCAGGCTCATGGAGAGGACGAACGAGGAAGCGCGAACCGATGGCGGCACGCAAATCGATGGGCACAAGAAAGCGGGCGTATAGCCCACTGGGACGAGAAAGAAGCAGCGGCTTGGGCAAAAACGATACCTCAAACGATACCTAAACAGGTCGTTTGAGCATTCGTTTTTCTGCCAGTTCACCCGTGCGCTATCAACAACTTAGGCGCAGATCGCGTGACAAATGGAGCGGGCGATGGGAATCGAACCCACGTCAGTAGCTTGGGAAGCTACAGCTCTACCATTGAGCTACGCCCGCAGCGCGGATGAAAGTCTATGCGGAGGGACCGGTACAGCGCAATGGTGGCCACCGTATCCGCGAGGGGGCAGAGCCCTTTCCTCGCGGAAAGGGCTCCGACCCCGGCGATTGCTGCTTAGAACGTGCCGCTGAAGTTGGCGAACAGGGTGGCGTCCTGCGCACGCTTCTGGCCGGTCGACGCGCTCAGGCCGAAGTTGCTCTGCAGGCCGAACAGTTCGGTGCGGGCACCCAGCACGACGGTGGCGTAGTTCTTGTCGAACTTCAGGCCCGGCACGCGGTAGCTGCCCAGTTCCGGCAGGGTCTGCAGCCAGGCGCTGGCCTGCTTGGTGTCCTCGAACTCGTGGTCGTAGGTCACCTGCGCGTACGGCTTGAGGGTGCCGCCATCGAAGCGGGCCTGCCAGCCGATGCGGCCGACGGTCGAATCGACATTCTGGCGGTCGTAGCCCAGTGCGGTTGCCAGCGTGCCGGCCGCGGCGCTCTCGGTGTAACCGTCGATCTTCACCTTCTGCCAGATCACCGAAGCGATCGGGCCGTGACGGAAGCCGCCTTCCGTGCCGAACTCGTAACCGGCGTTCAGGGCGGCGGTCAGGTTGCTGCCGTCCGGCGAACCACCATGCTCACGGGTGGCCGGGCCCAGCTGGACCTTGCGGTTCACGTCATAGGACAGCCAGGTGTAGCTGACCTGACCGTTCACCCAGATGCGGTCGCCGTACCAGCCAGCGAACAGACCGGCCGAGGTGTCCTTCTGGGTGAAGTCGCCGCGGTTGTTGCCGAAGTCGGCGTTGAGGCGACCGAAACCGGCGAAGCCGCCGAACACCATGCCGTCGCGTGCCCAGTCGATACCGAACAGGCCGGCCGGGGCCAGCCCGTCGTACAGGTCGGCGTGGTCGTAGCGCTGCAGGTCACCCCGCACGCCTCCCCACCAGGACAGGCCGTCAGCCGGACGGCCGCCCAGGTGCATGCTGACCTGGTCGGCGCGCGAGCGGCCGATGGTCTGCGCCGAGTGACTCAGCACCTGCTGCAGGCGCGGCGCTTCCAGCACCGACACGGCGTACTGGCCCAGCAGCTGATGGCCGGCGGTGGTCGGGTGCACGCCATCGGCGAACAGGTAGGTGTTGGCCGCATCCGGGCTGACGTAGCTGGTCGGGTTGCAGGTCAGGATGCTCTGCGTCGAGTTGGCCGGATCGATCTTGCAGGCGGTGCTGGTGACGTTGGTGAAACCGTACATGCCCGGGTTGGCGGTCACTTCACGCAGGATGCTGAAGGTATCGAGCGGAATGAACTCGATGCCCGCCTGCTTCAGGCCACCGTACAGGGCCTTGTTGTAGCCGGCCGACAGTGCGGTGGCGGCGGCGGCATTGGGGCCGCGGAACTGTGGGGTGATGCCCACATCCGGCAGGTTCGGTACCAGCACGTACTGGGCGCCGGCCTGCTTCAGCGCACCCACCAGCGCGATCTGGTCGGTGACCGCTGCGCCGATGATGCCCTGCACCTGGGCCTGCGACGCGCCACCTGCCGCCGCGCGGGTGGCCGCGAACAGATCATTGGCGCCTCCCCATACGGTGTACAGGGCGTTGCCGTCAGCCTTGCCACCGTTCGCGGCAAGGTAGCGGGTTGCTTGCGACTTCAGCGACGGAATCACGCCCAGGCCACCGGCCTCGTCCACCGACACGCGGGCACCGCCGACTGCATAGTTGTCACCGCTCTGGCCGTTGCCGTTGGCGGCGCCATTGAGGCCATAGTAGTTGGCGACCTGCTGCGACCACACCCAACCCGGGTTGGTGGTGAACTGGCCGGTCACCGGACGCACATCGGCCGGCAGCAGCGGGCGGAAATAGCCGGCATCGGTCAGGCTGTCGCCGAAGAACACGGCCTTGGAATACGGGGATTCGCCTGCCATGGCCGGAACCGCGGCCAGCGCGATCGCGGCCGCCATCAGGGAGCGGATCGGGCGTTTGCTGAGCAGCATGTAAGAAACTCCTGTGGGGATATCGTTGAGGACCCGGCGGACGTACGCCGGCGCACGGTGAATGGTTTCACTGCGCCGCGTTTTGCTCACGCTGCGCCGCCGCATGGATTGTCGCCCGGCAGCGTCGGACAACGCTGTGCCGGGGCTGGCGGCCGAGGCAATTTGCAAGGGTTCCGATCCGCGCAGGCCGTAGGCGACAATGCGGCGATGAACATCCAGCTCAACGGCGAACCCCGTACCCTGCCCGCCTCGGCGACCCTCCACGATCTGCTGCAGGCCGAGCAGTTGCTGCAACGCCGGGTCGCGGTCGAGGTCAACGGCGAGATCGTCAGCCGCAGCCGCCATGGCGAGCACGTCCTGGCCGAGGGCGACGTGGTGGAGATCGTGCACGCGCTGGGTGGGGGCTGAGGCTGCGCGGGTGTTCAGGGGTCAGATCCCTTTGCCGGTGGCAAAGGGATCTGACCCCACGCTCGACCCCGCCCTCTACGTGACCCCATCTTCAGGCGGATAAGCGATAATCGCGCCATGAACGTTCATGTCTCCCCCGATTCGCTGGTAATCGCCGGCAAGACCTATGGCTCGCGGCTGCTGACCGGCACCGGCAAGTTCAAGGACCTGGAAGAAACCCGCCTGGCGACCGAGGCCGCTGGTGCCCAGATCGTCACCGTGGCCATCCGCCGCACCAACATCGGGCAGAACCCGGGCGAGCCGAACCTGCTGGACGTGCTGCCGCCGGAGCGCTTCACCATCCTGCCCAACACCGCCGGCTGCTACACCGCCGAGGACGCGGTGCGTACGTGCCGCCTGGCCCGTGAACTGCTGGACGGCCACAACCTGACGAAGCTGGAAGTGCTCGGCGACCAGAAGACCCTGTACCCGGACGTGATGCAGACCCTGAAGGCCGCCGAGCAGCTGGTCAAGGACGGTTTCGAGGTGATGGTCTATACCTCCGACGACCCGATCCTGGCCAAGCGCCTGGAAGAGATCGGCTGCGCTGCGGTGATGCCGCTGGCCGCGCCGATCGGTTCGGGCCTGGGCATCCAGAACAAGTACAACCTGCTGCAGATCATCGAAGACGCCAAGGTGCCGATCATCGTTGATGCCGGCGTGGGTACCGCGTCGGACGCGGCGATCGCGATGGAGCTGGGCTGCGACGGCGTGCTGATGAACACCGCCATTGCCGGTGCGCGCAGCCCGGTGCTGATGGCCAGCGCGATGCGCAAGGCGGTCGAGGCCGGCCGCGAGGCCTTCCTGGCCGGGCGCATCCCGCGCAAGCGCTACGCCAGCGCCTCCTCGCCGGTGGACGGGCTGATCGGCTGATGACCAATCCTTTTGACAGCGCCGGTTCCAAGGCCCCGCCCAAGCCCTTCACCGTGAGCGAGGGCCGACGCGAGGTGCGCAGCTTCGTATTGCGCCAAGGCCGTTTCACTCCCGCCCAGCAGCGCGCGTTCGACGAACGCTGGCCGCGCTTCGGCATCGATTACAACGGCCAGCCGCGCGACCTGGACGCCACCTTCGGCCGCCTGGCACACAAGGTGCTGGAGATCGGCTTCGGCAACGGTGCCGCGCTGCGCTTCGCGGCCCAGCACGACCCATCGCGCGACTACATCGGCATCGAGGTGCACGCCCCGGGCGTGGGCCGGCTGCTGAACGCGCTGGCCGAGGACAATGCCGACCACGTGCGCCTGTACCACCACGACGCGGTGGAAGTGCTGCAGAACGAGATCGCCGACGGCGCACTCGATGAAGTGCGCATCTACTTCCCGGACCCGTGGCACAAGAAGCGCCACAACAAGCGCCGCCTGCTGCAGCCGGCATTCGCCGAACTGCTGGTGCGCAAGCTGCGCCCGGGGGGCCGCCTGCACTGCGCGACCGACTGGGAAGACTACGCCGAGCAGATGTGGGACGTGCTCGACGCAACCGCCGGGCTGGTCAACCGCGCCGGCCCGCGGGGCAGCGTGCCGCGCCCGGACTGGCGCCCGCAGACGCACTTCGAGACCCGCGGCCAGAAGCTGGGCCACGGCGTCTGGGACCTGTTGTACGACCGCACCTGACGATCGCCTGAGGACGCCGCGCCCCACATGGATACCGCGCTGACGCTGACCAACGACATGAAGCTCGTGCTCGGGCTGGTCGGCTTCACGATGGCGATGTTCCTGTTCGAGCGCATCCGCGCCGACGTGGTCGCGCTGGTGGTGCTGGTGGTGCTCGGTGTCACCGGGCTGATCGCGCCGGAGGAGATCTTCGGCGGTTTCTCCGGTAACGCGGTGATGAGCATCATCGCCACCACCATCCTCGGTGCGGGCCTGGACCGCACCGGGGCGCTGAACCGGCTGGCGGCCTGGCTGCTGCGGCGCGGCCACGGTGTCGAGCAACGGCTGCTGATGATGACCACCGCCATCGCCGGCCTGAACTCCTCCTTCATGCAGAACCCGTCGGTGATGGCGTTGTATCTGCCGGTTGCCTCACGACTGGCAGCGCGCACCGGGCTGACGATGCAGCGCCTGCTGCTGCCGATCTCGGCGGCGATCGTGATGGGCGGTGCGCTGACCATGGTCGGCAATTCGCCGCTGATCCTGCTGAACGATCTGCTGGCCTCGGCCAACAACAACCTTCCCTCCGGCCTGGCCACCATCGAGCCGCTGCGCATGTTCGCGCCGCTGCCGATCGGTGTGGCGTTGCTGATCGCTTCGTTGCTGTACTTCCGCTACTACGGCGACCGCAAGCTGATCGAAGAGGAAAGCCTGGTCAATGACGGGGTCACCCCGGCGCGCACCGAGAGCTACTTCGCCAAGACCTATGGCATCGAAGGCGATGTGTTCGAGCTGGTGGTGACCGCCGAGAGCCCGCTGGTGGGCATGACCCTGGGCGAGGCCGAGACCCTGCACGATGCGCCGCTGCTGCTGGCCCTGAAGACCGGCAACGACACCCGCCTGGCACCGCCGGCGGAGATGCGCATCTGGGTCGGCAGCGTGCTCGGTGCGATGGGACCGCGCCAGCAGATCAGCGACTTCGCGCAGAACCAGTTCCTGCGCATGTCCTCGCGCCTGAAGCACCTGGGTGACCTGTTCAACCCCAGCCGCGCCGGCATTTCCGAGGCAGTGGTGCCACCGACCTCGAACGTGATCGGCAAGAGTGCGGCCGATCTGCGACTTCGCAAGGAGCGCGGCATCAGCCTGCTGGCGATCAACCGCGACAAGCAGGTGATCCGCGAGGACGTGCGCGACGTGCAGCTGCGCGCCGGCGACATGCTGGTGTTCCACAGCATCTGGACCGACCTGGCGCAGGCCGCGCGCAGCCGCGACTTCGTGGTGGTGACCGACTATCCGACCGGCGAGCAGCGCCCGCACAAGTTCAAGATTGCGATGGCGATCTTCGCGCTGACCATCCTGATCGCGCTGACCAGCAAGCTGCCGGTGGCGCTGACGCTGATGACCGGCGTGGCCGGCATGCTGCTGACCGGCGTGCTGCGCATGGACGAGGCGTATGCCTCGATCAACTGGAAGACGGTGTTCATGATGGCCGGGCTGATTCCGCTCGGCTGGGCGATGGACTCCAGCGGTGCGGCCGCGTGGGTGGCCGGCCATACCATCGACAAGCTGCCGACCGGCATTCCGGTGTGGGTGCTGGAGGTGGCGCTGGCGCTGCTGACCACGGCGTTCTCGCTGGTGATCAGCCATGTGGGTGCGACCATCGTGATGGTGCCGATCGCGGTGAACCTGGCACTGGCGGCGGGGGGCAACCCGACCGCGTTCGCGCTGATCGTGGCGCTGTCGGCGTCCAACAACCTGATGACGGCCTCCAACCCGGTGATCTCGATGATCACTGGCCCGGCCAACTACACCCCGCGCGAGATGTGGCGGGTCGGCGGCCCGCTGTCGCTGATCTATACCTGCGTGGTGGTGCTGATGATCAACCTGATGTTCTGAGGTTGGGGGCTGTTTGCAGGGCTGCGCCCTGCACCTGCAGAAGCCAAAGCAACGGCAACAGCGTGCATTCCGTGGGATGGCGGGGTGGGTCCGGTTGCGGGGGACGCCGTGAACCCGTCCATGGGGGCTTGGCCGCGGCATCCATGCCGCGGACACCCCCGCAACCGGACCCACCCCGCCTTCGACAGATTTCTGCCATCTGCCGGAACGGCATTCTGTGCTGCTGGTGGGTGTCGACCTTGGTCGACACGGTGGATCCACGCCATGCGTGGATGCCTTTGTAGAGTCGAGCCGTGCTCGACTGCTTCCGGCCTCAGGCCAGGTAGACCAGCCCGTCGCGTACGTCCACCGGCACCGTACGCAGGCGGTCACCCTTGCACGGGCCGGCGATGCAGTCGCCGCTGTCCAGCGTGAACGAGGCGCCATGCGCGGCGCATACCAGGTGGCCCTCACGGCTCTTCAGGAACTGGCCTGGGGCCCAGTCCAGGCGGCGGCCAGCGTGCGGGCAGATGTTCAGGAACGCGCGCACCTGCGCGCCGTCGCGGTACAGCACCAGCGATTCGGCATCGCCATCGACCACCGCTTCGACCTCGGCAAACGCGCCATCGGCAATGGCATCAAGGGCGATCAGGGCAGCAACGATAGTCATGGCGAAGGCTCGGACGGTAAACCGGAATTGTCGCATGCCTGCTCAGGTGACTGGCTGCGACATGAACACAAGTCATTGATCCGTAATAAGCACAGGCTATATTTAACGAGTTTTTCACTCAATGACAGTGGCGCGTCCCGATACTCTGTTTTCGCTGATCCCAGCCTATCGAGCCGCCATGTTCAATCGCGCATCCGCCTTCAACCAGTTCCGCACCCTGTTCGCGCCGCGTAAGCCGCGTCATCCGCTGGTGCGCGTCGCCGTGGGCCTGCTTGGCCTGGCGATCCTGGCGGCGATGGTGTTCATCGGTGTGTTCGTTGGCGCGGCGATGATCCTGGTCGGCCTGGCGTGGAAGCTGCTGGCTTCGCGCAAGCCGGGCGTTGTGCGTCCGGTTGACCCGACCGTGGTTGAAGGCGAGTACCGCGTGGTGCGCAAGCCGGTGTTGCCGGCCTCGCGCTGATCCAGGCCTTCCGCGCCCGCTGACGGCGGGCGCCATGCGTTCTAGACTGCGGGCACGCCCTTCCTGGATGCCCGCATGTCCGATGTCTCCGATGTGATCCCTGCCGTAGCCCTGCCGCGTGTACCGGTAGCCGGTGGCGGCAGCTTCCCCGTGCACCGCATCTACTGCGTCGGCCGCAATTTCGCCGACCACGCCCGCGAAATGGGCGCGGCGGTGCCGGCGGCCGATGACCGCGGCCGCCCGATGTTCTTCAGCAAGCCGGCCGATGCGATCGTGGTCGGCCACGACGATGCCATCCCCTACCCGCCGGCGACCGCCAACCTGCACCACGAAGTGGAACTGGTGGTGGCGATCGGGCGCGATGCGCCCACCGGCGAGCTGGCCGTGGCCGACGCCGATGCGCTGGTCTATGGCTACGCCGTCGGCCTGGACCTGACCCGCCGCGACCTGCAGGCCGCAGCCAAGGACAAGGGCCACCCATGGGACGCAGCCAAGGGCTTCGACGCCTCCGCGCCGATCAGCGAAATCGTCCACGCCGAGGAAGTCGGCGACCTGGCCGCGCTGAACCTGTCGCTGGAGGTCAACGGCGAAGTGCGCCAGCAGGCACTGCTCGACCAGATGATCTGGAACGTGCCGGAGATCCTGCATGAGCTGTCCAAGCTGTGGCAGCTGCGTGCCGGCGACCTGGTGTTCATGGGCACCCCATCCGGGGTGGCTGCGTTGAAGCCCGGCGACCGCTTCAGTGCCCGCCTTGAAAACGTGGCCGAGCGCCACGGCGTGATCGCCGGCTGACATCACCTGCGCTACCCTGCGCGCTGTCCACTTCCCCACCGGAGAAAAACAACAATGGGAATGCTCACCGAGTTCAAGGAATTCGCCATGCGCGGCAACGTCATCGACCTCGCCGTCGGTGTGGTGATCGGCGCAGCCTTCGGCAAGATCGTGACGGCGCTGGTCGAGAAGATCATCATGCCGCCGCTGGGCTACCTGATCGGGCGCGTGGATTTCTCCAGCCTGGCCTGGACGTTGTCGCCAGCCCGGCTCGGACCGGATGGCAAGGAGATCCCGGCGGTGGTGGTTGGCTACGGCGACTTCATCAACACCGTCATCCAGTTCGTGATCGTGGCTTTCGCGATCTTCATCGTGGTCAAGGCGATCAACCGGCTGTCTCGCAAGAAGGAAGCTGCCCCGGCGGCGCCGGCCGAAGAAGTGGTGCTGCTGCGCGAGATCCGCGACAGCCTGAAGAAATAAGGTGTCGGGCGCCTATGGGCGCCCCTCCCACCTGTAGAGCCGAGCCAATGCTCGGCTGATCTGCAAAAGGCAGCCGAGCATTGGCTCGGCTCTACAGAAGCAGGCGAAAGCCCCGCCCTGGCGGGGCTTTCGCTTTGCCGGTCATGGCGGAAAACAGCGTTCGCGCCAGCCATGACCTCCCGCCCATGCGCCGGGCTGAACGACTGTTAAGCTCCAAGGCTTAGGTCCCTTCCCGGAGTTGTCCATGCGTCGCCGCGTCCTTGCCATCGCATTCTCCCTCGCCCTGCTGGCCGCCCCGGCCTTCGCGGCGCCGCACACCACTACCCTGCCCCCGGCGTCGCTGGCCACCGCCGCACAGCTGCGCGACCAGGCGCTGGCCGATGACACCGGCTGGAAGGTGGTCGAGTCGCTCACCACCGAGATCGGTCCGCGCATCGCCGGCAGCGAAGCCGACGCCCGCGCCGTGGCCTGGGCCGAAGCCAAGTTCAAGGCCCTCGGTTTCGACAAGGTGTGGAAGGAGCCGGTGACCTTCCCGAAGTGGGAGCGGCGCAGTGAACACGCCGCCGTGACCGGCAGGAACCCGCAGCCGCTGCAGATCACTGCGCTGGGCGGCAGCCCAGGCGGCGCCGTGGAAGCCGAGGTGGTGCGCTTCGCCGACCTGGCCGCGCTGCAGGCCGCACCGGCGGGTTCGCTGAAGGGCAAGATCGCCTTCGTCGATTACCAGATGCTGCCGTTCCGCGATGGCCGCGACTACGGCCGCGGCGGTGCGATCCGCAGCAAGGGGCCGTCCGAAGCGATCCGCAAGGGCGCGGTCGGCTTCCTGATGCGCTCGGCCGGTACCGACTCGCACCGCGTGCCGCACACCGGCATCACCCGCTTCGACGATGGCCTCACCCCGGTGCCGTCGGCGGCGCTGTCGGTGCCCGATGCCGACCAGCTGGCCCGCCTGCTGGCCCGTGGCAGCACCACGGTGAAGGTGGCACTGGATTGCGGTTGGGACGGCACCGCCACCTCCTACAATGTGATCGGCGAGATCACCGGCCGCAGCCTGCCGAAGGAAGTGGTGGTGATCGGTGGTCACCTGGATTCGTGGGACCTGGGCACCGGCGCGGTGGATGACGGCGCGGGCGTGGGCATCACCATGGCCGCAGGCCACCTGATCGGCCAGCTAAAGCAGGCGCCGAAGCGCACCATCCGCGTGATCGCCTTCGCCAACGAAGAACAGGGCCTGTACGGCGGCAAGGCCTATGCCGAGGCACACGCCAAGGACGTGGCCCTGCACCAGCTGGCCGCCGAGAGCGACTTCGGTGCCGGCCGCATCTATGCCTTCAACACCGGTTCGCCGAACCCGGAAGGCTCGCGCGAGGCAACAAAGCAGATTGCCGAAGTGATGAAGCCGCTGGGCATCGAGTACCAGGCCGACAAGGGTGGCCCGGGCCCAGACGTCGGCCCGCTGGCCGCCAAGGGCGGTGCGTGGGCGTGGCTGGCGCAGGATGGCTCGGACTACTTCCACCTGCACCACACCGCCGACGACACGCTGGACAAGATCGACCCGAAGGCACTGGCGCAGAACGTGGCCGCGTACACCGTGTTCGCGTACCTGGCGGCGGAAGCCGACGGCAGCTTCGGCAGCGAGGCCAAGGCGACCACGCCGCCGAACGAATGATGCGGTGACACAGGGGGGTCAGAGCCCTCGCCCTTGGCGAGGGCTCTGACCCCTGATCGTATTAGCTCTCCCAGACCCGGGTGTTACTTACCCCGATCGCCTGCGGCCTGAACAGCGGATCACGCTGCTTGCGCTTCTGCGCTTCGTAATCGCGCAGTGCGGCCAGGGCAGGCCCTTGCAGCAGCAGGATGGCGATGATGTTCAACCAGCTCATCAGGCCGACGCCGATGTCGCCGAGCGACCAGGCCACCGTTGCACTGTTCACCGCCGAGTACCCGGTCGCCGCCAGGAACAGCAGCTGGAAACTGCCCATCACCCACGGCGTCGGCCGATCGCGGCACAGATAGCTGACATTGGTCTCGGCCATGTAGTACAGCGCCAGGATGGTGGTGAACGCGAACGGCAGCATCGCCAGCGCTACGAACGAACGGCCGAAGCCCGGCAGCGCGGATTCCACCGCATGCTGCACGAAGCGTGGCCCGGCTTCGACGCCCGGCAGATTGCCCAGCAGCAGGCGCGCCTCATCCGGAATGCCGTTCACCGCCGGGTTGTAGACGTTGTACAGGCCGGTGGACAGGATCAGGAAGGCGGTCGCACTGCACACCACCATCGTGTCGATGTAGACCGAGAACGACTGCACCAGGCCCTGCTTGACCGGATGCGAAACCTCCGCGGCGGCGGCCGGGTGCGCGCCACTGCCCATGCCGGCCTCGTTGGACAGCACGCCACGGCGTACGCCCCACTGGATGGCAGTACCGATCATTGCGCCGAACGCCGCATCCACGCCGAATGCACTGCGCAGCACCAGCATGATCACCTCCGGCACCTTGTCCGCGTTGAGCACCATCACCAGCGCCGCGACCAGCAGATAGGCCACCGCCATCAGCGGCACCATCCATTCGGCCACGCGCGCGATGCGCCGCACACCGCCAATGAGGATGACACCCAGCACCACCAGCAGAACCGCGGTGGTGGTCATCGTCGGCACGTCCCAGGCTTCGTTCACTGCGCTGGTGATCGCATTGGACTGGGTGCCGGCCAGCATCGCGCCCGCCAGCACCGCCACCAGTGCGAACAGCACGGCATACCAGCGTTGGCCGAGGCCATTTTCGATGTAGTACGCCGGGCCGCCCCGGTACTGCCCCTTGCCGTCGCGGTCCTTGTAGATCTGCGCGAGCGTGGATTCGATGAAGGCACTGGATGCGCCGAGGAAGGCAACGATCCACATCCAGAAGATCGCACCGGGGCCACCGAAGGCGATGGCCATGGCGACGCCCGCGATGTTGCCGACACCCACGCGGCTGGACAGCGAAAGGGACAACGCCTGAAACGGTGAGACGCCGGCATCGGAACGCTCATGCCGGAACATCAGGCGCAGCATGTCCGGCAATGCACGCAGCTGGATGAAGCGTGTGCGCACGCTGAAGTACAGGCCGGTAAGCAGGCACAGCACCACCAGGTAGGGGCTCCAGACGACGCCCAGAATCGTGTTGACGATCGATTCGATGTTCATCGGCGGCCCCTCAGAAGAACATGCCCAGGGCAACCTGGGGGCTGACGATACGACTGGTGTTGCGGCCCGCCACGCTGAACTCCACGCCGGCGATCAGGCCCAGCGCCGGGCTGAAGTGGTACTCCACGGCCGGCGCCAGGGTGAGGCTGCGGCTGGCCGGGCGATGTTCGTCGATACGCTCGAAGGCACCGCTGGCGTTGCGCGCGAATCCACTCAGGCGCTGTCCGGTCTCACGGCTGGCGGCTACTTCCATCACACCTACCCAGCGCGAGTTGAAGCTGTACTCGGCACCCACCGACAGGCCCAGCACCGAGCCGCGGGAGATGTGCCCCTGGAAGCTGTCATCGGTGCCGTAGACGCTGGCCCCGGAAATCGCCGTGCGCGACGGCGCCGGCCCGGCGCTGAGCTGGGCACGCCAGCGCAGCGGACGCTCGTTGCCCAGCCACATCACCTGCTGCATGCCCAACGCGGCGGTGGTGCGCTGCACGCCGTCGCCCTGCGCATCGAGGGGATTGCCGGTGATGCGGTCGTGGCTGCCGGTGCTGAAGCGCTGCACCAGCGCGACCGAGATGGCCGGGCGCGTGCCATCGGCGTTGGGCGCCTGCAGCAGGTACTGCAGGCGCGCGGTGGTATCGCCAGCACGGAAACCGCTGCTGCGTGCGCTGCCCTGTTCGGCACGCGATGCACTGAGATTGACCTGGCCCATCACCCGGTCGCTGAAGCCGTAGATGATCGGCACCACCGTGGCCCATGCACCGCTGTGCTGCCCACTGCGGCGGCGATGGCCGCCATCGTCGTAGTGATCGCGACTGTCGACCCGCACCAGATAGGGTTCGATGTACCAGTTGCCCTGTGGCAGTCCGGCCGGGTTGGGGGTGATCAACGGGCCGGTGAAGTTGACACCGTCAAGACTGCGTTCGTCAGCCGCTGCGTGGGCACTGGCAAGGACGTTGGCCAGCACCAGCAATGCGACGAGGGTACGGCGAGGATGATGCATGACAGCCACTCCTGGACAGCATGGGATGGAATTCCACCCTGCGTCGCCAGAAGCGGCTGACCAATAAGGAAACTTTCAAAACGTCATGCGTGCTTGACGCAATTGCCGGCCCCGGAAGGGGTCAGAGCCCTCGCCTGCGGCAAGGGATCCGACCCCGAACGTGGCGAGCCGCTGGGGTCGGATCAGCCGCGGCGACTGGCCCATTGCGCCAGCAGTACCGCCGTGGCCGAGGCTACGTTCAGGCTCTCCACTGCGCCGCTGCCGGGAATCGAGACCTGCAGGTCGCACGCCCCCGCCAGGCTGCGGTCCATGCCCTCGCCTTCGGCACCCATCACATACACCAGGCGGGCCGGCAGCGAGCTGCGGAACACGTCATCACCGCCCTCGACCAGGGTCGCGGCCAGGCCGAAACCGGCTGCGCGCAATTGCGCCATTGCCTGATCGGTCTCCGGCAGCTGCACCAGCGGCACCGCTTCGGCACCGCCTTCGGCAACGCGCGCGGCGGCGCCGGACAGGGCCAGCGTGCTGCCGGCCGGCAACAGCAGCGCCTTGGCACCGAAGTGCGCGGCCGAGCGCAGGATCGCGCCGAGGTTGTGCGGGTTGCCCACACCATCCAGCCACAGCGCCAGCGCCGGGCCATCACCGACCTGCTGCAGCCACTGCGCCAGCGGCAGTGCCGGTGTGCGCAGCATGTCAGCCACCACGCCCTCGTGATGGGTGGTGCCGGCGAGCTTGTTCAGATCGCCATCCTCGACCACGCGGTAGCCCACGCGGTTGGCAACGCACCACTTCAACAGCGGCTGCAGGCGCGGGATGCGTGCTTCCAGCAGGTACAGCTTGCGCAGCGCCTGCGGCCGCGCTTCGAACGCAGCCAGCACGGCATTCAGGCCGTACAGACGCAGCTCATCGCTGCCACCGCGCCCACCACCGCCCGTGGCCGGCACCTCCGGGCGCGGCAACGGCGTTGCGCGCGGCGGACGGGCGGACGGGCGGCGGTTGTTCCAAGGGTTGTTCACTTACACACTCTCCTGCTTGCGCTGGCGCCAGAAATCGGCGTTCTTGATGCCCAGGGCATCAGGGTCGAACACCGGATCCAGGCCCAGCTTCTTCTGTCGTTCGTAGTCACGCAGGGCCAGCATCGCCGGCTTCTGGATGATGAGGATGGCGATGATGTTCAGCCAGGCCATCAGGCCGACGCCAATGTCGCCCAGCGCCCAGGCCAGGGTGGCATTGTGGAACGCGCCGAACACCACCATGCCAATGATGCCCAGGCGCAGCAGCAGCACGGTCAGCGGCCGCTTCCTGTTGTGGTTCACATAGCTGAGGTTGGTCTCGGCCATGTAGTAGTACGCCATGATGGTGGTGAAGGCGAAGAAGAAGATGGCCACCGATACGAACGCCGAACCCCAGCCCGGCAGCACCGCTTCCACGCCGGCCTGGGCGTAACCGGCGCCTTCCGGAATGCCGGCCAGGCCCTGGAAGATCGGCGCGGCGCCCTCCACCGGCGAGTACACGTTGTAGGTACCGCTGGCCAGGATCAGGAACGCGGTGGCGGTGCACACCATCATGGTGTCGAAGTAGATCGCGAAGGCCTGCACATAGCCCTGCTTGGCCGGATGCGAGACTTCCGAGGCGGCCGCTGCGTGCGGGCCCGAGCCCTGGCCGGCTTCGTTGGCGTAGATGCCGCGCTTGATGCCCCACTCCACAGCCAGGCCCATCATCGCGCCGAACGCGGCATGCGTGCCGAAGGCGCTCTTGAAGATGATGCCGAACATTTCCGGCACGCGGTCGTAGTTGATGATCATGATGATGATGGCCATCAGGATGAAACCGGCGGCCATGAACGGCACCACCACCTCGGCGAAGTTGGCGATGCGCTTGACGCCACCGAAGATCACCACGCCCAGCAGCAGCGCGACCACGATGCCGATCCCCAGCTTCAGCGCCTGCACCGATTCCATGCCGAAGGCCTGGCCATCGAGCGGACCGCACAGCGCGGTGCCACGGCAGGCGTTGATGATGCTGTCGGCGATGGCGTTGGCCTGCACGCCCGGCATCAGGAAGCCTGCGGCGATGATCGTGGCGATGGCGAAGGCCAGCGCATACCACTTCAGGCCCATGGCCTTTTCGATGTAGTACGCCGGGCCACCGCGGTAGCGGCCTTCGGCATCCTTGGTCTTGTAGATCTGCGCCAGGGTGCATTCCACGTACGAGGTGGACGCGCCGAGGAAGCCCATCACCCACATCCAGAAGATCGCACCGGGACCGCCGAATGCGATGGCGGTGGCCACACCGGCGATGTTGCCGATACCCATGCGGCCGGCCATCGACATGGCCAGCGCCTGGAACGAGGACACACCGGCGTCGGATTTCTCACCCTTGACGGTGAGGCGGCACATCTCGAGGAACCCCCGGATCTGCATGAAGCGCGTGCGCAGGCTGAAGAACAGGCCGGCGCCCAGGCACACGAAGATCAGTGCCTTGCTCCAGATGATGCTGTTGATGAAGTGTACGGTTGCTTCCACGCGCGCTCTCTCCAGTCGGCGGGTTGTAAGGACGTCCCGTCGGCTGGAGGGGACCGGTCGATTCTCCCTGATCGAAGGCCGCTGCGGTAGCGCCAGAAGACAAGGGATCGGATCCCTTGCGCGCCGCGCGAGGGCTCCGACCCCGGTTCGCCCTTATGGCGGGTTGGGGTCAGAGCCCTTTTCTGGCGAAAAGGGATCTGACCCCGAGGGCTCACGGCAGCTGCGTGCGCACCCGGGCGAAACGGCGCAGGTCGTGCAGCACGCCGCGCTTGTAGACCGCACAGCGCTCCACGCCCTCTTCCTGGAAGCCGTTCTTCTCCAGCACCCGGGCCGAGCCGAGGTTGAAGTCGACCACGGTGGCCTGCAGCCTGAACAGGCGCAGCTCATCCATCACCCACGGGGCAAACAGGCCGACCACGCGGGTCATCAGGCCCTGCCCCCAATAGGCCCGGCCCAGCCAGTAACCCAGCTCGGCGGTATGCCCACGCTCGGCCAGGCCCTGTTGGGCACCGACGCTGCCGCAGGCCTGGCCGTCGATCTCGATGGCCAGGTTCAGGGTGCCGGGAGCCAGCACGCGGCCGGCGAGGAAAGCCTCGCCATCCCCGCGCGTGTACGGGTAAGGAAAGCGGTCGCGCAGGCCGCGCGATACCTCGGCATCGTTGGCGTGGCGCAGCAGGGAGTCCAGGTCATCCGGGCGCCAGGGGCGCAGCTGGAAGCCGTCGCCTTGCAGGTCTGGGGTCAGAGCCCTTTCCCTTTGGGAAAGGGATCCGACCCCGCCGGCGTACCGGTCAGGCATGCCCGCCCACCGACGGCGATTCCGCTTCCTGCTTCTCCAGCTCGCGCTTCACCGCTTCCGGCGAACGGGTGTACGGCGCCAGCCGCGCGTAGAACGCCGGCACCACGAACAGCGACAGGAAGGTCGAGAGGGTCACACCGAAGATGATCACGATGCCGATCGTGCCACGGCTGGCCGAACCAGGACCACCGGCGACCACCAGCGGGATCGCGCCGACCACGGTGGCGATCGAGGTCATCAGGATCGGGCGCAGGCGCACCATCGCCGACTCGATGATCGCCTCGCGCACGCTGCGCCCATCGTCGCGCAGCTGGTTGGCGAATTCGACGATGAGGATGCCGTTCTTCGCGGCAAGGCCGACCAGCATCACGATGCCGATCTGGCTGAACAGGTTCACGGTACCGCCACTCACCCACAACCCGACCAGCGCGCCGAGTACGCCCAGCGGCACGGTCAGCATGATGGTGAGCGGATGGATGAAGCTCTCGAACTGCGCCGCCAGCACCAGGTACACCACCAGCAGCGCCATCGCGAAGGTCAGCAGCACCGCACCGCCGGCGCTCTGGTACTCGCGTGATTCGCCCTTCCAGTTCACCTGCGCGTACTGCGGCAGCTCTTCCTGGGCTACGTTCTGTGCCCACGCAATGGCCTCGCCCAGCGGATAACCCGGCGCCAGGCCGGCACTGATGGTGATCGAGCGCAGTCGGTTGAAGCGGTTCAGGGTGCCGGCCTCGGCCACTTCACTCAGCGTGACCAGGTTGGACAGCGGCACCAACTCGCCGGAGTTGGCGCGCACGCGGATCGCGGCCAGGTCGGCCGGGCTGGCACGACCATCGCGACCGGCCTGCACCAGCACGTCGTACTCCTCGCCGTTGTCGACGAAGGTGGTGACGCGACGCGAGCCCATCATGGTTTCCAGCGCCGAACCGATCGCGGTGACCGGCACGCCGAGATCGGCCGCACGCTGGCGGTCAATGTTCACCCGCATCTGCGGCCGGGTTTCCTTGTAATCGGAATCGGGGCCGACCAGGCCGGGATTGTCGGCCATGCGCAGCAGGATGCGGTCGCGCCACTGCGCGATCTCGGCATATTCCGGGCCGCCCAGCACGATCTGGAACGGTTGGCCGCCGCTGCGCACCAGGCCACCACCCACCTGCGTGCGTACGCGCACGCCGCGGATGGTATCCAGTTCCTTCTGCAGTTCGTTGGCGACTTCGGGCGTACCCTCGCTGCGCTGGCGCCACGGCTGCAGGAAGATGCTGACGCGGCCGGTATGCATTTCCTCGCTGGCGCCCCAGCCGCCCGGCACGCGGGGGTTGGCACGCACGATCGGCTTGTCCGGGCCGACATGCGGTGCCAGCAGCGCTTCCACCTGCTGCACCTGCTGCACGGTGTAGTCGTAGCCGGCGCCTTCCGGGCCGTCGATCATGATCTGGAACGAACCACGGTCTTCGGCTGGCGCCAGTTCCGAGGGCAGCAGCTTGAGCAGGCCCCAGCTGGCGGCCAGCGCAGCCACCATCACCAGCAGGTAGATCCAGGTGCGGTCGACATGGTGATCGAGCACTCGCCCATAGGCACCCGCAAGGCGTTCCAGGTTGCGGTTGATGAAGCCGTGCAGGCCTCGCGGGGCCTGCCCGGTATGCGGCTTGAGCAGCTTGGAAGCCATCATCGGCGTCAGTGTGAGCGCAACGAACGCGGACAACGCCACGGCAGCGGCCAGCGCCACGGCCAGTTCGCGGAACAGTCGCCCGGTGTTGCCCTCCAGGAAGCCGACCGGCAGGAACACCGCCACCAGCACGGCAGTGGTGGCGATCACCGCGAAGGCGACCTGCGCGGTGCCGCGCTTGGAGGCCACCAGCGGTGGTTCGCCCAGGTCGATGCGGCGCTGCACGTTTTCCACCACCACGATCGCATCGTCCACCACCAGGCCGATGCACAGCACCAGCGCCAGCAGGGTCAGCAGGTTGATCGAGAAGTCGAACGCATACAGCGCGATGAACGCCGCCACCAGGCAGACCGGCACCGTCACCGCCGGAATCAACGCGGCGCGGAAGCTGCCGAGGAACAGCCAGATCACCGCCAGCACCAGGATCATCGCTTCCACCAGGGTGGCGTAGACGCGGTCCACTGCAGCTTCGATGAAGGTGGTGTTGTCGAAGGCGACGAAGATCTGCGTGCCCTTGGGCAGGGTCAGCGCCACCCGCTCGGCCTCAGCGCGCGCAGTGCGTGCCACGTCCAGCGAGTTGGCGGTGGAGGTCTTGACGATGCCCAGGCCGATGCCGGGCTCGCCGTTGCTGCGGTAGTACGCGCGGCGTTCGGCCGAGGCCAGCTCGATCTTCGCCACGTCGCCCATGCGCACCACGTAGCCGTCGCGGCCCTTGCCCAGCGGGATGGTCGCGAAATCCTCGGGCTTGATGTAGTTGCGTTCCACGCGCAGGGTGAAATCGCGGTCGGTCGACTCGATGCGGCCGGCCGGCAGCTCCACGTTCTCGTTGCGCAGTGCGGTTTCCACGTCGCCGGTGGTCAGCCCGCGCGCGGCCAGCTGGTCACGGTCCAGCCAGATCCGCATCGCATAGCGCTGGCGGCCGCCGATGCGGACCTGGGCCACGCCATCGAGGCTGGAGAAACGATCGACCACGTAGCGGTCGGCGTAGTCGCTCAACTCCAGCGTGTCCATGGTCGAGGACACCATGTTGAACCAGATGATCGGGTCGGCATCGCTCTCGACCTTGGCAATCTCTGGTGGCCGCGCCTCTTCCGGCATGCGGTCGGCGACGCGGCTGACCGCATCGCGCACGTCGTTGGCCGCCGCTTCGATATCACGGTTGGAGGTGAACTCGATGCTGACCTGCGAGCGGCCGTTGGTGCTGCGCGCGTTGATCGTATCGATGCCTTCGATGCCGGCCAGCGCATCTTCCAGCACCTGGGTGATGCGGCTTTCGATGACCGCCGCCGACGCGCCGGTGTAGTCCACCGACACCGAAACGATCGGAGGGTCGATGGCGGGCAGTTCGCGCAGGGTCAGGCGGGTGAAGGACATCACGCCCAGCACCAGCAGCAACAGGCTCATCACCACGGCGAACACCGGCCGCTGGATGGAGATGTCGGACAGCTTCATCCGCCGCGGCCCTCGGTCGCGACCGGCGCCGGCGCGTCAGCCGGTTTGGCGCCAGAGGCCGGTGCGGCGTCCTTCGCAGCGACCTTCAGGCCCGGGCGCAGCTTGCCGGTGCCATCGACCACGATGCGCTGGCCTGCTTCCAGGCCCTGCCGGATCTCGACCACGCCGGCACGGCGCGCGCCGGTGACCACGTCCACCCGCTCGACGCTGTCGTCGGCCTTGATGCGGTACACGAAGGTATCGCGGCCGACCTGTACCACGGCGATTTCCGGGACCACCAGCGCCGGGCGCTCGGGGCGGAACAGGCGCACGTCCAGCAGCATGCCCGGGCGCAATGCGTGGTCGCCATTGGCGAAATCGGCGCGCACGGTCACCGCACGGGTGGCCGGATCGATGCGCGCATCGATGGTGCTGACCACGCCCTCGAAGGTGCGACCCGGCCAGGCCACGCTGGTGGCACTGACCTTGTCACCAACGCCCAGCGCAGCCAGCTCCACTTCCGGCACCTGGAAATCGACATGCATGTGCTCGATGTCGTCGAGCGTGGCGATGACCGTGGTCGGGGTCAGCAGCGATCCCGGACTGACCTGGCGGATGCCAAGCACACCGGCAAAGGGCGCACGCACGCGGCGGTCGCCAATGTCTGCCTGCATCTGCATCACGCGCGCCTCGGCGGCGTCGCGGATCGACTTCTGCGTATCCAGCGTGGCGCTGGACACCAGCCGCTGGGCGGCCAGTTCGCGCTGGCGCTTGTACAGCTGATCAGCTTCATGGAAGGTGGCCTGCGCCTGCACCAGTGCGGCTTCCTGGGCCTGCCCGCGCAGCGTCACGATCGGCGCACCGGCGGCAATGTGCTGGCCACTCTCGAAGTGCACTTTCTCGACGATCTCGCTGACTTTGGCAGTGACGCTGATCGACTCGCGCGCCTTGGCCGTGCCCAGTGCCTGCAGGGTGTCGTTCCACTGCGTGGGCTGCACGACCTGCGCGGTGACCGGCACCGCTTCGCCCTGCCGACGTGCGGCGGCCTCCTGTTTGCCTGCGCACCCGGCCAGCACGGCCAGGCTGAGGCCAAGGGCCAGGGTCGAAGCGATACGAGCCAACATGAACGGTCCTGATTGATCCACGGCCGCCGAGTGTAGGCAAGTGCCCATAAAAGCGGTATGTGCCAAGCGTTTACCGGCGTGGAACCTAGGCTGCGATAGCGCCTTGAACCCGTTCCGTGCAAGGCTGCCATGGGCAGTGTCGGCGTGTGTCGGGGTGTATCCAGTGGTGCACCACCGCGGCCGTCATCGTAGAGTCGAACCTGCCCGACCGAGGGCGTCGGGCGGGGACGGATCCTGGCGGGGATCCGGCCCCGTTTTTTTATGCCCGGCGGATCAATACCGGTAGTTCAACTTCATCCACACGCTACGCCCCGGCTCGTTGATCCGCACCGGGTCGGCCGGGAAGCCGAAGTCGGCGCTGCCGGCCAGGTTCAGGTGCTCGCTGTAGGCGCGGTCGAACAGGTTGTCGACGCCGGCGCTGAGCTGCAGCTGCGAACTGAAACGGTACGCGGCATTGAGCGCGAAGGTGGCAAACCCGGCGCTCGGCCCGAGGTCCTGCGCGACCACGTTGCCCTGTCCATCTGCGACACGATGCTGATGGGTCACCGCGCGCAGCAATGCGCCGGCACTCCAGCGCTGGCCCTCCCAGTTCGCGCTCAGGCGTGCTTCCAACGGCGGCATCTGCGGCAGCGGACGCTGCTGGTCGCGGTTCTCTCCCCAGGCATAGGCCAGCGTGCCGCCCAGCTTCCACTGCTCGGTCAGGCTCACTTCCAACCCGGCCTCGGCACCGGCAATGCGCGCCTCGACGTTGCTGGCCTGGCTCATGCCCATCATGCCGCTGCCGTGGTAGGTGAACAGGATGTAGTCCTGGATCTGCCCGGCATAGGCCGAGACCCAGGCCTGCACGCGCGGTCCCTTGTACTGCAGGCCCACGTCGAGCTGCGTGGTGCGCTCGGGCTGGATGCCGGCAAACGCGTTCACTGCACCGGCCGGTCCGTGGTCGGGCGAGAACAGCTCCCAGTAGTCGGGCATGCGTTCACTGTGGCCGAGGCCGGCGTACCAGGTCAGGCCGTCGGCCAGGTCCTGCTCGTAGCGCAGGAAGCCACTGCCGAGCCACGCCTTGCGCTTTTGCTCGGCCGTTGGGTTGGGCCGGCTGCCCATCATTCCACGGATCGACTGCCGCTCATCACGCACGCTGGCACGATCGATGCGCAGGCCGCTGATCCAGCGCTGATCGGTGCCGGCCCCGAGGGTCAACTCGGTGAAAACGCCATAGCGGCGGAAGCTGGCATCGGTCTGCCACGCCGCCTGGCTATAGGTGCCCCGGCCCATGCCCATTCGCCCACGATGGCGGCTGTCCTCGCCATCCACACCCGCCACCAGTTGCACGTCCTGCCAGCGCCACTCGGAACTGACCCGGCCGCCCTGGGTGCGTCGGTCCACGTTCGATGCCATCGGCATCGGCATCATGCTGTGCGGATTCGGCGTTCGCAGCGTGTAGTTGTCCATCACGTGGTCGGCCTCGTTGTAGTACACGTTGGCCTGCACTGTGTCCCACGCACCCGGCAGATTGCGCTTCTCGAAGCGCGCGGCGTAGCTGGTGCGTTCGAACGCGGCACCGTCCATGCCGCGCCCCGCGTAGCGTGCGATCGCATCGCCGGCACCGGCAGAAATTTCCAGCAGCGTGTCGGCATCCGGCGTCCAGCCGATCGCCACGTCACCGTTCCACTTGCGCCACTTCGATGGCACCACATCGCCGTTGCCGTCCTTGTAGTCATCGGCTTCGGAACGGTTGCCGCTGGCGCGCACATAGCCGGTCGGGTTGCCCAGGGTCAGGTCCAGCACCTGGTCGTTGCGGTTGCGCGAACCGACCAGCGTACTGGCATCGGCACGCAGGCCCGGTTCCTCGAAGCGCGGTGTATCGCGTTCGAAGCGCACGGTGCCGGCCGAGGCACCTGCCCCCCAGCGCACGCTCTGCGGGCCCTTGATGATGGTCAGGCGGTCGAAGCTCTCCGGTGCGATGTAGGACAGCGGGTTGTCCATGCGCGAGGGGCAGGCACCGATCAGGTTGCCGTCATTGCTGAGGATGTTCAGGCGCGAACCCAACATGCCGCGCAGCACCGGGTCACCGTTGGTGCCGCCGTTGCGGATGGCGGAGAAGCCAGGAACGGTCTTCAGGTAATCGGCGCCGTCACTGGCAGGGACCGGCTGCCGCGGCAGGCGTGGATCGGTCACCCAGTGCAGTGGCGACGAAGGCGCGGCGGCGGTGACCACCAGCGTATCGAGAGTGCGCGCCTCTTCGGCGGGCGCGGCATGGGCCAGCGTTGCAGCTGCGGCCAGGCCAAGGGCAACCGGCAGGCGCACGCAGGCGCCGGCGGGGCGGGAAGTCATTTTCATCGGAACAGCTCCAAGGTACGCACGCGCGCACGGCGCCCGGTCAGGCGTCGTGCGGCAGATTCGACAGGAAAATCAGCGGACGATGGAGGCGCGCGGTGGCCCACGCGCGGCGTGTGCCGGCCAGCGCAGTGCCGGCAGTACCTGCTGCGACCACGGGAATACCAGCCGCGGCCGCCACAGCAGTGGCAACAGCACCACCAGTACAGCCAGCCACGGCAGCAGGCGCATGGCCAGCACGCAGTATTCGCAGGCTTCGCCATGCATGGCGTGGGGATCGGCCGGTGGGGTCGGACTCCGTTGCCCGTGCAGAGGGCTCTGACCCACTGCGGCAGCGTCGTGGTGCATGTGCGCGTGGTCCATGCCTGCCATCGCCGCGTGGTCCATCGGCGGCGCCTGCAGCGCGCGGCTGACCAGTGGCGCAAGCACCATCAGCAGCGTCGCCAGGACGGCGAGCTGCAGCAGGAGGCGCTGCGGGCGGGACAGGCGGGTCACCCCGCTAGTGTAGAGGCGGGTCCAGGGTTGCCCGTGCGACGAACCGTCGCAGGAGGGGGTTTATCGGCAGGGCTTGCAGCCCTGCACCTGCAGAGGCCACGGCAAGAGCCGAAGCAACAGCAAAAGCAAAAGCGGTTTCCTGTGGGTAGGCGGGGTGGGTCCGGCTGCGGGGGACGCCGTAAATACGTCCATGTAGCCTCGGTCGCGCCATCCATGGCGCTCACGCCCCCGCAACCGGACCCACCCCGCCTTCGACAGTTTTCTGCGGTCTGTTGGAACGGCTCTTGGGGTCAGATCCGTTTTCCGCAGGAAAAACGGATCTGACCCCAGATGCATTTCGATATCTGACAGATTTCATCTACGCATGGCGTGGATCTACCGTGTCGACCAAGGTCGACACCTACCAACAGCCATCGGAATCTGTCAGAGGCGGGGCGGTGTGGGCAGGCAGGACCGTTGGCGCCATGGATGGCGCCATCGAGCCCCCAGGGATAGGTTTACGGCGTGTCCTGCCTGCCCACACCGCCCCGCCGCCCCACGGAAGCCAGCAGTTGCTGTTGCTTCGGCGTTTGCCTTTGATTCGGCAGGTGCAGGGCTGCACGCCCTGCTCGACCCACCTCACACCGTGATGGTCTGGGTCAGAGACTCCCAGGTCGGTGGCACCGGCCACGCTGCGGCCTGGTTGCCATCCAGCACCCGCCGCAGGTCGCGCGGATCAATCTGTGGGGCCAGCACGTGCACGAGCTCCAGCGCGTAATCACGCAGCACGCGGTCGCGCGGCAACACCGCCCAGGCGATGCACTCGCTGATCGGATCCGGCGCCGGCCACGACCTCAGGTCTTCGTCATTGGAACTGACCGCCATCTCGGCCAGCAGGCCTACGCCCAGGCCCGTGCGCACGTAGGTCTTGATCAGGTCGGCATCGAGCGCGGTCAGCGCCAGGTCGGGCACCAGCCCATTGGCGGCGAAGGCGCGTTGCAGGGAAGAGTTCGGTCGGGTCGAGGATTCGTAGCTGATCAACGGCTGGCGGGCCAGCGCGGCCAGGTCCGGTGCACGGCCGGCGCGGTCCAACGGGTGGCCCTTGGGTACCACCACCAGGCGCCGCCAGCGGAACAGCGGCACTGCGATGCCGTCGGTTGGCTCACCGCCTGCGGTGCTGATGATGGCGATATCGGCGTCACCCTGGTTCAAGCGGTCCAGCGCGTCGGTTTCACCGGCCTGCTGCAGGTGCACGCTGACCTGCGGATAGGCCTGCTTGATCGCCGCCACCGCCGGCGGCAACACGAAGCGCGCCTGGGTGTGCGTGGTGGTCAGGATCAGCTGGCCCTGGCTTTCGCGCCGCTGGTTTGCCGCATACGTACGGATGTTGTTGGCTTCGGCCAGCACTGCGCGGGCACGCGCGATGACTTCGGTTCCGGCCGGGGTAACCGACTCCAGGCTGCGCCCCTTGCGCACGAACAGCAGGAAGCCGAGCTCGTCCTCCAGCTGCTTGAGCTGCTTGGACAGGCCGGGCTGGGTGGCGTGCACGCGCGAGGCGGCCAGCGTGATGTTCAGCTCGGCGTCGGCGATGGCTACCAGGTAGCGCAGCTGGGTCAGCGTCATGGGCAGGCAGGCGGCATGGGGCGGAAGTCCACTCTAGGGTCAATTGCCGTCACCAGCTTATAACCAAAGGTTGTTTAAGAAAGGTATCTGGTCATTTCCGGGCGTCATATGCCGGCGCTACGGTCAGCCGGCAGCCGCTGGCCTGAACGGCCAGCCCTCCCCCCTTCGCCCGCCGTGACCCGTCGCGGCCCCGTTTCCGGAGCGCTCCCATGGCCCTGTACGACTCCATCCTCGATACCGTCGGCAACACCCCCATCGTCAGGCTGCAGCGCCTGGCGCCGCCACAGGTCAGCGTCTACGCCAAGGTCGAGTCGTTCAACCCGGGCGGCTCGGTGAAGGACCGCCTGGCGCTGGCGATCATTCTCGATGCCGAAGCACGCGGCCTGCTCAAGCCGGGCGACACGATCGTGGAGGCCACCTCGGGCAACACCGGCGTGGCACTGGCGATGGTCGCCGCCGCGCGCGGCTACAAGTTCGTGGCCACCATGGTCGAAACCTTCTCGGTCGAGCGCCGCAAGCTGATGCGTGCCTACGGCGCCAAGGTGATCCTGACCCCGGCCGCCGAGCGCGGCAGCGGCATGGTGCGCAGGGCGGCTGAGCTGGCCGAGCAGCACGGCTGGTTCCTGGCCAGCCAGTTCGCCAACCCGGCCAACCCGGCGTATCACCGCAACACCACCGCTGCCGAGATCCTGCGCGACTTCGCCGGCAAGCGGCTGGACTACTTCGTCAGCGGCTGGGGCACCGGCGGCACGCTCACTGGCGTAGGCGAAGTGCTGAAGGTGGCACGCCCGCAGGCCCGCATCATCGCCACCGAACCGGCCGGCGCCGCCCTGCTCAAGGGGGATGACTGGAAGCCGCACAAGATCCAGGGCTGGACCCCGGACTTCGTGCCGGACGTGCTCAACCGCGACGTGGTGGATGAACTGGTCTCGGTCGAAGACGATCGTGCGATCACCACCGCGCGTCGCCTGGCCGCCGAGGAAGGCATCTTCGTCGGCATCTCCGCCGGCGCCACCGTGGCCAGCGCGCTGGACATCGCTGCCCGCGCTGAACCGGGCTCGGTGATCCTTGCGATGCTGCCGGACACCGGTGAACGTTACTTCTCCACGCCGCTGTTCGCCGATGTGAACGAAGGATCCGACGACGACTGGCTGGCCGGCCTGCCGTGATGCGATCCGCCGGGCATGGCCCGGCGCTACCGACGTCCGACTGCAGGTAGCGCCGGGCCGTGCCCGGCGTGCGCCCTGCTTCAGCCTGCGTGAAGGCGTCGCCCGCCATCGTGCGCGAAGGCCGTTGGATCGCAGCGCGTGAGACGGTCATGACGCAGCATCGATGCCCTGTCCCCTACCGTGGGAACAGCCGGCGCAGATGCTGCGCGGATCACCTCACAGGCAGGAGACGGACGCATGAAGATCGAGGTTTGGCAGGGCGACATCACGACCCTGGCGGTGGATGCGATCGTCAACGCGGCCAATGAAACGCTGCTCGGTGGCGGCGGTGTCGACGGCGCGATCCATCGTGCGGCCGGCCCCGCCTTGCGGGCAGAGTGCGAGCGGTTGCCGGAGCTGCGCCCGGGCGTGCGTTGCCCGACGGGTGAAGTGCGCGCCACCGGTGCCCATGCGTTGCCGGCGCGCCATGTACTGCACACGGTAGGCCCGGTCTGGCACGACGGCCAGCGCGATGAACCGGCGTTGCTGGCCAACTGCTACTGGAAGTCACTGCAGCTGGCCGAATCACTGGGCGTGCAGTCCATCGCCTTCCCGGCGATCAGCTGCGGCGTGTATGGCTATCCGTTGTACCAGGCCGCGCAGATCGCTGTCACCGAAACACTGGCCTGGCAGCGCAGCCATGCGCAACCGATGCGCATCGTGCTGGTGGCGTTCAATACCGCGACGGCCAAGGCCTACCAGCAGGCGTTGAGCGCCGCCGGGCAAAGCGCGGACAGCGAACCGCGCGGGTCGCTGCTGCCGCCGCTGGGGGATGCGGGCTTTGCCGCCGCGCACTGAACCGTGGTGCTTCAGGTAAAAGAAAAGGCCGGGCATTGCCCGGCCTTTTCCGTTGCAGCGTAGTGCTCTTCCACGCACGGCGTGGATCACACTCAGCGACTGGAGGCTTCCACCGCGGCGGCATCATCGGCCACGGCGGCTGCGTCTGCCGCGGCACGTGCCGCCGAGGCTGCGGCCCCGTCGGCGCTCGCGCCATCCACCTGCACGCGCACTTCCACCATGCCTGCGCCATTGTTCAGGCTGGACACATCGACGGTGTAGTGACCGGCCGGCAGGGTCTCTTCCAGGCGTGAATTGGTACCGTTGCCGCCGTCGTCGTCGGTCAGCTCGACATCGCCGCCAACCACGCGCAGCAGGGTATCGACCTGGCTGGAGATCGCATCCAGGCGCACATCGGCCGGGCGGTCCAGGGACAGCAGGAAGCGGCGGCGGCCATCGTTGTCGAGCATCGTGTACACGCTCCCCGACTTCGGCAGTGCCGTGCCATCGCGCTCGACCAGATTGCCGGGCAGCTCGATGCGGGTGGCCGACAGGGTGAACATGCCGCTGACGCCGTCGCCCAGGCCACGCGCGGTCAGGGTGTACTTGCCCGGCTTCAGCGACAGGGTCAGGCGCGAGTTGGTGCTGTCACCGCCGTCGTCATTCTCGGCATCCACGCCCTGGCCCGACAGCTTCAGCACTGGATCGAAGACATCCGACACCAGGCGGATCTCGTACAGGCCGGCCTTGTCCACCTGCAGGGTGTAATCCTGGGAACCACCGGCCAGCATGTCGACGATCTCGCCGCTGCCCGCCAGCGGCTTGCCGTCGTACGGCACCAGCTTCTCGGCACGCAGGCGGTACGGACCATAGTCGGTCGAGCCGTTGGCGTTGACCGCCACCTGGTAGATGCCGCCACCGTTGGCACGGAAGGCCAGCGAGACGTCGCCTTCGCGCTCGTAGCCGGTGTTGCTGCTGGCCACCAGGCTGCCGTTGTTGAACACGGCAATCGAGCCGCTCAGCGAACCGGTCAGCTTCAGACCGACCAGTTGCTTGTCTTCCAGCTTGATCTGGTAGAGCTGGTGGTGGCTGCCGTCGTTGTAGTTGATGCCGCTGCGCGAGGTGATCTCGCCGGAAACCGGCTTGTCGAAATCGAGCGACGCGGCCTTGCCTGCGTCACCACCGCCACCGAGACGGTTGCAACCGCCGGCGACCAGGACCGTGGCGACGGCCAGTGTGATTGCTGCCAAACGCATGTTGTTTCTCCTTGGCCTTCCATGTGGTTCCCACGCACCGGCCAGGCGCATGGGGGCGGAAAAGATACCCGCAAAAGCAAACGCCGGCGTGATGCCGGCGCTGCCTTGTTCATCCAGCGATGGGACGGATCAACCGTTCCACTTGCCCAGCGCCGCCAGGCCGTTGTCCCTGGCGCGCTCGTACACGGTCTTCTGGGCAGCAGCGTAGTTGCCCTTCATGTCCTTGGCCCACAGCTTCAACGCGGCCTGCTGCATGGCGCGGCCGTAGGAGAAGCTCAGCGGCCACGGCAGGTTGCCCAGCTGGTTCATCGCGTTCAGGTGCTCGGTGGACTGCTCGTCGCTCTGGCCACCGGACAGGAACACGACGCCCGGCAGGATCGCCGGCACGGTGCTCTTCAGGCACATCACCGTCGACTCGGCCACTTCCTCGACGTCGGCCTGCTCATCGCAGCCCTTGCCGGAGATGACCATCGACGCCTTCAGGATGGTGCCTTCCAGCAGCACGTTCTGCTGGTACAGGGCGTCGAACAGCGAACGCAGGGTGGCTTCGGTGACTTCGTAGCAGGTCTCGATGTCATGATCGCCGTCCATGATCACTTCCGGCTCGACCATCGGCACCAGGCCGCATTCCTGGCACAGCGCTGCATAGCGGGCCAGCGCATGGGCGTTGGATTCGATGCAGGTACCCGACGGGATGCTCTCGCCGATGTTGATGACTGCACGCCACTTGGCGAAGCGCGCGCCCAGCTTGTAGTACTCCTGCAGGCGCTCACGCAGGCCATCGAGGCCTTCGGTCACCAGCTCGCCCGGGCAGCCGGCCAGCGGGTGCGCACCCTTATCCACCTTGATGCCCGGAATCATGCCGTGGTCGGCCATGTACTTGGCGAACGGCACGCCGTCCTTGGTCGACTGGCGGATGGTTTCGTCAAACAGGATGGCGCCGGAAATGTGCTCGTTGAGCTTCGGCGTGGTCAGCAGCAGCTCGCGGTAGGCGCGACGGTTCTCCTCGGTGTTCTCGATACCGACGCCGGCGAAACGCTTGGCGATGGTAGCGGTGGATTCGTCGATCGCGATGATGCCCTTGCCCGGGGCGACCATGGCCTGGGCGGTTTCAGCCAGCTGTTCGATGCTCATGTATTTCCTGTGGCGGGTGCGGGAAAAACACAAGTATAGCCCCGCGGCCCGTTGCCTCGGTGTCGAGGTCAGGATGGAAACGATTCCAATGTCCGCACAGGACAACGGATGTCCTGCTGGGTTGGGGTCAGAGCCGCTGCGCGGATCTGACCCCGGGTCGGATCCGCGCAGCGGCTCCGACCCGATGTGGCCAGCGCTTACAGGTCGCCCAGGCCGATGGCGCGGCCGTCCTCACCCACTTCCAGCAGGCGCAGGGTATTGGTGGCACCGTGGGTTTCCATGTGCTCGCCACTGGTGAACACGACGCGATCACCAGCCTGCAGCAGTTCCGATTCCACCAGCAGGCGGATGCTGCCGCGCGCGGCTTCACGCGGGGTCAGGCCGCGGCTGTCGAAGTTGATCGGGAACACATCGCGCATCAGCGCCATCTGCCGGCGCGCACCGTCATGGCGGGTCACCGCGAACACCGGCGCCTTGGCCCGGAAACGCGACAGGTAACGTGCGGTGCCACCGGATTCGGTCATCGCCACGATCGCGCGCACGCCCACATGCTGCGACAGGAACATGGTGGCCATGGCAATCGCCTGGTCGGCACGTTCCAGGTTGCGCGGCGACGCGTTGAAGTCGGTCTCGGTCTGGAACTGGCGCTCGGCACCCAGGCAGATGCGTGCCATCGCCTCCACGGCCTTGACCGGGTAGGCGCCAGCGGCAGTTTCCGCCGACAGCATCACTGCGTCGGTGCCGTCGATGACCGAGTTGGCCACGTCCAGTACTTCGGCGCGGGTCGGGATCGGGCTTTCCACCATCGACTGCAGCATCTGCGTGGCGGTGATCACCACCTTGTTCTGCGCCAGCGAGGCCTTGATGATCTTCTTCTGCAGGCCCGGCAGCTCGGCATCGCCGATTTCCACGCCCAGGTCGCCACGGGCGACCATCACCACGTCACTGGCCTCGACGATTTCTTCCAGGTTCTCGATTGCCTCGGTGCGCTCGATCTTCGACACCAGCGCGGCATCACAGCCGTGCGAACGGGCGATGTCGCGCGCATCGTTCATGTCCTGCGCATTGCGGCAGAACGACACGGCGATGAAGTCCACGCCAATCTTGGCAACGATGCCGATCAGCTCCTTGTCGCGCTCGGTCAGCGCACCCAGCGAGAGGCCGCCGCCCTGCTTGTTCAGGCCCTTGCGGTCGGACAACACACCATCGTTGAGCACGGTGTTGACGATACGGTCGCCCTGTACTTCCACCACCTGCAACTGCATCAGGCCGTCGTCGAGCAGCAGCACATCACCCGGGCCGACGTCCTGCGGCAGGCCGAGGTAGCTCACGCCCACCTCGCTGGCAGTGCCCGGGCCGGCGTTCTCGCTGGCGATCAGGTCGAAGCGGTCGCCCGCCTTCAGCTGCACCTTGCCTTCGGCGAAGCGCTCGATGCGGATCTTCGGGCCCGGCAGGTCGGCCAGGATGCCCACTTCCACACCCACGCGGGCCGCAGCGGCACGCACTTCGGCGGCACGCTTGGCCTGGCCGGACGGATCGCCATGGCTGAAGTTCAGGCGCACCACGTTGACGCCGGCGCGGAACAGATCCTCCAGCACGCCCGGCGGGTCAGTGGCCGGACCGAGGGTGGCAAGGATCTTGGTGCGACGCTGACGCTCGAACATGGTGGATGGGCCTCTCCCGATAAAGAACGGAAATTAGCACATCCTTCACGCCGCATGTATACGGTTACAGCCTTGTGCCGCCTGACTTCGCGGGTCATGGAACGGACATCATCCGGACATACGCTGGCGCAGGGGGGCGGTTCTGTGGAGCCGAGCATGGGCTCGGCTCCACAGGAAGCTACGCCAGCAGCGCTTCCAGCTGCGCCGGCTCACGTGCCAGCTGGCTGGCACCGGCTTCGGTCAATTCCGCCTCTCCGCCAAAGCCCCACAGCACGCCGACACTACGCAGGCCGTGGTGGCGCGCGCCTTCGATGTCCATGCGCCGGTCGCCGATCATCCAGCACTGTGCAGGCTGCACCTGCAGCCGGCGCAGTGCCTCGCCGACCAGTTCCGGCTTGTGGCTGCGCGAGCCATCCAGGGTTGAACCGACGATCTCCTCGAACAGCCCACCGAACGGCAGGTGGGCGAGGATGCGGCGCGCGTGCGGCTCGTTCTTGGCGGTGACCACCGCCAGCCGGTGTCCACGGCCATGCAGCGTGCGCAGCGTGCCTTCCACCTGCGGGTACACCGTGTGCTCGCGCCAGCCTTCGACGTCGAAGCGCTCCCGGTAGTAGCCCACGGCCTGTTCCACCCGCGCCGGTTCGACGAACAACGGCGCGAAGGTGGTGCGCAGCGAAGGACCGATCCAGCCCAGCAGGGTTTCCTGCGGCGGCACCGGATGGTCCATCTTCTGCAGCGCATAGGCGATGCAGGCGGTGATGCCCACCTGCGAATCGATCAGCGTGCCGTCAAGATCGAAGAACAGCACATCCTTGCCGCGCTCGGCGCTCATGCGCCGCGCGCGTCGAGTGCGGCGACAGCCGGCAGGGTCTTGCCTTCCAGGAATTCCAGGAACGCACCACCACCAGTGGAGATGTAGCTGACGTCGCCGGCGATATCGAACTTGTCGACTGCGGCCAGGGTGTCGCCACCGCCGGCGATGGAGAACGCCTTCGAGCTGGCGATCGCGCGGGCCAGCGCTTCGGTACCCTTGCTGAAGGACTCGAACTCGAACACGCCGACCGGGCCGTTCCAGACCACGGTGCCGGCCTTCTCGATCAGCTGCGCGTACTGCGCGGCGGTCTGCGGGCCGATGTCCAAGATCAGGTCGTCTTCGGCAACGGCATCGACCGCCTTCACTTCCGCGGCAGCGTCGGGCAGGAACTGCTTGGCGGTGACCACGTCAACCGGCAGCGGAATGTCGGCGCCGCGTGCCTTGGCATCGGCCACGATCTTCTTCGCGGTATCCAGCAGGTCCGGCTCGTACAGGGACTTGCCGACGTTGTAGCCAGCTGCGGCGATGAAGGTGTTGGCGATGCCGCCACCGACGATCAGCTGGTCGACCTTGCCAACCAGATTGGCCAGCAACTCCAGCTTGGTGCTGACCTTGCTGCCGGCGACGATGGCCAGCAGCGGCTTGGCCGGTGCATCCAGCGCCTGCGCCAGCGCGTCCAGCTCGGCCATCAGCAGCGGGCCACCGGCCGCGACCGGTGCGAAGCGGATGACACCATGGGTGGAGGCCTGCGCACGGTGCGCGGTACCGAAGGCATCCATCACGAACACGTCGCACAGGGCGGCGTACTTCTTCGACAGGGCCTCGTCGTCCTTGCCCTCGCCGACGTTCATGCGGCAGTTTTCCAGCAGCACCAGCTGGCCCGGCTGCACGTCGACGCCGTCGACCCAGTCGCGCACCAGCGGAACGTCGCGGCCCAGCAGTTCGGACAGGCGCTGGGCGACCGGTGCCAGCGAATCGGCCTCGCTCCACACGCCTTCCTTCGGGCGCCCCAGGTGCGAGGTGACCATCACCGCCGCGCCCTGCTCCAGCGCGCGCTTGAGCGTCGGCAACGAAGCGGTGATGCGCTGTTCGGAGGTGATGCGGCCATTCTCGATCGGCACGTTCAGATCCTGGCGGATCAGCACGCGCTTGCCGGAGAGGTCGAGGTCGGTCATGCGGACAATGGACATGGGCAACTCTTTGGCTCGGGGACGGGATGCCGGTCTGCGGCAGACGGCCATTGTATCGGGTGCGGCTGGCGGGAGGGCCGATGCCTGCGGCAGGCAGAGGCGCAGGGCAAATGCAACAGCAACGGCAACGGCCAAAGCGCTGGCGCTTCGTGGTGCTGTGAGTGGGCCGGGGTGGTGTGGGCTGGCAGGGGACGCCGTGAATCCGTCCCTGGAGGCTTGGCAGCCGCATCCATGCGGCTGACACCCCTGCCACCCCACACCACCCCGGCCTCGACAGGTTCATGAGGCGGGGCGGATGGCAAAGGCAGGAGCAAGAGCGCTTTCTGGTGTCGGGTGGAGAAAGAACAGGGTCAGATCCGTTTTCCTGCGGAAAACGGATCTGACCCCGCAGCGAGTGCGCGCAGCGCGCGACCCGCTTTTGCTCTTCTCTTCTTCTACGTGGGTGGACGCAACCGGAAACTGTCAGAGGCCGGGCGGGTGGGCTGGGCAGGGGTATCCGCGCCATGGATGGCGCGGCTAAGCCTACAGGGACGTACTTGCGGCGCCCCTGCCCAGCCCACCCGGCCGGCCAAGCGCGGCTTCTGCTCTACGCGACCAACCGCCCACCCACGAGGGGCTGCGCCGTTCGCTGGAACCTATTCCGAAGGTGCAGGCTTCTGCCGAAGCAGGCTGAGCGCCAGGCCACCCACCACCAGTACGCCCAGGCCCAGCAACGCCCACAGCAACCACGATTTCCAATCGCGCTGCGGCTTCAGCGCCGCATCGCCGGCCAGCAGCTCCGGGCTGCCTTCCAGGCGCGCCAGTGTTGGCTGCCACGAAGGATCGTTGCGCTGCCGAAGTTCCTCGATCAGCACCCCGATCGGCGCGTCCGTGCGGCGCGCGGTCGCGCTGCCCACCGCCAGTGCGTAGGGCGCCGCGCCCTGGCTCAGGAACACCAGCACTTCCGGCTGGTAACCCAGGCGCAGCGTCGGCGCGGTGGCGGTTTCCGCCGGATTCGCCACCAGTTTCCAGTAGCGGTCGCGGTGCACCCCGCCCAGCGGCTGTGCCGCCGACTGCTGGCGCTGGCCCTGCGTGCCCTGCTGCACCTGGTAGGCGATCCACGGCGCGCTGCGACGTTGCCATTCCGCACTCTCGTCATCGCGGCTGAACAGCGTCCATTGCACCAGGCTGTTATCGGTGCTGGCGACATCGGCACGTGCCACCGGGAACCGGCCATCCATCTCGAAGGTGTACTCGCCCTTGCCCGACGACGTCGGCTCCAGCGACAGCCATTCCCAGGGCAGCGTGGCCGGTGCTGGCGGCAGTTCCGCCAGTACGCCGCGCAGGGTCGGCAGGCGCGAGTCGCCCTGCGCCAGGATGCGCAGGTAGCGTGCAGCGCCGTCCACCTGCAGGCGGCGCTGCAGCAGGCGCTTGCCGGCGCGCTGCAGATCCACCAGCGGCACGTCGCGGCCAATCGATCGCCAGTGCTGCAGGTCGTCACTGGCATCCAGCTGCACCTGCACCTGCAGCGGCTGGCCGCTGTCGTTCCAGTCCAGCACCAGTGCCGCCAGCGGTTGCTGATCGAGCATGCTGGCGTCGATCAGCCAGCCGCCCTGCCCGCTCGACCCTGCCCCGCCACCCACCCGCGCTTCGACCCGGCGCACGCGCCCATCGGTATCACGCTCGGTCAGCAGCTGCAGGTCGTTGCGCTGTGCATCGGCCAGCGGCGGCAGCACGAACCACGGCAGTTCACGCTGCACCGGCGACTGCGCCAGCGGCTGGTCCGGCGCCAGCAGTGCCGACGGCAACAACTGGCTGGCCGCGTTGAACACCTGCAGATCGCTGAGATCGGCGGTCACGGCACGGCGGTAGATCGCCGGCTCCAGCACGATACGGTAGGCACCGGACTGCGCACTGGACAATGTGAGCGGCCATTGCTCGGCATACTGCGTGCGGTAATCAGCCGCCTGTACCACGACGGCGGCCAGCATGCCGAACATCGCCGGCAGCAGCGCCCTGCTCCACTTCCTCATTGCGATTCCTCCACGGTCGGCGCCGCGCTTGGCGGTGCCGGTGCCAGATAACCCACGACCGTGCACAGCAGGCCGTAGGCGATGAACGATGCGATGCCCAGCAGGTTGCCCAGGTGCTGGCGATCGACAATAACCAGCTTGGCCAGCACCACGCCCATCAGCACGGCACCGACCATCCACAACACACGCTGGCTGCGACGCGACCCCCACACCCAGGCAATCACACCCAGCACGCTCCACAACACGGTCAGGCTGGTCTGCGCCAGGCTGAAGCGCATCATCGAGGCATTCCACGCCAGTCCACCCCATTGGTGTACGCCATGCAGCACCAGGCTGGTCAACGCGAGGAAGGCCGCCAGTGCCAGCAGCGGCATGCGGATGTTCAGCAATGCCTGCGGTGCCTCACTGCCGTACAGCCAGCGCGCCAGCAGCAGCAGGCTCAGCCACTGGCCGATCTCGGCCGGATTCAGCACCGGCAGCCACAGCAGCGGTGCGGCGTCGCCCGGCAGCAGCTGGCCCAGCAGCCAACCGATCGCCAGCAGGCCGAACAGCACGCACTGCAGCGGGACGCGCGCGCTGTCGAAGGCCGCGCCCAGCGGCCAGCGCAATGCGTTCCAGCGCCACAGCGACAGCGCCGCCATCAGCAGCCACGGCAAGGTCACCAGCAGGGTCGTCCAACCCTGCGCCAGGCCGGCCTCGCCACTACCCCACAAGGCCAGCAACGAAAGCAGCGACGGCCACAGCAGCCACCACAGGAACTGCGCGATGCGGGCCACGGTATCGCCGCCTTGGCGCAGGCACAGCAGGGTACGCACGCCCAGTACCGCGAACACCGTCCAGGCCAGCGCGCCGTGGCCGGCGAACGGCTGGTGGTGTGCATCGCTCTGCATCAGGGCCAGCGGGAAGCCCAGCGCGAGCATGGCCAGCGCGGTCACGCCCAGCGCACGCGCTGGCTGCCGACGCTGCGCTTCGGCCGCCAGCCAGGCAGTGACCGCGGCCAGCACCAGCAACGCGTCCACTTCGGTGCGGTAAGGGAAGAAGCGGGTGATCTCATGGACCAGGCCGCCCAGCCACCACAGCAGGCCCCACAGGTAATACACCAGTGCGACCTCATGACGCGGCCTGCGCTGGTAGCTCCACGCCGACGCGAAGCCGGCCAGGGCCAGCAACAGCGCGCCAACGGCGGTCGGGTTGATCAGGAAGCGCAGGTCGTCGTGCCAGTGGTCGCCACCGGCAACGAAGGCGAATGCGGCGCCGATCTGCAGCAACGCGCCGGAGACCTGCGGCAGCCACCGCTTCTGGCGCAGCCCCAACCACGCCAGGCCAGCACCTTCCAGTGCAAACACGGCACCGGTGGCGCGCGCCGACAGCGCCAGCGGCACCGCCAGCGTGGCGAAGCCCACCGCAAGCACGGCATGCGACTGCGCCAGCATGGTGTACGACGCGCGTGCGATCAGCGCCCGTGCCAGTACCGCGTAGATCGCGGCCAGGCCCAGCGCGCACAGTGCCAGCGTCATCGGTTGCGCGTGCAGCATGCCCGCCTGCAGCGAGAAGGCGACCAGCGGCGTGCCGAACACCAGGCTGCCATCGATCAGGTCGCGCCGGCCGGCCGGCTGCCGGCGCGCGTACAGCAGCGGAATCAGCAGGTAGAACACGAAGAACAGCACCAGGAACGGCTCAGTGCTGCTGAACTTGTCCGGTGCGTACTGCAGCACGCCCCAGAAGGTGCCGATGCCGAAGGTGAAGGCGAAGCCCAGCAGGTTCAGCGCGCGCCATGGGCGGAACCAGGCAATGGCGAAGATGCCCGCATTGAGCACGGCGTAATAGCTGAACAGCCCCACGTGGTTGCCGCTGCCGGTGGACAACCACAGCGGTGCCATGAAGCCGGCCAGGATGCCCAGCACGGCCAGCGTGCGCGAGTTCTGCACCACCGCCAGCACACACAGCCCGGCCACCAGTGCAATGGAGCTGGCGAAGGCAACGCCCGGGGGAATCAGGTCGAAGCGCTTGAATGCCGCGAAGATGGTCAGCAGCAGCACGCCGATGGCACCGCCCTGCAACGCCAGCGCGAACAGGCGCCGGCGCTCGCGCTGGTGCCAGCCGAACGCCAGCAGGCCCAGCGCAGCCACGGTGATGCCGGCCAGGCGCAGTTCGATCGGCAACACCAGCCAGCCCTGGTCGCTGACGTACTTCAGCAGTGCCGCGACACCGGCCAGCAGCACCAGCATGCCGATCTTGACCGGCACGTTGCCTTCGGTGAACCAGCGCTTGACCGCACCGACGCCACGCTCGATGACATTGGGCAGTGCCGGTTCGGAAGGCAGCGGCGGCTGCACCGGCACCGGCGGCACCGGCGGTGGCGCAGCAGGACGGGGGACAGGCACCTCGGTGGCCGTTGCTTCGCGCACCGGTGGCTGCGGGGGCTGAGGCGCAGCAGCAGCAGCGGCGGGCGGCCGCAGGAACGGCGGATCGGCGCTGGCGGCAGGTGCGGCCACAGGCCGTTCAGGCGCGGGTGCGGTGGCGGCCGGCCTGACGGCGGCCGGCGCGGCGGCCATCGCGCTTTCCAGCGCAGCGACGCGGCGGCGCAGGCCGGCAATCATCACCAGCGCGACCACCAGCAACAGCGGGATGGCCAGAAGAACCAGTACGACCAGGGCTATCAGTGCTTCCATTGCGTGCTTCCAATGCGATCCCGCGCCCCAGCGGCGGCGGTCGACCGCCCCATGCTACGACAGGGTGGGTCCCATAAACGACGAACCCCGGCCAGGCCGGGGTCCGTCTGCGATCTACACCGGCCTTACTTGGCGGCGATGACCTTGGCCATTTCCAGGCACTTGTTGGAGTAGCCCCACTCGTTGTCGTACCAGGTCACCAGCTTGACGAAGGTGCCGTCCAGGGCGATGCCGGCGTCGGCGTCGAACACCGAGGTGCAGGTCTCGCCGCGGAAATCGGTGGCCACGACCTTGTCTTCGGTGTAGCCGAGGATGCCCTTCAGCGCGCCTTCGCTCTGTGCCTTCACTTCAGCGCAGATCTCGGCGTAGGTGGCTTCCTTCTCCAGCTCGACGGTCAGGTCGACCACCGACACGTCCGAGGTCGGGACGCGGAAGCTCATGCCGGTCAGCTTCTTGTTCAGTTCCGGGATGACCACGCCGACGGCCTTGGCCGCACCGGTGGACGAGGGAATGATGTTTTCCAGGATGCCACGGCCGCCGCGCCAGTCCTTGTTGGACGGGCCATCGACGGTCTTCTGGGTGGCGGTGGCCGCATGCACGGTGGTCATCAGGCCGCGCTTGATGCCCCACTTGTCATTGATGACCTTGGCCAGCGGAGCCAGGCAGTTGGTGGTGCACGACGCGTTGGAGATGATTGCCTGGCCAGCATAGGTCTTGTCGTTCACGCCGAACACGAACATCGGCGTGTCGTCCTTCGACGGGGCCGACATGATGACCTTCCTGGCGCCGGCATCGATGTGCTTCTGCGCGGTTTCCTTGGTCAGGAACAGGCCGGTGGCTTCCAGCACCACGTCGGCGCCGACTTCGTCCCACTTCAGGTTGGCCGGATCGCGTTCCTGGGTCAGGCGGATCTTCTTGCCGTTGACCAGCAGGTCGTTGCCCTGCACCGCCACATCGGCCTTGAAGCGGCCGTGCACGGAGTCGTACTTGAGCATGTAGGCCAGGTAATCCGGCTCCAGCAGATCGTTGATGGCCACGATTTCGATGTCGTCGCCGAAGTTCAGCACCGCCGAGCGCAGGACGTTACGCCCGATGCGACCGAAACCGTTGATACCAACCTTGATTGCCATTTCTCAAGCTCCTGCAGCCGCGACGGGTGCGGCGGGATGGATAGGGCCCACAAGTCTAGCAGGCCGTGGCTGGCCACCGTGGGCCAGGCCGGGCCGCCAGCAGGTCGGCGGACAGGATTTGATCCGGATCAAAGCGTTAGCGCGGCGTGAGGCCGAGACTGTCGCCATCCACCCAGCAACGAGAACACCCCCATGCGCAAGACCTCCTCCCTGATCGTGGCCAGCCTGGCCGCCGCCCTGTCCCTCGCCGCCGCCCCGGCCATGGCCCAGTCCAAGGGCGACTGGACCGTTTCGGCCGGCGTGCACCAGGTGGCGCCGAAGTCGAACAACGGCTGGCTGGCCGGCGGCACCCTGAAGGTCGACGTCGACAACGACGTCAAGCCGACCATCACCGGCGAGTACTTCATCGCCGACAACCTGGGCATCGAAGTGCTGGCCGCACTGCCGTTCAAGCACGACATCAACATCAACGGCCTGGGCCGCGTCGGCAGCACCAAGCAGCTGCCGCCGGTGGTGACCCTGCAGTACCACTTCAACAGCAAGGGCAAGGTCTCGCCGTTCGTTGGCGCGGGCGTGAACTACACCACCTTCTTCAGCGAAGATACCACCGGTGCATTGGCCGGCAGCAAGCTGAAGCTGCAGGATTCGTGGGGCTTGGCCGCGCATGCGGGCATCGACTTCGCGATCGGCGAGAAGGGCGCCCTGCGCGTGGACATGCGCTGGATCGACATCGACAGCAAGGTGAAGTTGAACGGCGAGAAGATCGGCACCGTCAACATCGATCCGCTGGTCTACGGCGCTTCGTACGTCTTCAAGTTCTAAAGCGGCGTGTTGAGTGCGGGGGGCTTCGCCCCCCCGCTCCCCCGCTATACGCAAAACCCTCGCAGCATGTTGCCCCGGTGATTGCCGGGGCTTTTTTTTGTTGCTGGGACTGAAGCGGTTCCGGAGCTGGGGCGAGGCGGGGAGCAGAGCCTGTACATCCGAGGCGTAATGGTTGCCTGCAATTGCAAAAGGCGGATTTTGATCCTGCATTTGTTCTTGATGTTGCCTTTGACGTTTGCATCCGCCTCCGCAGCCATGTTGGATGGGGCTGCAGGGGCAGGCGCTGCGGGACCGTCCGCGGCATGAATGCCGCGGCCGAGCTTACAGGGACGTACTTGCAGCGTGTCCCGCAGCGCCTGCCCCTGCAGCCAGTCCCCAGCAGACAGCAACGCGCCGCTCTTCAATCCACCTACCCCGCTAGAATATGTGCATGAAAGCCCTGCACTCCCTGTTCCTCGCCGCCGCCCTGGCGCCGGCCCTGCTGTCCGTCTCCGCCCCCGCCCATGCCTGGGGCGCGCAAGGCCACCGCCTGGTTGCCGAAGTCGCCGACGCCCGCCTCAACCCCGCCGCCCGCGCCGAAGTGGACCGCCTGCTGGCCACCGAAGCGGACGCCACCCTGGCCAGCATCGCGCCGTGGGCCGACCAGCTGCGCGCCAAGGACCCCGGCCTGGGCCGTCGTTCGGCCGGCTGGCACTACGTCAACATCGCCGAAGACGACTGCCATTACGAAGCACCGAAGCACTGCAGGAACGGCAACTGCATCGTCGAGGCCCTGAAAGCACAGAGCGCCATCCTGGGCGACCGCAGCCTGACCGATGGCGAGCGCCTGCAGGCACTGAAGTTCGTCGTGCACCTGGTCGGCGACATCCACCAGCCGATGCATGCCGGTTACGCTCATGACAAGGGCGGCAACGATTTCCAGCTGCAGTTCGGCAACCGCGGTACCAACCTGCACTCGCTGTGGGACAGCGGCATGCTCAACACCCGCAAGCTGGACGACGCCGGCTACCTGCCGCTGCTGCAGAGCCAGCGCGCGCCGAAGCTGGCGCGCCAGTCCAACCCGCAGCGCGACCCACAGACCTGGGCCGAGGCCAGCTGCCGCATTTCCATGCAAGCTGGCGTTTATCCGGCCACGCGTAAAATCGGTGACGAATACACCGAGCGCTACCGGCCGCTGGCTGAAGCGCAGCTGCGACTGGCCGGCGAGAACCTGGCGCAGTTGCTGAACCGCGTGCTCGGCACGCGCTGAGGAGAGTTCCGATGCCGGTCCAGGTGCAGTCGTTCTTCCACCGTGACAGCAATACCTTCAGCTACCTGGTCAGCGACCCGGCCAGCGGCGAGGCGGCGCTGATCGATCCGGTCCTGGACTACGACCCGGATACCGACGCCAGCAGTGAAGCGCCGCTGCATGCCGCATTGCAGGCCATCGAGCAGCAAGGCCTGCAGCTGCGCTGGCTGCTGGAAACCCATGCCCATGCGGACCACGTGTCGGCCGGGCGCCGGCTCAAGCAGCGCTTCCCGCAGGCCACGCTGGCCATCGGTGAAGGTATCCGCGCGGTGCAGGCCACGTTCGCGCCGCGCTATGGCCTGCAGCTTCCGGCCACCGATGAGATCTTCGATCACCTGTTCAGCGACGGCGAAACCTTTGCCATTGGCGAGCTGCAAGGACAGGTGATCGCCGTGCCCGGCCACACCAGCGACAGCATCGCCTACCTGATCGGCGATGCGCTGTTCACCGGCGATTCGCTGTTCATGCCCGACGGCGGCACCGCACGCTGCGATTTCCCGGGTGGCGATGCCGCGCAGCTGTATCGCTCGATCCAGCGCCTGCTGGCGCTGCCCGATACCACCCGGGTTTTCGTCTGCCACGACTACGGCCCGGGCGGGCGTGATTTCGCCAACGAAACCACCATCGGCGAACAGCGCGCGCACAACATCCACGTGCATGACGGCGTGGCCGAGGCGGAGTTCGTCAGCGTGCGCCAGGCCCGCGATGCTACGCTGGAAGAACCGAAGCTGATGCAACCGGCGGTGAAGGCCAACATCCAGGGCGGGGCCTGACGTACGCCGGGCAGACCCCGGCGCCATCGGTTTCCATCACGGACCGCGAGCGTTCATTTTCCCTGCGTGCGCACCACATGCTGGCCCCTCACGATCTCGAAGGTGAAGGCGTACTGCAGGGTGACCGCCACCGGCTCGACCCGTTCGGCGCCCCGGCAGTCACCGCGGTCGGCAGGCACCTTGCCAGCCGCGAAGTGGCAGACCGCTGCGGACGAGTACTTCCACATCGCCACGGCCTCCTGCGCAGCCTGCAGCAGGGGCGCATTCTCGCCCGCAGCACCTGCCGCGCACTCCGGGCGATCGGTCAATGGCAGGCTGCGCTCGACGACGCCGTTGGCATCAACCACCACCTGCAGGCAGATCGTGGTCGGCGCCAGTTCCGCACGCGGGTCACGATCGCCGACCTCCGGGTCCGGTGCCGCGTACAACTGCGGCATCCGGTAGCCCTCGGTCGCACCCAGCGAATACGCCTGCAACTGCCCACTGCCACCGCCCGCCTGCGGCTGCAGTCGCTGGTGGCCGACATTCTCGCTGCGGGTGTGCACGGTGGCCAGCCGTTCCTGGCTCGCACACCCCGCCATCAGCGCTGCCACCACGAGCAGCGGCGCGGACTTCACTGGGCGTCCTCGCTGTTGTCCATCGCAAAGGTGATCGGAATCTTCACTGCGCCTGCCACCGGCTTGCCGTTCTTCATCGCCGGCCGATAGGTCCAGCTGCGCGCTGCGGTGATCGACACCGCGTCGAACACGCCCGGATTGGTGGCACTGAGCACCCTGACATCGGTAGGTTGGCCGCTGGCGTCCACTTCCACGCGCAGGTTCACCACGCCCACCTGGCGTTGCTCGAACGCGGACCTGGGATAGGAGGGCGGTGGCATCTTGACGACCTGGATCTCCCGATCCGTGACCGCCGCTGCCGGTCGGCCGGCCATCGCATCGCCCTGGCTGGCCCACGCTACTGCGCCCATTCCCAGGCACAACCCGACGACCAGCACCTGCCCCGATACCCACGGCAATGCCTTCCGCTTGGACTGCTTCAACATGGCGATACGCTCCTTCAACACGGGTTGGCTGCGCCAATGGCAGACCGCTGGCGCAACCGGGTGGACCAGCTGCGCCTTCAGCAGCGTGCTGGCGTAAAGCCCGCGCAGCGCAGGCTGCGGGGCGATGGTGCGGGCATCGCAGGCCAGTTCCTGGTCGCGCAGGAAGCAGCGTGCGGCCCAGGGCACCAGCGGGTGGAACCAGAACACCGCACGCATAAGCAGCAACGCACCATTGGCCCAGTGATCGCCATTGCAGCGGTGGCTGCGCTCGTGCAGCAGGATCAGCCCCTGTTCCTGTGCGCTGAACTGTTGATCGAAGTCCGGGCCAACCACGATTCGCGGCCGCCACAGGCCAACCAGTGCTGGCAGGCCTGGGTCACCACTGGCCTGCCAGCTGCCATCGGCGCGCGGCTTCAGCGGGCCCATGCGCCGTTCGAAACGACGCTGTGCGCGCAGGTCGCGCAGCAGGCAGATGCCCATGCCCAGCGCCCATGCCAGCAGCAACAGCGGTGCCCATGGCAGCGACGGCCCTGCCAGTTCGTCCACGGCCCCTGGCTCGACTTTCAGCAGCACTGTCGGCACGTGCTGCAACAGCGCAGCCTGCGGCAACGGCAGCAGCAAGGTCACCAGCAGCATCGGCAACAACCACCAGCTGCGATAAGCCAGTCCAGCGCCCCCCATCCACACCAGCAGCGGTCGCAGCACGGCCAGCAGGATCACCCCCATGGCCAGCCACACGCTGGCCTGCCACAGTCCACCGAGCAGCTCAGTCATGGTCCAGCTCCTGGATCAGCTTCTTCAGTTCGGCAATGTCCTGCGCGCTCAACTGGCCACGTTCGCTGAAGTGCGCCACCAGCGGTGCCACGCGGCCTTCGAAGACACGGCCGATGAAGTCCCGGCTCTGCGCCTCCACCCACGCCTGACGCTGCAGCAGCGGCCGGTACAGGTAACGCCGGCCATCGCGCTCAGCGGCGATGGCGCCCTTGGTCAGCAGGCGGTTGAGCAGGGTCTTGATGGTCGGCTCGGCCCAGTCGCGGTGAGCCAGCGCAGCCACCACATCATCGGCGCTGCGCGGTGCCTGCTGCCACAGCACCTCCATCACAACGGCTTCGGCTTCGCTGATCGGGGTCATGATTTACATCCGTAATCGATAATCTGATTACGCGCGTAATCGAACCTCCTGTCAAGCCCCTCGACTCCGGATTCATCGGCTTTGCGCCAGCATCGAGCACTCCCGGCCGAGGCTTCGGATGAAAGCGCTTCCCAAGAAGGAATTCCCGGTCGAGCAGGCCCGACGCTTCCTCGAACCCGGCCCGATCGTGCTGGTCAGCACCGCCTGGCGCGGCCAGCGCAACCTGATGACGATGGGCTGGCACATGGTGATGGGCTTCTCGCCGTCGCTGGTCGCCACCTACCTGTGGAATGAAAACCACAGCCATGCACTGGCCGTCGGCAGTGGCGAGTGCGTGATCAACGTACCCGGCGTGGAACTGCTCGATACCGTGGTGGACATCGGCAACTGCAGCGGCCGCGAGGTCGACAAGTTCGCCCGTTTCGGGCTCGATGCGCTGCCCGCGCGCGAGGTCGGTGCGCCGCTGGTCGGGCAATGCCACTCGAACTTCGAATGCCGGTTGTACGACGACAGCCAGGTGGCGTCGAGCAACCTGTTCATCTGGGAGATCGTGCGCGCCCATGTTGCGTCCCGGCCGAAACTGCCGCGCACGGTGCATTACCGCGGCGACGGGCAGTTCATGGTGTCCGGCGTGGAAGTCTCGCGTCGACGGCGGTTCAAGCCCGACATGCTGTAATGCCCGCACTCCCCCGCACGCAGGACCGCCACGCATGACCGAACACCTCACCGACCTGGACGCCGCCGTCGACTGGTTGTTAGCGCGCGTGGACGGGCCGCTGCGGATCGGGGCACCGCTGGCGCTGGGCAAGCCACATCGGCTGCTCAACGCCCTGTATGCGCGCGTCGAGCACGATCCCTCACGGCCGCTGCAGCTGTATACCGCGCTGTCGTTGAATCCGCCGAAGGCGCGTGGCAACGGCCTGGAGGCACGCTTCCTGGCGCCGTTTGCGCAGCGCCACTTCGGCGACGATTTCCCGCGCCTGGCCTATGCCGATGCGATCGCGCGCGACGCGTTGCCAGCGCACGTGCAGGTGGAAGAGTTCTACATGCAGTCCGGCGCCCTGCTCGGTTCGCGGCAGGCGCAATCCAGCTATACCAGCCTGAACTACACCCACGCCGCCGATGCGGTCGCTCAGCGCGCACCGCAGGTGATCGTGCAGAAGGTGGCGATGCGGCCGAATGACCGCCGGCTTTCGCTGTCGTGCAACAACGACATCACCCAGGACACGCTCGATGCGATGACCGCGCGCGGCCTGCCGCGCCCGTTGCTGATCGCCGAGATCGATCCGCAGCTGCCCTACCTGGCCGGCTCGGCGACGGTCGATGTGTCGTTCTTCGATCTGGTGATCACCCCACCGCCACCGTACCCGGCGCTGTTCGGGCTGCCGCGGCAGCCGGTCGGCGATGCCGACTACGCCATCGGCCTGTATGCCAGCACCCTGGTGCGCGACGGCGGCACCCTGCAGATCGGCATCGGCACGCTGGCCGACGCGCTCAGCCATGCGCTGGTGCTGCGCCACACCGACAACGCGCGCTATCGCCGCGTGCTGCATGCACTTGATCCGCAGCTGGCCAGCCACCCGCTGGTGCAGGAGATCGGCGGCGTGGACCCGTTCGAAGTGGGACTGTACGGCTGCAGCGAGATGCTCAACGAGGGCTTCCGCAGGCTGGTGCAGACCGGGGTGATCAAGCGCAAGGTGCACGACGACCTGGCGCTGATGCAACGCATCGAAAATGGCAGCACGCTGTCCATCGACCATGCCACCCTGGCCGCCGAAGGCGAGTACCTGCACGGTGCGTTCTACCTGGGCTCACCGGAGTTCTACGAGTGGCTGCGCACGCTGCCGGAAGACGAATGCCGTGCGATCGGCATGCGCCGCATCAGCGAGATCAACCAGCTGTATGGCGGTAACGAGGCACTGGAGCGCCTGCAGCGCCGCCATGCGCGTTTCTTCAATTCCTGCATGATGGCTACCGCGCTCGGCGCGGCGGTGTCGGACGCGCTGGACGATGGACGCGTGGTGTCCGGCGTGGGCGGCCAGTACAACTTCGTGGCGATGGCACATGCCCTGCCGGAAGCGCGCAGCGTGCTGATGTTCCGTGCCGCACGCGATGACAAGGGCCGCCGGGAATCGAACGTGCGCTGGAACTACGGCCACACCACCATCCCGCGCCACCTGCGCGACATTTACCTCAACGAGTACGGCATCGCCGATCTGCGCGGCCTGACCGACGAAGACTGCGTGCATGCGATGACCGCGATCACTGAAGCGCCCTTCCAGGGCGATCTGCTGCAGCAGGCACACGCCTCGCGCAAGCTGCTGGCGGTGTCCCAGCCCGACCCGCAGCGCCAGCAGCGCAACACGCCGCAGGCACTGGCCGCGGCACTGGCTCCATTCCGTGCCGATGGCAGCCTGCCGGACTACCCGCTGGGCAGCGACTTCAACGAGATCGAGCAGGTGCTGGTCAAAGCGCTGGCGTGGCTGAAGGCCAACACGCAGACCCGCAGCGACAAGCTGCGCACCGTCTGGGCAGCGCTGCGGCAACCGGCCGGCGACGGCGATGCCGTGTACCTGCAGCGCATGGGCCTGCAGGCACCGAAAGACTTCGCCGAACGCCTGGACGCGCGGCTGCTGCGGCTGGCGCTGGCGCGTACCGCCTGAGAAAAAGGGGACGGAGGGAATTAAGTCATTTGTGCACAAACGACTTAATCCCCTCCGTCCCCTTTTTCTTCCGGCAACGAGAAAGGCCGGCTTGCGCCGGCCTTTCCTTTGTTGCGCCGAGAGGCTGCTTACAGCGCCTTGGCGGCCTCCACCACGTGCGCCGTGGTGATGCCGAAGTGCTTGTACAGCTGGTCGGCCGGGGCCGAGGCACCGAAGGTGTCGATACCGATCACCGCGCCGTCCAGGCCGACGAACTGGCGCCAGAAACCGGTGACGCCAGCTTCCACGGCCACGCGCTTGCGCACCGCGTTCGGCAGCACCGATTCACGGTAGGCCGCATCCTGGCGCAGGAACACGTCGGTGGACGGCATCGAGACCACGCGGGTCTTGATACCGGCCGCGTCCAGCTGGGCCTTGGCTTCGGTGGCCAGCGAGACTTCCGAGCCCGTGGCGATCAGGATCACGTCCGGGGTACCGGCAGCATCGGCCAGCACGTAACCGCCGCGCTCGATCTGGGCGATCTGCTCGGCGCTGCGCGGCTGGTGCGGCAGGTTCTGGCGGCTGAACACCAGGCAGCTCGGGCCGTCCTGGCGGGTGATCGCGGCCTTCCAGCTCACGGCCGACTCGACCGCATCGCACGGGCGCCACACGTCGTTGTTCGGGATGTAGCGCAGCGAGGCCAGGTGCTCCACCGGCTGATGGGTCGGGCCGTCTTCGCCCAGGCCGATCGAGTCGTGGGTATAGACGTGGATGGCGTGGGCCGGAATCAGCGCGCTCATGCGCACGCCGTTGCGGGCGTAATCGCTGAACACCAGGAAGGTGGCGTCGAACGGAATGAAACCACCGTGCAGGGCCAGGCCATTGGCGATGGCGGTCATGCCGAACTCGCGCACGCCGTAGTACACGTAGTTGGCGTTGGCGTCGTCGCTGGCAACCGACGTGCTGCCCTTCCACAGGGTCAGGTTGGAGTGCGCCAGGTCAGCCGAGCCACCGACGATTTCCGGCAGCAGCGGCGCGTAGGCTTCGATGGCCAGCTGCGAGGCCTTGCGCGAGGCGATCGTCGGGCCTTCAGCGGCCACCTGGGCGATGTAGGCATCGGCCTTGGCAACGAAGTCGGCCGGCAGCTCGCCATGCGAACGGCGGGTCAGCTCGGACGCCTCAGCCGGATACTGGCTGGCGTACTTGTCGAACAGCTGTTCCCACTCGGCCTGGCGCAGGGTGCCGGCGCCATTGGCGCGCCAGCCATCGTAGATCGCCTGCGGGATCTCGAACGGGCCGTACTCCCAGCCCAGCTGCTTGCGGGTGGCTTCCAGCTCGTCCTTGCCCAACGGGGCACCGTGGCTGGATTCCTTGCCCGCCTTGTTCGGCGAACCGAAGCCGATGGTGGTGCGGCAGCAGATCAGGGTCGGCTTGTCGCTCTGCGACAGCGCGGCCTCGATGCCGGCCTTGATGCTCTCCGGGTCATGGCCATCGACGTCGCGCACCACGTTCCAGCCGTAGGCCTCGAAACGCTCCGGAGTGTTGTCGGTGAACCAGCCCTCGACGTTGCCGTCGATGGAGATGTGGTTGTTGTCCCAGAAGCAGACCAGCTTGTGCAGGCCCCAGGTACCGGCCAGCGAGGCGGCTTCGTGCGACACGCCTTCCATCAGGCAGCCATCACCCATGAACACCCAGGTGCGGTGGTCGACCACTTCCAGCTCCGGGCGGTTGAAGCGCTGTGCCAGCAGCTTCTCGGCCAGGGCGAAGCCGACGGCATTGGCGAAACCCTGGCCCAGCGGGCCGGTGGTGGTTTCCACGCCCGGGGTCTCGTGGCGCTCCGGGTGGCCGGCGGTGTGGCTGCCCAGCTGGCGGAACAGCTTGAGCTGCTCGATCGGCAGGTCGTAACCGCTCAGGTGCAGCAGCGCGTACTGCAGCATCGAACCGTGGCCGTTGGACAGCACGAAACGGTCGCGGTTGAACCAGTGCGGGTTGCTCGGGTTATGGCGAAGGTAGTCGTTCCAGAGGACTTCGGCGATGTCGGCCATGCCCATGGGCATGCCGGGGTGGCCGGACTTTGCGGTTTCAACCGCATCGGCGGCGAGGAAGCGGATGGCGTTGGCCAACTGGCGACGGGTAGGCTGCGTCATGGTTCTGTCGGAATCGGGAGGCGGCCGCGGACGTGCGGGCGGCCTATTGTCCCACAGACCCGGGGCCGGGTTCAGGCGTAGGACCAGATCCCTTGCCAGTGAAAGGGATCTGGTCCCGCCAACCCCTTACTTGGGCGCGGCGGCCTCGATCACGCCACACATCGACTTCTTCTGGAAGTCCTCGCCAGTGGCGTAGGTGGCCGGGGTGGTCTTGGTCACGGTGATCTTGGAACCCTTGCCCTCGGCTTCAACCAGCACGTTCCACGGCAGGGTGGTCTGACCACCATTGAACTGGACGTTCTGTTCCAGGGTCAGCATCCCCAGGTCCTTGTCCACGCTGGCCACCTTCAGGCCCGACTTCACGCCCTCGATCTGGATACGCTTGAGAGCGTCGGCCGGGGTAACGTTGGGCACCACGTCCCAGGTGGTGAAGGTGCGCCCGGCGAAGAAGCTGCCGGTCTTGGTGTAGTTGGTTTCACAGGCCTTCTGGGCACTGGCGTCGAAAGCCAGCAGGCCCAGGGCGGCGACCATCACGTACGAAATCCTCATTTCTGCTCCCTTTCGCACGGCGCCAATCCCGACGCCTTCCATGCGTCGGGATAGTATCCATGGCATTCAGGGCGCGTTCAATCGAGGGGCGTGCCCAGCGCCGGTCCGTCATGCGACTCGCCCTTGGCCACCAGCGTGGTCAGGGCCAGGTCGCCGGTCACGTTCAGGGCGGTACGGCACATGTCCAGGAAGTGGTTCACGCCCAGGATCAGGCCGATGCCCAGCGGATTCACACCGACCATCGCGCAGATCATCGCCACCACCGGCAGCGAGCCCGACGGCACACCAGCAGTGCCGATGCCGCCGAGGATGCAGACCGCCATCACCATGATCTGCTGGCCAATGCTCAGGTCTACGCCAAAGAACTGGGCCAGGAAGATCACCGTCACGCCCTCGAACAGCGCGGTGCCGTTCTGGTTGGCGGTGGCGCCCACGGTCAGCACGAAGCGCGACACGCGCTGCGGCAGGCCCATCTGGTCGGCCACGCGCAGTGCGGTCGGCAGGGTGGCGTTGCTGGAGGCGGTGGAGAACGCCATCACCGTCGCTTCCTGGGTATCGCGGAAGAACGACAGCGGCGAGCGGCCAGACAGCCATACGGCAGTACCGTAGGTCACCACCATGTGCAGGCCGAGTGCCAGCACCACCACGCCCACGTAGGCGCCCAGACGGATGATCAGCTCGAAGCCGAACAGCGCGGCCAGGTTGAACATGAAGCAGGCCACCGCATAGGGGGCCAGGCGGATGACCAGGTTGATCAGGGTCATCGAGATTTCGAACACGCCTTCGATGGCGCGGCGCAGCGGGGCAACCTTCTCGTTGTCGGTCAGCACCATGCCGATGCCGAACATCAGCGCGAAGAACATCAGCGACAGGATCGCACCGTTGTCCGACGCGGCCTGCAGCACGTTGCTCGGCACGATTGACAGCAGCATGTCCATGCCCTTCGGCGTGCCATGGATGCCAGCGACGATTTCCTTGCTGCGCTCGGCGTTCTCCGACAGCATCATGGCGGCGACCTGCGGATCGACGCCCGCGCCCGGCTTGAGCAGGTTGACCAGCACCAGGCCGATGCCCACCGCGATGCCGGACAGCAGCACGGTGTACGCCAGGGTCTTCCAGCCGATGCGGCCGAGGGCGCGGATGTCGCCCATCTCCGATACGCCCATGATCAGCGCCGAGAAGATCAGCGGCACGATCAGCATGAAGATCAGGTTGAGGAACAGGCCCGACGCCGGGGTGGTGACGTAGTCCATGACCCACTTGGCACCGGCCTGCAGACCATCGACGCTGCCGCCCAGGGCATGCACGATCAGTCCCAGGACCAGGCCGATCGCAAAGCCGATGCCCATCTTCCAATGCAGGGGCAACTTCTTCTTGTCGGCAGCAGCTGCTGTCATACGCGGGTTTCCTCGAAAAATGAATGCACTCTAACAAAGCGCGCAAGCGGCGCCGGTTCAGGTTCGCCGCGTTGGATACAACGGCGCCAGGCCAGTTTCTGCTGCACCCGTAGCCACCGACCAGTGCGGTCCGTCACGGAAGACCTCACGCAGGCGCGTGCGCAACGGGGCCAGTTCGCCCTGCCCGCCCCAGCGCGCCTGCTGCAGGTCCAGCAACACCTGGCGCTGGGCCGGGTCATCCAGCCGGGCGATCACCTGCTCGATGCGCTCCACGCCCGCCATCGCACACAGACGCGCCTCCACCTGATCGAAACCCTCACCATCCAGCGCGCGGCGCAGTTCGGCCAGGCCCGCGCGTCCGCTCACCACGGTCGGCACAGAGGGCGTGCCGGCTGCAGGCGCCGCCACACGCGGGCGTCGGCCTCGCTGCCAGCCCCACAACAGGGTCAGCAGCCACAGCAGCGCCAGGCCAATGGCCGCCGCCATCCACGGCCACGGACGCTCGGACAGGCCGCTGGCGCGTGGATCGGTCGCGGCGATACGCGCATCCTGTCCATCGCTGCCCGGCAGCGCGGCAGCGGTGTCGATCGGTGGCAGCGCTGCCGGCGAGGCAGTGGCAGCGCCGGTACCGGCCGCAACGGCCAGCGTCAGGTCCGGCAGCTTGGCTTCCTGTGCCTTGCCGTTGCGCACATCCCACCAGGGCAGGCGTGGTCCCGGCACCACCAGCGAACCCGGCTGGCGCGGCACGATCGAATAGCGGCGGGTGATCTTCAGGCGCGGCGTGCTGCCGTTGAAGGTCTCTTCGTACTGTGCCGGTTCGGCAAACACCTGCGCTGCGTTGCCGGCATCGGGGACCGGCAGGTCGGTGAACTGTGCTCGGGTGGCGCCTTCGGCAACCGCTTCGACCACCACGTTGGCTGCCTCGCCGGTACGGGCACTGGTGGGCGCGCTGGTGTAGCGCAGCTGCAGGCTCTGCAGGGGCAACCACGGCTGCGGCGCCTGTGCCGGCTGTGCCTGCACCTGCAACGTGCGGTCTGCGCCAGTGGCATTCATGCGGCCATCGCCGCCCCCGAAGAAGTCATCGAAGAAACCTCCGGCGCTGCGCCCGCTGAAACGCGCACCGGACAGCCGCAACGCGCCGCTGCGCTCGGGGATCAGCAGGAAACGTCGTTCGACCACGTTGTAGCGGCGCCCGTTGACCTGGCGCACATCTGTGCGGTCGTCGCCAACGCGCTGCAACGACGCGCCCGCCGGGGTATCCAGCACCAGCTCGCCGGAGGCCAGCTGCGAGGCGAAATACAACCGCACCACCACGCCCACGCTCTGCTGCACGTACGGCGTATCGTCATCGACAACGGTTTCGATGAAGGCCATCGCATTGCTGTCAGGCCCGGCCACGGCGGCCGCATCGACCTGCAGCGTCAGCGGCGCAGTGCGCACACTGCCCACCTGCAGGCCCGGTACCACCAGCGCACCACTGCGCCGCGGCGTCAGCGCCACGCCATACAGGTTGCGCTGCTGCATGCTGCCATTGCTCCATTCCACCTGGCGGCTGCTGGTCTGGCCGCTCAGGTCGAAGTCGGTGCGCAATGGCGTGAAGTCGGGAGCGCCCTGATCGCTCTCGACATTGAGGGTGACCGTATCACCCATCGCGATGCGGTCGCGGTCCAGCCAGGCGCGTGGTTGCGCCCAGGCCAGCAGCGGCAGCCACAGCAACAGCGCCGCCAGTACCGGCCGTGACCAGTGCCCGTGCATGTTGATCGCCCGCGTCATCGCCCTTCCCTCTTCCTGCGTTCGTTTTCCAGCTGGAACTTGGCCCGCAGCAGCGCGCCCGGATCATCCGGCACACGCCGCATCCACGCTTCCACCGCCTGTTGCTCCTCGCGCTCGCGCGGCGTGCGGCCCTCCCCCCCCGGTACGGGTTTGCCGTCCTTGCCAGCCTCGCCCTCGCGTGCCTGCTGCATCGCCTGCTGCATCCGCTGGCGCTGCTGCTCATCGGCCTGGGCCTGTGCCTTGGCATCCTCCACCTGTGGTGGCGCCTGCTGGCCATCGCGGCCGCGCTCGCCGGGCTGCGGGCTCGACGGGTTCTTGTCGTCACCCGCCTTGGGCTGCGCCTTCTGGCCCGACGGCGGCTGGCCCTGGCCGGGATTCTGCTGGCCCTGCTGCGGCTTCTGGCCCTGCGGGTTCTGCTGGCCCGGGGCATCGTTCTGCTGCTTCTGCTGCCCGTTCTGCGGTGGCTTCTGCTGATCCTGGCCTTTGCCACCCGACTGCTTGCGCTTGCGCGCGGCATCGACCACGGCACGGTTGGCGACCGCATCGGCCATGCCGGGATGCAACGCCAGCGCGCGGTCGTAGGCGGCGATCGCTTCGTCGTAGTTGCCTTCGCGTGCCAGCGTGTTGGCCAGGTTGTACCAGCCGGCATCGCTGTCGATACCCTCGAACTGCCTGCGCGCAGTGGCGAAGTCGCCCTTGCGGTAAGCCTGGACCCCCTCGGCCAGGCGCTGATGCTGCGCCTGGTCGCTACGCTTCCACAGCGTGCCCTGCGCGGGTTGCGAGGCCTGCGTCGCAGGTGCCTGCGCCTGCGCGTCATTCATCCATGGCACGAGGCCGACTGCGAGCACCGCGGCCAGCAGCGCACGACGGCGGAAGGCCAGCAATGCCAGCAGCATCACCGGCGGCAGCAGCCAGAAGCCTTCGTCACGCCACTGCTTGCCTTCGCCCGGCCGCTGCGCCGCCGTGCCTTCGCGCGCGTCGAGTACACCGAGCGCACGCAGATCGCTGTCATCGGCGGAGATGCGTGCATAGCGGCCGCCACCGGCAGTGGCCACCGCGCGCAGGCTGCCCTCATCCAGCGCAGCCTGGCGGATCTGCCCGCTGCCATCGCGGTAGGCCGCACCGGCAGGCGTGCCCAGGCCCAGCACCGACACCTGCAGGCCCAGGCTGCGTGCCTGCGCTGCCGCCAGTGCAGCTTCACCATCCGCCTGGTCGCTGACCAGCAGGATCTGCCCCTGCAGCGCACCGATCTGCCGCATCAGCCGTGTTGCCCAGTCGATGCCGCGGTCGGCACGCTGGCCATCGCGTGGCATCACGTCCGGCGACAGCGCATCCAGATACAGCGCAACATTGCGGCCGTCATCAGTCAGCGGCGCCACGGTGTAGGCATCATCGGCATACACCACCAGGCCCACCTGCCCGCCCTGGCGCGCGCGCAGCAGCTCGCCCACTTTCGCGCGCGCCTGCAGCAGGCGCGACGGTGGCAGATCGGTTGCGCTGATCCGGCTGGACAGGTCCAGTACCACCAGCAGCGGTGCGCTGGCCTGGAACATCGGTTGCGCCTGCTGCCGCCAGCTCGGTCCGGCCATCGCCAGCGATGCCAGTGTCCAGCCCAGCAGCAGCGCCCATGGCAGGCGCACACGACGCTTCGCGCCGGTGGCCAGCAGATGTGGCAACAGATGTGCATCCACCGCCTGCCGCCACGCATCACTGCGCCGTTGCCGGTACAGCGCCAACGCGATGATCAGCGGCAGCGCCAGCAGTGCCCACAACCAGTCGGGCCGCAGGAAGTGCAGCGCGTTCCAGTCGGGAAGATTCGAAGCAAACGCGATCATCGGCGACGCTCCGGCCACGGCCATGCCAATGCGCCCAGCAGCAATGCCAGGCCCAACGGCCACGCATAGCGTTCCTCGCGAGGGCGCAGGCTCGGGCCCTTTGCGGCCACTGGCTCCAGGCGATCGAGCTCGGCATAGATGCCGGCCAGCTGCGCGGTATCACGCGCGCGGAAAAACTGGCCGCCGGTCATGCTGGCGATCCTCTTCAGAGTGGCCTCATCGACCGGATCCTGGTCGGTGGAAATCGGAATGCCGAACAACCGCATGCTGCCATCGCCGCCAAACGCAACCGTGTGGATGCGCACGCCTTCGGCGCGTGCGACTTCCGCAGCGCGCAGGGGTTCCAGCACACCGGCATTGCTGACACCATCGGTCAACAGGATCAGTACGCGCTGCCCCTCCGGCTGGCTACGCAGGCGCTTGACCGCCAGGCCGATGGCATCACCGATGGCGGTCTCGCGCCCGGCCAGGCCGACCACGCTGTCGCGCAGCTGATCGCGCACGCTGGCCAGGTCCGCAGTCAGCGGCGTGAGCGTATAGGCGCGGTCGCCGAAGATCAGCAGGCCAACGCGGTCGCCGGCACGACGATCCAGGAAGTCGGCCAGCACGGCCTTGGCCGCGGTGAGGCGATCGACCGCCTGGCCGCCCAGCACCATGTCGCCCTCGCCCATGCTGCCGGACACATCCATCGCCAGCATCATCTGCCGCCCCTGCTGCGGCGGCGTGATGGCTTCGCCCAGCTGCTGCGGTCGTGCCAGCGCGATGCACAGTGCACACCAGCCCAGCCACAGCAGCAGCGTGCGCAGCCACGACGCGTCAACACGGCCGCCACCAGACAGGGCTTCGAGCTCGGCGGCAGCATAGGGCACACGCAGTGCGGCGCCGGGTTCTGCACGGCGCTTCCACCAGCGCATCAGCAGCGGCATCGGGAGGGCCAGCAGGGCCAGCGGCCACGCCAGCTGCAGGTCCGGCCATGGCCAGTAACTTGCCAGCAGGTTCATCGGCGCCGCTCCAGCAGCATTGCCAGATAGCGTTCGCGGGCCCAGCTGCGCACAGCGGCCACGTCGTTGCTGTCGACACGCGGGCGATACGCGCCTTCGGCCAACAGGCTGCGGCGCGCATCGGGCAACGTGCCCTGCGGGTCCAGGCGTTGCCACCAGGCGTCATCGCGCAGTGATTCGCTGCCCGGCTTCGCATGGCGTGCGGCACGGCGCAGCAGTCCCGCGATGGCCGCCAGTTCGGCCGTAGCGTCGGGGGCGATTGCCAGTTCCTGATCGAACAGCTGCAACCAGCGCTGGCGGCGGCGGCGACGTCGCCACATCACCACGGCGATCACCAGCAGCAACAACACGACCACCGCGCCGATCATCAGGTAACCAGGGGCTGGCGGCCACCATGACGGTGCTGGCGGCAGCTGCACATCGCGCAACGGCAGCGCGGCGCTCATGCCGGCACCTCGGTCGGCGACGGCGCCAGCCAGGCGTCGCTGGGCGCATCGGTAGACAGCACCTGTACGTCGACACGGCGTGCGCCGAGCTGGCGCCGCAGTTCCTGCAGCGGTTGGACGAAGTGTGCCTGCCAATGGGCCTGCACTTCACTGCGACGCAGGTCGAGGCCGATGCGCTGCTGTGCGGTCTGGAACTGCAACGCCGCCGAGGGGGGGTGCAGTTCCAGTGGATCGACCAGCAGCACCAGGCTGAGGTCGTGATGCTGGGCCAGCGCGCTCCAGCGCGCCGGTGGAATGCGGATGGCCTGCTGCGGATCGGCCAGCACCAGCATGCGTGCCCCCGGGCGCAGCACGCGACCGGCATGGTCCAGCGCGCGCTCCAGGCCCAGATCGTCGGCTGGCGGCTGTGCGTACCAGCGGGTCAGCGCGTCGAGCACGCGCAGCACGCCGCGTGGCCCACCTGCCGGAGCGATCGGCGCTTCGCGGTCGCTGCCACGCAATGCGCCCACGCGGTCGCCACGGCGCTGCGCCGACCACGCGGCAACAGCACCGGCGCGTGCGGCCTGCACCGATTTGAAGCGCACGCGGGTGCCGAAGTACAGCGCCGGCGAGGTATCGGCCACGATCAGGCTGACCCGTTCGCGTTCGGCCTGGAACAGTTTGGTATGGGCGCGACCGGTGCGCGCCGTCACACGCCAATCGATGTGGCGCGCGTCGTCGCCGGCCACGTATTCGCGCGACTCGGCGTACTCCATGCCGCGGCCGCGGAGCGGGGACGGTGCCTGGCCCGCGTTGCCGGTGCGGCCACGGCGCGGCGGCGGCGGACGCTGTGCCAGCCGGCGCAGCGCGACCAGTTCGGCCAGCTGCGGGCGCAGCCCGTCACCTTCGAGCGCGGACGGTGCCTGTTCCAGGGATGGATCGGTCATGCGCAGGCTCAGGGTGCCGGCACCCGGGCCAGCAGCTCCTGCACCAGGCGCTCGCCGTCCCAGCCTTCGGCGGTGGCTTCATAGCTGGGCAGCACGCGATGGCGCAGCACGTCGGCGGCGACCGCGCGCACGTCGTCGGGCGTGACGAAGTCACGGCCAGCCAACCACGCCCGCGCGCGGGCGCAGCGTTCCAGTGCGATGGAACCGCGCGGGCTTGCCCCCCATGCGATGCGGCTGCCGAGGCCGGCGTCGTAGCGCGATGGATCACGCGAGGCCAGCACCAGTTCGATCAGGTAGCGCTCCAGTGCCGGTGCCATGTGCAGGTCCAGCACTTCGCGGCGGGCGTCGAAGACGTCCTGCATCGGCATCTTGTCCGGCGCCGGCGCGGCCTCGCCCAATGCGCCACGGGCACGCTCACGGGCCAGCCGCAGGATCTCCGATTCGGCGGCCTGGTCCGGGTAACCGATGCGCACATGCATCAGGAAGCGGTCCAGCTGCGCTTCCGGCAGCGGGAAGGTACCTTCCTGCTCGATCGGGTTCTGCGTGGCCATCACCAGGAACAGCGGCGGCAGCGCATAGGTATGGCGGCCAACCGTGACCTGGCGCTCGCCCATGGCTTCCAGCAGCGCCGACTGCACCTTGGCCGGTGCACGGTTGATCTCGTCGGCCAGCAGGATCGGGTGGAAGATCGGGCCAGGCACGAACTCGAAGCGGCCCTCCTGAGGGCGCCAGATCTCGGTGCCGGTGAGGTCGGCCGGCAGCAGGTCGGGGGTGAACTGCACGCGGGCAAAGTCGGCTTCCAGGCGCGAGGCCAGTGCACGGATCGCCGTGGTCTTGGCCAGGCCCGGTGCACCCTCCACCAGCAGATGGCCGTCGGCCAGCAGCGCGATCAGCAGGCGTTCGACCAGTGCCGCCTGGCCGACGATCTCGGTCGACAACGCATCGCGCAGCTGGGTGAATGCCGCACGCAGGCGGGAGGTTGCCGGCGCGGGCGGCGGCGAGACAGTTTCGGGCATCGGCGGTGGCAGATTCATGGGGACCTTTGACCGGCGCAGGACGGCACGGGTTCCCGACATCATCGCAGGGTGCCTTGCGATTGGCATCAAGAACGGCTGAACAGCGCATCCGCGCATGGCGTGAATCTACCGGCGGAAACGAGGAAGGGCCGCACAGGGCGGCCCTTCTTCGAAGACTTCGGAGCGGTGGCTCAGTTCTGCTTGGCCACGCGCAGCACCTTCGGGGTGACGAACACCAGCAGTTCGGCCTTGTCCTTGTTGCGGCCGCGCTTCTTGAACAGGTTGCCCAGGAACGGCACGTCGCCCAGGAACGGCACCTTGCTGATGCTGTTGCGATCGGTGAACTCGTAGACACCACCGATCACCACGGTCTGCCCGTCCTCGACCAGCACCGCGGTATTGACTTCGCGGCGGTTGATCGACGGCACGGTGCCGTAGCCCTCCAGCTGGATCAGCTGGTCGACTTCGTCCTTCTTCACCTGCATGTTGAGGAACACGCGGTTGTCGTTGGTGATGGTCGGAGTGACCTTCAGCTCCAGCACCACTTCCTTGAACTGCACGTTCGGCGTCGCCACGCCGCCAGCGGTACCACCGCTGATGGTGACGTAACCGATCTCCTTGCCCTGCTTGATCATCGCTTCGCGCTGGTTGGTGGTGACCACGCGCGGGTTGGAGATCACCTCGCCTCGCGATTCCTGCTGCATGGCCGACAGTTCCACGTCCAGCAGGTAGCCGGCATTGAGGATCGACAGTGCCAGCGAACCCGGGTTGCTGGCGGCGGCCACCGGCAGGTTCCAGTTCAGGCCACGGGTGATCGCCGAGCCGGACTTCACCGGCGGCGGGCCGACCCGGCCACCGGCTTCCCAGTCACGCTCGGCCTTGGCGTTGGCCAGGTCTGTTGCGACCTGCGACTTGCGGGTCTCGGCATTGGCATCCAGGCTGCCGCTGAAGTACACGTTGTCACGGCTGCCGCTGACACCGAACTTCGCGCCCAGTTCGCGGGCGAAGGTATCGGTGGCGATGACGATGCGGCTTTCGATCAGCACCTGGTCGACCGGGCGGTCGATCACGTTGATCAGCTCGCGCATGCGCGCGATCTTCTTCGGGATGTCGCTGATCATCAGCGTGTTGGTGCGCTCGTCGGCCACGATGCGGCCGCGCGAGGACAGGAAGCCACTGTCTTCCTGCGACGAGCTGCCCGAACCACCACCGCTGCCACCACCGCCACTGCCACCGATGCCCTTGGCCTCGGTCAGCGCTTTGAAGATCTGCGTGGCGCTGTGGTAGTTGATCTGGATGTAGTCGGTCTGCAGGTCTTCGCGGTTCTCGATGGCGATGCGCGCGTCTTCCTTCTCCTGCTCGAACTTGGCCAGTTCAGCCTGCGGCGCCACCCAGATCACGCTGCCATCGCGACGCTTGTCCAGGCCCTTGGCGCGCAGGACGATGTCCAGCGCCTGGTCCCACGGTACATTGACCAGGCGCAGGGTCACATTGCCCTGCACCGAGTCGGACGCAACCACGTTCAGGTTGGACTCCTCGGCGATCAACTGCAGCACGGTGCGCACCGGCACGTCCTGGAAGTTGAAGGTCACCGGCTTGCCGGTGAAGCCGCGCTGGCCGACGGCCTTGGCCGCCTGGGTGACGCTGCCGGCGGTGACCGCGCCGACGGCGGCCGGGGCCTGCCGCGGGCTGATCTCGACCACGTACTCGTTGCCGCTCTGGTAGGCCAGCGACTCCACTGCACCGCCGGTACTCAGCACCAGCTGGGTGCCGGCACCGGACGGCTTGGCGTCGATGCGCTGTACCGGCGTGGCGAAGTCGGTGACGTTCATCGGCTTCTGCAGGTTGGCCGGCAGTCGGGCATTGCCGACGTCGACCACCACGCTGTTGCCCTGCGTGCGCAGGTCAGGAATCGCGCCCTGCCCGTCGAACTGCACGATCAGGCGCCCGGCGCCGTCATCGCCACGCTTGAAATCGATCTTGGCCACCGACAGGCCTGCCGGCGCAGCGGCCGGTGCCACGGTGGCGCCCACCGGTTTTTCCGCCGGTGCGGCAGCCAGCGCCGGAGCGCAGGCCAGCATCAGCGCGACTCCCAGCGCGCTGACACGGTTCAAGGTAGAGCGCCGGATGGGACGCAGCCCCTTGGCTTGGTGAAAGGTCATCGTGCTATCCCCAGTAAACGATCATTGATCTTCAAGCGAGAGCGTTGCCGGCCGTTCCAGCCAGCCACCCGCGCCATCCGGCACCAGTTCGATCAGCTCCACGCGGTCTTCGAAGACCGCCGTGACCCGCCCGTCGCTCTGCCCCAGGTAACCGCCCGGGCGAACCCGGTAGGTGACCTTGTCCGGCCCCATCACCAGCGCCACGGTGCCTGCACCGGTACCGATGGTGCCGACCATGTCCAGCGCATCCAGCGGGAAGCCTTCCAACGGCTCCTTGCGCCGGTTCGGGTCCGGTCGCAATCCGCCGTTCCCCTGCTGCGGATTGGTCCAGGCATCGGTGAACGGATCGCGCATGCCCTGCGCGGAGTATTCAAAGGTCTCGAACTGCTGCATCACCGGCAGCGGCTCCAGCGGTTGCGCCGGTCGCGCGCGCTCGCCTTCCACCCACTTCTCAAGGTTCGGTGCGTCGCCGGGCGTGCTGGTCACGCCACGGCCGCAACCGGCCAGCAGCAGTACAGCCAGCACCATCGCACCACGTACGGTCTGCGCGCGCATCACTTCTTGCCCTCCTTGCCAGCGTCGGCCGCCTGCTGCGCCTGCACTTCGGTCTCGTCCAGGTAACGGTAGGTCTTGACCGTACCGGACAGTTCCAGTGCACCGCTGCGGACGTTGCCGCCGGTCTTTTCCTTGGGCTTGAGGTTGATGTCATGCATGGTCAGGATCACCACCCGCGGCAACGAGGCCACGCCACTGACGAATGCGCCGAACTGGTGGTAACTGCCCACCATGCGCAGCTTGATCGGCTTCTCGGCGTAGAACTCCTTGACCTGCTCCTGCTCCGGCTCGAACAGCTCGTTGGTCAGGCCGCTGGACAGCGCGGTCTGCGAGATGTCGATGATCAGGTCGGGCATTTCGGTCTTGCTCGGCAGCTGCCGCAGCATCTGCTGCAGCACCTGCTCCATCTGCGCCAGCTGCTGCTTCAGCGGCCCCAGGTTCACCGCGCGTTCCTGCTGCTTGGTGAACTCGGCGCGCAGCTCGACTTCCTTCGATTCCAGGCCGGCCAGTTCTTCGCGCTTGCCGCTGATCAGCAGCATCCACGCCACGAACATGATGACCAGCGCCAGCAACGAGCAGAAGACGATCTTGGCCTTCTGCGGCCAGTTGCCGATGTCGTTGAAATCCAGGTTCTTGATATCGATCTTCTGGCTCATGCGCGGTCCCCCTGCAGCAGCGCATTGAAGGCCTGCGGCGGCTGCGCCAGGCGGCTGCCCTCAGGCTTCGGGGCAGGTGCCGGGGCCGGCGCGGCGGCCGGAGCGGCCGGTTGGTTCGGCTTGGCCGGAGTGGCCGGCGGTGCAGCGGCCGGTGCAGCGGGAGCCGCTGCCGGCTGGCCCGTTGCCGGAGCCGCAGGCGTCGCGGCATCCGGACCCGCGGCCAACGGAGCCACCGGTGCCGGCGCAGCCGTCGCCACCGAGCCATCGGCGTTCAGGCCCGGCGTCGCCGAGACCTCTTCGCTCTGTGCCGGCAGTTTCACCTTGACCACGAACACGTAGGGCAGCGCCTTGATGTCGGCCAGCGGACCGACCTTGCCATCCTTGTCCTTCTCCGGGTCACGCGCTTCGATGATCGACAGCTCCGGATTGGTCATCCAGCCGGAGGTCTCCAGGTTGCGCATGTAGGCCGAAACGCGGGCATTGGACTGGGTGCGACCTTCCAGCGTCAGCACATCCCCTTCCTGCTTCAGCGCGGTCAGCACCACGCCATCGGGAATGGTGCGCACCAGCGCGTCGAACAGGTGGACCATCTGCGAGCGCTTGGCCTGCAGTTCCTCGATCACCTTCTTGCGGGCCAGCAGGCGTTCCTTCTGCGCGTCGAGGCGATCGATCTCCTTGTTCTGTTCCTTGACCTTCTCGATCTCGGCTTCCAGATAGGCGTTGCGGTCCATCTGGCCGCTCACCTGGCGGTCGTAATAGAACCAGATCATCAGCGACAACAGCAGGCCACCGACAGCGGCCATGCCCAGCATTGCGTAGAACTCGCGCTGGCGTTGCTTGCGCCGTTCGGCGCGCCAGGGCAATAGATTGATGCGTGCCATCAGTCGAAGCTCCTCAGCGCCAGACCGGTCGCGATCATCAGCGCGGGGGCATCCTGGGCCAACGCATGCGCGTTCACCTTCGGCCCCAGGGTCATCTGCGCCAGCGGGTTGGCGACCACGGTCGGCACGCCCAGCTGTTCCTCGACCATCTCCGGCAGGCCACCGAGCACGGCGCAGCCGCCGGCCAGCACGATGTGATCGACGCGGTTGAATTCGCTGCCCGCATAGAAGAACTGCAGCAGGCGGCTGATCTGCTGGACCGTGGCTTCCTTGAACGGCTCCAGCACCTCCATCTCGTAGCTTTCCGGCAGGCCGCCCTGGCGCTTGGCCAGCCCGGCTTCCTCGTAGCTCAGGCCGTAGCGGCGCATGATCTCGTCGGTCAGCTGCTTGCCACCGAACACCTGCTCGCGGCTGTAAAGGCTACGACCGCCGCGCAGGACATTGAGGGTGGTCATGGTGGCGCCGATGTCGACCAGCGCAACCACACCGTCGATGGACACCGGCAGCTCGCTGGCGACCAGGGCGTAGGCGTTCTCGACCGCGAAGGCCTCCACGTCCATCACCTTGGCCTGCAGGCCACCGAGCTCCAGCGCGGACTGGCGCAGCTCGACATTCTCCGAACGCGACGCGGCCAGCAGCACCTGGACCATCTCCGGGTTGTTCGGGATCGACCCGATCACCTCGAAGTCCAGGTTCACTTCCTCGATCGGATACGGAATGTAGTTGACCGCTTCCAGCTCGATCTGGGCTTCCATGTCGTTTTCGTCGAGATCGGCCGGCATCGGGATCACCTTGGTGATCACCGCCGACCCCGCGACGGCGGCAGCGGCCAACTTGGCCTTGCTGCCTGAACGGTTCATCGCCCGGCGGATGGCCTCACCGACGGCCTCCACTTCGACGATGTTCTTCTCCACCACCGCATTCGGCGGAAGAGGTTCCACAGCGTAATGTTCCACGCGGAAACGATTGCCGCTGCGGGACAGCTGCAAAAGCTTTACCGCAGTCGAACTGATGTCGACGCCTACAAGCGGCGACTGACTTTTTGGGATGAGCCCCACGGTTTCTCCCCTGCCGACGGGCACTTGGACGCAAGACCTGCGTCCGAGCATTAATAACGTATTCTTAGCAAATGGCAACGGCCCTGCTGTGAAATCCCTCACGGATTCACCATGCAGCCCCTGACTGTTCCCCTTGCGCTCCCCGGTGCCGACCCCAGCCGCCACCTTGCGTAATCTATACTCTGCGACCACGAAATTCGCAATCGGAATCTGAACCCGATGACTCGACTCCGCCGCTGGCTGCGCTGGATCTTCCTGATTGTCCTGGTCCTGGCGCTGATCGGCGCGGCCGCCGTGGGCGGTCTGTACTATGCCGTTTCCTCCAAGCTTCCCGACGTGCAGACCCTGCGCGACGTGGAAATGCAGGAGCCGATGTACGTCTACGCTGCCGACGGCAAGCTGATGGCGGTGTTCGGCGAGACCCGGCGCACCCCGATCACCATGAAGGACGTGCCCGAGCGGCTGAAGCAGGCCTTCCTGGCCACCGAGGACGCCCGCTTCTACGAACACGGCGGCGTGGACTACATGGGCATCGGCCGTGCGGTCTGGCTGCTGGCCACCACCAACGACAAGCGCGTGCCGGGTGGCTCCACCATCACCCAGCAGGTCGCCCGCCAGTTCTTCCTCAGCTCCGAGTACAGCTACACCCGCAAGCTGGCCGAGATCCTGCTGGCGCGCAAGATCGAGTCCGAGCTGAGCAAGGACGAGATCTTCGAGCTGTACCTGAACAAGAGTTTCTTCGGCAACCGCGCCTACGGCGTGGCCGCTGCCGCCGAGTTCTATTACGGCAAGAAGCTGAACGAGCTGGACCTGGACGAGATGGCCTCGCTGGCCGGTATCCCCAAGTTCCCGTCGTCGGGCAACCCGATCTCCAACCCGGAACGTGCCCGCCAGCGCCGCGACAATTACGTGCTGCAGCGCATGGCCGACCTGAAGTTCGTCAGCCAGGCCGAAGCCGACGCGGCCAAGGCCGTGCCGATGCACGCCACCGCGCATGAGCCGCCGGTGCAGGTCGATGCACCCTACGTGGCCGAGCTGGTGCGCCAGGAAATGATCGCCCGCTTCGGCGGCGACGTGGTCAACAAGGGCTACCACGTCACCACCACGATCGACTCCACCCTGCAGACCGCCGCCAACCTGGCCGTCCGTGATGGCCTGCTGCTGTACGACCACCGCCACGGTTGGCACGGCGTGGAGAAGCAGGTGCAGCTGGGCGCCGGCGACGATACCGCCGCGCTGGCCGAGCACCTGCGCGGCATGTACGGCCAGGCCGGCCTGCTGCCGGCAATCGTCGCCAGCACCGCGGCCGATGGCAGCGCCACGGTGGTGCTGGCCAACCGCACCGAGATCGTGCTGCCAGCCGGTGCCGCCAAGTGGACCAACAAGACCCCGGGCAAGCTGGTGCAGCGCGGCGACATCGTGCGCGTACGCGCCGGTGCCAAGGAAGGGGAGTGGCTGCTGGACCAGATCCCGCGCGGCCAGTCCGCACTGGTCTCGCTGGATGCCCACAGCGGCGCGCTGAAGGCGCTGGTGGGTGGCTTCAGCTTCTCCGGCAACAAGTTCAACCGCGCCACCCAGGCCCGCCGCCAGCCGGGTTCGAGCTTCAAGCCGTTCGTCTACGCGGCCGCTTTCGACAAGGGCTACAACCCAGCCTCGATCGTGCTCGACGCCCCGGTCGTGTTCCGCGATCGCCGCGGCAAGACCTGGGCCCCGCAGAACGACGGCGGAGGCTTCCGCGGCCCGATGCGCCTGCGTGAAGCGCTGGTGCAGTCGCGCAACCTGGTCTCGGTACGCCTGCTCGATGGCATGGGCGTGGACTACGCGCGCAAGTACATCAGCGAGTTTGGCTTTGCCGAATCGGAGTTGCCGCCGAACCTGTCGATGTCGCTGGGCACTGCATCGCTGACCCCGCTGTCGGTGGCGCGTGGCTACGCGGTGTTCGCCAATGGCGGCTCGCGCGTGGATACCTGGCTGATCGACCAGGTCAATGACCGCGACGGCAACCTGGTGTTCAAGGAAAACCCGGCGCTGGCCTGCCGCGACTGCGCCGGCAGCAGCGATCAGCCGGTCAACCAGGTGGTGGATGGCTTCAACTTCGGCGCCCCGGCCCCGAAGGTGGACCCGGCCGCCGCGGCCAAGGCCGAAGCCAAGGTCGAAACCCCGACGGCACCGGCCAACCCGGATGCCCGCACCGCCCCGCGCGCGATCGATGCCCGCACCGCCTACCAGCTGGTGTCGATGATGCGCGACGTGGTCCAGCGCGGTACCGGTGTGCAGGCCAAGGTGCTCGGCCGCGAGGACGTGGGCGGCAAGACTGGCTCCACCAACGACCATCGTGACGCCTGGTTCTCCGGCTTCGGCGGCCCGTACGTGACCACCGTGTGGGTGGGCCGTGACGACTTCCGCTCGCTGGGTTACCGCGAGTACGGTGGCAAGGCGGCGCTGCCGATCTGGATCGACTACATGCGCACCGCGCTGAAGGACACCCCGATCGCGCAGAACGAGCCGCCCAGCGGCATGGTCCAGGCCACGCTCAACGGCGCGACCGAGTGGGTGAAGGTGGAAGACATGGATCGCCTGACCGACTACGACCTGAACCTCAATACGCCGCAGGCCGACGCCGCCGCGTTCGATATCTTCTGAGGAAGGGTTCGGTGGGTGCCAACCATGGGTTGGCACCGATGCGACTGTAGAGCCGAGCCCATGCTCGGCTCCGGACGCCCGCGGTAGAGCAGCCGAGCATGGGCTCGGCTCTACAGGATCAACGGCACCCGCTTGCTCCCATCCGGGAAAACGCCTACGCGGATGTCACATCCGTGCGCTAGTCTGTAGCCAGGTCGCAACAGGAGTCCTCGCATGCATCGCGCCCGCCAGCATGCTGCCAGCCAGACCCGCGAGCGGCGCCACCGCCTCGCCCACGAAGCCGCCCGCCTGATGGCTGAAGGCGGCATCCGCGACTACCACCAGGCCAAGCTGAAGGCCGCCAGCCGGCTCGGCATCCACGACGATGCCTCCCTGCCGCGCAACACCGAGATCGAAGACGCCCTGCGCGAGTACCAGCGGCTGTTCTCCGGGCCCCAGCACGGCAATGAACTGCAGCGCCGCCGCGAGGCCGCGATGCGCGCGCTGGAGTTCCTGCACGGCTTCGCCCCACGGCTGGCCGGCCCGGTGCTGGAAGGCACCGCCGATGCCAACAGCCCGGTGCAGCTGCACCTGCACAGCGACGACCCGGAAGCCGTGCATCGCTTCCTGGACGAGCACGGCATTCCCGCCGAATCGCGGACGCGCCGGCTGCGCATGGACCGCGAACGCAGCCTGGACGTGCCGGTGTGGGTGTTCAGTGCCGAGGAGCTGACCTTCGACCTGGCCGTGCTGCCGTACGATGCGCTGCGCCAGGCGCCGCTGTCGCCGGTGGATGAGAAGCCGATGCGACGCGCGTCTGTCGCACAGCTGCGGCAGCTGCTGGCCGAAGCGGAGATCACCGCGTACATCGGCGGGTGACGGTTGCGCAGGTTCTGGTGGGTGCGGACCGTTGGTCCGCGCGGTGCATCAGGCATCCGGATAGCTGACCGAAGAGCAGCCGAGCATGGCTCGGCTCTACAGGAGATGCGTTGCCCTACCAGACATCATGGTGCTGCTCCTCCGTTTCATCGCCAAGCAGGCGCATCAACCAAGGGGCTCCCACCCGCTGCGGGTACGCCATCATCATCCGCGCGTGCATGTTCTGCAGATCGCCCAGCAACCAGGTCTGGTTGTATACATCGCCGAACGGGTCCGACCACGCCGTCTGTATCCGCGCGCGCTCACCGCCGTTGAGATTGGGCATTCTGTCCAACGGGATCTCCAGTACCGGCTCCAGCGCCCGATTGATGGCCGCGTTCTCCGCCTCCGCCGCACGCATGAGCTCCAGCCGATGGCTCACCTGCCAGCACGGGAAAGGGAAGCAGCTTCCGGTGGCATCGATGTATGCCGCCATGTCGGCCAGCATGTGGGCCTTCAGCTGCCACACCATTGCACTGTCCAGCAGCTGCCGCACCCGCAGTGTGCGCAGCGTGCCGGCGCGGACATCCTCCGGGGTGGTGAACGGCTCGCCCGGGGTTGGGCCGCCATGCCGCACCAGCACGATGCGATGGATCGCCTCCTGGGTGATGTTCTCCACGCGCAGCGCGGCGGCCTCCGGATGCACGCGCGGCGGCGGCACGCTCGATACCCGCCAGGTGTACCAGGCCGCCAAGCCCACGCCCGCCACGCACAGCAGGGCGAACAGCAGCCAGCGGTCCAGATTGCGGGTGTAGTAGTAAAAACGTGCCCGCCACAGATAGAACGTGCGGTAGCTGATGAACCGGCTTACCCATCGATACATTGCCATTTCCTCGGCAAGGGCCCCGGCGCGGCGGGGCGGATTACGCGCGTCACGCCGGGGCTCCATGGCTTACCAGCCGATGCCGACGCCGACGCCGACGCCCATGCTGCGTTCGCCACTGTTGGTGAACGCACCATTGAGGCTGAAGGTGGCCGAGCCCTTTTCGTTGAGCACGCGCTGGTAGCCGACCGCCATCGCCGACTCACCCTCGCTGTAGCCCACGCCCGCACCGAGGCGGTTGTAGGTGGCCAGGCCCGCAGTGTTCATCGCCATCGCGGTCTGCGCGCTGCTCATCGCCGCCATGCGGTTGAAACGCTTGTCCATCTTGTCCAGGCGACGTTCGAAATTGCTGATCGCGCCATCGGTGTACTCGTTGGCGCGGGCCAGCATCTTCTCCAATTCAGCGGTGTCGACCTGCGGCTTGGGCGTCTCGTCCTGCTTCGACTTCGGCTGCGGCGCGAGCTTCTCACCCTCGCCGACCGACGCCACCTGCTGGCCGCCTTCGGCCTGCGGCACCGGTGCTTCCGGCTCCGGCGCCGAAGCGACGGCCATTGCCCGCGGCTGCGGCGCATCGATGCGCTCTTCCAGGCCATCGATACGGCCGTTGAGCTGCTGCTGCATCGAATGCAGCTGGCCACCATTGACCGCATCACGGCTGCCGGCGGCGACCAGGCCGTTGGCCACGTTGGAGATGACCATGCCGTGGGTTCCGGCGAGGGTGAGCTGGTTGAGACCGTCGGCGCGGACCGAGGGGGTGTCCTGGAAGATCGAGTTGAGCTGACCCTCCACCTTATCCACACGGCGGCCTGCAGTGATGACAGCGCCATCGAGCGCCATCAGCGCGCCCTCAACGGTGTTCTGTGTACCGCCCTGCACCGAGTAGATCGGGGCAATGATGTTGCCGCTGGCATCCATGCCTGCGCTGCCGCCGAGGGTGGCGAGGGAGTCCTTCAGCTGAGAGACGGTCGTGGCGTTGTGATCAGCGGTGCCACGGGCGATGTTAACGAGGCGGCGCTCGGCGCCACTACTCCCAAAGGAAGCCGTTCCAGCCTCGGTGGCCTCGGCCCCTGCACCCAAGGCCAGCGCTCCGTCTGCGCCTAGATGAATCCTAGATCCGGCACCAATGGCGACACCATTGGTCGCTGCCACATGTGCGCCTGTTCCCATCGAGAAGCCATTCAAAGCTGCAGCGGACACGGTCGCCCCGCGCCCAATTGCAACAGAATTCACACCCAGCGCGGAGGAGAATGCTCCAACCGAAGTTCCACCCTCGTTGCCGGCCTTTGCGGAATCGCCAATAGCGACACCAAGAAGCCCTGCCTCGGCGCGCTGGCTAAACGAATCAACGCCAATGCTCAGATACTGATTCATAGTCTCCAGCACCGACACTCTACTGTTCGTATCATGAAGTTGACGCCCAGATACGGCCTCCGAACTTGTGGCATTCAATTGAGCATCTGCCAGCCCAATGATTTTGCGGTTTGTATTGGCGCTGTTGCGCACGTCCAGCACGGTTCCGCTGTTCTTCTCGCCCAGACGGACATTGCCGTTGACGGCGACCTGACTGACCAGCCCTTCCAGCGCAGCCGTGCTGACCAACGCCTTGGCAGCGTCTGCCTTCGCAACCGTTGCATCCGCCTGCGCCGCCGTAGCCGCTTTCTCCACGGCAGCCACCTGCACATTGGTGGCATTCAGCTGCTTGCCGTTGACCGCTTCATTGCTGCTTGCACTTACCGTGCCATCCGCCACACCGGCAACCTTCCGGCTGGCGTTGGCGCTGTTGCGCACATCCAACACAGTTCCGCTGTTCTTCTCGCCCAGACGGACATTGCCGTTGGTGGCGGTCTGACTGACCAGTCCTTCCAGCGCGGTCGTGCTGACCAACGCCTTGGCAGCGTCCGCCTTCGCAACCGTTGCATCCGCCTGCGCAGCTGCGGCCGCCTTCTCCACGGCAGCCACCTGCACATTGGTGGCATTGAGCTGCTTGCCGTTGATCGCTTCATTGCTGCTGGCGCTTACCGTGCCATCCGCCACGCCGGTAACCTTCCGGCTGGCGTTGGCACTGTTGCGCACGTCCAGCACAGTTCCGCTGTTCTTCTCGCCCAGACGGACATTGCCGTTGGCGGCGGTCTGGTTGACCAGTCCTTCCAGCGCAGCCGTGCCGACCAACGCCTTGGCAGCGTCTGCCTTTGCAACCGTTGCATCCGCCTGCGCGGCCGTAGCCGCTTTCTCCACGGCAGCCACCTGCACGTTGGTGGCATTGAGCTGCTTGCCGTTGACCGCTTCATTGCTGCTGGCACTTACCGTGCCATCCGCTACACCGGTAACCTTCCGGCTGGCGTTGGCGCTGTTGCGCACGTCCAGTACGGTGCCGCTGTTCTTCCCACCCAGGCGGACATTGCCGGTGGCGGCGGTCTGAGAGACCAGGCCCGCGAGCGCGGTCGTCTCGGTCAGTGCCTTGGCGGCGTCGGCCTTGGCAGCATTGGCCGCCGTCTGCGCGCTCGTGGCCGTGCTCTGGGCAGTGGACACGGCCTGGTTGGTCGCGAACAGCTGATTGCCGGTGATCGCGTCGGTGCTGCCATTGCTGACCACGCCGTCGGCAATGTACTGGATCTTGCGCCTCAGCGTGGCACTGCCCACCGAAACGGAGTTGACCGACGCCGTGACAGAGCCGGCACCCAGTGCCACTGCATTGTCATGGCGGGCGTTGGCCCGGTCACCCAATGCCACGGCACTGGTATTGGCCGATACCGCAAGATTGCCCAGCGCGGTGGCGAACTGCGCCTTGGCCTCGCTGCCACGCCCCAGCGCCGTGGACTGCTTTGCCGTGGCTTTGCTCAGGTACCCCATTGCAGTGGCATGTTCGGCGGCCGCATTGGCGTCACCGCCTACAGCAATGGAGAAGTTCCCGCTGGCAATGGCCCGGAAGCCGGTCGCGACCGCGCCGTTTGCGCTGCGCGTGTTTGCACCGATGGAAACGCCGGCATTCTGGCCGGTCACTCGGTTGCCCTCCGCATCGACGCCAGCCAGCGCATCGAACCCGAGTGCGACACTGCGACCGTTGTAGGCCTTGGCATTGTTGCCGATGGCGGTGCTGATGCCGTAGCTCCCCGATTCTGCGATCGCGCCCCTACCCAGTGCCAGGGTGGTGGCATCGATGCGATTGGTGGCGGACTGCGCAAGCGTCCGAACCGCTGTCAGATCATTTTTCATGGTGCCAACGTTTGCTTCGACCGCACCCAGCTTGCTGTTGGTCGCGTACAGCTGCTTGCCCGTGACGGCGTCGGTACTGGCTGCGGTGATCCGCCCATCGGCTACGTTGACGATCCGCCGCTTCTCCTTGTCACTGCCGACGGAGACGGTGTTCACTTCACTGGCAAGGGAATTTGCACCGATCGCCACTGAGTTCTCGCTCTGCGAGAGCGATCCACTACCGATGGCGATCGAGTTCTGGCGCGTGGCTGACGCCTTGTTTCCGAAGGCAGTGGACCCGATGCCCTTGCCATAGGCGTTGGCACCCACCACTGTGCTGTGCCCCAGCTGGGCCGTGGCGTTGTAGCCAACTGCAACGCTGTCCACACCACTGATGTATGCCTGTTGGCCGAGAGCAGTGTTGTAGTTGCCAAGCACCTTGGCTTTGTGACCAAAGGTGGCGTTCCACGATCCGTCGTTGTAGGCCCCGCCGCCCATGATCAGATACTCCTTGGACGTGGACAACTTGGAGCTTGCATAGGGGACCGCATCGGTTTGACCAAGGTGTGGCGCGCAGCGGAGCTCGGGCTTGCCCAGATCGAAGACGTCACACCCCCAGTACTCGACTGCGCCGGCGTCCATAGCGCCAATCGTGGACACGGAAAGCGCAACAACCCGCAACGCCAGCTTGCTTCTTGAAGCACCGCAGCGCCTTGCGACAGCCAGCTCGCTCGCCACCACCCAGCACTGCCGGGCGGCATTCCAGATACGCCGATAGATTCGATTCATGGTCTTTCTCCTTAACAGTTTGCGGAAAAGACATCCCGCGCCATGCGCGGGACGCAGGGAGGGGGATCAACTGGACTGGATGGCCACGTCCTGGACATGCTCGCGATAGCCGTCCTGGCTGAGCCGGTAGCGCAGGCGCAGAGAATTGCCCGGCTGCGGCTGGAACGGCAGGGTGAAATCGGCATCCGGGTACAGGCTGTGCGAGAGGTCGTGCGGCGTGCAGACGCCGGCCGCCGTGCATTCGGCCGCATGGACAATGCCCACGCGCAGCGTGCCGCTGTTGTGCAGCGTGTTGCCACGTACACTCAGGCTGACCACACCGTCGGCGGGCACCACGTTCACCAGCGCGCCCCATACCAGGCTGACGCCGACGTCGGCGTGCGCAGCGTCTTCGCTGCTTTCCAGTTCAGTGCCTTCCGGGCCGCGCACACCTTCGAAGTACACCCGGTATGCGGTTTCCTTCTGCACCGGCTGCAGTGGGATCAGCCGGATCAGGCGATTGCCACCGCCTGACAGCGCGAACTTGCCGGGCGTAATGGCTATGGCCGAATCGGCGACCTCGATATCCTGCTCCTGTTCGCGGGGCGTTGCCGGGTTGTCGATGCGTCGCAGGCTGGCCTGTACATACTGCGGGCGAGTGGACTGCGAGTAGACGCGGATCTGCGCACCCCGCTTGGCGTCCATCGCGGTTCGCATGGGATGGATGGACAGGTTGGCGTGTGCTGCTGGCGCAAGCAGCGCACTCAACGGCAGCATCCAGACGATCAGTTTGTTCATGGCAGGCTCCGTGTGGGATCAGGGTTTGGCGGTGGGTACGCGCAGTTCCACCGTCAGCTCGCCCTCGTAGAGACCGGGGCGCTTGCTGGCGACAGGGGTGGGAGGTGTCAGCAATGTCAGCGGTGTGGGCACGCAATAGACCGGCTGGCTGATGCCGGGCAGCATCACCAGGCGCAGCTCGGCGCTGTCGATACCGCGCAGCAGTTCTTCCACGCCATGCCGCATGCGGATATCGCGCCCGCCGTAGTTCAGGCTGACGTGGTAGTCCAGGCGCTGACGGTCGTCGCTGCCACCATCGCGGTGCCAGACCGCGAAGTCGCTGCCGGGTGGCGGGCGCGGCCCGCTGTCGCGCACGGTGACGCCGATGAACTCGCTCTGCGAGCCGAGGCCGTCGTAGAGGCACATCTCCAGCTGCTTGCGGCCGCCCACCATCTGCTTGATGGGGTCGTAGCGCAGGTCCATGTTGACCAGCGGCGCAATGGTGTCGAAGGCCGGAAAGTAGATCGAGATCGCGTCGTAGTCGGTGACGGTGAAATCGAAGTTGAAGGTGGCGGTGGCGACCGGTGCTGCGGCGGGATCTGCCTTGATATTCAGGCGCATCGTGGCCTTCCAGTGGCCTGCGACGAGACGCGAAATCTCCGATTGAGGCAGTGTCAGCTGGACTCCGGTTCCCAGAGGAAACTCCACACCTGGAGAGCACTCGAACCAAAATGATGCATTGAGCCAACGCGGGTTCTTATCCCAGAAATCGATTGAACAGATGCGTCCTGAGAGAATTCTTAGGACATGACCAACTGCGCGAATGTCCGAACGAAGCCCCGTGCGCTGCTCAACGGCTTGGACCCATACTTCTGATTGCCCGAATGCGATGGTGGGCACCCCCTCTGTAGGGCACTTTCCAGACACCGGATCTGACGCAGACCCACACACCACATGGATCTGCCCGTACTTCATCGCCACGTCATGACTGAACCCCAGCACCGTCCTCGGCGCCCACAGCTCCACGTCACCGGGCACGGCCGAGCGGTCCCACGTCATCACGATGTCCCGGCTCTGGTCGGTGGGATGCGTCTCTGGCGGCCACTGCGCCCACGCCCGCGGCATCAGCACGGCCAGCGCGCACACCAGCATCAACACGAACAACACACGCCGGCTCATGGCGTTCCTCCTGCAGCAGCGGTCTGGGGCGTGGCGGCAATCAGCGCGCGTTCCTGCAGCAGCCGGGTGACGCGCGCCTGCTGGCGGATCTCCGCCGGCAGCTGGGCCACGGCGAGCGGTTCGCAGCGCACGGCACCGACCAGCAGCACCACCTGGCGGCGCTCGCGCACCTGCAGCGGGCAGTGCAGCAGGCGGTCGTCCTGCAGCAGGTAGAGCGTTGTCTCGCGACGCGGGAAGTCGGCGACGAAGCCGCCGTTGGCGCTGGTGCCGGGCACCGGCGCGTTGAGGATGCGGGCGCCGCCCAGCGGCGCGCCGGCCAGCGTGCGGGCGGTGCCGATGAAGGTGTAGGTCACTTCGATCGGCACCGGCATACGCATCAGCCGCCCCGGGGCCAGGAACATCGGGCGCGCACCGCCCACACCGCTCACCCGGATGGCGGCCATGCTGGCGTCGTTGCTGGCGTCCTGCAGTTCGGCACGGTGCGACTGGTAGGCGGTCAACGGCAGCAGCCGGCGCTCGCCGATCTGCAACCGTTGCCGGCCCGCGCCGCTCACCTGCAGTTCGGCCGCCACGCCCTGCAGGTCCAGGTCATCGGTGGCGCCTACCTGTACCGCCAGCCCGGCGTCGGCGCCGCTGCCTGCGCCCCAGTAGGCACCGCGCCGGCCCAGTGCGAAGGCCGAGCTGTGCGTGCCGCTGTAAGCGGTCTCGCTGCGGCCATGCTGCTGGTAGTACGCCACGGTGGCGCCGGTCTGTCCGTAACGGTTCTGCAGCTGCCCGCCCAGCGATGCGCTGTAGCGGTCGTTGTTGTTGGCGCGCAGCTCGGAGGTCAGCTCACGGAACTGCGCGTCCACCTCCTGGCGATAGCTCTGGCCGACGCTGTAGTTGATCTCCGGCCGCTGGTGCTGCGGCTGTCGCATGTCCACCGCATAGCGGCGCTGGCCGTTGCCAACATGGCTGCGCTGCAGGCGGGTGAAGCTCACGTTGAGGTAGATGCCACGGTCGCGCGTGCGGGTGTCGCGGGCACTGTCGTGGCTGTGCTGCTGCCACAGGCCCAGCCGCGTGGAGACGCTGAAATCCTGCCAACGATGGCTGCGGCTGAAGCTGGCCTGCCAGGTGCGGCTGAGCTGCGGCTCACGGTGCGGTTGCAGCGGTTGCGGCGGCAGGAATGGATCCAGTGGCGCCAACGGATCATCGTCACCAGGACGGCTCCAACCGGTGCGCCAGGTCTGGCGCCGGGTATACCCCAGATACGCCGTACCACCGGCGATCGGCAGCGAGACCGATCCGCTGAGCGAGTTGGTGCAGCCCAGGCGGTCCCGTGCATCGGCCTCGAACTGGCAGGCCTTGCCACGCATGCGCTGCTGGTAGATGTTCCAGGACGCCTTGCGCCGGTATGACAGCTGATGCTGCTGGCCGTGGCTGCCATCGCTGCCGCGCATGCCGCTGAACGTTGCGCGCATTTCCTGCGTGGCCAGCACGCGGCGCAGGTCGACGCGCAGTTCGCCATAGCTGTGCCCGCCCAGATGGGCAACGCCCGCGGTAACGGCCAGGTCGCGTGCCAAGGGCACGCGCATGCCGGCCACCGCCACCTGTTCGCTGTCGAAGCGATCGCTGCGCCGCTCGTTGCGGCGGCCACCCTGCACGAACCACTGCCATTGGCTGTCGGTCCAGTCGCCGCCCTTGTCGAAGGGAGCCTCTTCGGTACGCACCAGCACGCCATCCTCGTAGATGCGCATGCGCACCAAGTAGCTGCCGAACGGGAAGTTGCGGGTATCGATCTGGTTGATGCCGGCCTGCAGGTAGTAGGTCTGCAGCAGGCGCTCGCCGTCGAACACGTCCACGCGCGCATCGCGGGCGAGCAGGACCGTCAATGGCGAGGCCTGCACGGCAGCATCGCTGTCCACGTAAGCCTGGGTGGTGCCCACGCGGGCACCGTCGAAGCGGTCCAGCGGCAGCATGCTGAAACCGAAGGTGCCGCCCTGTGGGCTGGACAGGTTGCGGCGGTCCATGCGCCCGGCCTGCAGGTAGTACTGCTGGCCCAGGTCATGGCGGTAATAGACGTTGTCGAATTCGAAATGCGCATCGCCACCGCTGCTGCGGTAGCGCTGCTGGGTGAAGTACCAGTCGGCGGACATATGGCCCCGCTGGAACAGGCCCAGAACGCCGGTGCCGCGCGCACTGAACGACTGGTAGTCGCGCCCACCGGTGAGGTTGAGCACCTGCTGGTGCAGGAAAGCGTTCTCGGCATTGCTGCTGAGCGCGTGGAAGCGTTCCGCGGCGGGCTCGCCACCGATCCACTGGCGGGCCACGAACAGGTGCACGGCGCCCTCGCCTTCGTCGTACAGCGCGCGCGCGGCCGCAGGGTCTTGCGGGGGATCCAGATAGCCGCAACCGGCCTCGGCGCCCCCGAACCGGCAGGCCAGGTGGCTGTTGCGTGGCAGCGGCTGCGACAGCGCCGGCAGCAGCGCGGCCTGCGCCTCGGCGGACAGGTCCAGTGCCTGCAGCACGCGCGCGGGATCCTCCAGCTGCACATGCTCCAGGGTGACGCGCACCGGCGACAGCCCGGCCGAGCGGCCGAACAGCTGGATGTCGAGTTGTTCGGTCTGTCCTTCGACCAGGTCTTCGAAACCGGGCGGGACGCCGCGCGCGGCCGCCAGCGGAGTGGACAACGCCAGGGCGAGCGCGACCGCCAGCCGGGTGACGGCGGGGGCGTGTGAGGTCATGGGGGTACCGCTGGAGAAGCGGCCGGCCCGGGAACCGGGCCGGCGCGGGGATTACGGCGAGGTCGCCTTCTGGTTCAGCACGACGTTGACGATGCCGCTGTAGCGACCCTTGGTGGTGATCGGGGCCGGGGTGGCCTGGGCAATGGTCAACGGCATCGAAATCGAGGCGCCCGGAGTCGAGCCGGCGCCGGTGAACAGGTCGACTGCCTTGTATTCGATGGCGGCGGCACCCAGTGCGCGATTGTTGAGGCTGATGCTCATCGGTACGGTGACGGTGCCGGTCTCATTTGCGAGGGCAAACGCACCATCGATACGCGCCTCGATATCGGCGGTGTCATCATTGGAGTGGATGCGCACGCGCTGCGTGTCCGGAATCAGGCCGCGCAGCGGATCGTGGGTAAGGTTGACCACGTCCGGCAGCGGGGTGCCGTCATCACGCAGCAGTGCCAGGGTCGGGTCGACGTCGGCGTAGACGGAGATCTTGGTTTCCAGCGCGTGCGCGGACAGCGAAGCAGTGGCCAGCGCTACAGCGAGCGCGGCCTTCTTGATGATGGCGTGCATGGTTGTCTCTCTCGGACAAAGGGGGAATATGAAAGCTCCCCTCCCCAAGGAGAAAAGGGAGGGGAGCATCGCCCGCGGGGATGGGTGCGGGCGACGGAGAGAATGTTAGAAATCCATTGCCATGCAGGCCATTCAAGCATTCCTAAAACGTTGAACGTTAAGGGGAATTCTTGAATTCGCTCAATGTTTGAGAGTTATGCAATTTCCCTCATCGGTTCAATGCAACAAACCTCATTGCTTCGCTTTTGTAGAGTCGAGCCGCGCCGAAGAATATGTGGGCGCCCTCCAGATGAACGCATCGCCATGCGCACGGAACCTGCCGCCGGGCCAAGGGCATGATTCGCGCTCGACTGCTTTTCGCGCCAGACGCGCGAGTCAACTGCCAGTCGACGCTACCTCCCGGGCAACGACAACAGGAAGCACTCCATGGCCGCCACCAATGCCAAAGGTGCCTCATTCATCGGGTAGTGCCCTGCACTTTCGATGACCTCCAGCGTTGCGTGGCGATAGCGGCACAGATAGGCCTTCTCCATCAGTGATCGGTTGAACGTTGGATCATTCCCACCCACCACCACCTTCAACCGATGTTCACCAACGATCTCATTGCTGAAATCCGTATCTGCCCACGCGGAAAGATAGGCAGCAAATGCGCCGGGCGCGGAGCACTCCATTGAGTAGCCGGCCTTCCAGTCCAACCAGGTCGCAGGCAGACGCCCGCCGCTGCTGCGATCGATGATGGCCCGCCGGGTGGCGAGGCTGCCCGCGGCACTCTCCAACAGGCGCCGCGTGGGCGCGTCATAGGCAATACCGCCGCAGGGAACGGGCGCGATGGCCAGCATGGATCGCACACGCTGTGGCGCGAGCACAGCAATGCGCTCGATCGCCATGCCTCCCATGGAATGCCCCATCACGCTGAAGGTGTCGATCCGCAGCGCATCGGCGAGCGCCAACGCATCATGTGCCACCTCGTCGATGCTGTACTGGCCCGCCGCATCCTGCATGCCGCCGTAGCCACGGCAATCCATGAAGACGTAGCTGAAATGATCACGCGACAGCCACGGCTCGATCGGCTCGAACGCATGCGCGTCACCGAACCAGCCATGCAGGACCAGGACGAAGTGAGGCCCCTGCCCCACGCGATGAAAAGTGTTGGCCATGAAGAATCGCCGCATTCGGAAGGAGAACTGATGCTAGGCAGCGCACGCCCGGCCCGCCGTCGATGGCGGGTCAACCGCTATAGAATCCGGGCCATGCGCAACTCGCTGCTCGATCCCTACGAAGACCTGCCGCGCGATGTCGTGGTCACCTCGAACGACTACGCGGCCGCGTCCACGTTTCCCCGGCACGCCCATCGACGTGGTCAGTTCGCATTCGCCGCGCGCGGGACCATCAGCGTGACGACTCCGCAGGGTCGCTGGCTGGTGCCGCCACGGCGCGCCTGCTGGGTGCCGGCCGGGATGGCCCATGAGATGACGATGCGCGGGCCGGTGACGATGCTCAACGCTTTTCTTTCGATCGAGGCCGCCGCCGCCGTGGCACTGCCGGCGCACTGCCGCGTGTATGCGGTCTCTCCCCTGTTGCGGCAGCTGCTGGAGGATGCGGTGGACCTGCCAGCGCTGTACGACGAGAACGGGCGAGCGGGCAAGCTGATGCAGTTGCTGGTGGCGGAGATCGCGTCGATGTCCACGCTTTCCCTGCACGCGCCATTGCCTGCCGATGCACGCCTCGCGCGCGTCTGCCGGGCGCTGTTCGATGCGCCTTCGCTCGCCATTGGGCTTGATGAGGTGGCTGCGGATGCGGGCATGAGCCGTCGCACGTTCACGCGGATGTTCCGCGCGGATACCGGCGTGAGTTTTTCCGAGTGGCGGCAGCAGGTGTGCCTGCTGGTGGCCATCGAACGATTGGGGCAAGGGCAAGCGGTGACACGCGTGGCACTGGATCTGGGATATGCGAGCCCGAGTGCGTTTTCTGCGTCATTCCGGCGTGTGCTGGGGAGTCCGCCGAGCCAGTATTCAGAGGTGTAGTGCCGGATGGATGTTTGGTTGCCGTGCGGACCAACGGCCCGCAGCCACCCTCCGCCGAGCGCGATCGGGGCAAAAAAAAACGCCCCGCGGCTGCGGGGCGTTTTCAGCACAACCTACGCGGGCGATCAGCCCTGGTAGTCGCGCACGTCGCTGCCGGTGTAGACCTGGCGCGGACGGCCGATCTTCATTTCCGGATCGACCTGCTGTTCCAGCCAATGCGACACCCAGCCGGAAGTACGGCCCAGGGCGAACATGACGGTGAACATTTCGGTCGGGATCTGCAGCGCCTTGTAGATGATGCCGCTGTAGAAATCGACGTTCGGGTACAGCTTGCGGGCGACGAAGTACTCGTCCTGCAGCGCAGCCTGTTCCAGCTTCACGGCCACGTCCAGCAGCGGATCCTGCACGCCCAGCTGCTTGAGCACCTTGCTGGTCATCTCGCCGATGACCTTGGCGCGCGGGTCGAAGTTCTTGTAGACGCGGTGGCCGAAGCCCATCAGGCGGAAGCCGGAGGTCTTGTCCTTGGCCTTGACCACGGCGGACTCGACGTTGTCGGCGCTGCCGATCTCTTCCAGCATCTTCAGCACGGCTTCGTTGGCACCGCCGTGGGCTGGACCCCACAGCGCGGTGACGCCCGCAGCGACCGACGCGTACGGGTTGGCACCGGTCGAGCCGACCAGGCGCACGGTCGAGGTCGAGGCGTTCTGCTCGTGGTCGGCGTGCAGGATGAACAGCAGGTCCAGCGCCTTCACCACGTCCGGGTTCAGGTCGTACTGGCCGTCAGCGGACTCGAAGGTCTGCTTCAGGAAGCGGCTGACGTAGTCCAGCGAGGTGTCCGGCTTGTTGGCCGGCAGGCCCTTGCCGTGGCGGTAGATCAGCGCCGACAGGGTCGGCACCTTGGCGATCAGGCGCACGGCGGCCTTGCGGCGCTGCTCGGCGTCGGACAGGTCCAGCGAGTCGTGGTAGATGGCCGACAGCTGCGCGATCGCGGCCGCCAGGATCGCCATCGGGTGGGCATCCTTGGCGAAGCTGCCGATCAGGGTGTTGATCGAATCGTCGACGTTGGCTTCGGCGGTCAGCTCATCGGTGAAGGCCTTCAGCTGCTCGGCGCTCGGGCGCTCGCCGTTGATCAGCAGGTAGGCCACTTCGACGTAGCTCGACTTTTCCGACAGCTGTTCGATCGGGTAGCCGCGGTACAGCAGCACGCCCTTGTCGCCGTCGATGTAGGTGATGGCGGACTTGCAGCTGGCCGTCGCGGTGAAGCCGGAATCGTAGGTGAAGAACCCCGTTTCCTTGGTCAGCTTCGCGATGTCGACGCAGTCGTTGCCAAGGGTGGGTTTGATGACGGGCAGAACGACGGACTTATCGCCGGCGTTGAGCGTGACCTGATCAAGATCGGACACTGTGTGCGCTCCTTCATGGGAAGGCGCCTGCCCAAGCGCATTGGTCAGGCACGTGAATGACGTCCTCGGCCTGTGCCGGGGATCATGTCATTATCGCACAGCAGCATTTGTCGGGTGCTAGACGGAAGTCGTATACGACAGGCGGCCAGACACCGGCCGTTGAGCGGCCCGGATCGGCAAAAGCGTTGTCACACGAACGCAGTGTTCCGTCCATCCAAACGCCCGTTGGGTTGGCGTTGGGGAAAAACAAACGGCCGCGCAGAGCGCGGCCGTCGGTTCGAAGCTGGATCGACAGATCAGCGCGCGTAGCGCTTCTGGAACTTGTCGATACGGCCCGAGGTGTCGATGACCTTGTGCTTGCCCGTGTAGAACGGGTGCGAAGCAGAGGAAATTTCAACCTTGACCAGCGGGTATTCGTTGCCGTCTTCCCACTGGATGGTTTCCTTCGTCGCCATGGTGGAGCGGGTCAGGATCTTGAAATCGGAGGTGACGTCATGGAAGACGACGTCGCGGTAGTTCGGATGGATATCGGCCTTCATGGGCTCACACCGTAAATGGGCTGGTGGTCAAGAGCGGCATTATAAGCACCGGTTGCCGCTCGGGGCAACCGGTGGCGGGCAATCGAGGTCAGTCCGCGCCCAGGGCCTGGCGCACCAGGGCCTCGAAACGCTGCTGGTCGTAGGCGATCAGCAGATCGCAGTTGTCCGGCTGGCCGGTCTGGCGGTTCCAGTCGACGATGGTGGCGCCGCGGCTGAACGTGCCATTCAGCTCCACGTTCAGCGGCCGCGACTCGACCTGCAGCTGCCCTTCCGGATTCAGCGCCCACGCCATGGCCACCGCATCGGCGGTATACCAGCGGCCGCCCTTGGCATCTTCCGACAGCGCGCGGGTCTTGCGCGAGATCAGTTCGTAGAAGCGGGCGCGGTCGGAATCGGCCTGCAGCCATTTCTCGGCGTCCTCCAGCGGCAGGCCGTGGGCAACGGTCGCCTCCCAGTCGGACACCAGCAGGTGCTTGAACGAGGTGAACACCACGTGCGCGGCTTCAGGATCGAAGGCGATGTTGAATTCGGCTGCCGGGGTGATGTTGCCGTGGCAGGTAACCGCGCCACCCATCACCACGATGCGCTTGATGCGCTGGGGCAGGGTCGGGTCCAGCTTCAGTGCCAGCGCCAGATTGGTCAGCGGGCCCAACATCACCAGCATCAGTTCGCCGGCGTGTTCGTGCGACAGGCGCAGGATGGCCAGGGCAGCGTGCTCGGCCTCGGCCTGGCGGCTCGGCGGCGGCAGGTCCACGTCGCCGTAGCCATCACGGCCATGCACGTGGGCAGCGTCAACGGAGGGATGCAGCAGCGGATCCGGGCTGCCGGCAAACACCGGTACGTCGGGGCGGCCGACGATGTCACAGAGCTTGAGGGCGTTGCGGACGGTGTATTCGAGGCCGACATTGCCGGCGGCGATGGTCAGGGCGACCACGTCGTGCCGTTCATCGGCAAAGGCCATCAGCAGGGCCAGGGCGTCGTCCACACCGGGATCGGTGTCGATCAACAGGGGGATCTTGTGGGTCATCGTTGCCGTCTTCAGATCGGCAACGAAGTGTGGACCGGGATGATGACCGTTGCAAGTACGGGGGTTGGGGTTCTGGCAGGGCTGCGCCCTGCACCCGCAGAGGCAGGAGCAACGGCAACGGCAAAAGCTGGTTTCCTGAGCGATGGCGGGGTGGGGCCGGTTGCGGGGGACGCTGCAAGTACGTCCATGTAAGCTCGGTCGCCGCATCCATGCGGCTCACGCCCCCGCAACCGGACCCATCCCGCCTTCGACAGATCGCTACCGCTGTTGGTAGGTGTCGACCTTGGTCGACACATCCACGCGATGCGTGGATGAACATCGAAATGATCAAAAGCGCTGTCTGTAGCGTCGAACCATGCTCGACTCCCGCGCGCAGCGCGAACGGCAGCCGAGCATGGGCTCGGCTCTACAGGGATCAGGCCGAGGCGTAGCGCACCGCGGTGCCGATCCAGCGCTGCACCACGCGATCAGCCAGGGCCGGTTGCTGGGCCAACAGGCGCTCGGCCAATTCATGCACGCCGGGCAGCAGGCCAGCGTCGCGGGCCAGGTCGGCAATGCGGAAACCGGCCAGGCCGGTCTGGCGCGTCCCGAGCAGTTCGCCGGGGCCGCGCAGTTCCAGGTCCTTCTCGGCGATGACGAAACCATCGTTGGTTTCGCGCATGGTCTGCAGGCGCTCACGCGCCATCTGCGAGAGTGGTGCCTGGTACAGCAGCACGCAGCGCGACACCGCCGAACCGCGGCCCACGCGGCCACGCAGCTGGTGCAGCTGGGCCAGGCCGAGGCGCTCGGCGTTCTCGATCACCATCAACGAAGCATTCGGTACGTCCACACCCACTTCGATGACCGTGGTCGCGACCAGCAAGTCGATCTCGCCGGCCTTGAACGCCACCATCGTCGCCAGCTTCTCGGCGGCCTTGAGGCGGCCATGCACCAGCCCGACGCGCACGCCCGGCAGCAGCGCCTGCAGCGATTCGTAGGTGGCCTGCGCCGGGGTGGCATCCAGTTCTTCGCTTTCCTCGATGAGCGTGCACACCCAGTACACCTGCCGCCCTTCCTGGCAGGCCAGCGCAATGCGCTCGATCAGTTCCGGGCGACGGTCATTGTTCAAGGCCACGGTCTGCACAGGGGTGCGGCCCGGTGGCAGTTCGTCGATGGCTGATACATCCAGGTCTGCGTATTCGGACATCGCCAGCGTGCGCGGAATCGGCGTGGCGGTCATCACCAGCTGGTGCGGCACGCTGTTGCCGCCCGCGCCCTTGTCGCGCAGCGCCAAGCGCTGGTGCACGCCGAAGCGGTGCTGCTCGTCGACGATGGCCAGCGCCAAGTCCTGGAACACCACCGCCTCCTGCATCAGCGCGTGGGTTCCGACCACCACCTGCGCTTCGCCGTTGGCGACCTGCTCCATCACTTTGGCGCGCGCCTTGCCGGTGACCTTGCCGGCCAGCCAGGCGATGCGCACGCCGAGCGGTTCCAGCCAGCCACGCAGATTGTTGAGGTGCTGCTCGGCCAGCAACTCGGTGGGGGCGGCCAATGCGACCTGCTTGCCCTGCTCCACCGCCAGCATGGCGGCCAGCGCGGCCACCACCGTCTTGCCGGAGCCGACGTCGCCCTGCACCAGCCGCAGCATCGGGCTGGGCCGCGCAAGGTCCTCACGGATCTGCTTGAACACGCGTGCCTGCGCGCCGGTCAGCGCGAACGGCAACTGCTTCAGCAGCGCCTTGGCCAGTTTTCCGGGGCCGGCCAGCGGCGGCGCATGGTGCGCCTGCAATGCAATACGCTGGCGACGCAGGCTGAGGTGATGGGCCAGCAGTTCTTCCATCGCCAGGCGACGCTGCGCCGGGTGGGTACCAGCCGCCAACGCGGCCAGATCGGCATCCGGCGGTGGCCGGTGCACGGTCAGCAGCGCGCTGCGCAGCGGCGGCAGGCCCAGGCCATCGAGCCAACCGTTGGGCAGCAGTTCCAGCGTGCTTTCCTCGGGCAGGCGGTCCAGCGCCTGGCCGATCAGCTTGCGCATGGTCATCGGGCCGACCCCTTCGACGGTGGGATACACCGGGTCGAGGCGGTCGCCGAGTTCGGGATCGTCGTTGCGGCCCAGCACCTGGTAGCTGGGATGGACGATTTCCAGGCCGAGGTGGCCGGGCTTGGGCGTGCCGAAGCAGCGCAGCCGGGTGCCGACCGCGAACTGCCCGACCTGCTGCTGGCGGAAGTGGAAAAAGCGCAGCACCAGGGTGCCCTGCCCTTCGTCTTCCACCGCCACTTTCAGCATCGGCCGGTAGCGCATGCCACGCTCGACCGCGACCACCCGCCCTTCCACCTGCGCCGGCACGCCGTTGCGCAGGTCTTCGATGCGGGTCAGCCGGGTCCGGTCTTCATAGCGCAGCGGCAGGTGAAGCCAGAGATCCTGCAGGGTGGCCAGGCCACGTGCCTGCAGTTTGGCGGCCACGGCCGGACCGACGCCGGCGAGCATCGCCAGGGATGCTTCGCCGGACGGTGACAGGACCGGGGTGACCGCCGCCTTGCGTGCCACGTGGCGGTCAGTCGATGACCATCACCGCGTCGACCTCGAAGCTGGCGCCCTTCGGCAGGCCGGAGACTTCGATGGTGGAACGGGCCGGGTACGGGGCCTGGAAGTAGTCCTGCATGACCGCGTTGACCTTGGCGAACTCGCCCAGGTCGGTCAGGTACAGGCCCAGGCGCACGACCTTGTCCAGCGAGCCACCCGCCGCTTCGGCCACGGCCTTGAGGTTGTCGAAGGCGCGGCGGGCCTGTGCTTCGACGTCACCGGCGCCGACGATGTCGCCGGTGGCCGGGTCAAGCGGGATCTGGCCGGAGAAGTACACGGTGTTGCCGGCGCGCACGGCCTGCGAGTACGGGCCGATGGCGGCGGGGGCCTTTTCGGTGTTGATGATCTGGCGGGACATGGGTCGCTCCGGTGCTTGGGGGAAAACAGAGCGGTGATTGTACCGGCTGGGCGCGGCATCGGCTGGGGTCGGATCCGTTTCCCGGCGGGAAACGGATCCGACCCCGTGCGTCGTGTGCGCGGAACGTCATCCACGCATGGCGTGGATCTACTGGCGGCGTACCGATTGCACGACCGACAGGCGGCGCAGGCGGCGCATCACTTCGGCCAGGTGGTTGCGGTCGCGCACCTGGATGTTGAACGCCAGCACGGCGGCGTTGAAGTCGCGGTCCAGGTAGTCCACGCGTTCGATGTTGGAATGGCTCTGTGCGATGGCGGCGGCCAGCTGCGCCAGCACGCCGGTGCCGTTCTCCACTTCCACCACCAGCGAGGTGTCGTAGTCGCCGGAGACGGTGGTGTCCCAACCGATCGGCACCCAGCGCTCGGGCGACTTGCGCAGCTCGGCCAGGTTCGGGCAGTCCATCCGGTGCACCACGATGCCCTTGCCGGCGGTGTGGTAGCCCATGATCTCGTCGCCGGGAATCGGCTGGCAGCAGCCGGCGAAGGTGACCACGCCGCGCTCACTGCCGTTGATCAGGATCTTCTCCTGCGAGTGGTGGCGCGAATGCGGGCCGCCACGCAGTTCGGCGTAGGCCATCAGCGCCTGCGCGGCCTGGGTCGGCATCCAGTTGCCCAGTGCGACCTCGGCCAGCAGGGCTTCCAGGCGCGGGAAGCGGTGTTCGGCCAGGAACGCATCCAGGCGCCCCTTCGGCAGCCGCTCCAGCGACGAATCCATCGCTTCCAGCGCACGGTCGAGCATGCGGTGGCCCAGCTGCACGGCATCCTCGTGCTCCAGCTGCTTGAGCTGGTGGCGGATGGCGGTGCGCGCCTTGCTGGTCACCACGAATTCCAGCCACTGCGGTTTCGGCGTGGCCGAGCGTGCGGTGATGATCTCCACCGACTGCCCCGACACCAGCTTGGTGCGCAACGGCACCAGTTTCTTGTCCACGCGCGAGGCCACCGCCATGTTGCCGACGTCGGTATGCACGGCGTAGGCGAAATCGAGCGCGGTGGAATTGCGCGGCAGGGCCAGGATCTTGCCCTTCGGGGTGAACAGGTAGACCTCGTCAGGGAACAGGTCGACCTTGACGTTGTCGAGGAATTCCAGCGAGGAACCGGCGGCGCGCTGCGAGTCGATCAGCTCGACGATCCACGCATGGGCACGGCTCTGTGCGCTGTTGGGCGAATCGCCGCCGAACTTGTAGGTCCAGTGCGCGGCCACGCCGCGTTCGGCGATCAGGTCCATTTCCTCGGTACGGATCTGCACTTCGATCGGCGAGCCATACGGCCCGAACAGCACCGTGTGCAGCGACTGGTAACCGTTGGCCTTGGGAATGGCGATGAAATCGCGGAAGCGCCCATCCAGTGGCTTGAAGGTGGCGTGCACCGAGCCCAGCGCGTGGTAGCAGCTGGGCACACTGCGCACGACCAGGCGGAAGCCGAACACATCCATCACCTGGTCGAAGGATTTGTTCTCGTCGCGCATCTTGTTGTAGATGCTCCACGGGGTCTTGATACGGCTGATCAGCCGATGCTCGATGCCCTCCTTGGCCAGGCGCTGCGACAGCTGCACTTCCACCTGCGCCATCGCTTCGCGGCGCACCACCGGCTGGCTGCGGATGTGTTTTTCGATGATGGCGTGGCGCCACGGGTAGAGCGCCTTGAACCCCAGGTTCTGCAGCTCGCTCTTGACCAGGCTCATGCCCAGGCGCTGGGCGATGGGCGCGTAGATCTCCAGCGTCTCGCGGGCGATGCGGCCACGCGCTTCGCGGCTCTGCGCGCCCAGCGTGCGCATGTTGTGCAGGCGGTCGGCCAGCTTGATCATGATCACGCGCAGGTCGCGCGACATCGCCAGCAGCATCTTGCGGAAGCTCTCGGCGGCCGCCTCCTGGCGGTCACGGAACTTCAGCTTGTCCAGCTTGGTGACACCGTCGACCAGTTCGGCCACGGCTTCGCCGAACTCGGCGGCCAGCGCCTCGCGGGTCAGCGGGGTGTCTTCGATGGTGTCGTGCAGGATCGCGGCGATCAGCGCTTCCACGTCCAGGCCGAGTTCGGCCAGCACCTGGGCCACGGCCACCGGATGGGTGATATAGGGCTCGCCCGACTTGCGCGTCTGCCCAGCGTGCGCGGAGGCCCCGACTTCCCAGGCACGGCGCAACAGCGGCAGCTGTTCCGGCGGCAGGTAATGGGCGGCGCGTTCGAGCTGGAGGACGTAGTCGGGTACGGCGGCAGTGGGGGCTGCGGCGACCTTGGCAGTGGGGCCTGGGTTCATGCCCGAAGCCTATTCCAGCGCGACGTTTACGGCAAATCCTGAATGCGAAACAGCCCGCACGGGGCGGGCTGTTCGGTGTATCCAACGATTACGTTGATCGATGCGATCAATCGTCGTTCTTGGACATGTCTTCGTCGGCGACCACTTCGGCGGCAGCCCACTCCAGCGCTTCGCGCTCGGCGCGCTCACGCTCGGCCTTTTCGACTTCGTCGATCAGGGCGTTGTCGATCTTGCGGGCGGCGATTTCGCGCAGCGCCAGCACGGTCGGCTTGTCCTCGGTCTCGCTGTTGTCCAGCGTGGCCTGCACGCCGTTGGCGAGCTGACGGGCACGCTTGGAAGCCATCATGACCAGTTCGAAACGGTTGTTAACGACTTCCAGGCAATCTTCTACGGTGATGCGGGCCATACGGGCTCCCGGCGACCGGTCGGCCGCTCAGTCGAATGAGGGAAAGGGGACGGAGTGTACTGGCAGGGGCTGGACAAAATCAAGCCAACCCCTACCCGATTCTTTTGGAATCAGTCAGTTGCACCCGGATCGGGGGTCAGCAGCGCCTGGATCAGGCCGGCGTGGCGGACCTTCTGGGCCTCCCGGCGCAGGCGGCTGGCAGTGAAGATGGCGCACAGCTCGTCCACGGCAGTGTCGAACACCTCGTTGACGATGACGTAGTCGAACTCGTTGAAGTGCAGCATTTCATCGCGGGCCGCGCCCAGGCGCTGGGCGATGACCGCCTCGCTGTCCTGGCCACGCTTGCGCATGCGGTCCTGCAAGGCCTGCTTGGACGGCGGCAGGATGAACACGGTGACCGTGCCCGGCACCAGCTGGCGCACCTGCTGCGCGCCCTGCCAGTCGATCTCCAGCAGCACATCCTGGCCGGCGGCCAGCTGCGGCTCCACCGACTGCCGGGCCGTGCCCTTCCAGTCGCCGTGCACCCAAGCGTGCTCGAAGAAGTCGCCGGCGGCGATCATCTGCTCGAACTTCTCGGCACTGACGAAGTGGTAATGCTGGCCGTTCACCTCACCGGGGCGCATCGCGCGCGAGGTGAAGGAGATCGACAGGGCGATCTGCGGGTCACGGGCCAGGGTGGCATTGACGATGCTGCTCTTGCCGGCGCCGGACGGGGCGGCCACGATGTACAGCGTGCCGCGCGCAACGGCGTCCGACGGCTTCGACGGGGCGCTCATGCGCGGAACCCAATTGGTTGATTTCGCAAAATTTTTCCTCGGTGTTCCAGATCCGGCGCGGAGGGTCGCGCCAGGACGGCGGGGGCTGCGCGGAACATCCTGGGACCAGGCCCGGCAGACGCTTCCCCAGGGGGCGGGCACGCAACTTTACCAGAGCAGGCCCTTTCCGGGCCCGTCCGGCAGGCGCCGCGCCTTGTGCCACATGGGCATCCGGGGGCCTGTGCTATAACCGGCCCGTACCCAACGACAGCCCGGAGGCCTGCGCCTCCCCGCCATCCCAGGAGAACGGCATGCCATCGATGAGCCGCCGCCAGTTCCTGAAAGTGACCGGGACAACCCTGGTCGGCTCCAGCCTGGCATTGATGGGCTTCGCGCCCGGCATCGCGCTCGCGGAGGTCAGGCAGTACAAGCTGACCCGCGCGACCGAGACCCGCAACACCTGTACCTACTGTTCGGTGGCCTGCGGCATCCTGATGTACAGCCTCGGCGATGGCGCCAAGAACGCCGAGCCGAGCATCTTCCATATCGAGGGCGACCCGGACCATCCGGTCAACCGCGGCACGCTGTGCCCGAAGGGTGCCGGCCTGGCCGACATCATCCACAGCAAGTCGCGCCTGCTCTACCCCGAGTACCGCGCGCCGGGCTCGAACGAGTGGAAGCGGCTGAGCTGGGACGATGCGCTGGACCGCATCGCGCGACTGATGAAGGAAGACCGCGATGCCAACTTCGTGCAGAAGAACGAAGCCGGGCAGACGGTCAACCGCTGGCTGACCACTGGCATGCTGGCGGCCTCGGCCACCAGCAATGAGACCGCGGTGCTGACCCACAAGGTCGTCCGCTCCCTCGGCATGCTGGCATTCGACAACCAGGCACGTGTCTGACACGGCCCGACGGTGGCAGGTCTTGCCCCGACGCTAGGCCGTGGTGCGATGACGAATCACTGGGTCGACATCAAGAATGCCGACCTGATCCTGATCATGGGTGGCAACGCCGCTGAGGCGCATCCGTGCGGGTTCAAATGGGTGACCGAGGCCAAGGCCCACAACAAGGCGCGGCTGATCGTGGTCGATCCGCGCTTCAACCGCTCGGCCGCGGTGGCCGATGTGTACGCGCCGATCCGCACCGGTACCGACATCGTGTTCCTGGGCGGCCTGATCAACTACCTGCTGACCGAGGACCGCATCCAGCACGAGTACGTGCTGAACTACACCGACATGTCGTTCCTGGTGAAGGACGAGTTCGCCTTCAAGGACGGCCTGTATTCGGGCTACAACGAAGAAAAGCGCAGCTATGACCGTTCCAGCTGGGACTACGCCTACGGTGACGATGGATTCGTGCGCAGCGACCCGACGCTGAAGGATCCGCGCTGCGTCTACAACCTGCTGAAACAACACTACGCGCGTTACACCGTGGAGATGGTCGAGCGCATCTGCGGCACGCCGGCCGACAGCATCCGCCATGTGTGGGACATGATCGCGTCCACCGCTGGCAAGGACAAGGCGATGACCATCCTGTACGCGCTGGGCTGGACGCAGCACTCGATCGGCGCGCAGAACGTGCGTGCCGGCACCATGGTGCAGCTGCTGCTGGGCAACATCGGCGTAGCCGGTGGCGGCATGAACGCGCTGCGCGGGCACTCCAACATCCAGGGCCTGACCGACATCGGCCTGATGTCCGACCTGCTGCCCGGCTACCTGACGCTGCCGAAACAGGATGAGCAGGACTACAACGCCTACATCGCCAAGCGCACGCAGAAGCCCCTGCGCGCCAACCAGATGTCGTTCTGGCAGAACTACCCGAAGTTCCACGTCAGCCTGATGAAATCGTGGTGGGGCGATGCCGCCACCGCCGACAACAACTGGTGCTTCGATTACCTGCCCAAGCTCGACAAGCCGTACGACATGCTGCAGGCGTACGAGCTGATGAACGAGGGCAAGATCCACGGCTACATCTGCCAGGGCTTCAATCCTCTGGCCTCGGCGCCGAACAAGGGCAAGCTGATCAGTGCGTTCTCCAAGCTGAAGTTCATGGTCAGCATGGATCCGCTGGAAACCGAGACCATCGCCTTCTGGCAGAACCACGGCGCACTGAACGACGTCGACCCGAGCACGATCCAGACCGAAGTGTTCCGCCTGCCCACCACTTCCTTTGCCGAGGAGAACGGCGCGGTGGTGAATTCCTCGCGCTGGCTGCAGTGGCACTGGAAGGGGGCCAACCCGCCGGGCGAAGCGCGCAGCGACATCGAGATCATGTCCGAGCTGTTCCATCGCATCAAAGCGATGTACGAGAAGGATGGCGGTGCGTGGTGGGAGCCGGTACGCGACCTGGCCTGGAAGTATTCCAACCCGGAGCTGCCGACGCCGGAAGAACTGGCGATGGAATACAACGGCAAGGCGCTCGTGGACGTGTTCGATCCGAAGGACGCGACCAAGCTGGTGCGCAAGGCCGGCGAGCAGCTGGCCGCGTTCGGCGACCTGCGCGACGATGGCAGCACGTCCTCCGGCTGCTGGATCTACATCGGCGCCTGGGGCCCGACCGGCAACATGATGGCGCGGCGTGACAACAGTGACCCGACAGGCATCGGCAACACGCTGGGCTGGGCCTGGGCGTGGCCGGCCAACCGCCGCGTGATGTACAACCGCGCCTCGTGCGACGTGGCTGGCCAACCGTTCGATCCACGCCGCACGCTGCTGGCCTGGAACGGCAAGAACTGGGGCAACGTGGACGTGCCGGACTTCAAGGCCGACGAAGATCCTGCCGGCGGGATGGGCCCGTTCATCATGAACCCGGAAGGCATCGCCCGCTTCTTCGCCAAGGCCGGCATGGCCGAAGGCCCGTTCCCGGAGCACTACGAACCGTTCGATACCCCGCTGCGCAGCAATCCGCTCAGCCCCGGCCAGGCCCTGACGCTGAACAACCCCGCGGCACGCGTGTTCGCCAGCGACCGTGCACAGATCGGTTCGCCGGACGAGTTCCCGCATGTGGCCACCACCTACCGCCTGACCGAGCATTTCCACTTCTGGACCAAGCACGGCAAGCTCAACGCCATCATCCAGCCCGAGCAGTTCGTCGAGATCGGTGCGGCATTGGCCGACGAGCTGGGCATCACCAACGGCAGCCGCGTGCGCGTGAGTTCCAAGCGTGGCCATATCGAAGCCGTTGCGGTGGTGACCAAGCGGATCAAGGCCCTGCAGATCGATGGAAAGACCGTGCACCAGGTGGGCGTGCCGATCCACTGGGGCTTCCTCGGTGCGGCCAAGCCCGGATATATCGCCAATACGCTGACCAATGCCATCGGTGACGGCAACTCGCAGACGCCCGAGTCGAAGTGCATCCTGGTCAAGGTCGAGAAGGTGTAGGAGACACGCCATGCCACTGCAATCGCTGGACATCATCCGCCGCTCGGCCACCACCACGCCCTCGCCGGAGGCGCGGGGCGCACACACCGGCCAGGTCGCCAAGCTGATCGATGTGAGCAAGTGCATCGGCTGCAAGGCCTGCCAGGTCGCCTGCATGGAATGGAACGACCTGCGCGACGAAGTGGGCAGCTGCGTTGGCAGCTATGACAACCCGCCCGACCTGAGCGAACAGTCGTGGACGGTGATGAAGTTCCGCGAGTACGAGGACGAGAAGGGCAAGCTGGAGTGGCTGATCCGGAAGGAGGGCTGCATGCACTGCAGCGACCCGGGCTGCCTGAAGGCCTGCCCGTCGCCCGGCGCGATCATCCAGTACGCCAACGGCATCGTCGACTTCCAGGAAGAGAACTGCATCGGCTGCGGCTACTGCGTGACCGGCTGCCCGTTCGACGTACCGCGCATCTCCAAGAAGGACCACAAGGCCTACAAGTGCACGCTGTGTTCGGACCGGGTGGCGGTCGGCCAGGAGCCGGCCTGTGTGAAGACCTGCCCGACCGGGGCGATCACCTTCGGCAGCAAACAGGCGATGACCGAGCACGCCGCCGGACGCGTGGAAGACCTGAAATCACGCGGCTATGAAAACGCCGGCCTGTACGACCCGCAGGGCGTCGGCGGTACCCACGTGATGTACGTGCTGCAGCATGTGGACAAGCCCGAGCTCTACGCCGACCTGCCCAAGGATCCGCGCATCAGCCCGATGGTGGAAGTCTGGAAGGGCGTAGCCAAGCCGCTGGGCGTCCTGGCGATCGCCGCCACGGCCTTTGCTGGCTTCCTGCACTACATCGGCATCGGCCGCAACACGGTCAATGACGAGGAAGAAGAACAAGCCGAGCACGAGGCGAAGAAGATCGAAGAGGAGCAGCGGCCATGAAGTACGCCCCGCACCCGCGGCAGATCATCCGTTACCGCGCGCCGACCCGCATCAACCACTGGATCGTGGCGATCTGCTTCGTGCTGACCGCGCTGTCCGGCCTGGCGTTGTTCCACCCTGCCCTGTTCCCGTTGACCCAGCTGTTCGGTGGCGGACCGTGGACGCGCATCCTGCATCCGTTCATCGGCCTGGCCATGGTGGTGGGCTTTGCGCTGCTCGCGTTGCGCATGTGGCGCGACAATCTGCCGACCGCCGACGACCGCGCGTGGATGCGCGGCATGCGCGATGTGCTGCGCAACGAGGATGAAAAGCTGCCACCGGTCGGTCGCTTCAATGCCGGCCAGAAGCTGCTGTTCTGGGCCATCATCGGCTGCCTGTCGGCACTGCTGCTGACCGGCTTCGTGATCTGGCGGCAGTACTTCAGCCACTTCTTCCCGATCGGGGTGATCCGCTTCTCGGTGCTCGCCCATGCGTTGTTCGGCTGGGTGCTGATCTGCGCGATCGTGGTGCACATCTATGCGGCGATCTGGATCAAGGGGTCGGTGCGGGCGATGACCCAGGGCAAGGTGACCTATGGGTGGGCGTACAAGCACCACCGACAGTGGTTCCGGGACATCCTGCGCGGGCGGCGGGAACAGGGGTAGCGGCAGGGCCTGCGGCCCTGTACCCGCAGAAGCAACGTCAACGTCAAAAGCTGGCTTCCTGAGGAGTTGCGGGGTGGGTCCGGTTGCGGGGGACGCTGCAAGTACCCCTCCGGGGCCCGGCCCAGCCGCTGGCGGCTGTGCGTTCGGGCGCTTGCGAAGCAGTGCTTCGCAAGCAAAGCGCCCTCACCCATGTAAGCTCGGTCGCCGCTTGCTCGTGTGCGCTGTCCCGCGCACACGGCAAGACCGGGGTTGGGCGTCCTGCCCAACCCGCCCGAGGCATGCCTCGGGCCCATGCGGCTCACGCTCCCGCAACCGGACCCACCCCGCCTTCGACAGTTGGCCGCGATCTGTCGGTGGGTGCCGACCGTTGGTCGGCACTGATCGAATCCCGACCAACGCTCGGGATCCACTTTCAACCAACCGATGGGGTCAGATCCGTTTTCCTGTGGAAAACGGATCTGACCCCAACCTTTCAAATGGCCGGCAACACGCTGGACGCCAGCGCCGACAACAGCGAGGATGGAGCCTGGTTCTTCTGGCTGGCCCTGCATGGCGCAACGCATCCTTGAACCCGGTGAGATCGAGACGCTCGCCTCGCGCGATGTGCCGCGCATCATCCTGCCTGATACCGGGTCACTGTTCGCTACGCGCGCGGCACGCCTGCGCAGCCTGGCCGCGCACAGTGCCATCGGTGGCTACCTGCAGCTGCTGGCGGCGCTGGCCGATGCGCAGCAGGCGCTGCTGGATGAGTTGACGCCGCGGCAACGCGAGGGGCTTCAGGCACAGGCGCGCGCGCAGCAGTCAAGCGCGGCGGCTAGCGCCGGCATGCCGTTGCGGCCGGCCAACACACTGCAACTGGATGGGCGCTGGCGCGACTGGCTGCGCACGCTGTGCCGGCACTGTGCCGACGAAACCGGGCTGCCTGTGGAAACCCGGCAGGAACTACAGCGCGTCGCCGCCGCTGATGATGCGTGGCTGGATGCACAGGCGCATGCGGTGCTGGAACGCGATGACGCGCCGTCGGTCGACGCCGTCGCTGCGCTGCTGGTGATGAACGCGCTGCAGGTGTACTGGGCGGTGCTCGCCGCCAGCTTCCATCCGACCGACCTGAAGCCGCTGGCCGATGCGCCAGGGTTGTGCCCGCTCTGTGGCACGCTGCCGGTGGCCAGCGTGGTGCAGGCGCGCCCGCCCTACGCCGCCTATCGCTACCTGTCGTGCTCACTGTGTGCCTGCCAGTGGCATTACGTGCGCGTGCAGTGCAGCCAGTGCGGCGCCGCCGGCAAGGACATTGCCTATCGCGCCCTGGCCGAGGTGGACGGTGACAGCGGCGAGGCGGTGCGCGGGAGTGCGGTGCGCGCCGAGACCTGCGACCACTGCCACAGCTATCGCAAGATCCTGTACCTGGAGAAAGATCCGTCACTGGAGCCGGTGGCCGATGACCTCGGCACGCTGGCGCTGGACCTGCTGCTGGCCGAGGAAGGCTATGCGCGCGCCAGCCAGAACCCGCTGCTGTGGCAATCCGACGGCAACTGACCTATGCCACGCACGCACGCCACGCCGGCATCGGCCGCCGCCCTGCCTTCGCTGGACCGACTGCTGCGCCTGCCTGCGTTGTCGGCCATGATCGAACGCCACGGCCGCAGCCGCATCACCCAACTGCTGCGCGCACACCTGCAGGAACTACGCGACCGTATCAGCGCCGCGCAGCTCTCGGCCGAACGCCTCGAACAGGCCATCAACGGCCCGTCGCTGGTCGCGGCGCTCGGCGCCGCACTGGCGGCCGACGCACGCCTGGAGCTGCAGCCGATGTTCAACCTGACCGGCACCGTGCTGCACACCAACCTGGGCCGCGCGCTGTTGCCCGATGCCGCCGTGCAGGCGGTCACCCGCGCAATGACAGCGCCGGTCGATCTGGAATTCGACATCATCCGCGGCCGCCGCGGCGACCGCGATGCACGGGTGCAGGCGCTGGTCTGCGAACTGACCGGCGCCGAAGCCGCCACCGTGGTCAACAACAATGCGGCGGCGGTCCTGCTGCTGCTCAACAGCCTGGCCAACCGCCGCGAGGTGGTGGTGTCGCGCGGCGAACTGGTGGAGATCGGCGGTGCCTTCCGCATTCCCGATGTGATGCGCAGCGCCGGCGCGCGGCTGCTGGAAGTCGGTACCACCAACCGCACCCACCCGGCCGACTTCGCCAATGCCGTCGGCGCACGTACCGCGTTGCTGATGGAAGTGCATGCCAGCAACTACGCGATCACCGGCTTCACTGCCAAGGTCGACACTGCGGCGATGGCTGCGATCGCGCACGAGCACGGCCTGCCGCTGGTGGTGGACCTGGGCAGTGGCAGCCTGTGCGATCTGGCGGCCTTCGGCCTGCCGCACGAGCCCACCGTGCAGGAAGCACTGGCGGCCGGCGCCGATCTGGTTTCGTTCAGTGGCGACAAGCTGCTGGGCGGCCCCCAGGCCGGGATCATCGCCGGCCGCGCCGACCTGATCGCGCGGATCAACCGCAATCCGCTCAAGCGGGCGCTGCGCATGGACAAGATGGGCCTGGCCGCACTGGAAGCCGTGCTGGCCCTGTACCGCGAACCGGAACGGCTGGCACTGCGGCTGCCGACCCTGCGCAGCCTTTCGCGCCTGCGGGATGACATCGACGAGCAGGCACACCGCCTGCTGCAGCCGATGCGCGCGTCGCTGGCCGCCGACTACGCGCTTGAACGGGCCTCGATGTACAGCCAGATCGGCAGCGGCGCGCAGCCACAGGCGCAGCTGGCAAGCGCCGGACTGCGCGTTACCAGCGCGCGCCGCGGCGGGCTGGATCGCTTGGCCAAGCGCTTGCGCCAGCTGCCGCGACCGGTGCTTGGCCGCATTGCCGATGACGCGCTGTGGCTGGACCTGCGCTGCCTGGAACCCACCGACGAAGCCGCCTTCCTCGCGCAATGGAGCACGCTGCAGGCATGATCGTCGGCACCGCCGGGCATATCGACCATGGCAAGACCAGCCTGGTGCGCGCACTGACCGGCATCGAAACCGATCGCCTGCAGGAAGAGCGCACGCGCGGTATCTCCATCGAGCTGGGCTATGCCTATGTCCCGGTGGAAAGCACAGGCGGCGGGAGTGCCGAGGCGACGCTGGGCTTCGTCGATGTGCCGGGCCATGAACGCTTCGTGCATACGATGGTGGCCGGCGCCACCGGCATCGATGTCGCCCTGCTGGTGATCGCCGCCGACGACGGTGTGATGCCGCAGACCCGCGAGCACCTGGCGATCCTGCAACTGCTGGGCGTGGACCGCGGCGCGGTAGCCCTGACCAAGATCGACCGTGTGGATGCGGCGCGCCTGGCCCGGGTCGAGATCGAGATCGCCGCGCTGCTGGCCGGAACGCCGCTGCAGGATTCCCCCGTATTCGCCTGCAACAGCACCGCACCAGACGATTCTGGCATCAACGCGCTGCGTACCCAGCTGCACGCGTGGGCGTCGGACAACGCCAACACGCGCCAGGCCGAACTGCGCAGCGAGCTGTTCCGCATGCCGGTGGACCGCGTGTTCTCGCTGGCCGGCCACGGCACGCTGGTGACCGGCGCAGTGCACGGCGGCATCGCTGCAGTGGGTGAGCATCTGCAGCTGATGCCGGCCGCCACTGACGTGCGCGTACGCAGCATCCACGCGCAGAACCAGGCCAGCGAACACGCCATGGCCGGGCAGCGCTGCGCGTTGAACCTGGCTGCCATCGCCCGCGACGACATCCACCGTGGCGACTGGATCGCCGACCCGCGCGCCCTGCTGGCGACCCGTCGCGTCGACGTACGCCTGCGGCTTCCCGCACTGGCAACACCGTTGCGCGACTGGGCGCCGCTGCACATCCACTGGGGCACGATGCACCGGCAGGCCCATGTGGTGCTGCTGGAGGACGTCGATCACGGCGACGGACAGTTGGTGCAACTGGTGTTCGATGCACCGGTCTGTGCGATGTGCGGTGATCGCTTCATCGCCCGTGATTCAGCGGCCATCCGCACGCTGGGTGGTGGCATCGTGCTCGATCCGGACCCGCCACAGCGGCGCCGGCGCAGCCAGGCACGGCTCGCCTGGCTGGGCGCACTGGAGCAGCTGGCCACAGGTGCGGGAATCGGCCCGCTGTTGCAGCAGGCTTCCTTCGGCATAGCCATGGCCGCCCTGCAACGCTACTGCCGGCGCGCGGCGGACCGGATCGATCTTCCTGCGGGCACGCGGCGCATCGTCACCCGCGAAGACACGGTGGTCATCCTTGCTTCGCACTGGCAGGCGCTTCGCGAACAGGTGATCACGTCGCTGCGCAGCTGGCACGAGCGACGTCCGGACGAGCCCGGTGTTGATAGCGGACGCCTTCAGCGCAGCACCCTGCCCTCGCTTGCAGCGAGCCTCTGGATCGCGCTTCTCCAGGACCTGCTGGACGACGGCAGCGTGCAGCGCGTGGGCGCCTGGTGGCGCCTGCCCGGCCATGACCATGCGCCACCGGAACGCGAACGGCTTCTGCTGGAACGCGTGCTGCCGCAGCTGCACGCCGGTCGCTTCGATCCACCGTGGGTGCGCACGCTGGCCACCGACGTTGGTCTGGCCGAAGACGAGGTCCGCGCCGTCCTGCGGCGCGCTACCGCGCGTGGCGAACTGTTCCAGGTAGTGCCGGACCTGTTCTATGCACCGGCCCGCATTGCCGAGCTGGCCGCGATCGTCGCGCAGCTGTCGCAGGCCACCGGCACGGTGGATGCGGCCACCTTCCGCGATGCCATCGGCCTGGGCCGCAAGCGCAGCATCCAGATCTTGGAGTTCTTCAACCGCGTTGGCTACACTCGACGCGTCGGTGACCAGCATCGGCCGCGCGGCGACCTGCAGTGGAACGCAGCCCGCGACTGAGCCCACCGGTGCCGCCGTACTTTCGGAAGGCATGCGCATCCGGGCATGCGGCTGGGCTTCAAACCCAGTAGGGGGCGTCGATCGTTCCCTGGTAGGTTCGACTCCTGCTGCCTTCCGCCATTGGTGTTTCCGCAGGAGATGTCGGCATGGCCACGCACGCGCAGTCCCCCGCCCCTTCAACGGCCGATGCCCCGCAACGACTGACTTCGCTGGCACACGGCGGCGGCTGCGGCTGCAAGATCGCGCCGGGCGTGCTGTCCGAACTGCTGCGTGGCGTGCCAGCGCTTCCGGCACCGGCCGAACTGCTGGTCGGCCGCGAGACCAGCGACGACGCCGCGGTGTACCGCCTCGATGACCGCCAGGCAATCGTCGCCACCACCGATTTCTTCATGCCGATTGTCGACGACCCGTTCGACTTCGGCCGCATCGCCGCCACCAACGCGCTGTCGGACCTGTACGCGATGGGGGCACGACCATTGTTCGCGCTGGCCATCGTCGGCATGCCGATCAACACGCTGCCGCAGGAGACCATCCGCGGCATCCTGCAGGGCGGCGAGCGTGCCTGCGCCGATGCCGGCATCGTGGTCGCTGGAGGCCACAGCATCGATTCGGTGGAACCCATCTATGGCCTGGCCGCGATCGGCGTGCTCGACCCGCAGCGGCTCAGGCGCAATGCCGATGCCCGCGCCGGCGATGTGCTGGTGCTGGGCAAGCCGTTGGGCGTGGGCGTGTATTCGTCGGCGCTGAAGAAAGAAGTGCTGGACGCCGACGGCTACCAGCAGATGATCGCGTCGACCACCCGCCTGAACACCGTGGGCGTGGCCCTGGCCGCGCTGGACGGTGTGCACGCGATGACCGATGTCACCGGTTTCGGCCTGCTCGGCCACCTGCTGGAAGTGTGTCGCGCCAGTGGTGTCGCTGCGGAGGTGGACAGCGCACAGGTGCCGCTGCTGCCTCAGGCCCTGGAGCTGCTGCAGCGCGGCTGCTTGACCGGCGCGTCCAACCGCAACTGGGCCTCGTATGGTGCGGAGGTGCGTTTCGCCGATGGGTTGCCGGCACACTGGCAGCCGCTGCTGACCGACCCACAGACCAGCGGTGGGCTGCTGGTGTCCTGCGCCCCGGAAGCGGTGGACGCGGTGCTGGCCTGCTTCCACGACGCAGGGTTCGGCCAGGCAGCCGTCGTGGGGCGATTGAGCGCGGGCCTGCCGGGTGTCAGCGTCCGCTGAGACGCTGTAATGAGAAGGGCGCCCGAAGGCGCCCCTGCTGTAATGCTGGATGCAACATCACTCGATGTTCTGCACCTGTTCGCGGATCTGGTCGATCAGCACCTTCAGCTCCACCGCGGCATTGGACGTACGGCTGTCCACTGACTTCGAGCCCAGCGTATTGGCTTCGCGGTTGAACTCCTGCAGCAGGAAGTCCAGGCGGCGGCCGACCGGCTCGCGCTGCCTGAGCACGCGGCGGATCTCGACAATGTGGCTGCCGAGGCGATCCAGCTCCTCATCCACGTCCAGCTTCTGCAGCCACAGCACCAGTTCCTGCTCGGCGCGGCCGGGGTCGACCGGGTGCGGCAGGTCGGCCAGGCGTGCAGCCAGCTTGGCGCGCTGGCCGTCGCGAATGGCCGGAATCAAGGTGCGCACTTCGGTGGCGATGCGTTCGATGCCGTCCACGCGCTCACTGATGGCCGCCGACAACTTGCCGCCTTCGCGTTCACGCGCCTCGACGAAGCCGTCCAGCACCTGGTCCAGCAGGGCCAGTGCCTCGGCCTGCAGGGCCGCGGCATCGGTGGCCTCGCCACGGGTCACGCCGGGCAGCTGCAGCAGCTCGGTGAAGCTGACCTGCAGGTTTGGGAAATCGGAGGTCAACCGGTGCGCCAGGCGGCCGAGCTGGCCCAGCAGGGCCTCGTCCACCTGCAGGTTGGCCGCTGCTTCCGGCGCACGCAGGCGCATCACCAGATCCAGCTTGCCGCGGCTCAGGCGCGCGGCGATGCGCTCGCGCAGCTGCGGTTCCAGCGCCCGCAGTTCCTCGGGCAGGCGGGTGCCGACCTCCAGGAAGCGGTGGTTGACCGAGCGCAGCTCGCAGCCCAGCGTGCCCCACGGGGTGACCCGCTCGCCGCCGGCATAGGCGGTCATGCTTCGAATCATGGAATGTGTCCGGTGCGTGCAAAGGGGGAATGGTACCCTAGCGCCCTCACCAGAGCCCCCTTGCCCGCCCCGTGAAGGCCGCGGGCGTGGCGGCGTACTCCCTCGCCATTACGGAACCCGCACCATGTCCGATTCCCGCCCCAGCGGCCGCCAGCCCGACCAGCTCCGCCCGGTCGTCATCCAACGCGGCTTCACCCGCCACGCCGAAGGGTCGGTGCTGGTGTGCTTCGGTGAAACCCGCGTGCTGTGCACCGCCAGCGTCGAGAACCGCGTGCCGGGCTTCCTGCGCGGCAAGGGCGAAGGCTGGGTCACCGCCGAGTACGGCATGTTGCCGCGCGCCACCCATACCCGCAGTGATCGCGAAGCGGCCCGCGGCAAGCAGGGCGGCCGCACGCTGGAGATCCAGCGCCTGATCGGCCGCAGCCTGCGCGCGTGCGTGGACCGCAACGCGCTGGGCGAGCGCACCATCACCCTGGACTGCGACGTGCTGCAGGCCGATGGTGGCACCCGCACCGCCGCCATCACCGGCGCCTACGTGGCCCTGGTCGATGCGGTGAACGTGCTGATGAAGCGTGGCGACATCAAGCGCAACCCGATCCTGGGCGCGGTGGCCGCGGTGTCGGTGGGCGTGTACCGCAGCACCCCGGTGCTGGACCTGGACTACGCCGAAGACAGCGACTGCGACACCGACATGAACGTGGTGATGAACGACGGTGGTGGCTTCATCGAACTGCAGGGCACCGCCGAAGGCCACGCCTTCCGTCGCGATGAACTGGACGCGCTGCTGGGCCTGGCCGAAAAGGGCGTGGCCGAGCTGCTGGCCGCGCAGCAGGCGGCGCTGTCGGCATGAACCGGCGCCTTGCCCTGACCACCCTGGTGGTGGCCGACTATGACGAAGCCATTGCCTGGTACACCGGCAAGCTCGGCTTCGCACTGCTGGAGGACATCGACCAGGGCCACAAGCGCTGGGTGGTGGTCGGCCCGACCGACGGCAGCGCCGCCGCCCTGCTGCTGGCCCGTGCCAGCGACGAGGCGCAGCGCAGCCGCATCGGCAACCAGACCGGTGGCCGCGTCGCCTTCTTCCTCAACACCGACGACTTCCACCGCGACCACGCGGCGATGCTTGCCGCCGGCGTCGAGTTCCTGGAAGCGCCGCGCGAAGAACCCTATGCAACGGTTGCGGTGTTCCGCGATCTGTATGGCAACACCTGGGACCTGCTGGAGCCCCGTCAATGAAGAAACTGGTACTGGCCAGCCACAACGCCGGCAAGCTGGTGGAGATGCAGGAGATCCTCGCCGACCTGCCGCTGCAGATCACCTCGGCCGCTGAGCTGGGCCTGGGTGACGTGGAAGAGACCGGCCTGACCTTCGTCGAGAACGCGCTGCTGAAGGCGCGCGCCGCCTGCGAAGCGACCGGCCTGCCGGCGCTGGCCGATGATTCGGGCCTGATCGTCGACGCCCTCGGCGGTGCGCCGGGCCTGTACAGCGCGCGCTATGCCGGCCACCCGACCAACGCGGCGGCCAACAACGCCAAGCTGCTGGACGCGATGGCCGATGTTCCCGACAGCCAGCGCAGCGCCCGGTTCTATGCGGTGATCGTGCTGCTGCGCCACGCCACCGACCCGCAGCCGCTGATCTGCGAAGGCCGCTGGGAAGGCCAGATCATCCGCGAACTGCGCGGCACGAATGGTTTCGGCTACAACCCGGTGTTCCTGGACACCACCCACGGCCTGACCGCCGCGGAAATGGAGCCGGCGCTGAAGAACGCCATCAGCCACCGCGCCATTGCCCTGCAGCAGCTCAAGCAACAGCTGGCGACGCTGTACTGACGCCACCCGATCGAACCAGGGAAGCCGGCCAGCGGCCGGCACTACCGAACAAGCCCATGCCGCACGCCCACGACCACTGCAACCACCTGCCCGGCGAAGCCTGCTCCGCTGACCACGACAGCCCGCCGCGGCTGGTGCCGCCACCGCTGTCGCTGTACGTGCACCTGCCGTGGTGCGTGCGCAAGTGCCCGTACTGCGATTTCAATTCGCACCAGGCCAAGGGCGAACTGCCGTTCGATGCCTACATCGACGCGCTGCTGCGTGACCTGGACCAGGACCTGCCACTGGTCTGGGGCCGGGTGGTGCACAGCGTGTTCTTCGGTGGTGGTACGCCCAGCCTGTTCCCGCCGGAAGCGATCGACCGTTTCCTTCAGCAGGCCAGCGCGCGCCTGCGTTTCGCGCCCAATGCCGAGATCACCCTGGAGACCAACCCGGGCACCGCCGAGCATGGTCGTTTCGACCGCTACCGCGCGGCCGGCGTGAACCGCCTCAGCTTCGGCATCCAGAGTTTTGACGACGTGATGCTCAAGCGCCTGGGCCGTATCCACGACAGTGGCGAAGCCGAGCGCGCGGTGAAGATGGCGCAGGACGCGGGCTACGACAACTTCAACATCGACCTGATGTACGCGCTGCCGGAACAGACCCAGGCCGGCGCCGAGGCCGATCTGGAACGCGCATTTGCACTGCAACCGGCCCATATCTCGCACTACCAGCTGACCCTGGAACCGAACACGGTGTTCTTCGCGCGGCCGCCGCAGGGCATTCCCGATGAAGACAACGCCTGGGACATGCAGGAGCACTGCCAGGCGCTGCTGGCGCAGGCCGGTTTCAACCAGTACGAAGTCAGCGCCTACGCACGCCCTGGCCGCCAGAGTGTGCACAACCTGAACTACTGGCGTTTCGGTGACTACCTGGGCATCGGTGCTGGCGCGCACGGCAAGATCAGCTCGGGTGCCGAAGAACACGTGCTGCGCCGCTGGAAGCTGAAGCACCCGCAGGCCTACCTGGACAGCGCGGGCACCCCGGCCTCGTTCGGTGGTGACGACGTGATCGCGCCGGAGCGGCTGCCGTTCGAGTACATGCTCAACCTGCTGCGCCTGCACGAAGGTTTCGGCCTGCGCGATTTCGAGTCGCGCACCGGGCTGCCGCGCAGCGTGCTGGACGCACCGCTGGCCGAGGCCGTCCAGCGCGGCTGGCTGGATATGGCGGACGGCCACGTACAGCCAACCGAGCTGGGCCGCCGATTCACCAACGATGTGGTGAGCCTGTTCCTGGAGGAATAGACCTTCCGCCGTAGCGGGTAGTGCCGGCCGCTGGCCGGCACTCCGGTGGAGACAGCGCTGCCGGCCAGCGACCGGCACTACCGTTCATCCGTCGTCCCTCCCCAGCAGACGCGAGACACGTTCACCCTAAAGTAGCGCCGACTGCGGCCGACACGGTAGATTCACACGATCGATCCGCGGGAATCCGGGTACCGCTCGCCGATGTCAGCTGTCTTTTCCATTACCTCTGCCGACAAAACCCGCCTGGCCGCCAGCGACCTGCCACCGCGGGTGCGTGAGCTGCTGGGCGCATTGATCGGCCTGTGCCGGCAAACGCTGGCCGCGCCGCTGATCCTGACCGTCGAAGCGTTGGAGCAGACGCTGCTGCACGACGCGGATCGCGCGCGCAATCCGCAGCTGCAGGCGGAGCTGATGGCCCAGCGCGGCCAGTTGCATGCCTTCTCCGGTCATTTCGCTGACCGCATGCTTGATGCCGTGGCCGATGCGCTGATACGGCTGCGCGAACCCACGGCCCACTTCAACCCAGGTTCCACGCCGCCGCCGCTGCCCGGCATGCTCGGGCTGTCGCTGGTCGATGAACATGAAGTGGACCGCGACCTGCTGCTGACCGAGATGGTGCGGCGGGAGACGCTGCGTTCGACCAACACGCTGAACCTGCTGGGCCAACGCCTGGGCGTACTGGCGGCGGCACCGGCCTTCGAGGCCGACACCCTGCCGCTGGCACCACAGGCACTGTGCGCCATGCTGCGCCGGATTGCCGAACAGGATTCGCTCACTGTCGACGTTCAGCTGGCGCTGTACCGCAGCTTCGAACGCCAGGTGCTGGAACGCCTGGGCGACATCCTCGACCGTGCCAATGCCCTGTTGGCCCAGCACGGCGTGCTGCCCGGCCTGGTCTACACCCCCTATCTGGCGCGTTCATCCAGCACCCGGCGGATCATCACCCAGTCGGTGGGCGGTGGTCGCGCCACGCAGCCGGCAAAGCGTGCCGCCGCGCCACTGACCGGCTGGAACGGATCGGCACCGGCCGGCTCCTGGTCGAGCCTGGTGCAGGACGCTTTCCAGGATGACAGCACGGCCGGCGCGGCCTTGCCGGGCTTGACCACCTCCACGGGCAGCGCGCTGCATGCGCTGCTGCAGCAGGCACGCCATGCCAGCGCAGCACCTGCGGATCGCGATGCAGTGCCGAGCGCGGCCGTGGATGCGGTCCTCGCACGCTTGCAGGCGCAGTCCAGCGCCGCCACCGGCGTAGCCGACCTGCAGGCAGCCGTGGTGGCGCAACTGCGCAGCGAGCATGGCACGCAGGCCCAGCTGGGCAGCCACGACCGCGACAGCCTCGACCTGCTGCGCATGCTGATGCAGCAGGTGCAGCAGCAGCAGCGTCCGGACCCGGTGCCGGCCGCCCTGCTGGCGCGCCTGCAGGTGCCGCTGGCACGTGCGGCAATGGCCGACCCCGGCTTCTTCGTGCGCGACGAGCACCCCGCGCGCGAACTGCTCAACCAGATTGCCGAAGTCGGCGCCAACTGGCTGGGCGACGATGATGTCGACCCGCAGTTGCTGCAGCGCATGGCACAGAGCGTGCAGGGCCTGCTGGGCCAGGATGCGCGGGCGCCGGAGGCCTTCGCCAGCGCGAACGAGGAAGTGCAGCAGCATCAGCGCGCCGCAGCGCATCGCGCCGAGCTGGCCGAGCGCCGCCATGTGGAAGCTGCACGCGGCAAGGAGCGGCTGGAGCTGGCCCGGCGCCAGGCCAGTGCACAGATCGACCAGTGCTGCGACGCGCAGGAGCCGCCCCGCTTCGTGCAGACCCTGCTGCGCCAGGCCTGGTCCGATGCCCTCACCCTGACCCGCCTGCGGCACGGCGACGATTCACCACAGTGGCAGGAACGCCTGCAGCAGACCCAACGCATTGCCACCATCACCGCGCAACCCGTTGATGCGCCCGGCGGCACCGATGCAACGCTTGCTGCCGAGGTCGAGGCCGCCCTGCTGCAGGTCGGCTACCACGCCGAGGAAGCCGCCGCCGTCGCACGCAGGCTGGCCACGCCTGGCGGCGAGGACGAGAGCACCTCGCGTACCGAACTCAGTGCCCGCCTGAAGGCGCGCGCGCGCCTGGGCGAGCACGCCGGTACGGCCGCCGGCACGACGCCCGCCACACCGCGCAGCAGTGCCGAGGAAGCCGCTTACCAGCAGCTGTCCTCCCTGCCCTTCGGCAGCTGGTTCGACATCGATACCGGCGATGGCACACTGCGCCGCCAGCGCCTGTCCTGGTACAGCCTGCTGACCGGCCACGCCCTGCTGGTCAATCCGCGCGGGCAGAAGATCGCCGATACCGACCTGGATACGCTGGCCCGGCAGATCAGTGCCGGCCAGGCGCAGCTGGTCACTGAGGACAAGGCCCGGCTGGTTGACCGTGCCTGGGAGGCCAGCCTTGGCGCATTGCGTGCACTGGCGGCCGGCCATACTCAGGAGACTTCCGCATGATCACCCAACCGCCGCAGGATACCCGCCGCGCGCCGCGCCGCCAGGTCTCGGACCTGGTACCGGTCACCGACCAGATGCGCGAAAGCGTGGTCGGCCGGCTCGGCAATATCTCCGAAACCGGCATGCTGATGCTGGCCAGCGCACCGTTGCGCGAGGATGCGCTGTACCAGTTGCGCTTCCCCTTGCCGCTGGGCGATGGCCGCCACCAGGACATCGACGTGGGCGTGCACCTGCTGTGGAGCGAACCCGCACACGCCCCCGGACAGAGCTGGACCGGCTTCCGCTTCCTCACCCTGTCGCGCGAGCATCGGCAGCTGCTGCGCCAGTGGGTGGGCGAAGACAGCGACGAGGGGCCGGTTTCGACGGCCTGAGTGCCGGTTCCAGCACAGCGGTTTTTCCCGCTATGCGGCAGAATCTAGGGCCGTTTTCCGTGTCGAGCCACCGCAATGATCCAGCAAGACCCCGGCGCCCTGTATCCCGACCACCTGGCCGTGCTGTGCCGACGTGCCGAACAGGCGCTGGCCCGCGGCGGCTTCGACCACCTGGTGGTGCCCAGCGGCACTCTGCACTACCAGGTGTTCGATGATCGCGACTACCCGTACGCGGTCAATCCGCAGTTCAAGGCCTGGCTGCCGCTGACCCGCGTGCCCAACAGCTGGATCGTGTTCAGCCCCGGCAAGCGCCCGGCGGTGATCTTCCACCAGCCCTTCGACTACTGGCACGTGGTGCCGGATGCCCCCAGCGGCTGGTGGGTGGATCACTTCGACATCCACATCATCCGCAAGCCGGAAGACGCGCTGGCGCTGCTGCCGGCCGATCCATCGCGCTGCGCGATCCTCGGCGAGCCGCAGAGCGCGCTGGGCAACTACGTACCGAACAACCCGGCGCCGGTGGTGAATTACCTGGAATGGCACCGCGGCAGCAAGACACCGTATGAGATCGCACTGATGCGCCAGGCCCAGGTGCTGGGCGTGCGCGGCCACCGCGCTGCGGAAGCCGCATTCCGCAATGGCGCCGACGAGTTCAGCATCCACATGGCGTACTGCCAGGCAGTCGGCCAGGATGCCAATGAGCTGCCGTACGGCAACATCGTGGCGCTGAATGAACATGCCGCTGTGTTGCATTACACCGAGCTGGGCCGCAAGGCACCGCAGCCGCTGCGCAGCTTCCTGATCGATGCCGGCGCCAGTGCCCACGGCTACGCCAGCGACATCACCCGTACCTACGCCGCGCAGGGCCACGACGAGTTTGCGGCGATGATCGCCGCCGTCGACGCTGCCCAGCAGCGGATGTGCGCAGCGGTGCGCCCGGGCTTCGACTACAAGCAGCTGCACGTGGACGCACATCTTTCGCTGATGGGCGTACTGAAGGACTTCGGCGTGATCAAGGTCGCGCCGCAGACCGCGCTTGAGACCGGCGTCAGCGCCGCGTTCTTCCCGCATGGTATCGGCCACCTGATCGGCCTGCAGGTGCACGACGTGGCCGGATTCGCGGCCAGCGACGAAGGCGGCCGCATCGAGCGCCCGGCGGGCCACCCGTACCTGCGCCTGACCCGCGTGCTGGAACCGGGCATGGTGGTGACCATCGAACCGGGTCTGTACTTCATCGACATGCTGTTGAACGAAGTGAAGGACGCCGGCCACGGCGATGCGATCAACTGGGACCGCGTGGACTTCTTCCGTCCGTATGGCGGCATCCGCATCGAAGACGAAGTGCTGTGCACTGATGGCGAGGCGGACAACCTGACGCGGCCGGCGTTTGCGGCGGCGAACGGCTGAGCCCCTCGTGGTGTGACGCTCAAAGCAAAAGCTGCGCTTGGCGGGGCGGGTAGGCCATGCAGGGGACGCTGCAAGTACGTCCCTGTAAGCTCGATGGCGCCATCCATGGCGCCAACGCCCCTGCATCGCCTACCCGCCCCACCTTTGACAGTTTCCTGCGCGCGTCCAACCACGGAAAAGAAAAGAGAAAAGCAGAAGCGGGTCGCTCGCTGCGCTCGCTCTGTGTCGACCAAGGTCGACACCTACCAACAGCCACGCGTGCCAACAACCGCAATTGCCAGTAGATCCACGCCATGCGTGGATGATTCATTCGATATCTGACAGATGTGCCGACCAACGGTCGGCACCCACCAACAGCCGCGTGAATCTGTCGAAGGCGGGGTACTGTGGGTTTGCGGGGTGTGAGCCGCATGGATGCGGCGACCAAGCCTACAAGGACGTACTTGCGGCGGCCCCGCAAACCCACAGTGCCCCGCCATCCCACGGATAGCCCGCTGTTGCTGTTGCTCCAGCTGTTGCCTCTGCAGGTGCAGGGCTGCAAGCCCTGCCGAAACCCCCTACCCCGCCATCACCGCTTCGATCTCATCGGCGCTGCGCGCCAGGCCTTCGGTCAGCACGCGATGACCGTCATCGGTGATCAGCACATCGTCTTCAGTGCGGATGCCGATACCGCGCCAACGCGGTTCCACCGTCGTGTCATCCACGCCGATGTACAGCCCCGGCTCGATGGTGAACGCCATGCCAGGCTCCAGAAGGCGTGAATCACCGGCGAGGCGGTAATCGCCTACATCGTGCACGTCCAATCCGATCCAGTGGCCGGTCTTGTGGCGGTAGAAGCGCTGGTACAGGCCTTCGGACAGATTTTTTTCCAGCGTGCCCTTCAGCAGGCCCAGCCGCAGCAGGCCCTCGGTCAAGGTCTGCACTGCGGCCAGGTGGCCAGCCTCGTAGGGCACGCCCGGCTTGGCCTGGGCCAGCGCTGCGGCCTGCGCATCGCCGACCAGGTCGTGCAGTGCACGCTGCTCAGCGCTGAAGCGGCCGTTTACCGGGAAGGTGCGGGTGATGTCGCTGGCGTAGCCGCGGTACTCGGCACCTGCATCGATCAGCACCAACTCGCCATCGCGCGACCGCGCGTTGTTGTCTCGGTAATGCAGGATGCAGCCGTTGCGGCCGGCACCGACGATGCTGCAATACGCAGGCACCGCATCGCTGGCGCGGAACACGCGTTCCAGCTCGGCCTGCAGCTCGTACTCGTGGATGCCGGCCCTGGCGGCCTTCATCGCCGCCAGATGCGCACGCACGCTGATCTGTGCGGCGTGGTGCATCAGTGCCACTTCGGCGCCGGATTTGAACAGGCGCTGCTCGTGCAGCAGGTGGCCCAGCTCCAGGAACTCATGTGGCGGCTGCGCACCGTGGCGTACCTGCGAACGCACGCGGTTGACCCAGCCGATCAGCTTCAGATCGAAGTCGGCGTCGCGGCCGAAGTGGTAGTAGACGCGCGAGCGCCCTTCCAACAGGCCCGGCAGGATGTCGTCCAGATCATCGATCGGGTAGGCATCGTCCATGCCGTACTGCGCTACCGCGCCTTCCTGGCCGGCGCGGCTGCCGTCCCATGCCTCGCGCTCGGCATCGCGCTCGCGGCAGAACAGGATGGCCTCACCGTGGCGGCGGCCCGGAATCAGCACCAGCACCGCTTCCGGTTCCGGGAAGCCGGTCAGGTACTGGAAATCCGAATCCTGGCGGAACGGATAATGGGTATCGAGGCTGCGCACCTTCTCGGCTGCGGCCGGCAGTACCAGGATCGCATCCTCGCCAGCCATGTCCATCAGCTGGCGGCGGCGACGCTTGTATTCGCCGGCCGCGATGCCGGTGCGCTGCTTGATATCCATCAGTTCAGGCGCTGCCGATGGCGCGCGGCCAGCACCACGTCGCCGTGCAGCAGCAGCACCGCCACGCGGATGAATTCCTCGATCTCCGACAGGGCTTCGTCGTCGTCATCGCCGCCGGCCTCGAAATCCTCACTGGACGCACGCGCCAGGCTGGCCATGTCGGTCAGCGCTTCTTCGCCCTCTTCGGACAGGGCCGGGCGGCGGCCGCCGCTGCCCAGGCCGAAGCCGCCCAGGAACGAGCGGGTCCAGCTGAACATGGCATCGGCCTGCGCGGACACGTCGTCGCTGTCGGCGAGCAGCAGTTCGAAGGCGAAGTCGCGGTCTTCCAGCTGCTTGATGGTGGCCTGCAGCAGCTGCCCCAGCACGCTGTCGGCGGCCACCGGTGGCAGGGTGTCGTCGGCCAGCACGCGCGCCGGCCAATCGTTGCCGGGGGCGCCGCCGGCGGCCAGCCAGCCGCACAGCGCTCCGTGCAGCTCGGCAGCGGTAGCGCCCAGGCCCAGCGCCTGGCTGGCGCGGGTAACGTCGTCGACGGAGGGAAGTTCGGTCATCGTGCGGCTCGTTCGGAATAAGGAAACCCGGGGTGCGCACGCGCGCGCCCGTGAGACCCCGTAGTGTAGCAACCCTGCGGCATCCTCTCGTGGCCGTCCGGCCTTGCTGCGACAGCGCTTGACCGCCCTCACCCGGCTTGCCTATCGTGCCCGCATGGAACCCGCCGATCCCCTTGCCCAGCTGCAGGACTTTGCCGCCCGCGTGGACGCGTTGCTTGAGCGTAACCAGCGCCTGGCCGAGGAGAACCGCAGCCTGCGCCACCAGCAGGAACAGCTGGTGGCCGAGCGCTCGACGCTGCTGGCAAAGAACGAACAGGCGCGCTCGCGGGTGGAAGCGATGATCAGCCGGCTCAAATCCCTGGAGCAGCACACATGAGCGCCGAACCGGTCAGTGTCCGCATCCTCGATCGTGAATACACCGTGGGCGTCGGCGGCGACGAACGCGACAGCCTGATGGCTGCTGCGCGCCTGCTCGATGCGCGCATGCGCGAGATCCGCGGCAGCAACCGCATGGCCGCCGTCGACCGCGTCGCCGTGCTGGCCGCGCTGAACCTAGCCCACGAGCTGCAGCTGCTGCGCGACGAGAACGCCCGCCAGGCCGTGGCCCTGCAGCAGACGCTGGCCGACCTGAACCGGCGCCTGGACCGCGCCATCGACGGCACCCCATAGAAAAGGGGACGGAGGGAATTAAGGCGCATTCGCCCCTTCCGTGCTGGAAACGCCTTAATTCCCTCCGTCCCCTTTTCGCTTGTCTGAATTGGCACGGACTGTTGCCGACGAACGGCCTATCCAGATCCTGCGTGCTGGCTATAATGGCCACGCGTTCTCTGCGGTACTCGACGGCATGTGCAAACATTCGCCTTGTCCCTTAAGAACGACACCGGGAGCGCGACAGCGCCGGGAGTGCAGGTCCGCCTTGTAGCGGGAAGCCCGATGGTTCTCCAGCGTTCCCACTTGAGCCCCCGGGTTCAAGGTCGTTTCGCATGCATCGACATTGCGGAGAATGCAATATTCCAGCAAGGGCGGCGTCTTCGGGCGTCGCCCTTGTTCTTTCCGGCACAATGACGGCTGATCCTTGCCGCTCGCTGCCATGACCGACCCGCGCCAGGCCCTGCGCCACGACCTGCGGCAACGCCGCCGTGACCTTAACGCTGGTGAGCGCATCGCCGCCGCCGAATCGCTTGCCGATGCCCTGCTCGCCCTGCCGTTCGCCCCGCGCGAAGGCGCCGTGGCCGGCTACTGGGCGCTGGATGGCGAAATCGCCCTGCACCGCTGGCAGCTGCAGCTGCCCGAAGGACTCACCTACTGCCTGCCGGTGCTGGCCGGCGACGTGCTGCGCTTCGCACCATGGCGGCCCGGGCAGCCGCTGACCAGCAACCGCTATGGCATCCCCGAGCCGGACGTGGCCGTGGAAGACACCCTGGAACCGGAACGGATGGCGCTGGTCGTGACCCCATTGGTGGGTTTCGACGCACAGTGCCGCCGGCTGGGCATGGGGGGCGGCTGGTATGATCGCAGCTTCGCCTTCCGCCACGACCGGCCGGCGCCGCCCTGGCTGGTCGGTGCTGCGTTCGCGGTGCAGCAGGTCGAGTCCTTGCCGGTGGCGTCGTGGGACGTGCCGGTGGATGCGATCTGCACCGAAGACGGCACCCTGTTCCCCTCCGCTGCCCCCGTGAACGCATGACCGCCCGCAAGCGCTACTGGCTGATGAAGTCCGAACCGGACGCCTTCTCCATCGATGACCTGGCAAAGGTCAAGGTCGAACCCTGGAACGGGGTGCGCAACTACCAGGCGCGCAATTTCATGCGCGATGGCATGCAGGTGGGCGACGGCATCCTGTTCTACCACTCCAACACCAAGGTGCCCGGCATCGTCGGCCTGGCCACCGTCGCCAGCCCAGCCTACCCGGACGACACCCAGTTCGACCCGAAATCCGACTACCACGACCCCAAGAGCACGCGCGAAAACCCGCGCTGGATGCTGGTGGACGTGGCCTTCGACCGCAAGCTCAAGCAGGTGATCGCGCTGGACGAGATCAAGCTGCACGCTGACGAGCTCGGCGAGGGCTTCCCGCTGGTTGCCAAGGGCAATCGCCTGTCGGTGTTCCCGGTGACCGCCGCGCAGTGGAAGCTGCTGCTGTCGCTGGAAAAGAAATCCTGATTCCCCGCCTGAGAGTTCTTCCCATGTCCGAAGCCAAGCGCCTGGCCGCCGAGAAAGCCATCGAGTACGTCGAAGACGGCATGATCGTCGGTGTCGGCACCGGTTCCACCGTGGCCTATTTCATCGATGCCCTGGCCCGCATCCAGCACCGCATCAAGGGAGCCGTGTCCAGCTCCGAGCAGAGCACCGCACGCCTGAAGCAGCACGGCATCGAGGTGATCGAGCTGAACCACAGTGGCAACCTGTCGCTGTACGTCGATGGCGCCGACGAGTGCGACCCGAACAAGTGCCTGATCAAGGGCGGCGGCGCCGCACTGACCCGCGAGAAGATCATTGCCGAGGCCAGCGAGCGCTTCATCTGCATCGTCGACCCGAGCAAGCAGGTGCCGGTGCTGGGCAAGTTCCCGCTGCCGGTGGAAGTGATCCCGATGGCGCGCAGCCTGGTCGCCCGCCAGATCCGCGACATGACCGGCGGCCAGCCGACCTGGCGCGAGGGCGTGGTCACCGACAACGGCAACCAGATCCTGGACATCCACAACCTGCAGATCACCGATCCGGAAAAGCTGGAGCGCGAGCTCAACCAGTTGCCGGGCGTGGTCTGCGTCGGCCTGTTCGCGCGCCGTCGCGCCGATGTGGTGATCGTCGGTGGCGAGCCGCCGGTCGTGCTCTGACCCTTCCCAAGGATCCTGACGATGTCGCTGTTGCGTTCGCTGCTGATGCTTCCGCTGCTGGCCCTGGCCGGCTGCGCCACCGACGCGGCCCGCCATTGGGTCGAGCTGGACGGCGCCCGCTACCAGGTCGAGCTGGCCACCAACGATGAAACCCGCGCGCGCGGGCTGATGTTCCGCGACCAGATGGCGGCCGACCACGGCATGCTGTTCATCCACGACCGCGAGGAAATGCAGGCGTACTGGATGAAGAACACCAAGATCGCGCTGGACATCCTTTACTTCGACAGCCAGCGCAAGCTGGTCAGCCAGCAGCGCGACGTACCGCCGTGCTCGGCCGGCGACATGTGCCCGCCCTATCCCAGCGGCGGCCCGGCGCGTTATGTGCTGGAACTCAACGCCGGCCAGGCCGAGAAGCTGCAGCTCAAGGACGGCACGGAGCTGAAATTCGGTCCGGGCATCGAAAAATAACGGTAGTGCCGGCCGCTGGCCGGCAACCCTGCAGGGGTCAGATCCCTTTCGCACGCGAAAGGGATCTGACCCCTGAATTTTTCACGCGACACCGCTTGAAACCGCCTGCGAATGACGCCAGTCTGTGGCCATGCAGGACCGGATCACACTCCCCGACTGGGATGCCTTGGCCGACCTCGAAGACGAGGCGCTGCCACTGTTGCCGACCGCGCTGCTGATCGCGCGCGATGAATACCCCGATCTGCAGCCGTCCACCTACGACGCGCTGATCCAGAGCCATGTCGAGCACCTCCGCTCGGAAGTGGAGAGCATCGACAACAGCCCGCTGAAGATGGCGGCGATCAACCGCCACCTGTTCGACGAGCTGGGCTACAGCGGCGACCACGACGAGTACTACGACCCGCGCAACAGCTACCTCAACCAGGTATTCGAGCGCCGCCTGGGCAACCCGATCTCGCTGGCGCTGGTGCAGATGGAAGTCGCGCGCCGGCTGGGTATTCCGCTCGATGGCGTGTCCTTCCCCGGCCACTTCCTGGTGCGCCTGCCGGTGGACGACGGCGTGCTGGTGATGGACCCGTTCAACGGCGGCCGGCCGCTGGACGTGGACGAACTGCGCGAGCGGGCCAAGTCACACCTGGGCGGGCAGATGCCCGACGACCAGGTGCTGGCGCAGATCCTCGACCCGGCACCCGCGCGCGCGATCCTGATGCGCATGCTGCGCAACCTGCACGGCGTGTATGCCGAAGCCGGCGAGTGGGACCGCGCCGCGCGCAGTGCCGACCGCCTGCTGAAGCTGGCCCCGGAGCAGGACGATGCGCTGCGCGACCGCGGCCTGGCCTACCTGCAGCTGGAGTACCTGGCCGGTGCCCGCCACGATCTGGGCCAGTACCTGAAGCGCAACCCGGAAGCCAGCGACGCGCAGTGGCTGCGCGAGAAGCTGATCGACCTCGGCGGGCCGATGCCGCGGCTGCATTGAGGGAGTCGGTGTGTGGACCGACAGTCCACGCCTACCTTCATCCATCGACCTCGACCATCTCGAAATCGGCCTTGGTCACCCCGCAATCCGGGCAGGTCCAGGTCTCGGGAATGTCCTCCCAGCGCGTCCCTGGCGCGATGCCTTCCTCCGGCAAGCCTTCTGCTTCGCTGTACAGGAAGCCGCAGACCACGCACATCCAGGTGCGCAAGGTGGTGGGGGTGGCATCGCTCATCGGATAATCAGGACTGGATTCACGGGCCGCCATTGTCCCATCGCGGTCCACTCACCGGTAGCCATCGATGACTTCTGCTTCCCCGGCGCCCCGCGGCGTCTACCTGATCACCCCGGACGAGCCCGATACCGCACGCCTGCTGGCCCGTACCGCGCCGCTGCTGGCCGCGGGCGCCACCTGGCTGCAGTACCGCAACAAGACCGCAAGCGACGCGCTGCGGCGGGAGCAGGCCACCGCGCTGCAGGCACTGTGCGCAGACCACGGCGTACCGCTGATCGTCAACGACGACCCGGCGCTGGCCAAGGCCGTGGGCGCAGCGGGCGTGCACCTGGGCGGCACCGACGGCGACATCCCCAGCGCGCGCGCCCTGCTCGGCCCCGAGGCCATCATCGGCGCCTCCTGCTATGACCAGCTGGCCAATGCCGAGAGGGCCGTGGCCGCCGGCGCCAGCTACGTGGCCTTCGGCGCGTTCTTCCCGACCACCACCAAGATCACCACCAGCCGCGCCCATACCGACCTGCTGCGGCAAAGCGCCGCACTGGGCGTGCCGCGGGTGGCGATCGGTGGCCTGACGCCGGACAATGTCGGTCCCATCATCGACGCCGGCGCCGATCTGGTCGCCGTGGTCAGCAGCGTGTTCGCCGCCGAAGACCCGGTCGCGACCCAGCGCGCCTACCTCGCCCAGTTCGCGTAATGCCCAGGAAAGCCCATGAACCACGACCAGTCCCACGCCCTGTTCTCCCGCGCCCAGCAGCTGTTGCCGGGCGGCGTCAATTCGCCGGTGCGCGCGTTCAAGTCGGTCGGCGGCGAGCCGTTCTTCGTTGAACGCGCCGACGGTGCCTACCTGTACGACGTCGATGGCAACCGCTACATCGACTACGTCGGCTCCTGGGGCCCGATGATCGTCGGCCACAACCATCCGGCGGTACGCCAGGCGGTGAAGAAGGCGATCGACAACGGCCTGTCGTTCGGCGCGCCATGCGCGGCGGAAGTCACCATGGCCGAGACCATCACCCGCCTGGTGCCGTCGTGCGAGATGGTGCGCATGGTCAACTCCGGCACCGAGGCCACCCTGTCGGCGATCCGGCTGGCGCGTGGCGCCACCGGCCGCAACCGCATCGTAAAGTTCGAAGGCTGCTACCACGGCCACGGCGACTCGTTCCTGGTCAAGGCCGGCAGCGGCATGCTGACCCTGGGCGTGCCGACCTCGCCGGGCGTCCCGGCCGGGCTGAGCGAACTGACCCTGACCCTGCCCTACAACGACTTCGAAGCGGCCACTGCGCTGTTCGAGCAGCAGGGCGATGACATCGCCGGCCTGATCATCGAACCGGTGGTCGGCAACGCCAACTGCATCCCGCCGCGCGAGGGCTACCTGCAGCACCTGCGCGAACTGTGCACGAAACACGGCGCGCTGCTGATCTTCGACGAAGTGATGACCGGCTTCCGCGTTGCCCTCGGCGGTGCGCAGGGGCACTACGGCATCACCCCGGACCTGACCACCTTCGGCAAGATCATCGGCGGCGGCATGCCGGTGGGCGCCTACGGCGGTCGCCGCGAGCTCATGCAGCAGATCGCCCCGGCCGGCCCGATCTACCAGGCCGGCACGTTGAGCGGCAACCCGGTGGCGATGGCCGCTGGCCTGGCGATGCTGGAGCTGATCCAGCAGCCGGGCTTCCACGCCGACCTGGCCGAGCGCACCGCACGCCTGTGCGCCGGCCTGGAAGCGGCCGCCGCCGAAGCCGGCGTGGCCGTGACCACCACGCACGTGGGCGCGATGTTCGGCCTGTTCTTCACCAGCGAGCAGGTGGAGACCTATGTGCAGGCCACTGCCTGTGACATCCCGGCGTTCAACCGCTTCTTCCACGCGATGCTGGACCAGGGCGTGTTCCTGGCGCCGTCGGCGTACGAGGCCGGTTTCCTGTCCAGCGCGCACGACGATGCCGTGATCGAGGCCACCCTCGCCGCCGCACGCGTAGCATTCAAGGCCGCCAAGGGCTGAGACACCCTCTGGTAGGTGCCAACCTTGGTTGGCACAAAAAGGGGACGGAGGGGATTAAGTCGTTTATGCACAAACGACTTGATCCCCTCCGTCCCCTTTTTTCAACCGAAGACGAACTTGCCCTTCATCATCGCGAAGTGACCGGGGAACGAGCAGAAGAAGGTGTAGTCACCGCCCTTCTGCAGGCCCTGGGTGGAAAAGCGCACGCGCGTGGTCTCGCCACCACCAATTACTTTGGTGTGCGCCAGCACGCGCTTGTCAGCCTTCGGCAGGTAGCTGTCGGCCAGGGTCATGCGCATGCCTGCCAGTGCCACCGGCTGGTAATCGGCAGTGCGGGTCAGCACCCAGTTATGGCCCATCGCGGTAGCGGCCAGCTTGCCGGTGTGGCGCAGGGTCAGGTCCACGGCAGTGCAGTCGGCGGCAAGCTTGATCTCGCGAGTGCTGAAGCTCATCTGGTCGGTGCTGTCGATGCTCACTGCACACACCCGCGCCATCGCCGACGGCGCCAGCATCAGCGCGCCCAGTCCCACTGCCACCCACCAAGCCTTCATCGTTGCCTCTCCTGCGGATTCAAGCGCCATTCTAGGCAGGCCACTGCGGCCGCGTCTGCGACCGTCTGTCGCATGGCTGCTCCAGGGTTTCCCGAGTGTTCACTGCAATGGCATGCTCGGCCGATGCGGATCGATCTGTTGCTGCTGGATGTGGATGGCGTGCTGGTGCAGTACCAGCGCGCGCAGCGCGTGCTGCACCTGGCGCAGGTACTGGACGTTACCCCTGCCGCAGTGCAGGCGGCGCTGTTCGACAGCGGACTGGAAGCGGCGCATGACAACGGCACGCTGCAGGGTCCGGCCTATCTGGCGCGGCTGGGGGAGTGCCTGGGCAGGACCGTCGATGTACCCAGCTGGATCGCCGCACGCCAGGCGGCCAGCCATCCGCAGCACGCGGTGCTGCAGCGGCTGCAGGTCCTGCAGCTGCCACTGGCGGTACTGACCAACAATGGCGCGCTGATGGTGCAGGCGCTGCCCATCCTGCTGCCGGAACTGTTCCCTGCGCTGCAGGGACGCGTGTTCTGCAGCGCCGATTTCGGCCTGCGCAAACCCGCACCGGAGGTCTTCCTGCGCACGCTTGAGGCCCTCGGCGTGGCGCCTTCGCGCACGCTGTTCGTCGATGACCTGTTCGCCAATGTGCGCGGCGCACGCGCCGCCGGCCTGCACGCGGAAACCGTGCGCGATGGCCGAGGGCTGGGCAAGGTGTTGAAGCGTTACGCGGTGGGCTGATCGGGGTCAGAGCCCTCTCCGCAGAGAGGGCTCCGACCCCAGCGCCGGGGCTTCAGCGCGCGGCAATGAACGCAGCAATCGCTGCGCGCAGGCGCTTGAGCCCTTCGGCCACTTCTTCGTCGGTGATGTTCAGCGACGGCACGAAGCGCAACACGTCCGGACCGGCCTGCAGGGTCAGCAGGCCGTGCTCGGCGGCATGGTCGAGGATCGCCCCGGCCTGGCCGGCAAAGTCCTTGCCCAGCACCGCGCCCAGCATCAGGCCGCGGCCACGCACGTCGCTGAACACACCGAACTCGTCGTTGATGCGGGCAAAGCCATCGCGCAGCGCCTTCGACTGGCGGCTGACATTGGCGGCGATCTCCGCCGAGGCCAGCTTGCGCAGTGCCACGCGGGCCACCGCAGCGGCCAGCGGGTTGCCGCCGAAGGTGGTGCCGTGCGCGCCGAACTGCATGGTCTCGGCCACCTTCGGGCCGGCCAGCATCGCGCCGATCGGGAAGCCGCCACCGAGTGCCTTGGCCAGGGTGACCATGTCCGGCACCACATCATCCTGCCAGTGCGCGAACAGCGTGCCGGTACGGCCCATGCCGGCCTGGATCTCGTCCAGCACCAGCAGTGCGTTGTGCTGGTCGCACAGCTCGCGCACGCGCTTGAGGAAACCGGACTTGGCCGGCATCACGCCGCCCTCGCCCTGGATCGGCTCCAGCATCACCGCCGCCACGTCGCCGGCGGCCATCGCGGTTTCCAGCTGCACCTCATCGTTGAAATCGATGTAGCGGAAGCCGCCAGGCAGCGGCTCGTAGCCTTCCTGGTACTTCGGCTGGGCGGTAGCGGTCACCGCGCCCATCGTGCGGCCGTGGAAGCTGCCACGGAAAGTGATGATCACCCGCTTGTCGGCGGGACGGCCCTGGCTGGAGGCCCACTTGCGGACCATCTTGATCGCCACTTCGTTGGCTTCGGCGCCGGAGTTGCACAGGAACACGCGCTCGGCAAAGCGGCTGGCCTTCACCAGTTCCTCGGCCAGGTGCAGCGGCGGCGCGCTGTAGAACACATTGCTGGTGTGCCAGAGCTTGCCGGCCTGCTCGACCAGCGCCGCCACCAGGTCCGGATCGTTGTGGCCCAGGCCACACACCGCGATACCCGCAGCCAGGTCGATGAACTCACGCCCCTGGCTGTCCCACACGCGGGCGCCCTGGCCTCGCTCCAGTACCACCTGGCGGGGCTTGTAGACCGGCAGGTAATAGTGCGAAAGGGAGATCAGCGGATCGGTCGCGGCGGTCATGGCAGTCGGCAGGATTCAGGAATGCCCATTCTCGCGCCGGAACCCCTGCGGCACAATGCGCCCATGCGACCGTTTTCCGCCCCCCAGCTGAACCCCGCCACCGAGACCGGCTGGCGCCGTCGGTGGTTCGACATCATCTACCGCCATGACTCGCGGCCCTCGCGCAACTTCGACCTGATCCTGGTGGTGGCGATCGTCGCCAGCATCCTGGTGGTGATGATCGACAGCGTGCAGCACCTGCATGCCGAGTGGTCCACCGGCCTGTACATCCTGGAATGGGGCTTCACCATCATCTTCACCGCCGAGTACCTGCTGCGGCTGGCGGTGGTCAAGCGCCCGCTGCGCTACGCGGTAAGCATCTGGGGCATCATCGACCTGCTGTCGATCCTGCCCGCCTACCTCTCGATGTTCATCCCCGGCGCGCAGAGCCTGCTGGTGGTGCGTGCGCTGCGCATCCTGCGCGTGTTCCGCATCCTCAAGCTGACCCGCTACATCGAGGAAAGCGGCGTCCTGATGACGTCGCTGTGGCGCAGCCGGCGCAAGGTGCTGGTGTTCCTGTTCACGGTGATCACCATCACCATCATCGCCGGGGCGCTGATGTACGTGATCGAGGGCCCCGAACACGGCTTCACCAATATCCCGGCCAGCATGTACTGGGCGGTGGTGACCATGGCCACGGTCGGCTTCGGCGACATCGTGCCGCAGACCGTGCTTGGCCGCTTCGTCACCTCGGTGCTGATCCTGATCGGCTACAGCATCATCGCCGTGCCGACCGGCATCTACACCGCCGAACTGGCCAGCACCATGCGCGAAGCCGAACTGGCCGCGCGCCGCGATGCCCGCGGCTGCCCGCATTGCGGGCTGGAGGGGCATGAACCCGATGCGCGGCACTGCCGCAAGTGTGGCGGCCCGCTGCCGGATGCGTTCAGCCATTGAGGCACATGCCGGCCAACGCCCGGCACTACCGGACCAACAGGGTGCGCGCCGGGCATGGGCCGGCGCTACCGTGGGCAGATCCACGCCCTGGTGGATCGCCCTCAACGCATCCGGTTGCTGGTGGTTACCAGGTCGTTGTAGGCATCCAGAATCGTCGACTGTGCGCCTTCAGGGTCGGTTGTGAGCCAGCTGCCCGACGCCTTGCGCTCGGCGGCCAGCGCATCGGCGGTGATCGGCTTGCCCTGTTCCAGGCGCTCGAGTCCGCGCCCGGCGGTACGCACCAGCTTGTCGGCCGAGCGCTGCACATGGCCCCACATCGGGTCGTCCTTGCCGACACCACCGTTCTGGATTTCCGTCACCAGCGCCTGATAGTCGGCCAGTTGGCCGCGCAACACCGCAACGTCCGGTGCCTCGCCCTGGAACGCCATCGCCAGCTGCTTGCCATCGCCGACAAGGCGCAGGTGGTAGTACGCCAGCGAGCGGCCTTCGCTTTCCTCGATCTGCTTCAGCTGGGCGGCGCGGCGATCGTTCTCGTTCTTTTCCAGCGCCGCATCCATCGCCTCGCTGGCCTTGAAGAAATCAGCATAGGCCTGCATCAGCGGGGCATGCTGGCTGCGCATCCCTTCACCACCATCGCGACGATAGTCCTCGCGGGTGAAATAGCCATCGGCGCGCTCGATCAGGGTGTTCAGCGCCAGGAACGCCTGCTGGTACTGCCGCGCGGGCGCATCCAGCGACGTCGCCGGGGTCTTTGCCAGCGCCTCGCTCAACGGCTGGCCGCAGTACTCGACCCGGTGCGACAACACCTTGCCAGGTGAGCGCGGCTGCGCTTCCTTGCCGGTTGGACCGGCTTCGGGATCCTTCATCCAACCGGTGTAGGTCTGGAAACCCTCGTGGATGGGCTGTTCGACGCCGTTGTAGCACTCGATATAGGCGTTCACCTTTTCCAACCCGGGATCGGCGACAGCCAGCCCGGCCGGGTTGTTGCAGCCGGCCAGCGCGCAGAGCAGGAGAACAGGAATCAGGCGTGTGGATGCGTTCAAATCAGTTCCTTGCACAATTGAAAACTGCAGGCATCGTCATGCATGGCGCGAGCGCGTGCTCCAGCACCTCGGCAAGGTGCTGGTATTCGGGGCTGCAGGGTGTGTCATGCCGCAATCTACCTGCTCAATCGCGACAAAAATGAAGCGTTGAGCTTCCCGCTTACTGGCGGTTGCTCTGGAAAACCAGCGAGTTGTATTCCTGCATCAGCTTGCTGGCCGAGCCGCGTGGCGCCATCGAGGGCGAATCCAGCATGCGCCGTTCGAAATCGCTGTAGGGCGTCTTGCTGCTGACCCGCTGCAGCCGCTCCTTGCCTTCCCGACGGAAGTTCTCGGCTTCGCGCTCGAAGCTGTTCCAGTCCAGCTTGCCCGGCTCCTGATCGGCCACCTTGGCATGCGCCTCGTCGGAAATACGGTTGAAGGCGTCGAGTCGTTCACGCGCTTTGGCCGGATCAAAGTCGTCCTCGCTCATCAGCTCCACGATCGCTTTGGCTTCCAGCATCATCGCCAGACGGTAGTACTCGCGCGTTCGCCCCTCGGCCTGTTCCAATACCTTGAGCTGCTCGCGCTGGGCAGCGTCATTCTGGCGCTCCAGCTCGGCGTTGAACGTTGCGCTGGCAGCCAGGAAGTCCTTGAATGCGGCCATCAAGGGCGCGTGCAGTTGCTTGCCCTTGGCAAACTGGTCGTCTTCGTAGTCCTGGCGATCGTAGTAGTCGTGCGCCTCCTTGCTGATCGGCACCAGCGCCTTCAGCGCCTGCTGATAATGGCTGGCAGCAGCATCGAGTTCGGCCAGCGCCGGCTTGGCAGCCATCGCCTCGGTCACCGGGCCATCGCACTGCTTCATGTCGTAATCGCTGATCTCGAACGGGCCGTACACCTGTGTCTCGCGCCCGGTCGGGCCGGCCTCGACGTCCTTGATCCAGCGCGTATAGGACTGGAGGCTGTCGTGCGTCTTCGAATCAAGCGCGTTGAAGCAGCCGATGTAGGCGTTGAGCTTCGCAGTCAACTGCTGCTGTGCGTCGGACGGCACCGTGTTGGCCTCCGGCTTGCCCGAGGCGCCGGCGTCGCCAGCGGTTGCAGGAGCCTTGCCACCGCAGGCGGCCAGTACAAGCGACAGCGAAGCGGCCAGCGCCGCGACGGAAAGCGTACGTGACATGTGTTCACATCCCTGTTGAAAACGGTTACAGCCCTGTATTCTAGCGCAGCAGGCCGAGGGCCGCAGCCCTCGGCCCTTGCACAACGTAGCACTCAGTCCAGGAACAGATCCGGCAACAACGACCGCGACGGGTCCACGGCATAGCCGGACAGATCGCTGACGCCGGCCTGTGCCAGCACTTCATCGTCGATCAGGAACTGGCCATTGAAGCCCGCCGCTTCGCGCACCAGCACCGCATGCGCGGCGTCGGCCATGATCTGCGGCGTACGGCAGCCGGCCGCATCGACGCCCGGAATCATGTTGATCGCATCGGTGGCGATCACCGTGCGCGGCCACAGCGCGTTCACCGCCACACCCTGCGGGCCGAATTCCGCGGCCAGGCCGAGCGTGACGAAGCTCATGCCCATCTTCGCCAGCGTGTAGCCGGTATGCGCGCCCCACCACTTCGGTTCCAGGCTCGGCGGCGGTGCCAGGGTCAGGATGTGCGGGTTCGGCGCCTGCAGCAGGTACGGCAGGCAGGCCTGCGCACACAGGAAGCTGCCACGCGAATTGACCTGCTGCATCAGGTCGAAGCGTTTCATCGGCGTATCCAGCGTGCCACGCAGCCAGATCGCGCTGGCGTTGTTGATCAGGATGTCGATGCCCCCAAAGGTGTCGACCGTGGCCGCAACCGCGGCCTGCACCTGCTCTTCCTCGCGGATATCGCACTTCAGCGCCAGCCCTTGGCCACCGGCGGCGGTAACGGCCTCGGCCGCGCTGTGGATGGTACCTGGCAGCTTCGGGTTCGGCACCGCCGACTTGGCCGCAATGGCCACGTTCGCCCCGTCACGCGCAGCGCGCAGTGCGATGGCCAGGCCGATGCCACGCGAGGCACCCGTGATGAAAAGCGTTTTGCCCTGCAGACTGCCCACGTTCCACACTCCAGCGTATGCAATGAGCCGCTAGTATGCCGCGCCGACGTGGAGTTCACCCGGCCTTGACGATACTGGCGCCTCCAGTCAACGCACGAGGTCCACGCCATGCGCCGTTCCCGCCTGTTGCTGCCTGCCCTGGGGCTTGCCCTGCTGACCGCCTGCCAGGGCCGTTCGCCGGAACCCGGCAAGGAACCGTCGGCCGGTGACACGCCCAGCGCGGAGAAAGCCGCCGCAGACGGCAAACTGCGCTGGAGCGAGGCAGTGGTGTGGGATGGCGACCTCAACGCCTGCCGCCAGGGCGGGAATGCAGCCACGCGGGAGTGCCTGCGCGATGCGATGCGCGCTGGTGGCGCAAGCGCCGATGCCATTGCTGCCGCCGAACAGTTGTCCACTGGCGGCGAGCTGGCCTACGTGACGGCCTGGCACGAGAACGAAGGCCTGGGCATTGCCACGGTCGAGTATCCGTTCCGCGCCAACACCAACGAGGGCACCCGCCTGGTCGACGCCACCGGCAAGCGCATCGATGTGGATGCCGTGCAGCTGGACGACACCCTGCGTGCCGACCCCGCCGTGCAGGCCCTGCTGAAGGACCACCCGCAGGCCACGCCGTTCGCACCGGCGCAGTCGGCCGGGGCCACGCCGCTGGAGAACGGCGGCATCCGCCTGCTGTACCGCACGCCGCTGCGTGACTGCCACGCCTGCCCGGATGTAGGCCAGCTGCAGATCGCCTACGACTTCGATGCCAAGCGCAACTTCATCGGCCAGCAGGTAGTGCCGGCAACGCCGTAAGGTCGCCGGCCTCTGTAGAGCCGAGCCATGCTCGGCTGATTGAATGCAGCCGAGCATGGCTCGGCTCTACAATACGGTTCTGCCCGGCGCATCCACGCATCGCGTGGATCTACCGGTACGCCTGCGCCTGCTTCCTCAGCAGATGCGGCACGATCAGCTGATGCACCGGCGCAACCGGCAGCATGTACATGCGCCCGAACGCGTTGTGCGTATGCACCACGGTCGCCACTTCCAGCACGTCGCCCTTCCACTGCAGGGCCAGCTGCACACGCAGGTGGCGGTCGTCGTCTTCCAGCACGATGGCATCGTCACTGAGCGACTGCAGGGTGAAGATGCCCAGTCGCTGCCCGGGTTGAGGATCCGCAACATCCTGCACCGCGCGCAACGAGCCCAGGTGCTTCATGCCGAGCAGGCGCATGCCGCGATTGCGCAGCGCCATCAGCCCATCGAACCAGCCGGGAATGGTCGCGGCCATATCGCGATAGGCCTGCAAGGCCGAGCGCCCATCACGATGGGTTGTTGCCTGGCAGGCGTGCACGAAGTCGGCACCGGCCAGCTGTGGGCGCAGGACGCTGCCCGCACTCGGTGGGCCGGTCACTACCTGCAGTGGACTCACGGCTTGGGCCCCTGCCCCTCGTTGTCTTCCCAATGCAGGATGCGACGGGTAACGAAGCGGTAGACCGGCTTGCCCGTGGCGAACCACAGTTCGCGCACCCACGAGGTGCGCTTGAGCACGCGCTTTTCCACTGGGGTGAGCGACTCACGGCAGTACATGCGCTTGTGCTTGAGCAGGTGGCGCAGGTCCTCGCGGGCCAGCAGGCGCATCCAGCGCGAGCGCGGGTTGCCGATCACTGCCAGCTGGAAGTCGATCAATGCCGGGCGGCCGTCTTCGGTCACCAGCCAGTTGGCTTCCTTGGCCAGGTCGTTGTGGGCCACGCCGCGCCGATGCAGCTGCTGCAGCAGCCGACGCGCGGCGCGGAACCAGGCCAGGTCGCCACGCGGTGGGCGCTGGTACATGGCGTCGCCGGCCATGAAACTGCGGTCGAGATGATGCCCATTCCACGCCAGCAGCTGCGGCACGTCGGCCATGCCATGGATATGGCGCAGCGCGCGCGCTTCGCGGCGGGCCAGCCACCAGGCCGGCAGGCGCAACCACAGCGGCGTGGCGCCCAGGTCACGGCGTACGAAGGGGCCGGCAGGCCCTTCCACACGGAGGATGCGACCGAAGCTGTCGGCCTTCAAAGCATGTGGTGGCGTGTCTGGCGTATGCGGCATGGGCCCATTCTAGGCGATGGCGCCGGTTGCAAACGGTCACCAAGCGGCTGGGAACCAGTCACCTTCACGCCCCTATAATCGGGCAATGGACTCTTCATGGATCGACGCCACGCTTGCGTGGATTGCCGCTCACCCCGTGCTGGCGGGTGCCGTTATCTTCCTCATCGCCTTCTGCGATGCGGTGATCATTCTCGGCGCCATCGTGCCGGCGCTGCCGCTGCTGTTTGCGGTAGGCGTGTTCATCGGCCTGGGCCAGATCTCCGGACCGTACGCGGTGGCGGCGGCCGCACTGGGCGCATTCGCCGGCGATGGCATCAGTTACTGGATCGGGCGCCGCTGGGGCGACCGCCTGCGTGGCGTGTGGCCGTTCAGCCGTTACCCGCAGCTGCTCGACCGCGGCGAGAACCTGTTCCGCCGCAACGCGTTCAAGAGCATTCTGGTGGCACGCTACGTCGGCGCGATCCGGCCGTTCGTGCCGGCCATCGCGGGCATGATGAAGATGCCAGCCAGCCGCTATGTACAGGCCAGTGGTATCGCCAGCATTTCATGGGCGGTGCTGTTCCTGGCCCCCGGCTGGATTCTTGGCGAGGCCTATGACGCGGTGGCCGCAGTAGCCGGTCGGCTGGTGGTGGTGGTCGGCCTGCTGGCGGTGATCCTTGGCCTGGTCTGGGCCATCGTGCTGTACGGCTACCGCTGGTCGGCCGCGCGCATGGACAACTGGCTGGCACGCCTGCTCGACTGGTCCAACCGCCATCCGACGCTGGGCCGCTACACCGTCGGCGTGCTGGACCCGAAGCGGCGCGAGTCGGTGCCGCTGGCGATGCTGGCGCTGATGCTGCTGGTGCTGGGCTGGGGCTGGTTCGCGCTGCTGACCGTGGTGGTCGCGCATGGCGAGCCACTGGCGATCGACCTGCTGGTACACCAGGCAATGCTGGCCCTGCGCAACCCGCTGGCCGATTACCCGATGGCCGCGCTGGCGTCGCTGGGCGCCTGGCAGGTGCTGCTGCCGGCCACGGCGGCGGCGATGGGCTACCTGGTCTGGCGCCGGCGCTGGATGGCAGCCGCGCACTGGCTGGCCGCGCTGGCTTTCGGCCTGGCGCTGACCATGCTGCTCGGCGCTACCGTCGATGTTGTGCGCCCGGTCGACGCCAGCAGCGGCTTCGGCTTCCCGTCGGTGTCGGTGACGATGGCCACCATCACCTTCGGCTTCTTCGCGGTGCTGATCGCCCGCGAGATGCCCGGCCGTACCCGCGTCTGGCCGTACCTGGTGTCGGGCATCGTGGTCAGCCTGATCGGCTTCTCGCGCCTGTACCTGGGCGCGCATTGGCTGAGCGATGTGATCGGCGGCATGCTGTTCGGCACGTTCTGGCTGCTGGTGCTGGGCATCGCCTACCGCCGCCGCTTCAACCGCTCGTTCTGGGTGAAGCCGGTGGCATGGCTGTTCTACGGCGTCTTCGCCGTCGCCGCGATGTGGTACGCACCGCGCAACATCCCGGTGAAGCTGGAACGCTTCGAGCCGACCTTGCCGGCCCCGCAGGCAATGGACACGCAGGCCTGGTGGCAGCACGACTGGGCGACACTGCCGGCGCGCCGCAACGAGTTCGATGACGACCAGCGCTGGCCGCTGGACGTACAGGTGGCCGGTCCACTGGCACCGCTGCAGGCGCAACTGGAAGCGCGCGGCTGGAAGCGGCAGGAGCAGGCCGGCTGGCAGCAGGCGCTGCTGATGCTGGACAAGAACACTGGCGCCGATGAACTGCCGGTGCTGCCGGCGACGCTGGAAACCCGCGTGGAAGCGCTGTTGATGGTACGCCCGGGTACACACCGTGATGAGCGCTACGTACTGCGCCTGTGGCCGGCCCCTGCGCAGTTGCAGCCGGGCAACACGCCGCTGTGGCTGGGCAGTGCACAGACCCTGCGCTACGAACGCCATTTCGAGTGGATCGGCATGTGGCACCCGCTGCGTGGCGTCGACCCGGCATTGAATGCCGTAAAGGACGCCGTGCAGGACCTGCCGCAGCGCGAGGACGTGCACAGCGAAACCGGGTTGCCGGTGCTGCGGTTGAAGACCACCACGCCCTGACCGGTACCGGTCGCGATCACCCAGTGTAGAGCCGAGCCCATGCTCGGCTGCTCTTCGCGGGATCCATCAAGCCGAGCATAGGCTCGGCTCTACAGCAGATCCACGCCATGCGTGGATGGCTTCTACGGCATCCAGCCCAGCAGCTGCTGCAATCGCTGGTGCGGATCGTCCATCTGCAGCAGCTGAAGGCGCTGCTGCTCGCTCAGCGGCAGCAGCTCGGCCAGCCGCCAGCCGACCCAGCTGGCCTGGTCCAGCAGCGCCGGATTGGCCGGCGCATAGGCCTCGCCGGCCTGCTCGATGATGTGCCCCAGCACCGTGGCCAGCAGTGCATGCTGCGGCCGCAGTTCGTCATCGGGGTCTTCCTCGCACCAGCGCACATCAGCCACCACCAGGCCGTTGTCGCGCACGCGGGTGCGCTCGACATGGAAGCGACGGGTGCCGCGCAGGCGCAGCTGCAGCACGCCGTCGGCGCCGACATCGAAGTCTTCGATGCGTACCTGCACGCCAAAGGCCGCCGGTGTCGCCGGTGCGCCGACCTCCTCACCCTCGAGGATCAGGCAGACACCAAATCCCTCACCACTGCGGCCGCTGTCGCGGACCAGGTCCAGATAGCGCCGCTCGAACACGCGCAGGCCTACCGCTGCACCCGGTACCAGCGCGGTGTGCAGCGGGAACAGCGGCAGCGAGCCGTCGCCGCTCATCGGGCCTGCAGCGCGGCGAGGAAGCGGCGCGGGGCACCGTCGAAGCCACCGTTGGACATGAATATTACGTGGTCGCCGCTGCGCGCGCTGGCCTGCAGCTGCGCCAGCAATGCGTCGGTATCGGGCACCGCGTGGGCTTCGCCACGCACCGCGGCGATCACCGCCGCAGCATCCCAGGCCAGTTCCGGGCGATGCAGGAACACCACTTCATCGGCCAGCGCCAACGAGGGAGCCAGCGCCTGCGCATGTGCGCCCAGCCGCATCGAGTTGCTGCGCGGCTCCATCGCGACCACGATGCGCGCATCACCCACCTTGGAACGCAGGCCCTCCAGCGTGGTGGCGATCGCAGTCGGATGGTGGGCGAAATCGTCGTAGACGGTGATGCCGTCATGGCTGCCGATCACTTCCATGCGGCGCTTGACGCTGCGGAAGCGTGCCAGCGCCGGAATAACCTGGGCGGGTGCCACGCCCACTGCATGCGCGGCGGCCAGCGCGGCCAATCCATTGAGCACGTTGTGGCGGCCCAGCAGCGACCACTGCACATCACCCAGCGCCTGCCCACGATGGTGCACGCGGAAGGCGCTGCCATCAGCGGCCAGCAGCTCGGCATGCCATTCCAGCGACGGATCGAATCCGAAGCGCTCGACCGGGGTCCAGCAGCCCATCGCCAGCACTTCGGCAAGGTACTGATCCTCGCCGTTGACGATCAGCCGCCCACGTGCGGGTACGGTACGCACCAGATGGTGGAACTGGCGCTGGATCGCGGCCACGTCCGGGAAGATGTCGGCGTGGTCGTACTCAAGGTTGTTGAGGATGGCCACCAGCGGCCGGTAGTGCACGAACTTGCTGCGCTTGTCGAAGAAGGCCGTGTCGTACTCATCGGCTTCGACCACGAACTCGCGCCCCTGGCCCAGGCGGGCGGAGACACCGAAATCCTCGGCGACACCGCCGATCAGGAAGCCCGGCGAGCGCCCTGCACTTTCCAGCAGCCAGGTGAGGATGGTGGTGGTGGTGGTCTTGCCGTGGGTACCGGCCACGGCCAGCGTGTCGCGGCCCGGCAGCACCTGCTCGGACAGCCACTGCGCGCCGGAGATATAGCGCTGGCCGGCATCGAGCACGGCTTCCACGGCGGCATTGCCGCGCGACAGCGCGTTGCCGATCACCACCTCGTCGGTACCGGCCGGCACGCTGTCGGCACGGTAGCCCTGGTCCAGCGTGATGCCCAGCTGTTCGAGCTGGGTCGACATCGGCGGGTAGATGGCCTGGTCGCTGCCGCTGACGGAATGCCCAAGTTCCCGCGCCAGGGCGGCCACGCCGCCCATGAAGGTGCCGGCAATTGCAAGGATATGTACGCTGCTCATGACCGAGGATTGTGACCGATGACGGCTGTATAGGGCCAATGTCCGCTATCGGGTAAGACAACCCCTACACGGGATGTGAGAAAACTCCAATCAGCTGTCAGGGAATTCCCGATAGCGATGTTCTGTGAACCCGGACACAATTCGAACTGCCAGCCGCAGTACCCGAACCGGTCCTACTCCCCAAGAGGCCATCCCCAAGGGAGCTCATGCTGCGGGGCCCTGAGCAAGCCCTTCGCTGGCGCCTATCAAACGACACAGGCCTGATCCTCGCGGACCAGGCCTGTGTTTTTTGCGCCTGAAGGACCGGACGCATGCCGGCCCCGCCGGATCAGGCCTTGATCGCTGCCAGGATGCGGGCTTCGATCTCGTCCAGCTCACCGACGCCATCGACGCGGGCCAGGGTGCCACGGCCGGCGTAGAAATCGACCACCGGGGCGGTCTGGTCGTTGTAGACCTGCAGGCGCTGGCGCACCGCTTCCGGGTTGTCATCGGCGCGGCCCTGCTCCTTGGCGCGGCCGGCGATGCGGTCCACCAACAGCTCGGTGGGCACATCCAGCTGCACCACCGCGTCCAGCGGCTGGCCGATCTTGGCCAGCAGGCCATCCATCGCATTGGCCTGGGCCACATTGCGCGGGTAGCCATCGAGGATGAAGCCCTTGGCGACATCAGCCTGGGTCAGGCGCGACTCCAGCATGCCCAGCAGGATGTCGTCCGACACCAGGTTGCCGGCATCCATCACCGTCTTGGCCTGCTTGCCCAGCTCCGTGCCGGCGGCGATTTCCGCGCGCAGCATGTCACCGGTCGAAATGTGGGCGATCCCCAGCTTTTCCTTCAGGCGCGTCGCCTGTGTCCCCTTGCCCGAACCGGGCGGTCCCAACAGAACCAATCGCATTGACCTGACTCCAACGTGTTGAAAACAAAGAAGGTTCGCGTCCCGGACGGTCCGGTATCGCTGCACCGCAATAGCGCCACTTTACCGCATCCGGGTAATGTCCCTGCAATGTCCCCTCCCCCGAGCAGGTAGAAGCATGCGCAACGGTACTCTCCTTTATGCCCAGTCCGGCGGTGTCACCGCCGTCATCAATGCCACGGCGGCAGCGGTGATCGAGCAGGCCCGGGCCAATGGCATCAAGGTCCTGGCGGCCCGCAACGGCATCCTCGGCGCGCTGCGCGAGGAGCTGATCGACACCAGCAGGGAGAGTGCCGCCGCGATCCGCGCCCTCGCCCATACCCCGGGCGGCGCCTTCGGCTCGTGCCGGGTCAAGCTGAAATCGCTGGATGCCGACCGCGCCCGCTATGACCGCCTGCTGGAGGTGCTGCAGGCCCACGACGTGCGCTGGTTCCTCTACAACGGCGGCAACGACTCGGCCGACACCGCACTGAAGGTCTCGCAGCTGGCCAAGGCCTCCGGCTACGACCTGACCTGTATCGGCGTGCCCAAGACCATCGACAACGACCTTGCCGTTACCGATACCTGCCCCGGCTTCGGGTCAGCGGCCAAGTACACCGCGGTCTCGGTGCGCGAAGCAGCACTGGACGTGGCGGCGATGGCCGAAACGTCCACCCGTGTCTTCATCTACGAAGCGATGGGCCGCCACGCCGGCTGGCTGGCCGCCGCCGCCGGCCTGGCCGGCAACGGTGATGACGAAGCGCCGCACATCATCCTGCTGCCCGAGCGCGCCTACGACGAGGCCACGTTCCTGGCCAAGGTGAAAGCCGTGGTCGAGCGCGTCGGCTACTGCGTGGTGGTGGCGTCGGAAGGCATTGCAACCGCCGATGGCCGCTTCGTTGCCGATGCCGGCGGTGGCAAGGACTCGTTCGGTCATTCGCAGCTCGGCGGCGTGGCGGCGCACCTGGCCGGCCGGGTCAAGGATCAGCTGGGCCTGAAGGTGCACTGGGCACTGCCCGATTACCTGCAGCGCTCGGCCCGCCACCTGGCCAGCAAGACCGACTGGGAGCAGGCGCAGGCGGTGGGCAAGGCCGCGGTGCAGCTGGCACTGAAGGGCCAGAATGGCGTGATGCCGGTGATCGTGCGCAGCAGCGATGCGCCCTATCGCTGGAAGATCGAAGCGGCGCCGCTGTCGAAGATCGCCAACCACGAGAAGAAGATGCCGGCTGGTTTCATCCGCCGCGATGGCTTCGGCATCACGGCCAGGGCGCGCGCCTACCTGTCACCATTGATCAAGGGCGAAGCACCGCTTCCCTATGGCACCGATGGCCTGCCGAAGTACGTCACCCTGAAGAACGTAGCGGTGAAGCAGAAACTGCCGGCCTTCGAAGGCTGACCTGAAAAAGGGGACGGAGGGGATTAAGTCGCATAGGCCCCTCTGTCATCTCCAACAGCATCAGCAGTGGGTCGGATACGACTTAATCCCCTCCGTCCCCTTTTCATGGAGATCATCATGGCACTGCGTGTTGTCCGACTCGGTACGCCGCGCCAACCCGGCGAGGGACTGCGCATCGGCACCGTTCGGCGCCCACCGCGCGGCGTGCCGCGCAGCGAGTTCGCCCGACATGACTGGTACGACGTCTGGTTTCCTACGCTGTCACCCAGCGCGGAGCTGGTGAAGCGGGCACATGAGGCAACGACGGCGGCCGATTGGACCGCCTTCTTCCGCCATTACAAGGCCGAGATGAAGGCGCCCGATGCCGCCCACGCGCTGGACCTTCTGGCCGCGATGTCGCAACACAGCGACATCAGCGTGGGCTGCTACTGCGAGGATGAAGCGCACTGCCACCGCAGGGCATTGCGCGAGCTGCTGGTGGCGCGCGGGGCAATGCTGGCGGATTGATCAGCCGGATGTCGGCCGTGGATGACGGCACGGGTGCACCACCCACGCGACTTCAATTGCAGGCCTTGCCTTCCATCTGCAGCTGCGCGGCGAACATCGTCACCTGCGGAATCTGGCCGGCGGCGGCCTGCTTCTTCGCCTCCTCCAGGTAAATGCGCGATTGGCCCTGCCCGTCCAGCTCGACCTTGTGGCTCGACGGCAGGCGCCACACCCGCACCACCGCCTGCTGCGCCGGGCACGCCGCGTTGGGCACGCGGATCACATCATTGAGCTTCCAGCCCTTGTCGGCACTCGGCTGCGCCTTGGTGTAATCGACGAAGCGCGCGCGTGGCTGGCATTGCTCGCTGGTCCGGACGGCGGAGAAGCGATATGGCGCGGCGGCATCACCGGTGAACGCACCTTCCAGCCGCGCGCAGGCCTCGGGGATCTGCCGCAGCGTATGCACCGCGCCCACCGCCTGCGGCGCCCCGACCGCACGCTGCAGTTCCGGCGTTTCCGCAGCGAAGGCCGGTGCGGCCGGGACCAGGGCGGCAAGCATCAACAGGGACAGGCGCATGGGGGATCTCCTACGGGGCTGTGCGCAGGCTTGCAGAGGCTGCCTTAACGGGGTGCAAAGGCCGTTGGCTCGCGAATCATGCCCAGGGCCCGACGGCATGCGCCGCGGCTCCCAGGAGCCGGTCGAGCATGGCTCGACTCTACAACTGGCGGCCCGCATACTGCGGGCACCAGGGAATGCTGAACACCGCCATACGTCGGACGACCACCAAGGTCGGTACGGGTTGGTTCCAGGCTGCAGCCCGTCGTCCCCCTCGTGGTGCCGTTCATCGCCACTGGATGCCTACATCCATTCTGCGGAGGGGTCTAATGCTGGAACGTCACGGGCTGTCACTGGCGCTGGGCTGCGCCATTCTCGCGATCCTGTTCGGAATCGTCTCGGCGCGCTGGATCCTGCGCCAACCCACCGGCAATGCACGCATGATCGCGATCGCCACCGCGATCCAGGAAGGTGCGCGTGCCTATCTCAACCGCCAGTACCTGACCATCGGCATCGCCGGCGTGGTGCTGTTCGTGCTGGTCGGCATCTTCCTCAGCTGGTACACCGCGATTGGTTTTGCAGTCGGCGCGGTGCTGTCCGGCGCCGCCGGCTACATCGGCATGAACGTGTCGGTACGCGCCAACGTGCGTACCGCAGAGGCGGCGCGCAACGGCATCAGCGCGGCGATGGACGTCGCCTTCCGCGGCGGCGCGATCACCGGCATGCTGGTGGTCGGGCTGGGCCTGCTGGGCGTGGCCGGCTACTACGCACTGCTGCTGCGCATGGGCCTGCCGATGGAACAGGCGCTGCACGCGCTGGTCGGCCTGGCCTTCGGCTCCTCGCTGATCTCGATCTTCGCGCGCCTGGGCGGCGGCATCTTCACCAAGGGCGCCGACGTGGGTGCCGACCTGGTCGGCAAGGTCGAAGCCGGCATTCCCGAGGACGATCCGCGCAACCCGGCGGTGATCGCCGACAACGTCGGTGACAACGTCGGCGACTGCGCCGGCATGGCGGCCGACCTGTTCGAGACCTACGCGGTGACCGTGATCGCCACCATGCTGCTGGGCAGCCTGATGCTGGCCGAAGCCGGTGCCAACGCGGTGCTGTATCCGCTGGTACTGGGCGGCGTGTCGATCATCGCTTCGATCATCGGCGCGCTGTTCGTCAAGGTGAAGCCAGGCGGCTCGATCATGGGCGCGCTGTACAAGGGCGTGATCGTTTCCGGCGTGCTGGCCGCCATCGCCTTCTACCCGATCACCACCGGACTGATGTCCGACAACGTGCATGGACCGATGGCGCTGTATGGCTGCGCGCTGATCGGCCTGGTCCTGACCGGCCTGATCGTGTGGATCACCGAGTACTACACCGGCACCCAGTACAAGCCGGTGCAGCACGTGGCGCAGGCCTCGACCACCGGCCACGGCACCAACATCATCGCAGGACTCGGCATTTCTATGAAGTCGACCGCGCTGCCGGTGGTGGCGGTGTGTGCGGCGATCTGGGGTGCATTCGCGCTGGGCGGCCTGTACGGCATCGCCATCGCCGCCACCGCGATGCTGTCGATGGCAGGGATGATCGTCGCCCTCGATGCCTACGGCCCGATCACCGACAACGCCGGTGGCATCGCCGAAATGGCCGAGCTGCCTTCGGAGATCCGCGACATCACCGACCCGCTGGATGCGGTGGGCAACACCACCAAGGCCGTGACCAAGGGCTATGCGATCGGCTCGGCGGCGCTGGCGGCACTGGTGCTGTTCGCCGACTACACCCACAACCTGCAGGCAGCCAATCCCGGCCAGGAGTTCCGCTTCGATCTCAGCGACCACACGGTGATCATCGGCCTGTTGATCGGCGGCCTGATTCCCTACCTGTTCGGTGCGATGGCGATGGAAGCGGTCGGCCGCGCGGCGGGCGCAGTGGTGGAAGAAGTGCGCCGCCAGTTCCGCGAGATTCCCGGCATCATGCAGGGCACCGGCAAGCCGCAGTACGACAAGGCGGTGGACATGCTGACCCGCTCGGCGATCCGCGAAATGATCGTGCCCTCGCTGTTGCCGGTCGCCGTGCCGGTGGTGGTCGGCCTGCTGCTGGGGCCGCGCGCACTGGGCGGCCTGCTGATCGGCACGATCGTCACCGGCCTGTTCGTGGCCATCTCGATGACCACCGGCGGCGGCGCCTGGGACAACGCCAAGAAATACATCGAGGATGGCCACTTCGGTGGCAAGGGCAGCGAAGCGCACAAGGCTGCGGTGACCGGCGATACCGTCGGTGACCCGTACAAGGACACCGCCGGCCCGGCAATCAATCCGCTGATCAAGATCATCAACATCGTGGCGCTGCTGCTGGTGCCGCTGCTGTAGATCCACGCGACGCGTGGATGGCAGGCTCGACGGGGCCAGAACCCTTTCCTGCGGAAAGGGTTCTGACCCCGATGGCGGTCACCGCCCGCGCAGGAAGAACCACACGGGCACCATCACGTTCACCGGGTCGCCACCTCGGGCGGCGGCGGGCCGCGCGAGGATCGTTGGCGTCGTCCACTTCCACGACCGGATTGGGCTCCGGTCGCGGTGCCGGCCGGCTGAGCACGTAACCGGCGCTGGCGGCAAAGAACAGGCCCACGCCGAGCAACAGGCGCCACGACGGATGCGCGCCCCAGCAGAACAGGGCAAAGCCCGCCGCCATGCCTGCGCTGGCAAACGCCTTGCCCTTGCCCGACACGGCACCCTGCTCGCGCCACAGCCGCAGCGACGGGCCGTAGCGTGGATGCGCCAGCAGGCGCTGCTCGAACTTCGGCGAGCTGCGCGCGAAGCAGCCCACCGCGAGGATCAGGAAGATGGTGGTCGGCATGACTGGCAGCAATGCGCCGATCACCCCGAGGCCGACCATCAGCCAGCCCAGCGCGAACCAGAGCCAGCGCATCAGCGCTGCACCTGCGGGCGCGCGCCGCGCATCAGGCGAATTCCACTTCGACGTGGCGGTACACGCTGCGGAACGCAGCGTCGGCTGCATCGATCACCTGCTGGTCCTGCTCGGCACTCAGCGGCACCGCGTCCAGCACAGCGGTGAACTCGCGCCAGTGGCGCGCTGTGCCATCGGGATGGGCGGCCAGGTGGCGGGCGCCGAAATCACGGTGCAGGCCGAGCCTGGCCGCCATCTTGTACAGAAGGGTGCCACCGAGATTGGAGCCTTCGGCCACGTACAGCCAACCCAACGCAGTCGGCAGCGCGAGGTCCGAGGGCAGCGCGTCAATGTCCGCGCCAGGCAGGGCCTGCTCCAGGTCCTGCAGGTCGCGTGCGACCTGTGTCAGGCGCCGGCGCTCTCCGAGATCGGGCAGCAATGCGTCCAGGGCAGGGTTGGCATACAGCGCATCGATGCTGCGGTGGAAGCGATACTGCACGCGCAGGAAACGGGCGAAGTTGCTGCGGTCGGCGAAGATGTCACCGGCCATGATGCGCTTGTCCAGCGCACCGTGGCTGTCGCGGGTGGCGGCCTTGAGCCGCAGGCTGCGGCTGTCTTCGGGAGCGATGTGTGCGTTCATGGGGGAATGCCAGGAGGGTCGTCCTGCTGTAGACGTCCGCCGCGGGGGTTTCCCCAAGCCCATGTGTGCCGATAATGGGGCCATCCCCTTCTTCCACCCGGAACCGATGATGATCACCACCGAACCGCGCATGACCAACCTGTTCCTGCAGCTGGGCCTGGACGCCAGCGCCGAAGGCATCGCCCGCTTCATCCGCGAGCACCAGCTGGCCACCGACGTCGAAGTCGTCGAGGCGCCCTACTGGAACGATGCCCAGCGCCAGTTCCTGGCCGAGTCGCTGCAGGCCGATGCGGCATGGACCACCGTGGTGGATGAGCTGAACGAGTCGCTGCACGAAGATGCGGTGAAGGCGGCGACCGGGCTGTAAGCGGGTTACGCACGCTCGCTGGGGTCAGAGCCCTTTCCGCAGGAAAGGGATCCGACCCCACCGCTCATCCGCGATCGATCAGTACTTCCAGGTCAACGCCAACCGCGCGGTGCGGCCCGGTGCCGGCATCACGCCCAGGGCCAGCGGGTCCAGGTAGTAACGGTCGGTCAGGTTGTCGACGCCGGCTTCCACCGACAGCTGGTCGTTGAAGCTCCAGCTGGCGAACAGGTCGATCAAGGTGTTCGGCCGGTACAGCTGCTGGATCGCCGACAGGCCCACGTTCCAGTCCTTGTCCAACTCGCTGATCGGGCCAGCGTTGTGGACCATGCGGGTGCCGAAGGTCAGGCGCTCGTCGAACAGGCGCGAGCCCAGGATCAGGTTGACTGTGTAGCGCGGCGGGTTCTGGGTGTTGGTGTACGAGCCCTCGAAGCCACCGTCCACGCAGTTGGGTGTATTGGCCAGCTCGTCGTTCCTGCGCTGCGCACCATAGGCACGACGCTCGGCGGCGATGTCCGGCGCGCAGGTCTTGGCCTTGAAATAGTAATGCGCGGACAGGTCGGCGAAGACCTTGCCGCTGTCATAGCTGGACTGGAATTCCATGCCCGAGACCTTGAACTGATCGACGTTGCGGATCAGGCCGGCCGAAAGCGTGCGGTAGTCACGGGTGATCAGGTCGTCGATGCGGGTATCGAAGTACGCCAGCTTCAGCGCCAGGCGGTCGCCAGCGGTGAACAGGTCGTAGCGGAGGGTGCTGGCACCGATTTCCCAGCTGCGCGCGCGCTCCGGCTTCAGCTCACCGACCGGCTTGGCAGCGGTGAACAGGCCCAGCGTGGTCTCGAACAGGCTCGGCAGCTTGGTGCCTTCGGCGTACTTCACGTAGACCAGGGTGTCTTCGCTGAAACGGTAGGCCACGCTGGCGGTCGGCGAGAACGCGGTGTCGCGACGGCGGATCGGCTGCGACCAGCTCCAGCTGACCGGCACTTCCAGATCCTGCGGCTTGCCGGCGTCGTAGAAGTTCCAGCCGGCGATGTCGCCCACCGTACCCTTCTTGTACGGCGAGGCCAGCAGCGAGGCCTGGGTGAAGTTGCCGTTGGCATCCGGATACCAGTTCAGCAACGCGATGCGCTTGGCGCGCCACGAGGGCAGTGCCGGGTTGCCGCTGAGCAGCTCGGTGTAGCGGTACTGGCCCTGCACCTCGTAGGCATCGGGCGTGGCCAGCCGGTTGCGGTCGTGCACGTCCACCCGGTTCCAGCGGCCACCGGCCAGCAGCTCCCAGTGTTCGTCGGGCTGCCACTTCAGCGCGGCCACGGCGCTGTATTCCTTGCGCTCGGCATTACGCAGGAAGCGGTTGTTGACCAGGTCATCGTGCATGATCGGGCCCGAGCTGCCCGGGGCGATGTCTTCGTCGCTGTAGGACAGGCCGTAGTCGAGCGTGAACGCACCGGCGCGGGTGTCGAACCTGGAGGTATTGCTGGCATCCAGGCCGAAGCGCTTCTGCCGCAACGGATTGCGGTAGGCATCCTTGTAACCGGGATCGCCACTGAAGCTGGGCGCGTCATACCACTCTGTGCGGCGGTCGAAGTACCACGGGGTGATGCCGGTCAGGCTGTTGTACATCACGCTGTCGGTGTCGGTGTACGCAGCGTTGACGCGCAGGTCGATCAGCCCGCTGTCCGGGTTGAAGCGATAGCGCAGGGTGTAGCTGTCCATGTCGACGTGGCCCGGGTCCCACTGCGGGATGCGGTCACGGTCGACGCGGATGATCTGCGAGGCCATGATCTCGCCGGCCGTGCCTTCATAGCGGCGGTAGCCGGCTTCCAGGCTCTGCGTGTCATCGATGCGCCAGGTGCCCTTGAGCAGCGCCGACTTGGAGCGCGAGGAAGTGTTGAACACTTCGGTGCCCGGCGGATTCAGCGGCGCCAGCGTGCGCCGCGTCTGCGGGAAATCATCGTAGCCATGCTTGCCGGAGAAGTAGTTGCCGTTGTCCCGGTACGCGTAGGCCGCAACCAGGTCGAAGCGGCCCCAGTGACCGGCACCGGCCACGTTGAAGAACTGGCTGCCGGTAGCGCTGCGATCGCTGCGCGGCGCCGCACTGTATGACGGCAGGTTGTTGGCACTGCCATTGGCCAGGCCACCGCGCACGCGCACGCCGAAGTCGCGGCCCTCGCGCAGCACGTCACCGATCTTCAACGTCTCCATCTCGACCACGCCGCCGATGCCACCGGACGCGTTGGCCTGCAGGCTCGGACCCTTGGTGATGGTCAGGCTGGAGATCAGGTCGGGGTCGAGGTAGGTGCGCTGTGACTGGCCCGCATAGCCGCGGTAGGTGTCCATGCTGGACTGGCCACCGTCGATGATCACCGGTACGCGGCCCTGGCCCTGGATGCCACGGATGTTGACGTCGAAGCCGTTGCCCACGCGCGGATCACCGGCGGTGACACCGGCCACCCCCTTGACGATGTCACCGTTGGAGGTGCCGCGGAAACGCTCCAGATGCGTGCGGTCGAGCGTGGTGGTCGAACCCACGCTGCGATAGCTGTCGAGCAGGCGCGCTTCGTCGTTGTTCGCACCGCTGTCGACGCGGTCGCCGGCCACACTCAGCGTGTCGGTGACAATCACACCGCTATCGGCCCGCACCGGCGTTGCTGCCCCCAGAGTGGCCGCATCGGCGCTGACCCGGCGCACCGCCACGCCACTGCCCTGCAGCAGGCGCTGCAACGCCTGGCCGGCCGACAGGCTGCCGCTGACCGCGTGGGAGGTTACGCCGTGTGCCAGCGATGCGGGGTACACCACCTGCACGCCGGATTGGCGCATGTAGCTGCGCAGGGCCTCATCCAGCGGTTGTGCAGGAATATCAAAGCGCAGTACAGCCGCGTGCTCGCTGCGGGCGCTCTGCGCCAGTGCGGGTAGCGTCGTACTGGCCAGCCCGGCGGCAAGCAACGCAATGCACAGACGGGACGGGCGCAGTACGCGGCCCGAACGGTGGGAGTCGAACATGGAAGAACCTGTCAGGTAATCGGTGCCGCGAACGCGGCGTCATCCGCAACACGGGCGGACACGGCGACGTACGTGGCGACGGCGGGTACGTTCGCCGGGTAAGACGGCTGGGCGCGCGACAACCCCAAGAGCGATTTGCGGTCGCGGGGGATGCCGACGGGGCGCCGTGGTTGCCGACCGTTGGTCGGCACAGGAACGCTCATCCACGCGTGGCGTGGATCTACTGCACGATGGCGACGCCGAATGGAAGACGAATAACCTGAAGACCTGCCGTTGCCGCCAGTGCATCCAATGCCTGCTCCGGGCGGTCGATGCGCAACGCAGCACTCACTGCAGGCAGACGTGACAGATCACCGCGCACGAAGGCCGGCCCCGCGCGATAGCGCCCCACCCACTGCACCGCATCGGCAACCGGGACCTGCTCCAGCAGCAGCTCGCCCTGGCGCCAGGCGCCGACGCTGTCGGCGGTCACGTCAGCCCGTCGCATGACTCCGCCATGTTCAGTGTAGACGGCACGCTGCCCCTGCTGCAGGTACGTCCAGCCACCGTCGGCCGGGCTGGCCACGCGCACCCTGCCCTGCCCGACCTGGGTTTCCACCCCGTCGTCGCCACGCGCAACGGTGAACGCGGTCGAGATATCCTCGACCAGGCCATTGCCGGCGCGCACGCTGAAACGCCGCTGTGCATCCGGGCTGACCTCGAACCAGGCGCGCCCGCGCAGCAGCTCGACCTCACGGGCGTTCGCATTGAAGCGCACGGCAATCGCACTGTCCGCATCCAGCACCGCGCGACTGCCATCGGGCAGCCGCACGTGCTGCACCTGATGCATGCTGCGATGATCGGACTGCAGGCGCAGCCACGCCTCCGGCCATGCCACCAGCATCGCCAGCATCGCCGCCACAACCATCGCCCAGCGCAGTCGATGTGGCCGTCGTCGTCCGCTGGACCCGGCCTGCGGGCGCGGCCCGACACTGCGCCACAACGCGCGCTCGTGTTCGAAGGCCCTGCGGTGCCCCGGCTGTTGCAGCCAGTGCTCGAACGCCTGGATGCGTGTATCGCTGATGTCACCCGAGGCCAGCCACGCGATCCAGTCCCGGGCCTGTTCGGCCAGGGCGTCATCATTGGCGGCGGGCAGCATGTTCGGCGGGCTCATCGGCTGGCGGACAGGCGCATTCAAGCGCGGGCGGGGAACTAGACCGCATCCACGGTCCAGTGATCAAGACGTCTGCGCGAAGGCCAGCCCCAAGCCGGCGCGCTCATCGACCGCTGCGCGCCCAGGCCAGGCGCTGCAGCGCGGAGCGCACATGATTCTCGACGGTGGTCACCGACACTCCCAGGCGGCGTGCGATCTCGGCCTGCGTGAGGCCCTGCAGGCGGTTCAGCCGGAAGATGGTGCGGGTCGGCTCCGGCAGGTGACCCGCCGCATCGAGCACCCGCTGCAGCTCATCCTGTGCCATGGCCTGCTCCTCGGTGGAGATCACCTCGTCGGCCCCCCACAGGTAGTGGTCGACCAGCAGCCGGTTGCGGCGGCTCGATTCGCGGCCGTGGTCAGTGGCCAGATTGGCGGCCAGCCGATACAGATAGGCCCGCGGATTGTCGATGGCCTGGCTGTCATCGACCCCACGGGCCTTGAACCAGACCGCCTGGATCACGTCCTCGGCGCCGCTGTCGCCCCCCAGTATCCGTTGCACACGACGCAGCAGCGCTGGCCGCTCGCGGATCAGCAGTTCGGTGAGCGTGGCGGCATTGGAGGACATGCGCGGAGCCGGGACGACAGACGGGGCGCCGCGCATGCTACTCCGTTAATGCAAATAAGTCACATTCTTATTGATGCCGGGACTACAGGCAATCAACCAGTGCGTCGTAGGTATTGGCTGTCGTGCCGGGCAGCGGCGCGTGCAACGCATCGAACCCGTCTCCCGCTTCCCACACCTGCAGCAGGGTTTCCAGGCGTGTTCCGGCAGCCAGTGGCAGCACGCAGGCGTAGCGGCCACGGTTGACGTTGATGCGGCCGCTGGCTTGTACCCGCGTGTCGCTACCGGCGAAGGTCCACACACACTGGATAACCACTCCCGTGGCCTGTTCCACGGAACAGCGCAGGCGCATGGCCCACAGATTGATGTACTGCCCCTCGCAGAAGGTATCGCCACACACCTCATCGAAGCCACGCACCAGTTGCCGCTCGGCAGCAAGGAAACGCTCGTGGCCGCCCCCCGGGCCGGAGTAATCCCGCGCATCGACGAACGCAGGCGCAGCCTGCGCGACGCCGGTGAACGGCAGGCTGACAGACAGCACGCAGCACAACAGCCAGCATTTGCAGAAGCTCCCCATCAGCCCACCCTCCCCTGCGTGCGCAGGCATTCAGGCAGCCCATCGAAGAGACCATGGCCAAGCCCGGGCAGAGGGGCGATCAGGCCACCCGGCGCTTCCAGGGAGGCGTAGAACGCGTCGACGGGCACCCCGGGCTGCATTTCGACCGGACAGACCCAGCTCCCGTTGTCGATCCGCACGTGTCCCGTGTCGGGCTCAACCTCCAGCTCGCTGGCGGCCACCACCCAGACACAGCGCTGCACGGTGCCGCGGTGGGCGAGCACGGCGCAGCGGAACTCCATCACCCGGTAGTTGCTGTAATCACCTTCACACAAGGTGTCGGCGCACCATGCGGCGAATTCACCGGCGACCGCGTCCTCCAGGGCAAAGGCCCGGTCCCATCCGGCCTCGTCGGAGGGATAGTCGATCAGATTGACATGCACCCCGCGCGCAAGCGCGGGCAACGGCGCCAGCAGCAGCAGCAAGGCACAACAGCCCAAACGGTTCCAGTTCATGGCAAGTCTCCTTGGCAAGGACGTCCAGCCTGCCGCGGGGACCGGGTCGAACCCATCGGGAAACCCCGCCCCACCCGCTCCGCCGGAGGCGGGCGCGCAGGTCGGCCCAGCCCTACCCTGCACAGCGCCCGGCAAAGGCATAAAATGGTGAGCTATCCGTCTATACCCCCACCTGGAGCACACCATGGGCCTGGAACTCGTCTCGCCCGGCAAGAACCCGCCGGAAGAAATCAACGTCATCATCGAGATCCCGAAGGACTCGGAGCCGGTGAAGTACGAAGTGGACAAGGAAACCGGCGCGATCTTCGTCGACCGCATCCTGTCCACCCCGATGCGCTATCCGTGCAACTACGGCTACGTGCCGAGCACCCTGTGTGGCGACGGCGATCCGGCCGACGTGCTGGTGGTGCTGCCGCTGCCGCTGGTGCCGGGCTCGGTCGTGCGCTGCCGTCCGGTCGGCGTGCTGAAGATGAGCGATGAGGCAGGCAGCGACGAGAAGATCCTGGCCGTGCCGGTCTCGAAGATCTTCAGCGGCTACGCCCACGTCGAAGACATCGCCCAGGTCTCGAGCCACTGGCTGGAGCGCATTGGCCACTTCTTCGAGCATTACAAGGACCTGGAGAAGGGCAAGTGGGTCAAGCTGGACGGTTGGGGTGGCGCCGCTGAGGCCAAGCAGATCCTGATCGAGGCGCACCAGCGCCATCTCGACAGCAAGGCCTGAGCCTGAACCGGATCGCTCCGGCGATACCCCGCCGGAGCGATGCGGGTCACGTTTCATGATGACGGCACATCACTCTTGCTGCCGTATTAGGTAAATTGCGTCACTTCACACGTCATCGACATCCATCGTCGAGACAGCCAGGGGAACGTGTCGTGCGTATTCTGCTTGTTGGGGATGCAGCCAGCCTGCCGGCTGAGCTGACCGAATTCATTGCCGATCTTGGGGAAGACTGGCAGCCGCTGACCGCCGCCGATGGCCAGACCGCGATGACCGCGGTGGCCACGCAGGGCGTGGACGCGGTGATCGTCTGCCCGCAGTTGCCCGATCTCAATGCCACCACGCTGCTGGGCCAGATCCGGACACTGCGCCCGGAAACCATCCGCATCGCGCTGGTCGATGCACACCATGGCAACCGCCCGCCGCCGGCGCGCCTGATCGGTGTCGCCCACCGCTTCCTGCCGCTGCCGCTGGCGCCGGAAGTGCTGCTGGAGGCATTGACCAGCCTGGAAGAACTGCGCGAAGTGCTGGACAGCCCGCGCCTGCGCGATGCCATCGGCCGTATCGAGAAACTGCCATCGCCACCGCACCTGTACCTGAGCCTGACCCAGGCCCTGGAACATGATGACGATACCGACAGTGCCGATGTGGCCAAGCTGGTCGCCGCCGATCCGGCCATCGCGGCCAAGGTCCTGCAACTGTCGAACTCGGCTTTCTTCAGCCAGGGCCGCACCATTGCCGACCTGCGCACCGCGGTCACCCGGCTGGGCCTGGCCACGCTGCGTGACCTGGTGCTGGCCAGCGAAGTGTTCTCCGCGCCGACGCTGTCGGCTGCCGAGCGCAACTCACTGCAGCAGCGCGCACTGCTCGCCTCCCGGCTGGCCGCACGCCTGCTGCCCGAGTCCAGCGCCGAACTGGGGGCGACCGCCGCACTGCTGGCCGACATCGGCCTGCTGCTGCCCGGCGTGCGCAACGAGCGCAGCGAGCCCGCGCTGGCCAGCGATGCCCGCCCAGGCCATGCCGAGGCCGGCGCCTACCTGCTGGGCCTGTGGGGCCTGCCGATGCCGATCATCGAAGCGGTGGCCTTCCACCTGCAGCCGCAGCGCGCCAACACCCGCAGCTTCTGGGTGACCGGCGCGGTGCACGTGGCCCTGGCACTGGTCAATGGCGACCCGGTGGACGAGGACTACCTGCAGCGTGCAGGCGTGCTGAACAAACTGCCGCAATGGCGCGAGCACGCCAATGCACTGATGGGACTGGTGCCCAGCGACGCCTGAGCGTGCTGGATGATGTCCGGACGACAGAGGGCGCACCCACACGGTGCGCCCTTTCCTTGTCAGCGGATACCGCAGGCATCCTGCACGCAACGCCGGTACTGCGACTCGCAGATGACCGGTGACTTGCCACTGGCCAGGCACTGCTGGCGGAACTCTTCGCAATAGAGCCCGCCACCACAGACACCGAGGCCCTGCGCGAACACCGCGCCCACCAGCGTTGCATAGATCAATGCAGCCGCCGATGCCTGGCGCAGCAACGTGTTCTTCATACCCCTCTCCACATGCAAGCGTCCGGTATTGGACCTCCTGACTGTGTCGATTGCGACACGACGGGACCGTGACTGCGCTCACCTTCCAACAGTTTCCGGAATTCCCCTACAAAAAAGAGGGCGGACCTAGCGGCCCGCCCTCCTCGTGTTGCTACCGCACTTCGATGGATCAGAAGCGCTGGGTGTACTTCATGTACAGGAAGCGACCCACATCGAAGCCGCCGTAGTAGGCGAACGCCGAGTTCGGAGCCGAGTACTGCAGCGAACCCTTGTGGTCGAACACATTGTTCGCGCCCAGGGCGATCGTCGCATCCCACGGTGCCTTCCAGCTGACCTGCAGGTCGTGGAAGGTGTTGGAGCCGGTGTGACGCAGCGGATCGGTCTCGCCGTTGGCCATGTGGTTCGGCGCATCGCACCAGCCGTCAGCCAGCGAGATGCAGCTTTCCTTCATGCCGGAGTAGTAGCGCGCGGTGTAGTTCACACCGAAATCGCCGTACTGCCAGTTGACGCCCAGGTTCGAACGCACGCGGAACAGGCCCGGCTCGCTGACGCGGCCAACCATGATGTTGTCGCCGTCGCTGTTCTGGCGCTGCTCGTCGTACTTGGCGGTGTAGCTGGTGGTCCAGTCGATGCTGAACTGACCGATGGCCAGTTCCGGCAGGCGGTACTTGATGCCCAGGTCGTAACCTTCGGTTTCCATCTTGCCGAGGTTGGCGGTGCCGTAGGTGATCGCACTGACGTGGCCGTCAGCCGCACGGGTCACGCTCGAGCAACGCTCGGAGTTGCCCAGCACGTAGCAGTCACGCAGGATGCGGTCGACGCTGTCAGCGATGATCATGTCGCTGATTTCGTACTTGTACCAATCCAGCGAGACGTCCAGGCCCTGCACCCAACGCGGGCTCCACACCAGGCCGAAGGTGGTGCTCTTGGAGGTTTCCGGCTTCAGGTTCGGGTTGGCACCCGAGATGAACTGGTCACCCGACTGGCACGGCAGGGTCGAACATTCCTTGCCTGCCTGGCCCAGCTGCACGTAGTTGGCCGGCACGCCCGCGCCGGAGCACGCGGCATTGCCGGCAACGCTGCCCGGAGCCTTCACGCCGCACGGATCGATGTACGACTCGAAGCTCGAGCTCAGGCCACCGTACAGGTCACTGATGGTCGGAGCGCGGAAGCCCTCGGCGTAGGTGCCGCGGACCAGCAGTTCATCCAGCGGACGCCAGGTCAGGCCGAACTTGCTGTTGGTGGTGCCACCGAAGTTGCTGTAGTCCGAGTAACGGCTGGCAACGTTCAGGGTCAGTTCCTTGGCGAAGGCCATGTCGGCCAGCAGCGGCACGTTCAGTTCGAGGTAGACCTCGTTCAGATCGTACTGGCCGCGGGTCGGCTTCTGGCCCAGGCCGGTGGACTGGCCCGACTGTGCGAAGGCGTCCGGCACGTAGCTGCCTTCTTCCTTGCGGTGCTCGACACCCAGGGCGAAGCCCAGGTCGCCGGCCGGCAGGGTCACGATGGCACCCGACAGGTTGGCGGTGAAGCTGGTGGTCTTGGTGACGCCACGGGTGGTGAAGGTCGGGAACAGGAAGTCCTGCAGCTCCTGGTTCGCCAGCGAGCCCTGGCCATCAACGCCGTACGGCAGCAGCGGGTTCCACGGGCGGCAGTCGCCCAGGATCGGGTTGGCCGCGGTGCCGCAGCGGGCAACGCCGCCGGCATCGATGAACGACGGGCCCAGGGCCTGACGCGCGCCGATCAGGCTCATGTCGCCACGGTTGCTCTTGATCGACTCGTTGCGGTTCCACAGCGCGCCGACATCCCAATCGAAGGTCTTGCCGCCGAGCTCGAAGAAGCCGGTCAGGGTCGGAGCGAAGCGCAGGGTCTTCAGCTGGCTGTCAGTGGTACGCGGCACTTCCCACAGGCGGCGACGGAAGCTGACGTCCTGGCCGACCGGATTGAAGGCGCTGGCAGCCGACAACGGGGTCTTGATCGAGTTGGAAGCGGACTGGTACGGGTAACCGGCAATCTGCTGGAACGTCTGGCGCTCGTTGTAGAGCACGTCGGTGTTCAGGCTGATCGAATCGGTGAAGTCGTAGGTGCCGTTGATGTAGACCGACTTGCGCTTCACACCGGTGAGCAGGGTCATCTGCTCGTTCGAGTTGGCGAACTCGTCTTCGGTGATCGCGTGGTAGTCGTTCGGGTTCTTCGGGTTGCCACCCGGGTTCAGGGTCTGCCACACAGCGCTCGACTTGGTGCAGTCGTACAGCGCCGGGTTGCACCAGCTGCCGTTCTGGCTGATCGGGCTCCAGTCAGCCGAGGTCGAGTTCGGACCCAGCGAGCCGTCACGGCTGTACCAGCGGTCCTTGGCCCACACCGGATCCTGCTTCGAGTACTCGGCCGACAGGGTCAGGCTGCCGCGTTCGCCGCGGGCACCGAGGGTCATCGAATAGGTTTCGGTGTCGCCGTCGCCCTTGCCGTACTGGCCGACGTAGACGTTGGCTTCGCCGCCATCGAAGTTCTTGCGGGTGATCACGTTGACCACGCCGGCAATGGCGTCGGAACCGTAGATCGACGAGGCGCCATCCTTCAGGATCTCGATGCGCTCAACGGCCGACATCGGGATCTGGCTCAGGTCCTGCAGGCCCGAGGTCGAAGCGCCCAGGCGCTTGCCGTTCATCAGCACCAGGGTGCGCTCGGCGCCCAGGTTGCGGATGTCGACGTAATAGCCGCCCACGTTCTCGCCCGAAGCCAGCGACTCCGAACGCGAGATGGCCGGGGAGCCGGCCGAGGTCAGGTTGTTCAGCACGTCGGCGACGCTCGAGAAGCCCTGCTTTTCCAGGGATTCGCGGGTCATCGTCAGGATCGGCTGCTGGGTTTCCACCGAGGCGCCGCGGATGCGCGAGCCGGTGACCGAAATGCGGTCCAGGTCGGTGGTGCCCTTTGCTTCCTGCGCCGAAGCAAAGGCCGGCGCCAGCGCCAGCGCAATGCCGGCCGGCAGCAAGCCGAACCGCACTGCGGGATTACGAACGTTCATCTATCTCTCCAAGGTACGTGTTAGCAGCGTGTTAAAACACCCCAGCACGTTACGATTGCGTTGCAGCGCTGTATTTGCGCGAACCAACCGGAGACTTTGCGGATTGTGGCGGGAGCAAGCCGCCGTTCTCCCTGAAGCGCGATGCGGACTGGCCGTAGCGGGCGCGGAACGCACGCGCGAAGCTGCAGCAGTTGTCGAAACCGCTGGCGGCAGCGACCTCGCCCACCATCATGTCGGTGTCACGCAGCAGATCAGCGGCGCGTTCGAGGCGCAGCCGTGCCGAAAGCGACTGCGGGCTTTCCTCGTACAGGCTCTGGAAGGTCTTGGACAGGTACCAGCTGGAGAAGTTGGTCAGCTCGGCCAGTTCGCCGATGCGCACCACCCGGTGGCTGTTGCCTTCCAGATAGAGGCGCGCGCGCTGCATGCGGCCGAACACCTGGCGCTTGCGGCTGCGCGAGCGGCCCGGGCAGCGCTGCACGTTGTCGGCCAGGCCGCGCTGCAGGCCCGCGAGGTGCAGCAGCAGCGGGCGCAGGGCCTGCGCCGGCTGGCCGCTGGCCAGCGCATCGCGCCACAGGCGCAGCGCCACGCGCGCATCAGTGCGGTTCATCCGGCCACGACCTGCATACAGGCCGCAGTCGGCCATCTCGGTCAGCACGCGAAGCGCTTCGATGTTCAGGTTCAGGCCAACGCACAACCCGTTGCGACCGGCCTGCACCAGCGGCCGCGATTCCTTCTCGAACGCGATCCACTCGCCTTGGCGCAGGCGGAAGCGCCCTTCCTTGGCCTCGACCCACGAGCTGCCACGCACCTGCATCCAGACAGTGAAGCTGGAGCCGGCGGTCTGCAGGCTGCCCAGCCGGGCCACGCCCAGGCAGGTCGGTGCGACGTCGTCGAGCGACCGGTCCAGGGAAACAGTTTGGCCGCGATCGGCCAGCGAGAGTTGACGCATGGGGGCACCACGGATTTGCCTAGTACAGGACTCCGTTTTGCCAAATCAGGCGGCACTGCGTCAGGAAGGTCCGACGAGATCGCCACGAATTCGCGACGAGATCCCGACGAAGAAATTACGAAGGCCCATTTCCCTTGAACAACAACAACTTGGAGAATGCGGGGAACAGTGCAGGCGGGCGTTCGGGCAACCGCATCACGCCGATGTCAGCGCCATCGCTGACCGCCATCGCCACGAACAGGTCCTTTCCGTCGGCGCTGGCACTGAGCCCGTTGCCGGCGCTGAGCCGTTCTGCGTCCAGGCAACGTTCCGGCTCCTCCCGGCCGGGCTGGATGCGCACGAAGGTGGTGCCACACGTGGTCGAGGTACCGAGGTAGCCGATGCCGCTGTTGCCGGTCACGGTCCAGGCCCGGTATCGCCAGCGGCTGGGCCGGTCATCGCTGATCTGCTGCACGCTGGCCGGGGACAACGCGGCATCCGCCGACCACAGGCCACCGGCGGCCAAGCGGGTGAACAACACGCGGCCACTGCTCCGGTCAAAGCGCGCCTGCGACACCCCATCGATGCTGGCCAATCGGCGCCAGGGCTGGACGCTGCGATCGAACAGGCTCAACCGCGTGCGCTGGTCGGCATCGCGCTCGACCACAAACAGCTGCTGCGGCGAGGCGCCATACAGTGCCTGCAACGGCTGTTCGGCCGGAACCGGCAAGGGTTGCAGGCGTTCATCGCGTGGCGCGATTTCATAGAGCACCGTGCGCCCATGCGCATCGCGGCCAACCACGAGCAACTGCCGGCTGTCGGCCGACCAGTCAGGCGCCTGCCGCGCTTCCGGCCGCAGCCCTTCGATGGGACGCAGCGAATCCGGTCGCTGCATGTCCGCCCACCACAGGGCGAAGCTGCCGGAACGATCGGAGGTGAAGACCAGCTGGCGGCCATCAGGCGCTGCCATCGGCTGCCCATCGCGGCCACTGGAGGCGAACAGGCGCTCGGGCGTGCCGCTGCCCTGCATCGGCACCTTGAACACGCCGAACTGCGCGCGCCGGTGGACGAACGCCAGCATGCCACCGCGTCGCGAGACCGCTGGCCACTGCGCATCATCCAGGCCGGCATCGCGCAACGTGTGCCGCTCGACGTCCAGGTAATAGAGCCGCGCCTCGCTATCGACACGGCGACCGAAGACGATGGTTCGGCCATCGTCCAGCCAGGCCCAGCCGCGCAGCTCTGCCGCTTCATCGGTCAACTGCTCGGGCGTACCGCCCGCGGCTGGCACCCGCCACAGATCACCCAGCTGCGGGTTGCGCACGAACACCAGCCATTGCCCATCAGGCGAATAACGCGGTGCGTAGTCGAAGTCATCCTGGTCGACGCTGTAGGCCAGCGCGCGCCACTGGCCACTGGCCAGGTCCAGCACGCGGATGCCACGGTGCGCGTAGCGACCGACCATGCTGCCGAACACCAGGCCACGCCCATCTGGCGTCCAGTCGAAACTGAGCAGCTCCGTCCCATCGCAGCGTGTGGCCTGGCGCAGTGCGCCACCGGTGGCGCTGGCGATCAGTACCTGGCAGCCGCCGTCGGCGGAGAACCGCGCGAAGGCGATTTCGCGACCATCCGGCGACCAGTTCGGGAAGCGATCGACGGCACCGGCCGGTGGCGCCAGCAACTGGCGCGCCGGCGCGTTGCCGGAGGTCTGCAGCTTGATCGCGCCACCGCCGTTGCCATCCTCGTTGGCGCCCTCATAGGCCACCAGCGAACCGTCCGGTGACAGCGTGGGATAGGTTTCGAAGCCGCTGGTTGCGGTGATCAACCGATACGGTCGCTGCGGGCTGCCGATCACCCGCGTACCGTTCTCCACGGCAGCCTCCACCGGCGAGCTGCCGGCCGGTGCACGACGCAGCAGCAGCGTGGTCAACACCAGCAGCGTGGCCAGCATCAACACGCCCAGCACCAGCAGCACGCGCCGACGGATATGGCGCCAGCGGCGGCGCGCTGCCTGTGGATGCGCAGGCAACGCAGCAGTGGTCACCGGCTGCGCGGCCATGCCTTCGTCGTCGGGGACGCCTGCGGCCACGGGCTCGGCATCGTCCAGCACCTGCACCGGGACCAGAAGCCGATAGCCTGTCTTGGCGATGGTTTCGATGTAGGCCTGGCCGTTGTCGTCGTCGTTGCTGAACGCCTTGCGCAGCTGGGTGACGGCCTGGGTCAGCACATCGTTGGTCGGCAGCGTGTCCGGCCATACCTCGGCGAACAACTCGTCGCGGGTGACAACGCGACCCGGCTGCCGCAGCAGCACGCGCAGCACGCCCAGCGCCTTCGGCGTCAGCCGGCGCGGGCGACGCGCGCCGACGACCTCGACTTCGCGCGAGGACAGAGTGACGGTGCACTCTCCTATCCGGATCCGATCGGATACCGGGAACTGGATTTCGCTGCTGTTCATTTTCTGCTACACAGTAGAGACAGGTCCCGGGCAGTGTTTGCCTTCGATACCGCCCCGTCCTGGGAACAGCGAAAAGCCAGACTCCGCACAAAGCATCGGCGCATACCGCAAAAACAATCGAGCGCGCGAATACTAGCCTATGCAAGTTACCTCGCCTATCGCGTGGTCGACATCAGGCTCTCTCTCGCCGACGAATTCACATAATTTGCGACATCATTCGCGCCCTTTCGGGCGCGAAATTTTTATCTGGCGTTCATTTTCACATGCGCCGCAACATGGTCAATCCGACCAGCCGCGAAACCACCAAAGCCACGTACATCACGCCGGAAAACTGCTCCAGCATGACCAGCGCGCGTGCCTGTGGATGCAACGGCACGACGTCACTCAAGCCGACTCCAGACAGCAAGCTGAAGCTGAGATAAAGCAGCTCCATCCAACTGCGCTGCGAGCCTCCGCCGGTGCCCTGGAAGCTGCCCGGGTACCACTGCTGGCATACCGCGAATGCGAACGCAAATGCCCATGCAAGCAAGGTGAATGTCGCGCCTGCGGCGAACAGTTCGTCGCGGGTGACCTTGTGGTCCTGGAGCATGTAGGCAATCAGGGCGCCGGCCGTATAGAAGTACAGCAGGCTCTCCAGCAACTGTGCGGTGGTCAGCAGTGCGCTGCGGTCGAGCAATGCGCCAGCCAGCGAGAACACCACCGACGGGATGGCCAGCAGCAGTGCCAGCCAGGTGCCCAGTGGGCTGCGCTGGACCACCCACAGCGCCAGGCCCAGTACCGCCATGCCGAACATGCCCAGCGCCGCGCGGCCGGCAGCGGTGTCATCCAGCGCGGGGTACAGCAGCACCGCGATCAACTGGGCACCCAGCAGCCAGGCCGAAGGATGACGGCGGGCAATGGCCAGCCAACGGGTGGTCATGGCAACGGGCATGGTGTCCTTCCCCCAGGGTGATGCGCGGAGCATAGCGGGGAGCGGCGTGATGAGCGGTGGTGCCGGCCGCTGGCCAGCGCTCCTCCCGGCCCCTGCACAACCGGCCGCCGGCCGGCAGCCGGCACCCGGCTACTCGTCATCCCTGGTGGTAGACCTCTGCGCCAGCCGCGCGGAACTCCTCCGACTTCTCCTTCATGCCGGCTTCGGCGTAGTCACGCACATCCTGGGTGATCTTCATCGAACAGAAGTGCGGGCCGCACATCGAGCAGAAGTGGGCCAGCTTGTGCGCATCCTTCGGCAGCGTCTCGTCATGGAACTCCCTGGCCTTCTCCGGATCCAGGCCAAGGTGGAACTGGTCTTCCCAGCGGAACTCGAAGCGCGCCTTGCTCAATGCGTTGTCGCGAACCTGCGCACCCGGATGGCCCTTGGCCAGGTCGGCTGCATGCGCGGCAATGCGATAGGCCATGATGCCGTCGCGCACGTCCTGGCGATTGGGCAGGCCGAGATGCTCCTTCGGCGTCACGTAACAGAGCATGGCCGTGCCGAACCATCCGATCATCGCCGCGCCGATCGCGCTGGTGATGTGGTCGTAGCCCGGTGCGATATCGGTGGTCAACGGCCCCAGCGTATAGAACGGCGCCTCGCCGCACTCACGCAGTTGCTTGTCCATGTTCTCCTTGATCAGCTGCATCGGCACGTGGCCGGGGCCCTCGATCATGGTCTGCACATCATGCTTCCAGGCAGTCTTCGTCAGCTCGCCCAGCGTTTCCAGCTCACCGAACTGCGCGGCGTCATTGGCATCGGCGATGCAGCCCGGGCGCAGGCCGTCACCCAGCGAGAAGGTCACGTCATAGGCCTTCATGATTTCGCAGATCTCTTCGAAATGCGTGTACAGGAAATTCTCCTTGTGGTGCGCCAGGCACCACTTGGCCATGATCGAGCCCCCGCGGCTGACGATGCCGGTCACCCGCTTGGCGGTGAGTGGCACGTAGCGCAGCAGCACGCCGGCGTGGATGGTGAAGTAGTCCACGCCCTGCTCGGCCTGCTCGATCAGTGTGTCGCGGAAGATCTCCCAGGTCAGTGCTTCGGCGCGGCCGTCGACCTTCTCCAGCGCCTGGTAGATCGGCACCGTACCGATCGCCACCGGCGAGTTGCGGATGATCCACTCGCGGGTTTCATGGATGTGCTTGCCGGTGGACAGGTCCATCACGGTGTCACCGCCCCAGCGGATCGCCCACACCAGTTTCTCTACCTCCTCGGCGATTCCCGAGGAAACGGCGCTGTTGCCGATGTTGGCATTGATCTTGGTCAGGAAGTTGCGGCCGATGATCATCGGCTCGCTTTCCGGATGGTTGATGTTGTTGGGCAGCACGGCGCGGCCGCGCGCGATTTCATCCCGCACGAACTCCGGAGTGATGATCTTCTGGATCGAGGCGCCGAACGCCTCGCCCGGGTGCTGCTGCAGCAGGCCCGCATCGCGGATCGTCTCCAGCCGCTGGTTCTCGCGGATGGCAACGAATTCCATTTCCGGCGTGATGATGCCGCGCCGCGCATAGTGCATCTGGGTGACGTTCGCGCCTGCCCGTGCACGGCGCGGCAGGCTGCGGGCGGGGAAGCGCACGGCAGCGAGCTTCGGGTCGTGCTCGCGATCACGCCCGAACGACGAACTCAGGCCTTCGAGCTGCTCGGTATCGCCACGTTCCTCCACCCAGCCGCGACGCAGTGCCGGCAGCCCGGCGGACAGATCGATACGCGCGTCCGGATCGGTGTAGGGGCCGGACGTGTCGTAGACCGTGACCGGTGCATTCTCTTCGCCGCCGAACAGCGTCGGGGTGCGGGTCAACGCGATCTCCCGCATCGGCACCTGCAGATCCGGGCGCGAACCGGGCACGTGGATCTTGCGCGAGCCGGGAATGGGCCGGGTCACGGATTCGGAGAGTTGCTGGGCCTGTTGCTGCAGGGCGGAGAGCTGTGCGTTCATCGGCATCGTCCAGAAAGGTCAGGGACGAAGCGGCGGCGCACTGCGACCGCGCCCGGACGGTCCTTGGGCGGAGTCCGGGCACGGCTGCATTGCAAAGCTTCCCTACGCCGGTATGAGCCGGATCAGGTTCCAAGGGACTGTCTCAACCGTGGCCACGTGGCCTCGGTACCCCCGCTTCTTGGCGTGCATTAGAGCATAGACCGCCCGCTTCCGGATCTGACCCCAATCGCTGTTCGTTAACAGAACCATGACGTCGCGTTCAGTAACGTGCACGTCCGTCGCGCTCCCGCGACCGACGCTTCCTTCGCCGCCGACGCGGCCCCTGCCCGGTTCGCGCTGCATGCCGCCGGCCCTTCGCTGCAAGCTCTGCTCGCTCCCCTCAATCCCTTGATCGGAGAAGCTCCTTCATGGTGTTTCGCGTTTCCATCGCACTGGTTCTGCTGCTGGTGCTGCTTGCCGGTATTGCACCTGGCCCCTTCAATACCGTGGTGCAGAGCATCCTCGGCGAACTCATCCGCGGTATCGGCTGGCTGTACCTGCTGGTGGTGTTCCTGGCCCTGGTGTTCCTGATGTACCTGGCCTTCGGACGCTTCGGCAACCTGCGCATCGGTGGCGAAGACGCCGAGCCGGAGTTCTCGCGGGCCAGCTGGATGTCGATGCTGTTCGCCGCCGGCATGGGCATCGGCCTGGTGTTCTGGGGCGCCGCCGAGCCCATTTCGCACTTCAGCAAGCCACCGGAAGGGCTTGCTCCGCAGAGCCTGGATGCGGCACGCGCCTCGATGCGCTATGCATTCTTCCACTGGGGCCTGCACCCGTGGGCCATCTACGCGCTGATCGGGCTGGCAATGGCCTGGTTCCAGTTCAACCGCAACGGCCGTGGCCTGGTCAGCGACATGCTGCAGCCGATCATCGGCCGCCATCATCGCGGCTGGATCGGTCGCGTGGTCAACATCGCTGCAGTGGTCGCCACCGCGATCGGTGTCGCGACGACGCTGGGCTTCGGCACCATCCAGATCGCCGCCGGCATCGAGCGCGTGTTCGGCGTGCAGGCTACCGTCCCAGTGCAGATGACCATCATTGCCGTCGCCTTCGTGCTGTATATGGCGTCCACCGCCAGTGGCGTGGAGCGGGGTGTGAAGTGGCTGTCCAATTTCAACCTGGCGTTGGCTGCCCTGCTGGCAGCCATCCTGCTCGTGCTGGGGCCGACCGGCTTCATCTTCGATACGTTCACCACCACGCTGGGCTCCTACCTCAACCAGCTGGTGACAATGAGCCTGCGCATGTCACCGTTCTCCGGCAGCACCTGGGTGGCGGACTGGACAATCTTCTACTGGGCCTGGTGGATCTCGTGGGCACCGTTCGTGGGCTCATTCATCGCACGCATCTCGCGCGGCCGCAGCGTGCGCGAGTTCGTGATCGGCGTAGTGCTCGCGCCGACGCTGCTGGGCTTCTTCTGGTTCGCGGTGTTCGGCGGCACCGCGCTGTGGGCGCAGATCTTCGGCCATGCCGACCTGGTGCAGGCGCTGGGCAATGGCTACGAGACGGTGCTGTTCACGCTGTTCGACAGCATGCCGCTGCCGTTGCTGCTGTCGTGCATCGCACTGGTACTGCTGATGATCTTCTTCGTAACTTCGGCCGACTCGGCGGTACTGGTTCTGGCCAGCATGTCCACTGACGAAGCAGGCGATCCACCGTTGAAGCGCAAGCTGGCCTGGGGCATCGCGGTGGCGTTGATCGCAGCGGCGTTGCTGCTGGCCGGTGGCCTGGATGCACTGCAGGGCATGATCACGATTGCGGCGTTGCCATTCGCGCTGCTGATGGTGCTGGTGATGGTGTCGCTGTACCGCGTGCTCGACCAGGAGTACACGCGTGAGCGACGGCAGGCGCAGCGCCAGCGGCACATGATCGATGCGTGGATCGCACGCGAGATGGCGGCGCAGGAAGAGACGCAGGCCGAGGCCGCACGCGCGCACGATCAGGATTGAGGGTGTTTTGCAGCCTGCGGCTGCACCGCTTTTTCAGGCAAGGGCCAAGGTCAAATTCAAAGGCGGTTCTGGGTTGCTGCTGGTTGGGTGGGGCGGTGTGGGTGGGCAGGACACGCCGTGAACCCATCCATGGGGGCTCGATGGCGCCATCCATGGCGCCAACGGTCCTGCCCACCCACACCGCCCCACCCCCGACAGTTTCCCGGTAACTGTTGGTTTTCCACGCTTTGCGTGGAAGATGTGTATCGGAAAACAAGAAGGGGTCAGATCCGTTTTCCTTCGGAAAACGGATCTGACCCCAACACACAGCGCGCGGCTGTTGCCGTTGCCTTTGCCTTTGCCTTTGCCTTTGCTCTTGCTCTTCTTTTTTCTTTTCCTGCGGTGACGGACACGGAAACTGTCCGTGGCCGGGCGGGTGGGTTGGCTGGGGGCGTGAGCCGCATGGATGCGGCGACCGAGCTTACATGGACGTACTTGCAGCGGCCCCCAGACGATCCACCCGCCCGGCTAAGCCCCGTATCGCTGCCATCACCGCAGAGGGGACTCAGCCCGTTGGCCGGGAAACCTCAATACCCCGCCGCCTGCCCGTCCTTGCGGCTCTCCGAAGCCCCGTAGTACACCCCGGTCTCGGGATCGCGCATGATCGCCTGATAGCCACCATACGGGCCGTCGGCGAACACGATGCGATGCCCCTTGCGCATCAGCGCGCGCACGGTTTCATACGGGAAGCCGGTTTCCAGGTTCACTTCACCACCGTCGGTCATCGCCGTGGCCTGGCCGGTCGGCTCGGTGGAACCCTCATGCTGGATGCGCGGTGCGTCACCGGCTTCCTGCAGGTTCATGCCAAAGTCCACCAGGTTCATCACGATCTGCGCATGGCCCTGCGGTTGCATCGCGCCGCCCATCACGCCGAAGCTGGCATACGGCTTGCCCCCCTTGGTAATGAACGCCGGAATGATCGTCTGGAAGGGGCGCTTGCCCGGTGCGTATCCGTTGGGATGGTTCTTCTGCAGCACGAACATCTCGCCGCGGTCCTGCAGGATGAAGCCCAACCCCGGCGGCGCCATGCCGCTGCCCATGCCGCGGTAATTGGACTGGATCAACGAGACCATCATGCCGTCGGCGTCGGCCACCGTCATGTAGATCGTGTCGCCTTCCTCCAGCTGCTTCGGTGTGCCCGGCTGCACTTCCTTCAAGGCCTTGTCCATCGAGATCAGCGCGCGGCGCTGCGCGGCGTACTCCTTGGAGATCAGCTTCTGCACCGGCGCCGGCTGGAATGCCATGTCGGCGTAGAAGCGCGCACGGTCGGCGAAGGCCAGCTTCTTCGCCTCAACGAACAGGTGCACATGCTCGGGTGAGCCGAACGGGATCTTCGAGAAATCGTAGCCTTCCAGCACGTTGAGGATCTGAAGCGCAGCGATGCCCTGGCTGTTGGGTGGCAGCTCCCAGACATCGTAGCCACGGTAGTTGCTGCTGACCGGCTCGACCCATTCACCGTGGTGGTCGGCCATGTCCTGGTAGCTCAGGTAGCCACCGTTGGCCTTGAAGTAGTCACCGATGGTGCGCGCGATCTCGCCCTTGTAGAAGGCGTCGCGCCCGCCGTCGGCGATCTTCTGCAGGGTGCTGGCCAGGTTCGGGTTCTTCCACATCTCGCCCTTGCGCGGGGCGTGGCCGTTGATCGTGAACTGCTCCTTGAAGCCCGGGTACTGCGACAGCTTGGGCACCGAACGGTCCCAGTAGTAGGCGATCACCTCGACCACTGGGTGGCCCTCGCGGGCGTAGCGGATGGCCGGCGCCAGGTTGTCGGCCATCGGCTTGCGACCGAAACGGTCGTGCAGGGCGAACCAGCCGTCGACCGCGCCAGGTACCGACACCGGCAGCGGGCCGGTGGCCGGGATGTCCTTCAGGCCACGACGCTGGAACTCGGCCAGGGTGAGCGACTTCGGCGAGCGGCCCGAGCCGTTGTAGCCGTAGAGCTTCTGCGTCTTTGGGTCCCAGACGATGGCGAACAGGTCGCCACCGATACCGTTGCCGGTCGGCTCCATCAATCCGAGCGCGGCATTGGCCGCGATCGCCGCGTCGACCGCCGAGCCACCGCCCTTCATCACGTCCAGCGCGATCTGGGTGGCCAGCGGCTGCGAGGTAGCCGCCATCGCATGCGGGGCGATCACCTCCGAACGGGTGGCGAAGGTGTGGCCGGTGATGCGGTCGGCGGCGATGGACAGTGCAGGCACGGCAGCCAGCACGGCGGCGGCGAGCAGGGAGCGGGCAAGGCGTCGGGACACGGTCGGGTTCCGGTGGAAGGTGGTTCCGCGATCTTCGCCGCTGCGGCCTTCATGCGGTATCGGGCAGAGGTCATGGGCGATGGCCTTTCGGTAGGTGCCGACCAGGGTCCGCCCCAGCATGGCGAACAGCGACCCGGAATCCGCGCAAAAAGCGTGTTGAAAGGAGTGAATTCGGGTTCACTGAAACACTTTCAGTGGCAACCATCCTTGCGGCGCAAGCGATTTCGCTGGACTCACTGGAAACCGATAAAAAAACTGTCGTGAGGGTTGACACCGCCAAAACGCCTGTGTTTCTCTCGATCGCATGTTGCATCACAACACGCCACCGCGAACCCACATCGAAGCCGCCGCCATCGGCGCCGCCTCGCTGCGTTCGATTCTTGTGCTCGTACTTATTACCCAACCCACAGGTGCGGGACGAGCCAGCGTGTAAGCAACAGACACACCGGAACTCTTCAAAAACCCGCACCCGCCCCGGTGCGGGTTTTTTCATTTCAGAACCTGGTTTCAGACGCAACCACCATGACCAACGCTCATCGCACAACCCGGACCTGCAGCACCACGCCTCGTGGTGGCTGTGCCTGTGCGATGCGCGGCGCCCCCTCCACCGCTTTCCCCTGACCGGCCGGCACGTCACCTCGACGACCGGCCGTTCTTTTTTCTTCCCACCGCAAGGAACCTCCCCCATGAGCACCAACGACCTGCCCCAGACCAAGATCGCCGTCATCGGCTACGGCAGCCAGGGCCGCGCCCACGCACTGAACCTGCGCGAATCCGGCTTCGACGTGGTGGTAGGCCTGCGTCCGGGCGGTCCGACCGAAACCAAGGCCCAGGCCGATGGATTCACCGTGGTCGCGCCCGCCGATGCGGTGAAGGACGCCGATCTGGTCGCCGTGCTGACCCCCGACATGGTGCAGAAGAAGCTCTACAACGATGTGCTGGCGCCGAACATGAAGCAGGGGGCGTGCCTGCTGTTCGCCCACGGACTGAACGTGCACTACGGCATGATCGAGCCGCGCGCCGATCTGGACGTGGTGCTGGTCGCGCCGAAGGGCCCGGGTGCGCTGGTGCGCCGTGAGTACGAGATCGGCCGTGGCGTGCCGTGCATCTGGGCGGTCTACCAGGACGTCAGCGGCAAGGCCGCGCAGCATGCCCAGGCCTATGCGGCCGGCCTCGGCGGTGCCCGCGCCAACCTGATCCAGACCACCTTCAAGGAAGAGACCGAGACCGATCTGTTCGGCGAGCAGGCGGTGCTGTGTGGTGGTGCGTCGGCGCTGGTGCAGGCTGGTTTCGAGACCCTGGTGGAAGCCGGCTACCAGCCGGAGATCGCCTACTACGAAGTACTGCACGAGCTGAAGCTGATCGTCGACCTGTTCTACGAAGGCGGCATCTCGCGCATGCTGGAATTCATCTCCGAGACCGCGCAGTACGGCGACTACGTCAGCGGCCCGCGCGTGATCGACGCCGGCACCAAGGCGCGCATGAAGGAAGTACTGAAGGACATCCAGGACGGCACCTTCACCAAGAACTGGGTGGCCGAGTACGAAGCGGGCCTGCCGAACTACAACAGGTTCAAGCAGGCCGACCTGGAGCACCCGATCGAAAAGGTGGGCAAGGAACTGCGCGCCAAGATGGTCTGGTTGCAAGGACAGGCCGCGTAACCGCGCGGCCCTCCCCCACCCGCTTTGCAAGGTTCCCCCATGAACTCTTCCACACACCGCAGCGCGCCGCCCAACGGCGCGCGCTGGCTGACCCAGGCGCTGGAGGCCGAAGGCGTCCGCACGCTGTTCGGCTATCCCGGTGGCACCATCATGCCGTTCTACGACGCGCTGGTGGACTCGTCGCTGAAGCACATCCTGGTGCGCCACGAGCAGGGTGCCGCCCTGGCCGCCAATGGTTTCGCCCGCGCCAGCAACCAGGTGGGCGTCTGCGTGGCCACCTCCGGGCCGGGCGCGTCGAACCTGGTCACCGGCATCGCCGATGCGATGCTGGACTCGGTACCGATGGTCTGCATCACCGGCCAGGTCGGCACGCCGCTGCTGGGCACCGACGCCTTCCAGGAACTGGATGTGTTCGGCCTGACGATGCCGATCGTCAAGCACAGCTGGCTGGTGCGCAGCGTCGATGACCTGCCGCGCGTGGTGGCCGATGCGTTCCGGATCGCCCGCGAAGGTCGCCCCGGCCCGGTGCTGATCGACCTGCCCAAGGACGTGCAGCTGGCCGACGCCAGCCATCTGCCGGCCCATGCGCCCAGCAGCGTCGAACCACCGCCGGCGCCGGCCGAGGCCGCCATTGCCGAAGCCATTGCCGCGCTGGCCGCGGCCGAGAAGCCGGTGGTCTACGCCGGCGGTGGCATCGCGCTGGGTGATGCGGTGCAGGACCTGCGCGATTTCGTCGAGGCTAGTGCCATCCCCACCGTGATGACGCTGCGCGGCCTGGGCGCACTGCCGGCCAGCCATCCGCAGTCGCTGGGCATGCTGGGCATGCACGGGACCCGCGCGGCCAACATGGCGGTGCAGGAAAGCGACCTGCTGCTGGTGCTGGGCGCACGCTTCGACGACCGTGCCACCGGCAAGCTGGCGGAGTTCGCACCGTTCGCCCGCGTCGTTCACATCGATGCGGACGCATATGAGATCTCCAAGCTGCGCAGCGCCGATGTCGCCGTGCCCGGCAACGTCGGTCACGCCATCCGCGCCCTGCGTGCGGCCTTCCCCTCCCCCAAGGCCCACCAGGACGCATGGCGCAAGCGCTGTGCACAGCATCGCGATCGTTTCGCTGCGCGCTACGACGCACCGGGCCAGCACATCTACGCCCCGGCGCTGCTGAAGCGCCTGAGCGAGCTGGCCCCGGCCGATGCGGTGATCGCCTGCGACGTTGGCCAGCACCAGATGTGGGTGGCGCAGCACTGCCGCTTCAACCACCCGCGCAACCACCTGACCAGTGGCGCGCTGGGCACCATGGGCTTCGGCCTGCCGGCAGCGATGGGTGCGCAGTTCGCCTGCCCCGATCGCACCGTGGTGCTGGTGTCCGGCGACGGCAGCTTCATGATGAACGTACAGGAGCTGGCGACCATCGCGCGCTGCCGCCTGCCGGTGAAGATCGTGCTGCTGGACAACAGTTCGCTGGGCATGGTGCGGCAGTGGCAGGAGCTGTTCTTCGCCGAGCGCTACAGCGAGATCGACCTGTCCGACAACCCGGACTTCGTGGCGCTGGCGCAGGTGTTCGGCATTTCCGCCACCCGCATCGACGCGCGGGATGACGTCGAGGGTGGCCTGGCCGCGCTGCTGGCCGAACCCGGCCCGGCACTGCTGCACGTGGCCATCGATGCACGCGCCAACGTATGGCCGCTGGTGCCACCGAACACCGCCAACAGCACGATGCTGGAAAGCAACCCCGCCCATGCCCGCCAGGAGATCCCCAATGCACTACCGGCTTGACCTGGTGCTGCACCCGGCCGAAGGCGCGCTGTTGCGCGTGATCGGCATGGCCGAGCGCCGTGGCTTCGCGCCGCGTGCGATCAGCGGTGCGCCGGTGGCCGCCGACGATGGCCGCTGGCACCTGCAACTGGTGGTGGATGGCCAGCGCCCGGCGGAAACGCTGTGCCGGCAGATCGAAAAGATCTACGACTGCGTGTCCGTGCAGGTCACCGCCGTGGAAGGAGCATCCGTATGAACACCCGTACCGTAGTGACCACGGTGCCGGTACGGAGGCGTCTTCTTCGCCGCCCGTGCCCGCATGCGGCGGTCGCCTGCACCCCGCTGGTGGCCCATGCCGGCCGCTGATGCCAGCCAGGAAAGCGATGTCGGAGACGTAAGCGTCGCCGACGTACTGGCGGCGCAGGCCCGGCTGCGCCGCTTCCTGCCGCCTACCCCGCTGCACCATGCCGAGCGCTTCGGCACCTGGCTGAAGCTGGAGAACCTGCAGCGCACCGGGTCCTACAAAGTGCGCGGCGCGTTGAACGCGCTGCTGGCCGGCCGCGAGCGCGGCGATACCCGGCCGGTGATCTGCGCCTCGGCCGGCAACCATGCCCAGGGCGTGGCGTGGGCGGCCTACCGCCTGGACGTTCCGGCCATCACCGTGATGCCACATGGCGCGCCGGCCACCAAGATCGCCGGCGTCGCTCACTGGGGCGCCACCGTGCGCCAGCATGGCACCAGCTATGACGAGGCCTACGCCTTCGCGGTTGAACTGGCACAACGCCACGGCTACCGCTTCCTTTCCGCGTTCGACGACGCCGATGTGATTGCCGGCCAGGGTACGGTCGGCATCGAGCTGGCCGCGCACGCACCGGACGTGGTGATCGTGCCGATCGGCGGCGGTGGCCTGGCCTCCGGCGTTGCACTGGCGCTGAAATCACAGGGCGTGCGCGTGATCGGTGCCCAGGTGGAAGGCGTTGACTCAATGGCGCGCGCCATCCGCGGCGACGTACGCGAGATCGCCCCCGTCGCCTCGCTGGCCGACGGCGTGCGGGTGAAGATCCCTGGATTCCTGACCCGACGCCTGTGCACCTCGCTGCTGGACGACGTAGTGATCGTGCGCGAAGCCGAACTGCGTGAAACCCTGGTCCGGCTGGCACTGGAAGAACACATCATCGCCGAGGGCGCCGGTGCGCTGGCGCTGGCAGCAGGCCGCCGTGTCGCTGGCCGCCGCAAGTGCGCGGTGGTGTCCGGCGGGAATATCGATGCGGGTGTCCTGGCCGGCCTGCTCACCGACATCCGGCCGCGCCCGCCGCGCAAACCACGGCGACGGCGTAGTGAAACCCCGCGCTCGCCCGGCAAGGCCAGCGCCCTCGCGTCCCCCACCTCTTCCCCTTCCCCCCTGCAAGCCGCCGCACCCGCTGTCGAGGAGATTTCCCTGTGACCACCATCGAACGAATTACCACCCCGCGCATCCGCATCTTCGACACCACCCTGCGTGACGGCGAGCAGTCCCCCGGCTGCAGCATGAGCCCGCCGCAGAAGCTGGTGATGGCGCGTGCGCTGGACGAACTGGGCGTGGACATCATCGAGACCGGCTTCCCGGCCAGCTCGCAGTCCGACCGCGAGGCGATGGCGCTGATCGGCCGCGAACTGCGCCGCCCGAGCCTGAGCCTGGCCGTGCTGTCGCGCTGCCTGCAGGCCGACATCGAGACCTCGGCACGCGCACTGGAAGCGGCCGCCAACCCGCGCCTGCACGTGTTCCTGTCGACCAGCCCGCTGCACCGCGAGCACAAGCTGCGGATGACCCGCGAGCAGGTACTGGAATCGGTACGCAAGCACGTCTCGCTGGCTCGATCGTACATCGACGATGTCGAGTTCTCCGCCGAGGATGCCACCCGTACCGAGCTGGACTACCTGATCGAAGTCTCGCGCGTGGCCATTGCCGCCGGCGCCACCACCATCAACCTGCCCGACACCGTCGGCTTCACCACGCCGGAAGAGATCCGCGCGATGTTCCAGCAGGTCATCGCCGGCGTCGCCGACGTGCCGAATGCCGCCAATGTGATCTTCAGCGCGCACTGCCACAACGACCTGGGCCTGGCGGTGGCCAACTCGCTGGCCGCCATCGAAGGCGGTGCACGCCAGGTCGAGTGCACCGTCAACGGCATCGGCGAGCGCGCCGGCAACTGTTCGCTGGAAGAGATCGCGATGGTGCTGAAGGTGCGCCAGGCCTTCTACGAACAGGACAGTTCGATCAACACCCCGCGCATCGTCGGCACCTCGCAGCTGCTGCAGCGCCTGGTCGGCATGCCGGTACAGCGCAACAAGGCCATCGTCGGTGCCAATGCCTTCGCCCACGAATCGGGTATCCACCAGCACGGCATGCTGCGCCATCGCGGCACCTACGAAATCATGCGCCCGGAAGACGTGGGCTGGGAAGATTCGCAGATGGTGCTGGGCCGCCACAGTGGCCGCGCCGCCGTCGAAGCACGCCTGCGTGCACTGGGCTTCTGGCTGGACGAAGACGAACTGAAGCTGGTGTTCGAGCAGTTCAAGGGCCTGTGCGAACAGCAGCGCGTGGTCACCGATGCCGACCTGCAAACCTTGATGCAGGGCGGCTCCAACGCGCAGGGCTATCGCCTGGCGTCGATGACCATCAGCGACGTCGGCAGCCGCGCCAATGCACTGGTCGAACTGTCCGACCCGGACGGCAACCGCGTGGCCGAGACCGCGCAGGGCGACGGCCCGGTCGATGCGCTGTTCGGCGCGCTGTCGGCTGCCACCGGCGTGCAGCTGATGCTGGACAGCTACCAGGTGCACAGCGTCGGCATCGGCGCCGATGCGCGCGGTGAAGCCAATCTGAGCGTGCGCCACGACGGCGTGGAGTACGACGGCACCGGCACCAGCAAGGACATCATCGAAGCCTCCGCGCTGGCCTGGCTGGATGTGGCCAACCGCCTGCTGCGCCAGCGCCAGGCCACCGCCCACAGCAGCACCGACGTTCCCACCCCTGCCACCGCCTGAGAAACCCGAGATGAGCGCCTTCGACACTCCTACCGCAGCCGCTGGCCAGCAGTGGAACGCCCAGGACTATGCGATCGATGCCGGCTTCGTACCGTTGCTCGGTGGCGCGGTCGCGCGCCTGCTCGATCCGCGCGCCGGTGAGCGCATCCTCGACCTGGGCTGTGGCGATGGCGTGCTCAGCACCGAGCTGGCCCTGAGCGGCGCGTGCATCCACGGCGTGGACGCGTCGCCGGAACTGGTGATCGCCGCCCGTGCACGTGGCGTCGACGCGCAGGTGATGGACGGCCACGCGCTGTCGTTCGACAGCGAGTTCGATGCGGTCTTCAGCAATGCCGCATTGCATTGGATGGGCAACCCGGACCGTGTGCTGGAAGGCGTGCGTCGCGCGCTGCGCCCCGGTGGCCGCTTCGTCGCCGAGTTCGGCGGCCATGGCAACGTGGCCACGATCGTCGCGGCGGTACAGGCCGCACGCGTGGCCCACGGCCATGGCGCCAGCACCTTCCAGTGGTACTTCCCGACCGCCGATGCCTATGCAGACCGCCTGCGCCAGCATGGCTTCCAGGTGCAACTGATCGAATGCACGCCGCGCCCGACCCCACTGCCGACCGGCGTGGCCGGCTGGCTGCGGGTATTCGCCGCGCCGCTGCTGGATGACCTGCCCGCCGAGGCCCGCGCCACCGTGCGCGAGGCTGCCACCGCGTTGCTGGCCGACCTGCCACGCAATGCCGCCGGCCAGGCGCTGGCCGACTACGTGCGCCTGCGTGTGCTCGCCCGCCGTCGCTGACTTGACCGTTCCGCTTTCTTTACTGATGTTCGCTATCTCGTACTTCTGCCAGGCATACGCATGACTTCCGCACCCCGCACCCTGTACGACAAACTGTGGGACGCCCACGTGGTGGTTCCCGAATCCGACAGCGCGCCCGCCGTGCTGTACATCGACCTGCACCTGATCCATGAGGTCACCTCGCCGCAGGCATTCACCGAACTGCGCGAGCGCGGCCTGGCGCCGCGCCGGCCGGACCGCACCAAGGCGACGATGGACCACTCCACGCCGACCTTGCCGGCTGCGGCCGACGGCACGCTGCCCTATGCCAGTGCCGCCTCCGAAGCACAGGTCGCCACCCTGGCGCGAAACTGCGCCGAGCACGGCATCGAACTGTTCGACATGGCCTCGGACAACCGCGGCATCGTCCATGTCATTGCGCCGGAACAGGGCTTCACCCAGCCGGGCATGACCATCGTCTGCGGCGACAGCCACACCTCCACCCACGGTGCATTCGGCTCGCTGGCCTTCGGCATCGGCACCAGCGAGGTCGGCCACGTGCTGGCCACGCAGTGCCTGCTGCAGCGCAAGGCCAAGACCTTCGCGATCACCGTTGACGGTGCGCTGGCACCCGGCGTCGGCGCCAAGGATGTGGTCCTGCACATCATCGGCGTGATCGGCGTCAACGGCGGCACCGGCCACGTGATCGAGTTCCGTGGCAGCACCATCGAAGCGATGGACATGGAACAGCGCATGACCCTGTGCAACATGTCGATCGAGGCCGGTGCACGCGCCGGCATGGTCGCGCCCGACCAGGTCACCTTCGACTTCGTCGCCGCTACGCCGCGCGGCCCCAAGGGCGCCGACTTCGACGCTGCCGTGGCGCGCTGGCAACAGCTGCGCAGCGATGACGGCGCGCGCTTCGACAGCGAAGTGCACATCGACGCCGCCGACATCCGCCCGACCCTGACCTGGGGTACGCATCCGGGTACCGCGATCGCCGTGGATGCGCCGATTCCCGCCGCCAACGATGCCGCCGCACAGAAGGGCCTGGACTACATGCACTTCCAGGCCGGCAAGGCGCTGGCGGGCACACCGGTGGACGTAGTGTTCGTTGGTTCGTGCACCAACGGCCGCCTGAGCGACATGCGCGAAGTCGCACAGGTGCTGCGCGGCCGTCGTGTTGCCGAGCGTGTACGCATGCTGGTGGTACCGGGCTCGGAGATCGTCAAGCGCGAGGCCGAGGCCGAGGGCATCCACGAGATCGTGCGCGCGGCCGGTGCCGAATGGCGCGAGCCGGGCTGCTCGATGTGCATCGCGATGAACGGCGATCTGGTCGCCCCCGGCCAGCTGGCCGTGAGTACCAGCAACCGCAACTTCGAGGGCCGCCAGGGCCCCGGTTCGCGCACGCTGCTGGCCTCGCCGATGAGCGCGGCGTGGGCCGCGGTGAACGGGCACGTTGCCGATACCCGCGAACTGTTCGCACAGGAGGTGGCGTGATGGCCGGCTTCCGTACCCTGACCTCGGCCAGCGTGGTGCTGCGCCAGACCAACATCGACACCGACCAGATCATCCCGGCGCGGTTCCTGTCCACCACCGAGCGTGCCGGGCTGGGTCGCAACGCGTTCAACGACTGGCGCTGGCAAGCTGATGGTTCGCCGGTGGCCGACTTCGCCTTCAACCAGCCGCACAACGCCGGCCGCAGCATCCTGCTGGCGGGCCGCAACTTCGGCTGCGGCTCGTCGCGCGAACACGCACCATGGGCGCTGACCGACCTGGGCCTGCGTGCCATCGTCAGCAGCGAGATCGCTGATATCTTCCGCGGCAACGCGCTGAAGAACGGCCTGCTGCCGATCGTGCTGGACGAGGCCGACGTACAGGCGCTGATGCAGCGCCCGGACGATGCGCTGACCATCGACGTGGCTGCGCGCGAACTGCGCACCCCCGATGGCCAGGTCTATTCCTTCCCGCTGGATGGCTTCTCGCAGACCTGCCTGCTGGAAGGCGTCGACCAGTTGGGGTATCTGTTGGGCCGTGTCCCTGAAATCGAACGTTACGAGAGTGAGCATGCACGCTGAAATTGTTGTCCTGCCCGGTGATGGCATCGGCCCGGAAGTGGCCGCCGCGGCAGTTGCCGTCCTGAAGGCGGTCGCCGGACGCTTCAACCACACCTTCACCTTCAGCGAGCACGACATCGGTGGCATCGCCATCGACCGCCACGGTGAACCGCTACCGGCGTCGACGCTGGCCGCCTGCCAGGCCGCCAATGCGGTGCTGCTGGGCGCGGTCGGCGGCCCGAAGTGGTCCGACCCGAACGCCAAGGTGCGCCCGGAACAGGGCCTGCTGGCGATCCGCAAGGCGCTGGGCCTGTATGCCAACCTGCGCCCGGTGCGTACCCACGAGGCCGCGCTGCACGCCTCGCCGATCAAGGCAGAGCTGCTGCAGGGCGTGGACTTCGTGGTGGTGCGTGAACTGACCGGCGGCATCTACTTCGGCGACAAGACCCGCGACGCCGACAGCGCCAGCGACCTGTGCCGCTACACCGTGGCAGAGATCGAGCGCGTGCTGCGCAGCGCCTTCCGCCTGGCCCAGCAGCGTCGCGGCAAGGTCACCTCGGTGGACAAGGCCAATGTACTGGAAACCTCGCGCCTGTGGCGCGACGTGGCCGCACGCATCGGCCGCGAAGAATTCCCGGACGTGGCGCTGGAGCACCAGCTGGTCGATTCGATGGCCATGCACCTGCTGGCCAAGCCACGCGAGTACGACGTGATCGTCACCGAGAACATGTTCGGCGACATCCTCACCGATGAGGCCTCGATGCTGGCCGGTTCGCTGGGCCTGCTGCCGTCGGCCTCGCTGGGCGAGCCCGCTGCGGTGGGCATTTACGAGCCCATCCACGGTTCGGCCCCGGACATCGCCGGCAAGGGCATCGCCAATCCGTACGCGACAATCTTCAGCGCCGCGATGCTGCTGCGCCATTCGCTGGGGCTGGAAGCCGAAGCGGCCGCGGTGGAAGCCGCCGTGCATGCGGTGCTGGATGACGGCGTGTTCACCGCCGACCTTGCGGCCAAGGGCCAGGCCGTCAGCACCGCCGCGGCAACCGACGCGGTGCTGGCGAAGCTGGGCTGATCCATCGGGCAACACCTGTAGAGTCGAGCATGGCACGGCTCTACAGGTGGCCCGTGGCCACTGCCCGACTTCGTGCCAACCAAGGTTGGCACCTACCACAGCGGTAGATCCACGCCATGCGTGGATGATTCGGTTCCCGCGCAGTAGGGCTACGCCATGCATGGCTTTGCTTACTTGGTGGTGTACCCACCATTGACCAGAATCGTCTGCCCGGTCATCCACCAGCCATCGGTCACCAGGAAGCGGATCCACGGCACGATATCGGCGATGTCGGTCAGCCCGGTGCGGGTGAACGCCGACAACGCCGCCGCAGTCTTGTGATACGCCTGCGCATCGGCGCTCTCGGCCGGATAGAAGAACGGCGTGTCCATCGGACCGGGACCGATCGCGGTCACCGAGATGCCGCGCTCGCCGAACTCCTTCGACGCCGCACGGGTGAAATGCTCGACCGGCGCCTTGGTGCCGGCATAGCTGGAATAGAACGGCGTGAACGCACCCAGCAGCGAGGTGACCAGGGTGCAGATGCGGCCACCGTCATTGACGTGGCGACCTGCCTCCTTCAGGAAGAAGAACGCGGCCTTGGCATTGACCGCGCTCATTTCGTCGTACTCCGCCTCGCTGATGTCCAGCAGCGGCTTCTTGAGTACCTTTCCCACCGTATTGATGGCGATGTCAGGACGGCCGACTGCGGCCACGGCATCGACGAACAAGCGCTCCATCGCTGCCGCCGACGTCAGGTCGCCCTGCAGGGCCACCGCCTTGCTGCCGGCGGCCTGCACCGCGGCTACAGTCGCTTCTGCATCGGCCTGGGTAGCGGCACTGTTGTAATGGATGACGATGGCTTTGGCGCCCTGTGCGGCGAAGTCGCGGGCGATCAGGCCGCCCAGGTTCTTGGCGCCACCGGCGATCAGCACGGTCTTGCCCTTGAGGGAATGCTCGGTCATGGCTTCGGTCTCGGGAGGGGGCTGCCCGGGGTGGCAACCCTGCCCTGACGACGATATCGTGCAGAAAAAGCGGATAAAGCCCGCCACATTGACTTAACTTTCCAGAGTCAGCGAACAATGGACCGGATCGATCGCTTTCGCATCTTCACCCGGGTCGTGGAGTGCGCGAGCTTCACCCGCGCCGCCGACCAGCTCGGCCTGCCCCGCTCCACTGTCTCGGCAGCCATTGCGGAGCTGGAGCAGCGGCTCGGCACCCGCCTGCTGCAGCGCTCGACCCGGCGGGTGTCCACCACCCACGACGGCGACGTGTTCCATGCCCGCTGCCTGCGCCTGATCGCCGAGGTCGAGGACGCCGAATCGCTGTTCCTCCAGGTCGACGCCCAGCCGTCGGGGCTGCTGAAGATCGACGTACCCAGCCGCATCGGCCGCCGCATCATCGCACCGGCGCTGCCCGACTTCTTCGCCCGCTACCCGCAGGTGGAAGTGGACCTGGGCATGAGCGACCGCGCGGTGAACCTGATCGAGGACGGTTGCGATGCAGTGTTGCGGGTCGGCCAGCTGGGCGACTCCAGCCTGGTGGCGCGCACGCTGGGCCAACTGGATTTTGCCAACGTTGCGGCGCCGGCTTACCTGCGCGAACACGGCGTGCCGCAGCATCCTGCCGACCTGCCGCAGCATCGCGCGGTGAACTACGCGTCGCCGACCACGGCACGGGTGGAACCTTGGGAGTGGCAGGACGGCGGCCAACTGCGCACGCTGCCGATGCCTGGCTGGGTGCGTGTGAACAGCGCCGAGGCATCGATTGCGTGCTGTGTGGCGGGGTTGGGTCTTTTGCAGATTCCGCGCTACGACGTACAGGCCGAGCTGCAATCCGGCGCGCTGGTGGAAGTGATGCCACAGCACGTCGCACAGCCATTGCCGGTCACCCTGCTGCAGCCGCATCGGCAGCACCGTGCGCTGCGCGTGCAGGTGTTCATCGAATGGCTGCTGCCGGTGCTGCGGAGCGGCCTGCAGCTGCAGTAGATCCACGCCATGCGTGAATGCATGCATCCGTGCCAACCAAGGTTGGCACCTACCGAGCGATGGCGAATCGCGGTAGATCCATGCCCTGCGTGATGTTTCTGTAGAGTCGAGCCATGCTCGACTCATCCCATCATCGCGCGAAGAGCAGCCGAGCATGGCTCGGCACTACATAAAGCTGGTCCCGCGAGCAGTGCCAACCAAGGTTGGCACCTGCCAGAGGCGCTGGCCGTGGACGCGGGGCCATCACGCCCCGGATTCATCGGGCTTCACCCGGAACCACGCCGCGTACAGCGCCGGCAGGAACACCAGGGTCAGCACCGTACCGACGATCAGGCCGCCCATGATCGAGATCGCCATCGAGCCGTAGAACGCGCTGCGCGACAGCGGAATCATCGCCAGCACGGCTGCCAGTGCGGTCAGCACGATCGGGCGGAAGCGGCGCACCGTGGCGTCGATGATCGAATGCCAACGGTCATGCCCGGCATCGATGTCCTGCTGGATCTGGTCGATCAGGATCACCGAGTTGCGCATGATCATGCCGGCCAGCGCGATCGTGCCCAGCAGCGCCACGAAGCCGAACGGCGCCCGGAACAGCAGCAGGAACAGGGTCGCGCCGATGATGCCCAGCGGCGCGGTCACCAGCACCATCGCTGCACGCGAGAAGCTGCGCAGCTGCAGCATCAGCAGCGTGGCCACCACCACCAGGAACAGCGGCATGCCGGCCTTGATCGAGTTCTGGCCACGCGCCGAATCCTCCACGGTACCGCCGGTTTCCAGCAGGTAACCACTGGGCAGCTCGGCACGGATGCCGTCCAGTGTGGGCAGGATCTGATGCACCACGTCCAGCGCCTGCATGCCATCACTGATGTCGGCGCGCACGGTCACCGTCGGCAACCGGTTGCGGTGCCAGATGATGCCGTCCTCGAAGCCGTACTCCATCGTCGCCACCTGCGACAGCGTGATGCTGCCACCGTTGGCGGTGGGCATCGACAGGCTGGACAGCAGCTCCAGTTGATTGCGCTCATCGGCCGGCCCGCGCAGCAGCATCTCGATCTGGCGATTGCCCTCGCGATACACGCTTACCGATTGCCCGGCCAACGAACTGGACAGGAACTGGCTGACCTGGGCGCTGCTCACGCCCAGCGCGCGGGCGCGCTCCTGGTCGACCACCAGGCGCACCACCTTGCTCGGCTCGCTCCAGTCCAGGTTGACGTTCATCACGTGCGGGTTCTCCCGCACCTTGGCCTCGACCTGGCGCGCGATCGCCTGCACCTTCTCGATGTGCTCGCCGGAGATGCGCATCTGCACCGGATAGCCGACCGGCGGGCCGTTCTCCAGGCGGGTCACGCGCATCTGCACGTCCGGGAACTTCGGGATCACCTCGTGCAGCAGCCAGTCGCGGGTGCTTTCGCGTGAAGTGATGTCCTTGGCCAGCACCACGAACTGGGCGAAGTTGGTCGCCGGAAGCTGCTGGTCCAGCGGCAGGTAGAAGCGCGGCGAACCGGTGCCCACATAGGACACGTAGTTGGCAATGCCCTCGCGGCTGGACAGCAGCTTCTCAAGCTTCTCGGCCTGGGCCTGGGTCGAGCGCAGCGAGGCGCCCTCGGCCAGCTCGATGTCCACCATCAGTTCCGGCCGGGTCGAGTCCGGGAAGAACTGCTGCGGCACGAAGCGGAACATCATCAGCGAGAACACGAACAGGCCGATGGTCGCCGCGATCACCCACCAGCGATGCCGCAGGCAGGTATCGAGGAAGCGACGGAAACTACGATAGAACGGGCGCTGGTACGGATCGTGGTCGTGCCCGTGCTGCGGCGGCGCGATCAGATTGGCCAGCGCCGGATAGCGGTCGGCCCACTGCTGGCGCTTGGCGTGCCAGCGCGCTGACAGGCTGCCCGGCTTCGGCGGCTGCGGATTGAACAGGTCCGGCAGCATCTTGTCGCCCAGGTAAGGGATGAACAGCACCGCTGCGATCCACGACACCACCAGCGCGATGGTCACCACCTGGAACAGCGAGCGGGTGTATTCACCGGTACTCGATGCCGCAGTGGCAATGGGCAGGAAGCCGGCCGCGGTGATCAGGGTGCCGGTCAGCATCGGGAACGCGGTCGACTCCCAGGCGAAACTGGCGGCGCGCAGGCGGTCGTAGCCCTGCTCCATCTTGGTGGCCATCATCTCCACCGCGATGATCGCATCGTCCACCAGCAGTCCCAGCGCCAGCACCAATGCACCCAGCGAGATCTTGTGCAGGCCGATGTCGAAGTAGTGCATGACAAAGAAGGTCATCGCCAGCACCAGCGGGATGGTCACGCCCACCACCAGGCCGGTGCGCAGGCCCAGCGAGAAGAAGCTGACCAGCAGCACGATCACCACCGCCTCGGTCAGCACCTGCACGAACTCGCCGACCGACTCTTCCACCGATTGCGGCTGGTCGGACACCTTGCGCAGCTGCATGCCGGCCGGCAGGGTCTTCTGCAGGCGTTCGAACTCGGCATCGAGGTTGGCGCCGAGCTTGAGGATGTCACCGCCATCCTTCATCGCCACCGCCAGGCCGATCGCCTCTTCGCCCATGAAGCGCATCTTCGGCGACGCCGGATCGGCAAAGCCGCGCTTGACCTCGGCGATGTCGCCCAGGTGCACGGTGCGGTCGCCGGCGCGGATCGGGAACTGGCGGATCGCTTCGATGTCGTTGAACTGGCCGGTCACCCGCAGCTGCACGCGATCGGTGGCGGTCTCGAAGAAGCTGGTGCCGGTCACTGCGTTCTGGTCGGCCAGCGCCTGCTGCACCTGCTGCATCGACACGCCCAGCGTGGCCAGCCGGGTGTTGGACAGTTCGATCCACACCTTCTCGTCCTGCAGGCCGACCAGGTCGATCTTGCCGACGTCGGGCACCCGCTGCAGTTCCAGCTGGATGCGGTCGGCGTAGTCGCGCATCACCGCGTAGTCGAAACCCTTGCCGGTCAACGCGTAGATGTTGCCGTAGGTGTCGCCGAACTCATCGTTGAAGAACGGACCGACGATCTCGCGCGGCAGCGTCGGGCGGATGTCGCCCACGCGCTTGCGCACCTGGTACCACAGGTCCGGGATCTGCCTGGAACGCAGGCTGTCGCGCGCCATGAAGATGATCTGCGATTCGCCCGGGCGCGAGTACGAGCGGATGAACTCGTACTCGCCGGTATTCATCAGCGCCTTCTCAAGCGGCTCGGTCACCTGCCGCGAGACCTGCTCGGCGGTCGCCCCCGGCCACAATGTGCGCACCACCATCGCCTTGAAGGTGAACGGCGGGTCCTCGGACTGGCCCAGATGCTTGTACGACCATGCGCCGATCAGCGCGAAAGCCAGCATCGCAAACAGCACCAGCGGGCGGTTGGACAACGCCCACTCGGAAAGATTGAAGCGGCGCACCGGCTTACTCCCTGGCCTTGGCGGCAGCGGCCGGCGTAGCCGGCTTCAGAACGGGACGGTTCTGCCGGTCCACGGCGATCACCGGCTGGCCGGCCCGCAGCAGGTGGCCACCCGCAGCAACTACCCAGTCGCCCCCGCTCACGCCCGACAGTACCGGTACCGTCTCGCTGCCAAACGCACCGGTGGTAACCGTTGCGGCCTTCAGCGTGCTGTTGCCCGGATCGACCACCCATACGCTGGCGGCACCGTTGGCACCACGCTGCAGCGCGCCCAGCGGCAGCTGCAGGGTGCCGTGGCGACCGGCGCTGCTGTAGACGCGTGCACTCTGGCCCAGTTCGACGTCGGCCAGCGCATCGGCGGGCAGGCTGACCCGGGTGGCATAGGTACGTGCCTGCGGATCGGCAGCGGCGGCGATCTCCCGGATCGTGCCCGGCAGGCGCTGGCCGGGGCGGTTCCACAACTCCACCTCGACCGGTTGGCCCACAGCATAGTCGCGGATGGTGGCCTCGGGCAGGTCGATCAGCACTTCGCGGCCACCGTCGGCGGCCAGGTTGAAGATGGTCTGCCCGGCGGACACTACCTGCCCGGCCTCGGCCTCGCGGCTGGCGATCACACCGTCGGCCGGCGCACGCAGCTGTGCGTAGCTGGCCTGGTTGCGGAGCACATCGAGGTTGGCGCGGGCGGCGTTGGCCTGGCCCTGCGCGGCCTTGAACGCGGCGGACTGCTGGTCCAGCTGCGAGCGGCTGACCAGCTGCTGGTCGGCCAGCACCTGGTAACGCTTGAGGTCATCGCGGGCGCGCACCAGATCGGCTTCGGCTGCCGCCAGCTGCGCCTGCGAGGCACGGGCCTGCAGCGCGAAGTCGGCCACGTCCAGCTCGGCCAGCACGTCGCCCTTCTTCACCCGTTGCCCGGCATCGACGTGGCGCTTGACCAGGTTGCCGCCAACTCGGAACGACAGCGGGCTTTCCTGTCGCGCACGCACCGTGCCCGGGAACGCCGCCGGCGCCTGCCCGGCCTGCTCGCCGGGGTGAACCACCAGCACCGGTACGGCCGCCGGTGGCGCCTGTTCCTGCCCCGAACAGGCTGCCAGCGCAGCCATCCACACCATACCGCCCATCCAGCGCACGATCTTCATCGGTCAACGTCCTGAAAACGCAGGGTTGCAACTAAGGGAGGAGCCGCGACTGCCGGCCCAATTTAATAAACCGGCCGGTATAGTATAAATATCGAACCGCTTGGTCTAGTATTGTCGCGATGAGTTCCCACATTTCCCGCAAGCCGTCGGCCAAGCCCGCTGCCAAGGCCGCCGGACCCGGGCGCCCCAAGGACCTCGGCAAGCGCGCGGCGATCCTTGAAGCAGCCAAGGCACTGTTCATCGAACAGGGCTATACCGGCGTGAGCATGGACACCATCGCCGCTCAGGCCGGCGTCTCGAAGCTGACTGTGTACAGCCACTTCGGCGACAAGGAGACGCTGTTCTCCGAGGCGGTGCAGTCAAAGTGCATTGAAATGCTGCCCGACGCGCTGTTCGTAGCCGACGCGGACGGCCCGCTGCGCGACCAGCTGATCGGTATCGGCCTGGCCTTCTTCGAGCTGATCACCTCCGACGCGGCGATCTCGATCCAGCGCATGATGATGGCGCCGGAGACCGACGAACGCCTGCGCGCGCTGTTCTGGAAAGCCGGCCCCGAGCGTACCTGCGAGGCCCTGGCCGATTTCCTGCGTGCCCGCGCCGAACGTGGCGAACTGGATATCCCCGACTGTGCTCTGGCCGGCGAGCAGTTCCTGACCCTGGTCAAGGGCGAAGTGCACATGCATATGATGTGCGGCATGCCACTGTCACCCGTGGAATGCGACCCTCTTGCCCACGTGACCGCCAGCATCGACTTCTTCCTGCGCGCCTACGCGCCGCGAGGGGCCGGAACGGCTGAATAACCAAAACTGAACGAACCGGAGGTCGCGATGACTTCCGGCACTGCGACCCCGGCCCCCGGCAGCTGATGCTCTGGGCGCTCCGCCGGCCTCCGGCACCGGTAAAATGGCCGGCCCACTGCGCTGGATTTGAACCTCATGACGATTGATTACGCCCACGCCCGCGAACTGATGGTGGAACAGCAGATCCGTCCCTGGGACGTGCTGGACATCAAGGTGCTCGACGTCCTGGCCCGCCTGCCGCGCGAGGCCTTTGTCGCCGACGCGCACCGGGCACTGGCCTACGCCGATGTCGAACTGCCGATCGGCCACGGCCAGAAGATGATGAAGCCGGTCATCGAGGGCCGTACCCTGCAGGCACTGGACCTGCAGCCGGGTGACGAAGTGCTGGAAATCGGCACGGGCAGCGGCTTCCTGTCGGCCTGCATCGGCGCGCTGGCGCGCGATGTGCTGAGCCTGGAAATCGACCCGGAGCTGGCCGCCGCTGCGCGTGCCCGCCTGGATGCCTCCGGCCTGGGCACCAACGTCCGCGTGGAAGTGGCCGATGCCCTGTCCTGGCAGACCGAACGCCGTTTCGACGTGATCTGTGTCACTGGCGCCGTGGACGTGGTGCCGTCACAGTTCGCATCGTGGCTGCGTCCGGGAGGGCGGCTGTTCGTGATCCATGGCCGCTCGCCGGCGATGGAGGCCCTGCTGGTCAAGGCCGACGGCGGCACCGAGTCCCTGTTCGAGACCGATATCGATTACCTGCGCGGTGCCGCCCCGGCACCCCAGTTCCACCTCTGAGTCCAAGGAAGCCGCAATGATCCGTCGATCCCTCGCTGTTGCGCTGGCCACTGCCCTGCTGCCGTTGTCCGCCCATGCCGCCGACCTGCTGCAGGTCTACGAGATGGCGCGCAACGGTGATCCGCAGCTGTCGGCCGCCGAATCGACCCGGCTGTACGACAAGGAAGGCGCCGTGCAGGCGCGTGCCGCCCTGCTGCCGCAGATCAACGGCCAGGCCGCGCTGAACCGCACGCGCAGCGAGCCGAACGCCGACGCCAACTCCGGCTCGTTCACCAACAAGCGCCGCACCTACACGATCGACGGCAGCCAGACGCTGTTCAACTGGACCCAGATCAACAACCTGCGTTCGCAGCGCGAGCTGAGCAAGGCGGCGGACTTCACCCTCGATTCGGCCAACGACAGCCTGATCGTGCGCACCTCGGCGGCCTACTTCAACGTGCTGGTGGCGATCGAATCGCTGAACGCTGCACAGACCAATGAAGCGGCCGCGAAGAAGCAGTTCGACTTCGCCGACAAGCGCCTGGAAGTGGGCCTGGCGCCGATCACCGACGTGCACGAAGCACGCGCCCAGTACGACCAGGCGCGCGCCAACACCATCATCGCGCAGAACACCCTGGCCGATAACTACCAGGCCCTGACCGAACTGACCGGCCAGCCGGTGACCAACCTGCGTGGCCTGCCGGCGGACTTCCGCCCGGAAGTGCCGGCCAACCGCGGCAACATCGACGAGCTGGTGCAGCAGGCTACGACCCAGAATCCGGCGCTGAAGGCGCAGGAGCTGAAGGTCAGTGCCGCTGAAGCCAGCGTGCAGGCTGCCCGTGGTGGTCATTACCCGACCCTGTCGCTGGGCGGCAGCTGGGGCAAGAGCGCCACCTGGGGCGACAGCACCGGTGCCGGCTCGCTGTCGCCGGATGCGCGCACCAACAGCATCGGCCTGACCCTGAGCGTGCCGATCTTCTCCGGTGGTGCCACCCAGTCCGGCGTGCGCCAGGCGCTGGCGCAGCGTGACATCGCCCAGGACGGCTACGAGCAGCAGAAGCGTGCCCTGGATCGCAATACCCGCAATGCCTACCAGACCCTGGTGCAGGGCATCAGCGAAGTGGAAGCCCGCCGCCTGGCGGTGGTCTCGGCGCAGAGCGCGTACGACGCTTCGCAGGTCGGCCTGGAAGTCGGTACCCGCACCGTGCTGGATGTGATCCAGAACCAGCGCATCCTGTTCTCGGCGCAGCTGGACTATGCCCAGGCCCGCTACACCTTCCTGCAGAACCGCCTGCTGCTGAGCCAGTCGCTGGGTGCGCTGGACGTGGCCGAACTGCAGGACGTCAATCGGCTGCTGACCCAGGACGCGGGCAACCCGGCCACGACCACGCACTGAGTCGTCGCCCCTGCAACAAAAAAGCCACCCGCGAGGGTGGCTTTTTTGCAGATGCTGCATCCACACGCGCGCGCCCCGGCGTGGCCCCACGAACCGTCAGCCCGGCCATGCGCGCAGGCGTTCCAACGCCGCGAGCGCGCACAGCACGGCTGCCAAGGGGGCGAGCATCGACATCATCAGCCCGCAGCCGGCTGCGCCTTGCCGGGTGTCATCCCGACGCCGCAGCACCGCCAGGCACAGCGCCGCCATCACCACCAGCGTTGCCGGACCCGGCAGCGCCGGCAAGGTGCCCTGCGGCAGCCCCAGCACCAGCATCACCGCCGGCAGCGCAACCACCATTGCGCTCAGGCGCGTGCGGGATCGTCCCGCCGCGTCAGCTGCGCGGGGCCACAACGATGTGGCCAACCGGACGGCCAGCATCAGCAGCACCAACTGCAGGGCGGCCAGGCCCGCTGCCCCGGCCAGGGGCAACAATGGCAGCATCCACTGCAGCTGGGGGTGCACCTGCAGCGCAACCGCCAGTGGCCGGGTACTGGCGAGCGCGGAAAACTCGACCAGCCCGGCCTGCAATGCTGCCAGCACGATCAGCAGCAGCATCGCCAGCAACGAGACCAGCGCCAGCACCGCCGGCTGCCACATCGCGTCCTGGCGGCGCAGCGCAGGAAAGCCCAGTGCCAGGCCCACGCTGGCAAATATGCCCAGCAGCGGCACCGCAGCCGCCAGCACGCCCCCCAGCCCGAAGCGATACGGTGCGGTCGCCGGAGGCAGCCAGGGAATCCAATGCCCGTAGTGCACGTGACGCGCCGCCAGCGCCAGCAGCAACACCCCCACACCGATCTTCACCGTCAGCAGCGCACAGGCCGCCAGAGCCACACCCCGCGGCGGCAGCAACGCGAGCGCGCTCAACATCAGCAGACCCATGGCCGCCGCTACCTGCACGGGCAGCCAGTCGTTGGCATGGAGGCCTCCGGTAGCCAGCACGGCATGTACATGGCGGGCCATGGACTGTGCCGCGCCCGCCGTGGTCGCCGTCAGCTCAAGCAACAGGATCGCGCCCAGAACGATGGCCACCCGTGGCCCCCAGCTGGCGGCCAACAGCCCGTACAGGCCATCGGCCGCCGGCAGTCGCAGCACCAGATCCTGCAGGCAGCACAGCACCAGGCCAGCCCCCAGTGCGGCCAGCAACAGGCTCAGTACGATGGCCGGGCCAGCCTGTGCCGCCGTGTGCTGGCCCACCAGCGCGATCACGCTGCCGCCCACCAGCAGCGTCAGTGCCACCACAGCCAGGTGGTCCATCCCCAAGCGCGCCCCACCGGTGCCGTCCCTGCCCCTGTCGCCGTCCATCGCAAGTTCCCTTGATATCCGCCCAAGCGCGGTCGACAGCAGGCTGGCAGCCTGCGTCGTCCTGCGGAATCAGAATCGGTGCTGCGTGCGCCACGATGTGATGGCAGGCACGCTGCCATCGGCAGGGTCGGTCCAGCAACGACAGAAAAATCGTTGCTAAGCAGAATTGATGAAGTTGATCACGACAACGCTGCACAGCGCCGCCGACGCCGCGCTGCCGGGATCACTCGCGCGGTGGTGGCAGGTGCGGTGCGACCAGCGCAAGCGTGCGCTGCAGCGCGCCACGGCCATTGCTGACCAACGTGCAGCCCGCACGCGCCATGTCTTCGCGGGCCTGCGCATCTTCAAGCAGATGCTGCAGCAGGTCGCCCACTGCCTGCACATCTTCGCCGATCAGCAGCGCACCGGCCTCGCGCATGCGCCGGGAGATTTCCGCGAAGTTGTGCAGGTGCGGGCCGGTCACCGCCGCGGTTCCCATCGCAGCGGGCTCCAGCAGGTTGTGGCCACCGATGGCCTGCAGGCTGCCGCCGACGAAGGCGACCTGGGCGCAGGCGTAGAACGGCATCAGCTCGCCGAGGGTGTCGATGACGAACACGTCTGTGGCGGCGTGCGGCCACTGGTCCACGCGGCGGGTCGCCACGCTCCAGCCCTGTTCGCGCGCCAGCGCTTCCACCTTCGGGAAACGTTCGGGATGGCGCGGTGCCCACAGCAGCAGCAGATCCGGATGCTGCTGGCGCAGGCGCCGGTGCAGGTCGATCACCGCCTGCTCTTCGCCATCATGGGTACTGGCGGCGATCCATACCGGGCGCGCGCCCGGCACCCGTGCATGGAACTGTTCGACGAAGCCCTGCACGTCCGGCGTGGTGATGTCGAACTTCAGGTTGCCCAGTGCCTGCACCTGGCCGGGCTCCGCCCCCAGCTGCACGAAGCGCTCGGCATCGTCCTGCGACTGCGCGGCCACGCAGGTGACGGTGCGCAGGGCGCGGCGGATCAATGCGGCCAGCAGCCGGTAGCCGCGCAGCGAACGCGCCGACAACCGGGCATTGAGGATGTAGACCGGAACGCCACGGTCACGGCAGCCGAACAGCATGTTCGGCCACAACTCGGTTTCCAGAATCAGCGCCAGGCTGGGCTGGAAATGGCCGAGGAAGCGGTTGACGCTGCCCGGCACGTCGTACGGCAGGTAGACATGGTCCAGCGCGTCGCCCCAGAGCGCACGCACGCGCTCGGAGCCGGTCGGAGTGATGGTGGTGATGACCCAGCGGATGTCCGGGCGCTGCTGGCGCAGGGCGTTGACCAGCGGCGCGGCGGCATTGACCTCGCCCACCGAGACCGCGTGCAGCCACACCCGTGGCTGGCCGGTGGGCTGCGGATAGGAGGCGTAGCGCTCGTCCCAGCGCCGGAAGTATTCACGGACCCGGAAGCCGCGCCAGACCAGGTGGTACACGGTGATCGGCAGCAGGATGTAGAGCACGACCGAGTACAGGCCGCGCAGGATCCATTCGACAGGGTCTTTACGCATGCGGCAAGGATACGGGAGCCCCCCGGGAAAGACACGCGGCCGCCTTGGTAGAATGGCCCCATGTCAGATGCCTCCACCGCCGTCCGCCCGTCGCTGCGCGATCCGCGCAACTGGCCGATGTTCGCCGCCATGTTCGGCGCCTTCGCCATCGCCCGCCTGCCGTGGATGCTGCAGCGCGCGCTGGGCCGGGGCGTCGGCTGGATCACCTGGCGCCTGCTCGGCAGCCGCCGCCGCGCCGCCGAGGTCAATCTGCAGCTGTGCTTCCCGGAGAAGGACGAGGCGTGGCGGCAGCGCCTGGTGCGCGACAGTTTCGATGCGCTGGGCGTCGGCGTGTTCGAGTGCATCCGCGCCTGGTGGGGCAGCATCGACAGCATCCGCCCGCAGGTACGGATCGAAGGCCTGGAACACCTGCGGCAGATGCAGGCCGAAGGCCGCGGCGTCCTGCTGGTCTCCGGCCACTTCATGACCCTGGAAATGTGCGGCCGCCTGCTGTGCGACTACGTCGATCTTTCCGGCATGTACCGCAAGCACAAGAACCCGGTGTACGAGTGGGCGGTGAAGTTCGGCCGCCTGCGCTATGCCAAGGCGATGTTCGCCAACGAGGACATCCGCGCGACCGTGCGCCACCTGAAGAAGGGCGGCTTCCTCTGGTACGCGCCAGACCAGGACATGCGGGGCAAGGACACCGTGTTCGTGCCGTTCTTCGGCCACACCGCTTCGACCATCACCGCCACCCATCAGCTGGCGCGCATGACCGGCTGTGCGGTGATTCCGTACTTCCACCGGCGCGAAGGCGGAAAGTACTTCCTGAAGATCGGCGCGCCGCTGGAGAACTTCCCCAGCGAGGATGTGGAAGCCGATACCACGCGGGTCAACCAGGCCATCGAAGCGATGGTGCGCGAGGCTCCCGACCAGTACCTGTGGATCCACCGCCGCTTCAAGCGCCAGCCCGGTGGCCGGAGTGATTTCTACAAATAACGGTGGGGCGGGAGGGTTTCGTCCACGCATGGCGTGGATTTGATGACGCGGAGCATTCTGAAGTAGATCCACGCCATGCGTGGATGCTCTACATCCGGGTGCCGGCACCTACAACGGCCAACGGCACCATGCGTGCGGGTACTCACCCAACGTGCCGGCCAGGCCCGCACGGACCGGATTGGCCAGGATGTACATCGCCTTCTCATGAAGGGATTCATCGCTGCGTACGGCATGATCGTGGTAACCGTGCTGCCACAGCGCCCCTCGTCGCTCCAATCGCCGGTTCAGCAGTCGGCTGCTGCGTGATTTGAGCAGGGCCATACACTCGGCCAGGGTTACTCCGCGCAGCTCCATCAGCCAGTGCAGATGGTCGGGCATGACCACCCAGGCGAGGCTGTGGCTGAAGCCCTTGCGCTCTACGAAGCGCAGGGTGTCGATAAGGATCGCCACGTTTGCCGCATCGGCGAACAACGGTTCGCGGCCGAGGGTTGCTGTGGTCAATGAATACACGGTGCCGGATCGGGAATACCGACCGTAGCGAAGTCTGGGGCTGGCCATGCCTCCAGCGTGCGCGAACTGCCGGGGCACCGATAGTGGAGATGTCACCGTGTTCAGGTCGGGAAAGCCTCATCCACGCATGGCATGGATCTACTGATCGACTCCATGGTTGATCCCTACCATGCGCGGATGCGCGGTCACTTCACCGGCGGGGAATCATCTGCGTCGCGGGCCAGCAGGCTGCCGGCGAACAGGGCTGCCAGCAGCACCGTCAGGCCACCCCAGAACGCGGAATAGAACGCCAGGTGCGTATTGAGCGGGAACACCGTAACCGCCAGCGCCAGCATCGCCGGTCGGGCGCGATCACGCGCAGCCGCCGGGGCATAGCGCCAGGCCCGCCAGGCCTGCGCCACCGCCGCCAACCACAGCAGCAGGCCCAGAACGCCGGTCTCGGCAAGGATTTCCAGCACGATCTGGTGGGCGTGCAACGCCGGTTGGCTGCCCCACACGGCGGGACCCTCATCTGACACGCAGGCCGGATACGCATCGCGGAAGCCGCGCGCACCGACACCGTTGACCGGATGCTCCTCGATCATGCACACCGCTGCGGTCCAGATGCGCGCGCGCCCCGAAAGCGCCTCGTCAACGCCCTGCCCGTCTTCGTTCCATGCCTGCGCCGTGCGCGCGACACGCTCGCGCAGCTGCGGCACGCCCGCTGTCAGTGCGGCCGTACCCAGCGCTGCCACCAGGGCCAGCAGCAGCAGCCGCTTCCAGCCGAACTGGCGCACGCCGCTGTAGGCCAGCACCAGCACAAAGGTGATCCACGAGGCGCGCGAACCTGCCAGCAGCAGCACGCACCCCAGTGTTGCAGCGGCCAGCAGCCACCCTGCATTGCCGAAACGCCGCGCCATCGGCAGCAGCAGGAACGGTGACAGGCTGGCCAGCACCTGGCCGAATTTCAGATTGCAGGGTCCAAGCGCGCCACTGAGGCGGTCGGCCAGTGCGGCTTCGTCGGCCGGGCACAACGCGTGGCCACTCACGGCCAGCTTCAGGTGTTCCAGCGACCAGAACCACGGGCTGGTGCCAGCCAGCGCCTGCACCAGCGCGTCCAGCGTCCACACGCCGGTGATCAGCGCCAGGCCACCGAAGGTCAAGCGCCGCCGTTCCGGCGTGGCCACCGCGATCGCCACCAGCCACATGAAGGGCAGGTAGCGCAGTCCGGCGGCCGCCTTGGTCCAGGAGGCCGAAGGGTCGATCGCATCGATGGCCGAAAACGCCTGCGGCAGCCAGTAGCCGAGGAACAGGATCGAGGTCAGCGCCCACGCCGCCGTGCTCAACAGGTGCGGGCGGCGCTGCAGCCGGCGCATGACCATGCGCGCGGCAGCATAGACCGCGCCAAGCCCCAGCACGGTTTCGGCAATGCCCGGCAGCGGCCACATCGCCACGTACGCCAGCACCCACCAGGGCGCCCAGCGCCCGGCACGGTCGTCGCGCACGATGGCAGCGGGGTCAGCCGGCGAGATCGGCATAGAGGCGGAGGGTATCGCGCTGCATGGCCTGCAGGGTAAACGGGATGCGGGTCGGCAGGGACGGCGGCTGCGCCAGCAGGGCCAGCGCACGTTCACCCAGCGCGCGCGCGTCGCCGAGCGGCACCGCACCGCTGGGCTGCAGCTGCAGCAGCAGTTCGCCGACGCCACCGTGGTCCCAGCCCAGCACCGGGCGACCGACCGACAGCGCCTCAACCACGGTGCGGCCAAAGGCTTCCGGCTTGTCCGACAGCTGCAGCACCAGATCGCTGGCGGCGTAGGCCTGGGCGATGCGGACGGTAGGCGTGCTGATCTGTACGGCCTCGGCCACGCCCAGTGCCGCGGCCTGGCGGCGCAGGTCAGCCACGTAGGCCTCGCGCCCGGGTTCGTCGGTGCCCAGCATCCACAGCTGGGCAGGCACGCCGGCGGCACGCACGTCGGCCAGCAGCTGCAGCGCGTGGGTGTGGCCCTTCAGCCGGGTGCCGCGCCCCGGCAGCAGCAGCAGCGGGCCTTCGACCTGGGCCAGCCACGGGTAGTCGGCCGCCAGCGCCAGCCGCGGGCGGCGGTCGGCGCGCGCCACGCGCGGGAACTGGTTGACGTCGACACCTCTCGGTATGACCCGCAGTTTTTCTTCCGGCACCGTCGGGTAATGGCGTTGCACGTAGGCGCGCACGGTGTTGGACACGCAGATCACGCGTTCGCCACTGGTCATCACCGCGCTGTAGCGGCTGGGCGAGTTCAACCCGTGCACGGTGGTCACCCAATGCGGGCGCTGTGCGGCGGGCATGGCGCGGATCGCGTACAGGCCCAACCAGGCCGGCAGCCGCGAACGGGCATGCACGATGTCCGCACCAACTTCGGCAAACAGCCGGCGCAGGGTCGGCAGATGGCGCAGGGTCAGCAGCGACTTGCGGCCGATATCCAGGGTGAGGTGCTCGGCACCACTGTCCAGCAGCGGCTGCACCAGGCGGCCACCGGCAGACACCACCAGCGCGCGATGGCCGGCGGCAACCAGGGCCGCAGCGATTTCCAGGGTCGAGCGCTCGACACCACCGGAGTGCAGCGCCGGCAGCAACTGCACCACGGTCAATCGGCGCATCGAAGGGGCCGCCGTTTAGTCGGCCAGCACGAACACGGAACCGCAGTACGGGCACTGCGCTTCGCCGTTGGGCTCGTCCTCGATCGGCAGGTACACGCGCGGATGCGAGTTCCACAGCGCCATTTCCGGGGTCGGGCAGCTCAACGGCAGATCGCTGCGGTGCACGGTGTAGCGCTTCTCGGCGTTGGCGGGCGCGGTGGCGGTATGGCTCATGGCGGATTCGGTGAACGGGTTGCGAGGCCCGTGATTCTAGCATCTGGGCCGCAACGACATTGCCCCGCAACGGGCCTTTGCACGCCGCCGCCGATGCCTCGCATCTCCCCGCCGCACGCCGGGCGGCGGCGATTCCGGGGATTTCGCGGTCGTTCCGGCAGGTCCGCTCGCCAGAATCGACTCCAGCGATATTTCCCGCATTTGGATCGAACTAAATGGCACTTGCCAGCGCGCGGCGGCTGTTGCAGGATCGGGCCAGGTCGCACCTCGACCCACCCAATCCAACCCGATCGCATGGCCCGCCCCCACCGGACCGGCATCGCCTCTTCCACTGCCAGCCTGGCGGGCGGAGCGATGCTGTCCGTGGTGTCCGCCGATGCGGGTTCGCCCGCCGCCAGCCCTTCCGGGAGACCCTTGCATGACCCTGTCCGATCCGCTCCGCGCCCTGCTTCCGCTCGCCCTGGCCCTGGCCTGTGCGACCACTGCGATGCCGGCGCGGGCGCAGGGGTTGCAGACCTCGTTCGAACCGGGCGAACCTGTCCCGGCGCAGGCCACCGGTGCGCTTCAGGTCACGATCGGCAATGGACCGGCCGCGCCCTACGCCGCCAAGCGCAACGCCGGCTACAGCGGCCTGCATGCGCTGCGCTACAGCAGCGAAGGCGGCAGCGCGCGGCGCGAACTGTTCAAGGCCGACCTGCCCATCGAGGCCGATACCACGCTGTCGTGGCTGGTGCTGCCGGAAATCGTCGGCAAGGACACCGTCGCCTCGACCTATGTATCGCTGGACCTGCTGCTGGACGATGGCAGCCGCGTTTCAGCCGGTGCGGCACGCGACCAGCATGGCGTGGCGATCGGCGCACGCGCGCAGGGCGAATCGAAGACGCTGTACCCGCAACAATGGGCGCGCAAGGCAGTGCGGCTGGGCGACGTGCCCACGCTGAAGGGCCGCCGCGTGGTGGCGATCGAGCTGGAGGTAGCCAGTGCCGAGGGCGCGCCGGTCTCTGGCTGGATTGATGACGTGCGCCTGGATGCCCAACCGCGGCAGCGGCCGCAGCGCGTCTCCGACTGGGTGCTGACCACCCGCGGCACCCAGGCCAACGGCACCTTCTCGCGCGGCAACAATTTCCCGGCCACGGCGGTGCCGCACGGGTTCAACTTCTGGACCCCGGTGACCGACGCCGGCGCACTGAACTGGCTGTACCGCTGGAACGAACAGAACGATGCGCAGAACCGCCCGCAGCTGCAGGCACTGGCACTGAGCCACCAGCCCAGCCCGTGGATGGGCGACCGCCAGACCTTCCAGGTGATGCCCTCGGCCAGCCGTGGCGTGCCGGACGCCGACCGCCGCAAGCGCGCGCTGTCGTTCGACCGCCGTCATGAAAGCGCGCGCCCCTACCGCTACGACGTGCGCTTCGACAATGGCATCGCTGCTGCCATCGCACCGACCGACCATGCCGCGCTGTTCCGCTTCGAGTTCCCCGAGGGCGGCGACGCCAACCTTCTGTTCGACAATGTCGATGCGCGTGGTGGCCTGACCCTGGACACGGCCACGCAGACCCTCAGCGGCTACACCGATACGCGCAGTGGCCTGTCCAACGGCGCCAGCCGCATGTACGTGGTGGCCAGCTTCGACAAGCCGTGGCGCAGCAGCGGCCGCCTCGACACCGGCCGCCCGACCGGTTACATCAAGTTCGATGCTGGCAGCGACCGGCAGGTGACGATGCGCATCGCGACCTCGCTGATCTCGGTGGAACAGGCGCGTCACAACCTGGCGCTGGAAATCTCCGCCGCCGACACGCTGGAAAGCGTGGCGGGCCGTGCGCAGGATGCATGGGACGCGCGCCTGGCCCGCTTCGACATCGGCGATGCCACTGACGACCAGAAGACCACCTTGTATTCCAGCCTGTACCGGCTGTACCTGTATCCCAACTCCGGCCACGAGAATGCCGGCAGCGCGGCCGCGCCTGACTGGCGCTACGCCAACCAGGCCAGCGCCAGCGACGACAACACCGAAGGCAGCGCGAACCGCAGCTTCACCGGCGTGCGCGATGGCAAGGTGTTCGTCAACAACGGCTTCTGGGACACCTTCCGCACCACCTGGCCAGCCTATGCGCTGTTCACGCCCGACGATGCCGGGCAGATGGTGCAGGGCTTCATCGAGCAGTACCGTGCCGGTGGCTGGATCGCACGCTGGTCGTCGCCGGGCTACGCCGACCTGATGGTCGGCACCAGTTCGGACGTTGCCTTCGCCGATGCGTGGCTGAAGGGCATCGGCGGCTTCGATCCGGCCGAGGCCTACGCCGCCGCGCTGAAGAACGCGACCGTGGTCCCCCCCGACCGCCATGTCGGCCGCAAGGGCATGGACCGTTCGACCTTCCGTGGCTACGCCAGCGCGGACGTGCACGAAGGCATGTCGTGGACGATGGAAGGCGCACTGAATGACTTCGGCATCGCCAACATGGCCGACGCTCTGGCCAAGCGCGCGACCACGCCGGCCGCACGCGAGCGCTACAGCACCGAGGCCGACTACTTCCGCCATCGCGCCGCCAGCTACGCGACGATGTTCGATCCGGCCGCCGGCTTCTTCCAGGGCCGCAACGCCGATGGCCAGTGGCGCGTGGACGCCAAGGCCTACGACCCGCGCGTGTGGGGCCACGACTACACCGAATCCAATGGCTGGACCTTCGCCTTCACCGCCGCCCACGATGGCGAAGGACTCGCCGCGCTCTATGGTGGCCGTGACAAGCTGGCAGCAAAGCTGGATGCCTTCTTCTCCACGCCGGAAACCGCCGACCCCGCGTTTGCCGGATCCTACGGCGGCACCATCCACGAGATGACCGAAGCGCGCGATGTGCGCATGGGCATGTACGCACACAGCAACCAACCGGCGCACCACATCCCATGGATGTACCTGTACGCCGGGCAGCCGTGGAAGACCCAGCAGCACGTGCGCGAGATCCTGTCGCGGCTGTATGTGGGCAGCGAGATCGGCCAGGGCTATCCGGGCGACGAGGACAACGGCGAGACCTCCGCGTGGTACGTGCTGGCCTCGCTGGGCCTGTATCCGCTGCGCATGGGCGCCCCGGAGTACGTGATCGGTTCACCGGCGTTCGGACATGCGAGGGTGGAACTGCAGGGCGGTGCGGTGCTGACCGTGAACGCGGCCAACAACTCACGCGAGAACGTCTACGTGCAGTCGCTGAAGATCAATGGCAAGCCGTGGACGAAGACCTGGGTGCCGCACGAGCTGATCGCCAAGGGCGCGACGCTGGACTTCGTGATGGGGCCGCAGCCGTCGCGCTGGGGCAGCGGCGTGGATGACGTGCCGCGCTCGCTGACCGCGCGGGGCCAGCGCCCGCAGCTGCTGCACGACCTGCTCGGCAGTGGCGCCAAGGCGACGCTGGCCGATGGCCGCGCCCTGCCGGCGCTGGTCGATGACGATGCAGCCACCACCGTCGGCCTGGGCGGCGGCGCAACCATCGCACTGACCGGCCTGGGCGACGGCGCGCCGACCATGTACACGCTCACCAGCGGTGACGGCCGCATCCAGGGCGGCGAATGGACGCTGGAAGCGCGCAGTGGCAACGGCCGCTGGATCGTGCTCGACCAGCGCAGCGGCGAAGCCTTCGAGTCTGCCCGCCAGACCCGACCGTTCCGCATCGCCAAACCCGGCCGTTACAGCGAGTATCGGCTGCGCCTGGCCGCACCGGGCCGGCTGCCGCTGGCGGAGATCGAACTGTTGGCGCCCAGCGCCGTACAATGAGCCCCATGCGCTACCGTCTGCTGCCTCTGGCCCTTGTTGCCCTTTCCTTCTCCAGCTTCGGCCAGACCCAGGCCTTTGATGCGCAGCTGACCCGCGATGGCGTGACGCTGAACTACCAGGACGCCCGTGGCGCCCTGGCCGCGCCGCAGCGCAAGCGGGTGATCGATACGTTCTACTTCGCCTACCTGCGCGAACGTGCGGACTTCCACCCGGCCGCGCCGTCGATGGTGCGCATCGTGATCGACCCGGCCTACACCGGGATCGCCTTCGTCGGTGACAAGGACCAGGCCGCAACGATCACCATCAACCCGGGTTGGCTGGCGCAGCACCCCAACGACATCGACCTGGTCACCCATGAGGCCATGCACATCGTGCAGGGCTATCCGGGCTATGGCGACGCACGGGTGCCGGGTTGGCTGGTGGAAGGCATCGCCGACTACGCACGCGACCGCTACGGCATGGACAATGCCGCCGCGGGCTGGGCACTGCCGGGCAAGGTCGAGAAGGGGCAGAACTTCGACAGCGGCTACCGGGTCACCGGTGCGTTCCTGAAATGGGCCGACGCCGAACATCCGGGCCTGGTGCTGGCACTGGACAAGGCCCTGCGCGACGGCCGCTATGCACCGGCGCTGTGGCAGAAGCACACCGGCAAGGCACTGCCGGCGCTGTGGGCGCAGTACGCCAAGCCGCGTTCCGACGCTCCGCCGCCGGCCCCTGCACGCCGCGGCAAGCGGCGCTGACACCCACGCTGTCGTCGGCGCCTCAGCGCGACTGCACGAAACCGGCGTACAGCGCGAACAGCTGCTGGAAGTACCGCCGCGTCACTCGATTGCGCATGACACCCTCGCCGATGGGAAGTTGGTCGGGCCCAGGGTGGGAAGGCCGGTCCGGTCCCTTCCCACGGCCAGGCCGCGTGGGCGTATTGGGCCGCAGCGGCGTTGCAGGGAAATGACCGCCGGACTGCAATTCATCGGGTAGCGCCGGGCCATGCCCGGCGGAATGCGAGAAGCGCCGCGCTGCGCGCTCGCCGGGCATGGCCCGGCGCTACCCGATCCGGTTTCCGCTGGGCGGAAACGAAACGCGCCCCGAAGGGCGCGTTTCTGCAGATCGCAGCGGAACGAAGGCTTACACCTTCTTTTCCGCTTCGATCTGCTTGCGGATCTGCGCATCGACCGCCGCAATGGCGGTCATGTTCAGGATCCGGCGCGAGGTCGCGCTGGTGGTCAGGATGTGCACTGGCTTGTTCACGCCCATCAGGATCGGGCCGATCGCCACGCCGTCGGTGAACACCCGCACCAGGTTGTAAGCGATGTTGGCCGCTTCCAGGTTCGGCAGCACGAACAGGTTGGCGCGGCCCTGCAGGGTCGAGCCCGGCAGCAGCTTCTGGCGCAGCGCTTCATCCCATGCGGTGTCGCCCTGCATTTCGCCATCCACGTTCAGGCGCGGGTTGCGCTTGAGCAGCAGCTCGCGCACCTGGCGCATCTTCAGCGCATCCTTCGAATCATGGCTGCCAAAGTTGGAGTGCGACAGCAGCGCCACCTTCGGCTCGATGCCGAACAGCTTCATGCGATAGGCCGCCTGCAGGGTCGCCTCGCACAGCTGCTCGGCGGTCGGATCTTCCTGCACGTGGGTATCGACGAAGAAGAACACGCCCTGCTGGTTGATCACGCCGGTCATCGCCGAGGTCGAGGTGACCTTCGGCTCCAGCGGCAGCACGCTGCGCACGTAGCCCAGCTTCTTGTGGAAGCGGCCGACGATGCCGGTCAGCATCGCATCGGCCTCGCCACGGGCCACCATCACCGCTGCGATCAGGGTCGGGCGCGAACGCATCAGGTTCTTCGCCGCGGCCACGGTCACGCCACGACGGCCGGTCAGGCCGTGGTAGTACTGCCAGTATTCGTTGAAGCGCGGGTCATCGTTGATGTTGGTGACTTCAACGTTCTCGCCGATCTTCAGGCGCAGGCCGAGGCGCTCGATGCGCGACTCGATCACTTCCGGGCGGCCGATCAGGATCGGATGCGCCAGGCCGTCATCGACCACGTTCTGCACCGCCTGCAGCACCACTTCCTCTTCGCCCTCGGCGTACACCACGCGCTGCTTGTCGCTGCGCGCGCGGTCGTACACCGGCTTCATCATCAGGCTGGTGCGGTAGACGAACTGGGCCAGCTTGTCGCGGTAGGCGCCCATGTCCTCGATCGGGCGCGAGGCCACGCCCGAATCCATCGCGGCCTGGGCCACGGCGGCCGACAGTTCCACCAGCAGGCGGCGGTCGAACGGGCGCGGGATCAGGTATTCACGGCCGAAGCTCGGGGTCTCGCCGCCGTAGGCCGAACCCATGTCGGTGGCTGCACGGCGTGCCAGTGCAGCAATGGCACGCACGCAGGCGATCTTCATTTCCTCGTTGATCGCGGTGGCGCCCACGTCCAGCGCACCACGGAACAGGTACGGGAAGCACAGCACGTTGTTGACCTGGTTCGGGTAGTCCGAACGGCCGGTGCCGATGATCGCGTCCGGACGCGCAGCGCGCGCCACCTCCGGCATGATTTCCGGGGTCGGGTTGGCCAGCGCGAAGATCACCGGATCCGGCGCCATGGTCTTGACCATGTCGGCGGTCAGGATGCCCGGTGCCGACAGGCCCAGGAAAATGTCCGCGCCGTCGACGATCTCGGCCAGGGTGCGCTTGTCGGTGTCACGCGCATAGCGCTGCTTTTCCGGGTCCAGGTCGGTACGACCGGTGTGGATCACGCCCTCGCGATCGAAGGCCAGGATGTTCTCCGGCTTCAGGCCCAGCTGCACCAGCATGTTCACGCAGGAAATGCCGGCCGCGCCCATGCCCGTGGTCGCCAGCTTCACTTCCTCGATCTTCTTGCCGGTGATCGCCATCGCGTTGAGCACGGCCGCGCCGACGATGATCGCCGTGCCGTGCTGGTCGTCATGGAACACCGGGATCTTCATGCGCTCGCGCAGCTTGCGCTCGACCACGAAGCATTCCGGCGCCTTGATGTCCTCCAGGTTGATGCCGCCGAAGGTCGGTTCCAGCGAGGCGATGATGTCGACCAGCTTGTCCGGGTCGGTCTCATCCACTTCGATGTCGAACACATCGATGCCGGCGAACTTCTGGAACAGCACGCCCTTGCCCTCCATCACCGGCTTGCCGGCCAGCGCGCCGATGTTGCCCAGGCCCAGCACCGCGGTGCCGTTGGAGATCACCGCCACCAGGTTGCCGCGGGCGGTCAGCTCGCTGGCCTGCTGCGGGTCGGCCTTGATCGCTTCACAGGCGTACGCCACGCCCGGCGAATACGCCAGCGACAGGTCGCGCTGGGTCAGCATGGGCTTGGTAGCGGAAACCTTGATCTTTCCCGGCGGGGACATCCGGTGGTAATCGAGGGCGGCCTGTTTGAAATCTTCGTTGGACATCGATGTGGGTTACATGAATGGGCAGAAGGGACAGGGGATGATACCCCCGTTGGAGCGTCCGGACCTGTCGCTATCCTGTCGCAAGCATGCTGCGACCGCACAATTCCGTGCCGTATGCGACGGTACCGCGATACCAGCTTCGGCGCTGCCCATGACAGCCATGGGACGCCCTGAAACGCCGCGGGGCCGTACCACTGACGTGATCGGCCCCGCGGTACCACACACCTGGATCAGCCCTTGGCCGGCAGCGCCTCGGGCAGCGCATCGACCGGCGGCGGCAGTTCGCTCTCACGGCCATCCAGCGCCAGCTGCAGGCGGTTGCGGTCCAGCGCGCCTTCCCAGCGCGAGACCACCACGGTGGCCACCGCATTGCCGATGAAATTGGTCAGCGAGCGGCATTCGCTCATGAACCGGTCCACGCCCAGGATCAGCGCCATGCCAGCCACCGGCACCTCCGGCACCACGGCCAGGGTGGCGGCCAGGGTGATGAAACCGGCGCCGGTGACACCGGCCGCGCCCTTGGAGCTGAGCATGGCGACCAGCAGCAGGGCGATCTGGTGGCCCAGGGTCAGTTCGGTGTTGGTGGCCTGGGCGATGAACAGTGCCGCCAGGGTCATGTAGATGTTGGTGCCGTCCAGGTTGAACGAGTAGCCGGTCGGGACCACCAGGCCCACCACCGACTTGCTGCAGCCGGCGCGTTCCATCTTCTCCATCAGCGACGGCAGCGCCGACTCCGACGAGGAGGTGCCAAGCACCAGCAGCAGTTCGGCCTTCAGGTAGCGCGCCAGCTTGAACACCGAGAAGCCGCACAGGCGGCAGACCACACCGAGGATCACCGCCACGAACAGGAACGCGGTGAGGTAGAACGAGCCCACCAGCCAGGCCAGGTTGATCAGCGAGCCGACGCCGTACTTGCCGATGGTGAAGGCGATCGCACCGAAGGCACCGATCGGGGCAGCCTTCATCAGGATGTGCACCAGCTTGAACACCGGGGCGACCAGCGCCTCCAGGAAGTTCAGCACCGGCTTGCCCTTGTCGCCCACCATCGCCAGCGCGATGCCGAACAGCACGGCCACGAACAGCACCTGCAGGATGTTGCCATCGACAAAAGCGCTGAGCAGCGTCTTCGGGATGATGTCCATCAGGAAGCCGACCAGGGTCAGGTCATGCGACTTCTCGACGTAGCTGTGCACTGCGGTCTGGTCCAGCTCGGCCGGGTTGATGTTCATGCCCGCGCCGGGCTGCACCACGTGCGCCACGATCATGCCGACAATCAGCGCCAGCGTGGAGAAGAACAGGAAGTACGCCATTGCCTTGGCGAACACCCGGCCCACCGTGCGCAGGTGGGTCATGCTGGCGATGCCGGTGACGATGGTGAGGAAGATCACCGGCGCGATGATCATCTTCACCAGGTTGATGAAGGCATCGCCGAGCGGCTTCATCTTCTCGCCGACCAGCGGTTCGTAGTGGCCGAGGATGGCACCCAGGACGATCGCCACGATCACCTGGAAGTACAGCTGGCGATAGATCGGCAACGGCTTTGCAGGCACCGGTGCTGCGGTCGGGATGTGCATGGCGGACTCCGGAAGGGGCGTTTTCAGGCACGTACGGCCCCGGGACTGCACGGGAGCCGTTACCGTGGAAACTGACCGCAGGCCCTGTACTGCACGCACAGGGGGTGCGACCAATGGACGCCTTTGTACGCGCCAGGCACGCCGGCGCAGATAACCTATTGGTACTAGCCCCCCGGTTCAGGTGGCACAGGTGCCTACACTGGCGCCGCACCGCCCAGAAACGGGAAGGCCGGTGGCCCGGGCTGAACGGCTGGGCATGTCCCTGCGAAAGTTTCGGCCCCTGCGGCCGTTGATGTCCTGTCCACACGCAATCTGAGAGAGCCGCACCCAACATGCGCCCGAATCCCACCTTGCTGGCCCTGTCGCTGGCCGCCCTACCCGCCTTCGCTTCGGCTGCGGATTTCGACAACTGGCCGACCAAGTACACCTTCGGTGACGGCACCGAGTTGGCCGCTACCGCCAACATCGCCTACGACTACAACGACTTTTCCTCGGCCAGTGGCCTCGAGGACGACGACGCCGTGCGCCGCAAGGAATTCGGTGCGACGCTGAAGAAGAAGGGCGTGTACGACGCGATGGTCTACTACGACTTCCAGGCCGATACCTGGCTGGACGTGTTCGTGCGCTTCGAGAGCAAGGCCTTCTTCGGCCGTGACGTCGGCCGCTTCCGCTTCGGCTACATGAAGACCCCGGTCGGCCTGGATGCGAACACCTCTTCGCGTGCCGGCAGCTTCCTGGAAACCTCGCTGCCGGTGCAGGCCTTCTACGAAGGCCGCCGTACCGGTGTGGAATGGGTGCTGGAGCGCCCGCAGTACCTGCTGCAGGCAGGCGCCTATGGCGGCAAGGACCTGCAGGGCGACAACCCCGGCACCACCCAGGCGGTGCGTGCGGTGTGGACGCCGGTGAAGGCACCGGGTGACGTTATCCACCTGGGCCTGGCCTACTCGCAGGAGAACCCACGCGGCTACAGCGATGGCCGCGACGTGCACCACGAGGCCAGCGCCCGCCTGCGCGCGCGCCCGGAAGCCGGCCTGACCGACATCCGCTACGTCGATTCCGGCGCGCTGGTCACCGCCGACCAGATCCGCCGCACCGGCCTGGAAGGCATCTGGATCCGCGGCCCGTTCTCGCTGCAGGCCGAAGCGCTGCGCGCCACGGTCACCCGCCATGACGGCAAGCCCGACTTCACCGGCAGCGGCCAGTACGCGATGGCCAGCTGGGTGCTGACCGGCGAATCGCGGCCGTACAACACCGGCGCGGTGGCCAACATCAAGCCGGCGCACAACTACGGTGCGGTCGAACTGGTGGCGCGTTACAGCCGCCTGGACCTCGACGATGGTGACATCCTGGGTGGCCGCCAGCACGACCTGACGTTGGGTGCGAACTGGTACCTGACCAGCCACTTCAAGTTCCAGGCCAACTACGTGAAGGTCGACGCCAGCCGTCGTGGCGTGCACAGCACGCCGGAGATCTTCGAACTGCGCGCGCAGATGCACTTCTGACCCCTTCCACGTCAGACCCCGGCGGGCGTGCACGCCACGCCCGCCGGCCCTGCGTAGACTGCCGCCATGTACTGGCTCAGCCGCCACCGGATGCTGTTGCTGACGATCCTGGTGATGGTCGGTGGCACCGTGCTGTGCGCGGTCGCCGCTGGCCATTACGCCTGGCGGCGCGCGCTCGGCGACGAAAGCAGCCAGGTGCAACGCCAGCTGCAGCTGTATGGCCAGGGCCTGCAACAGCGCATCGACCGCTTCGGCACCTTGCCGCAGGTCATGGCACTGGATCCGGATCTGCTGCACGCACTGCGTGTGCCGCCCTCGCCCGGCGAACGGCAGCGACTGAACCTGAAGCTGCAACGTGCCAATGAAGTCACCCGGGCCTCGACCCTGACCCTGGTCGGCCACGATGGTGTGGCGGTGGCGGCCAGCAACTGGGACCAACCGACCAGCAACGTCGGCGAGAACTACAGCTACCGCCCCTACTACCGCCAGGCGCTGGCGCAGGGCCGTGGCCGCTTCTACGGCATCGGCATGACTACCGGCGTGCCCGGCTATTATCTTTCGCAGGCCATCGAGGATGACGGCAAGCGGCTCGGCGTGGTGGTGATCAAGGTCGAGCTGTCCGCGCTGGAACAGGAATGGTTGAGCAGCCCGGACGTGGTGCTGGCCAGCGACGACCATGACGTCGTGTTCCTGGCCAACCGGGACAGCTGGCGCTACCGGCTGCTGCGTCCGCTGCGTGCCGGTGAGCGCCGCGAAATGCTCGATGCACGTCAGTACGCCGACCGTGCCCTGCAGCCCTTGCGTGCACGTACCGAAGACGTGCTGTCCGATGGCGGCCGCATGGTGCGGCTGCTGGATCCTGCGCTGCCGCAGCCGATGCTGTGGCAAAGCCTGGCGCTGCCCGCCGAGGGCTGGAACCTGCACCTGCTGCACGACGCCGGCGCCGCTACTGCTGCCGGTCGCGCGGCCGCCCTGACCGGCGGTGCCGCGTGGCTGGCCTTGGGCTTCCTGGTGCTGTTCGTGCAGCAGCGCAGGCGCCTGGCCAAGCATCGCCTGCGCAGCCGCCGCGAACTGGAAACCCTGCTCAAGCAGCACGCACAGGAGCTGCGCACCGCACAGGATGGCCTGCTGCAGGCCGCCACCGACGCCGACAGTGGTCTCAGCCGCAGCCTCGAACACCTGCCGCAGGGTGTGGTGGTGATCGACCGCGACCTGCGCCTGGTCGCGTGGAATTCGCGCTATCTGGAACTGTTCCGGTTCCCGGCAGACCTGGTGCGCGTGGGCCGGCCGATCGAGGAACTATTCCGTTTCAATGCCCGTCGTGGCCTGCTCGGTCCCGGCCCGGTGGACGAGGCCATCGAGCGCCGCCTGAACCACCTGCGCAGTGGCCGCCCGCACATGCGCGAGAGCGAAAAGGACGACGGCACGGTGCTGGAGATCCGCGGCAATCCCCTGCCTGATGGCGGCTTCGTCACCAGCTACGCCGACATCACCAGCTACAAGAATGCCGCGCGCGAACTGCGCTCGCTGGCCGATGCGCTGGAACACCGCATCGCCGAACGCACCCGTGACCTGGACGAGGCGCGGCGCGAGGCCGAGCAGGCCAACCGCTACAAGACCCGCTTCGTCGCCTCGGCGGTGCACGACCTGCTGCAGCCGCTCAACGCTGCGCGCATGTTCGTCTCGGTGCTGCGCGGCAAGCTGGGCGACCCGGCGCAGCAGCAGACTGCCGATCATATCGATGCCGCGCTGGCGGCGCAGGACGCGATCCTCAACAGCCTGCTGGATATCTCGCGCCTGGAATCAGGATCGCTGCAGGTCCGCGTGCGCACGTTTGCACTTTCTCCGCTGCTGGAGACCCTGGCGCGCGAGTTCGGCATCGCCGCCCAGAGCCGTGGCCTGCAGCTTGACTGGGTGGATACCCGCGCAGTGGTGGTCAGCGACGAAGCCCTGCTGCGGCGGATCCTGCAGAACTTCCTGTCCAACGCGTTGCGCTACACCCCACGTGGGCGCGTGATGATCGGCTGCCGGCGTGCAGGCGATCAACTGCGCATCGAAGTGCATGACCAGGGCCCGGGCATTCCGGAAAGCCTGCAGGGTGAGATTTTCGAGGAGTTCCGCCGGCTGAACGACGGCGTGGAACAGGAACGTGGCGCCGGCCTGGGCCTGGCCATCGTCGAACGCATCGGCCGCCTGCTCGGCCACCGCATCAGCCTGCGCTCTACACTGGGCAAGGGCAGCGTCTTCGCCGTGAGCGTAGCACTCGGGCGCGCCGACGATGTGATCGCACCTGCCGCAGCGCCGGTCATCGCGAGCGAACCCTCCGACGACAGCCCACTGCGAAAGTGCCGGGTGTGGAGCATCGACGATGATCCCCACGTCTGTGCGGCGACCCGTGCGCTGCTGGAGCGCTGGGGTTGCCAGGTGGAACTTGCCGACGGTCCGCAGGGTGCTCTGGAAATCGCCAGTGCATTGAACGTGCCGCAGTTGCTGCTGCTGGACGTGCGCATGGGGCAATGGCACGGACCGGACCTGTATGAAGCGCTGTGCACGCTGTGGAAGGCGCGGCCGCCGGTGATCCTGGTGACCGCCGAGCGTGATGAGGCACTGAAAGCGCATGCTGCCGAGAACGGCTGGGGCTTCCTGCTCAAGCCGGTGCGGCCGCCCGCGTTGCGGGCATTGATGACGCAGATGCTGTTGCGGCATCGGGGCTAGGACGGCTCGGCCACGCGGGCGTCGCGTTGCCGGCGCACGCTGGCTTTGCTCCTCGTTGATTCCGTACCGAATTCCCAAACCTCTTCGCGCGACAGCCATGGGCAAGGAGGAAATGGATGCGCCGCGTCATTGCGTAGGGCATGGAGAAAATCCGAGTGGGGAGAGAGCAGTCTCCTGACTGACCGGCGCTGCTGAGGATCAGTAGATTTCAACGTTCGGCTGATCGGCAGATCGTACTGAAGACAGCCACAGCCTACGGCCAAGGATCCAGCATGCCCTGCCATCACCTATCCATCGCCCCCCTCCGATACCTCCATCGAATCACAGCAATGCTCTTCTGCCTGTGCTGCGCGGGATGCATGGCTGACAGCACACCAGATACGGACGTCAGCCTCAGGAGGGCCGCGACAGAAGCACAGGCTCCTCCAGCCATATCGAATGCGGACGCCTCGCCGAACCCCGGCATTCCGACAGCGGCCACGCATCGCGCAGCGTCTTCGCTCGCGCTTCTTCGGTCAGAATCCGCACTCATGTTCAAGGACGGCATCTCGATCCTGGCCGCCGAGGGCCTCCTGCAGTCAAGCAGAAACATGTCGGATGCGATCAACCGCATGACGCAGGATGCAGCTTCCAGCCCCGAGGCGCAGGACCTGACCCGGCACTATCGATCATCACTTGAACGTGCAATCGGTCAAGAAGGTGTACTTGAACGCTTTTCGTGTGGCCTGAGCATCTGCATCGGTATCGCCCGGACCCGAAGCAGCGCGGATCATGAGGCGTGGGGTCACAGGTTTGCGTCAGATGCATCCTCTCCCACTTACAGCTATGCCGAAGCGTCTGAGCATTCCTGGATGGGATACGAGAACAGGTTCATCTTTTCGATCGACCCGCAGATAAGTTCGATCAGCGGCAACTGACGGGCCAGACTCCATTTTCGCGTTGGCGCAGTTGATTCGAGCAGCTCAGAATGCTCTCACCGAGAGCCAAGTGCCCTGCCCAGGTCAGCCGTCCATCCCTGCCCGCGGGTCGCCTTCCGGTTCCAGCGCCTTCACCAGCACCGCCGCCTGCGTGCGGCTATGGCATTCGAGCTTCTTCAGGATGGCAGTGACGTGCACCTTCACCGTGTTCTCGGCCAGGCCCAGCTCGTAGGCGATCTGCTTGTTGAGCAGGCCATCGGCTAGGCACAGCAGCACGCGGAACTGCTGCGGGGTCAGCTGCGCCAGGCGGCTGGCCAGCAGTGCATCGGCCTCAGAACGCTCGGCGGCCATCGCCGGGAACCACAGGCCACCATCGAGCACCGCCTGCACGGCCTCGCCGATGGTCTCGGCCGGGGCCGACTTCGGGATGAAGCCGGCCGCGCCGAACTGCTGGGCACGGCGGATCACCCGCGGATGGTCGTTGGACGATAGGATCACCACCGGAATGTCGGGATGCGAGCCACGCACGTGCAGCAGCGCGGAAAAGCCGTGCGCGCCAGGCATGGTCAGGTCGAGCAGCACCAGGTCCACGTCCGGCTGCGCGTCGAGCGTCTCGGCCAATGCCTCGGCGCTCGCAACCTCGCGCACCTGTGCCAACGGCAGGCTCTGCCGCAAGGACTGCACCACCGCCGAACGCAGCAGCGGGTGGTCATCGGCGATCAGGATGGTGTATTCGCTCATACCGCCATTGTACGGGCAGGTCGCCGCCTCAGCGCCCGGCCGGCTCGACGCTGCTGCGCCAGGCATCGAGAAACTGGCGACGCTTGAGCGCGTCCAGATACACCAGCAGGCCCGGACCCAGCTGGATCGGGCGGCGGCTGCGGCCCGGCGCATCATCGCCGCGCGCGCTGCCGGTCACGATCGGCATCAGCCGTGCCTCGCGCGACAGCACCTGCTGGCCGCGTGGCGACAGCAGGTAGTCAAGGAAGCGCCGGGCTTCTTCCGGGTGTGGGCCGGTACGCGGGATCACTGCGGTACGCAGCACCACCAGCGTGTAGTCCTCGGGCTCCACAATGCCCAGCGGCGCGCCGGCATCAACGCGCGCCTGCGCGTAGGAGCCAAGCACGTTGTAGACCAGCGACAGCTGGCCACTGGCCACCTGGTCCAGCAGCACGCCGGTGCGCTCCTCGCGCACCACGTCGTTGTCGCCGAGCGCGCCCAGCAGCGCGCCGGCAATGCTGCCGCGCTGCGCGTCCTGGGTCGCCAACAGGTAGCCGACGCTGCTGCGCTCGATGTCATAGGTGCCGACCCTGCCGCGCAGGGGTGCACCTTCAGCACGCAGCCGGTCCAGCAGCTGGCGGCGCGTGTGCGGCACATTAGCCGCCGGCAGTGCGCGGGTGTTGTAGACCATCACCACCGGCTCGTAGCTGATGCCGAACGCCTCGCTGCGCCATTGCGCCCACGCCGGCAGCGCCGCGGTCTGCGCCGAGCGATGCGGCAGCGCATGGCCATCGTTGACCAGCTTGGTCTGCAGGTCCATGCCGCTGGAGATCAGCAGGTCCGGCGATGCCGGCCCGGCACGGTCGTGCAGGTAGCGCGCGTACAGGTCCTGGGTGATGATGTCCTCGTACACCACCTCGGTGCCGGGGTGCAGGCGCTGGTAGTCGGCGATGACCACCGCGAACACTTCGATGTCGGTGGTGCCGTGGATGCGCAGCTGAGCGGTGGCCGCTCCCTGTGCGGGAAAACGGCGCACATCGCCGGGCGCGGCCAACACCGGCAGGGCCAGCAGCAGCGCAACAGTCGTGGCGAACAAGCGGATCATGGACTGCTCCGGGGCAGGCGGATGGTGGCGACCAGCCCGCCCTGCGGGCGGTTGCTCAGGTCAATGCGGCCGCCATGGCTGTCGACCACGCGCTTGACGATGGCCAGGCCCAGCCCGGCACCACCGGAGGGCGCGCCTTCGCCACGGGCGAAACGCTCGAATACGCGCTCGGCATCGGCCGGGGCGATGCCCGCGCCGTGGTCGGCGATGGTCAGCACGGCCTGCTCGCCTTCCACGGTAAGGGCAATCTGCAAGTCGCCGTCACCGCCGTACTTCAGTGCGTTGTCGACCAGGTTCTTGATCGCCTCGCGCAGCAGCAGCGCATCGCCGTGCACCAATGCCGGTTCGGCGGTCATCGCCAACTGCACGCGCGGCGCCGGACCGGCCTGCGGCAGCGCTTCATGCAGGGCCTGGTGCACGGTCTCGGCCAGGTCCACCGCTGCAAAGCGCTGCAGATGCGAACGATGGATCACGCTGGCATCGCTGAGCAGCTGGTTCAGCAGCCGGCTCATATGGGTGGCGTTGCGCTCGATCGCCTGCAGGCTGCGCCGCATGTCCTCCGGATCGTCATCATCCAGCGCCAGCTGTGCCTGTGCGCGCAATGCCGCCAGCGGCGTGCGCATCTGATGCGCAGCCTCGGCCATGAACGCGCGCAGTGTCTCGTTGCTGCTGGACAGGCGTTCCATGAAGCGGTTCAGCGCCGCCACCATCTGGTCCATCTCGCGCGGAACGCGGGCATCCAGCGGCTTCAGGTCGGACGGCTCCCGTCGCGACAGCTCGCGCTCCACCCGCACCAGCGGCCGGAATGCGCGATGCACGCCGAACGCCACCAGTGCCAGCAGCAGCCCGGACAGCACGCCGATCGCCAGCAACGCGCGATTGACCATGTCCTGCGCGACCGCTTCACGCGCACGCCGGGTCTGGCCGACCTGGACCTGCACCTCGCCCTGCGCCGAGGCAGCGGCGAAGCTGCGGCCGACCACCACGAAGCGCACGGTCTCGCCGCTGTAGGTGGCATCGAACAGCTGCGGCTGGGTACCGGGCCGGCGCGGCGCTGCCGGCAGGTCATCGTAGCCGGTGATCAGCGTGCCGCGGCTGTCGGCCACGCGATAGAACACGCGGTCCTCCGGCGCCATCGCCAACAGGTCCAGCGCCGCATACGGCAGATCGACCTGCCACTGCCCATCGACCAGCGCCACCGAATCGGCGATGGACAGTGCCGAGGACACCAGCAGGTGATCGTAGGAACGGTTGGCGGCACGCTGGCCGTAATCGCGTGCGGCGAACAGCAGGGCCACCGCGAACACCGCCAGCAGCACGCCGAGATAGAGCAGCAGCGTGCGCCGCAGCGAACCCGGCGCCGCAGTCGCAGCGCGCGCGTCAGCCATCGGCGTCGGCATGGGTATCGCTGGCCTCCAGCAGATAGCCGACACCGCGCACCGTGGTGATGCGCAGCGGTGCGCCCGCCAGCTTCTTTCTCAGGCGACCAACATACAACTCGATGGCATTCGGGCCCGCTTCGTCATCGAAACCGAACAGGCCGTTGCCGATCTCATCCTTGCCGACCACTTGGCCGAGGCGCCCGACCAGGATCTCCAGCAGGCGGTACTCGCGGTTGGGCAGTTCGATCGGTTCGCCGTCGAGGCTGACCCGGTGCGCAGCGTTGTCGAACTGGAAGCCGCCGATCTGCACCACTTCGCTGGCCTGGCCACGCGCACGCCGCAGCAGCACGCGGCAGCGCGCTTCGAACTCGCGGAAATCGAACGGCTTGCCCAGATAATCGTCGGCACCGACATCCAGCGCCTGCACGCGATCCTCGATGCCATCGCGCGCGGTCAGCATCAGCACCGGCGTGCTGTCACCGCGCTCGCGCATGCCGGCCAGCACGCGCAGGCCATCGAGCTTGGGCAGGCCGATGTCCAGCACCACCAGGTCGAAGCTCTGGTAACGCAGCACGCTGGCGGCGGCCAGGCCATCGGCCTGCCAGTCCACGGCGTGCCCGCTGCGGCGCATCCGGCGGATGATCGCATCGGCCAGATCCGGGTTGTCTTCGACCAGCAGCAGGCGCATGGGCACACGGGTGGGAGGGGAACCGAATGCTACCGCATGCCGCCGGGTCCGCCCGCCGGTCATGGACCGGCGCTACCGGGATACATCGCATGGGTAGCACAGGGCGGTGCCCGGCGGTCGTTTACGCTGCACCGCACAAACCACTGACAGGACGATGACAGCTTGCCCGACCCAGACTGCGGCCGCGCACCGTCCGGTGCCCACGATTGCCGCGCGCCTGGCGCGCACCTGGGAGGGTTTGTGGAATTCACGTTTGCCTGGCGGCGTCCTGCCGCCATGATGGCGCTGGCTGCCCTGTCGGCGCCGGCCTTCGCTGCCGAAGACGACCGCCCGGTCACCGCCACCCTCGGTGGCCGCCTGCACCTGGACTTCGCCACCTTCGACAACGACAACCGCGGCACCCCGAACAAGGACGACACCGAGATCCGTCGCGCCTGGCTGGACGTGTCCGGCAAGTTCTTCGTGGTCGACTACAAGCTGGAAGCCGACTTCTCCGGCGACCGCGTCGAGGCCAAGGATGTCTACCTGGCACGCAGCTTCGGCGAGGCCGGCAAGCTGACCGTCGGCCAGTTCAAGCAGTACTTCTCGCTGGATGACCGTACCAGCTCCAACTACGGCAGCTTCCTGGAGCGCGGCAACGCCGGCACCACGCTGGCGCCGCTGTACCGCCTGGGTGCGTCCTGGCAGGCCAATCCGGGGGATTTCACCTGGGCGGCCAGCCTCTACAGCCTGGAGAGCATCGACGCCTGGCAGGTGAAGGGCCGCGCGGCGGGTGGTCGCGTCACCTGGGCGCCCACGCCCAGCGACGGTGACGTGCTGCACCTGGGCCTGTCGCTGGCCCGCGAGGCCTACGACAACCCGGGTGCCAACGGCGTGCCCGGCCTGCGCATCCGTCCGCGCCCGGCCGGCCACCTGTCCGACAACAGCCGCCTGACCCTGGTCGACTTCTCCGCCGGCCGCGATACCGACGTCAACAAGTGGTCGCTGGAATACGCGCAGGTGCGCGGCCCGCTGTCGTGGCAGGGCGAGTTCAGTGGCGCCACCTTCGATGACGGCGCCCAGCGCGGCGACGTGATGGCGGCCTACGGCATGCTCAGCTGGTTCGTCACCGGCGAAAGCCGTGCCTACGACCGCAAGACCGGCCGCTTCGCACGGGTCAAGGACATCCGCCACAAGGCTGGGGCCTTCGAAGTAGCGCTGCGTTACGACCAGATGTGGGGCGCGCAGCACCTCGATGGCGCGCCGGACCTGCGCCGTGGCAGCACCGAAGCCTGGACGCTGGGTGGCAACTGGTACCTGCGCGACAACCTGCGCTTCATGCTCAACGTGATCGAAAGCCGCAACCGCGACCGCCTGGCCGGAGTCACGGTGGACCGCACGCGCGCGGTCACCGGCCGCCTGCAGTACGACTTCTAAGCCAGCTGTGCCGGGCAAACCACCCGGCCCCCTTCCACTCCCCCACATCCTGTTTTCGCAAGGAGTCCGCAGATGATGCTGAGCATCCTCGGCTTTGGCATGGTCATTACATTCATGTACTTGATCATGAGCAAGCGGTTGTCGCCGCTGGTGGCCCTGATCACCATTCCCATCCTGTTCGCGCTGATCGGCGGCTTCGGTGCCGGCATCGACGAGATGATGCTGGAGGGCATCAAGAAGATCGCGCCGACCGGCGTGATGCTGATGTTCGCCATCCTCTACTTCGGGGTGATGATCGACGCCGGCCTGTTCGATCCGCTGGTAAGGGTGATCCTGCGCTTCGTCAAGGGCGACCCGATGAAGATCGTGCTTGGCACTGCGGTGCTGGCGATGCTGATCTCGCTCGATGGCGACGGTTCGACCACCTACATGATCACCGTCTCGGCGATGCTGCCGCTGTACCAGCGCCTCGGCATGAACGCGCTGAACATGACCTGCGTGACCATCCTGGCCGGCGGCGTGATGAACCTGACCCCGTGGGGCGGCCCGACCGCACGCGCGGCCACCGCGCTGCACGTGGACCCGGCCGATGTGTTCGTGCCGCTGATCCCGTCGATGGTGATCGCCTGTGCCGGCGTGCTGCTGCTGGCCTGGTACCTGGGCCTGAAGGAACGCCGTCGCCTTGGCGTGGTGACCCTGCCCAAGGGCGGCAGCTGGATGGACAACAGCGTGTCCGATGACAGCAATCCGCTGCCGACCGTGGAAGACGCCGAGGACATCAAGCGTCCGAAGCTGCTGTGGGTCAACCTGGCCCTGACCGTGGCGCTGATGACCGCGCTGATCATCGGCGTGCTGCCGATGCCGGTGCTGTTCATGGTCGGCTTCGCCATCGCCCTGGTGATCAACTACCCGAACCTGGCCGAGCAGCGCCGCCGCGTGGTCAACCATGCCGGCAACGTGCTGTCGGTGGTGTCGCTGATCTTCGCTGCGGGCATCTTCACCGGCATCCTCAACAACACCGGCATGGTCGAGGCGATGTCACACAGCTTCCTGGCGGTGATTCCGGAGTCGTGGGGCCCGTACCTGGCGGTGATCACCGCCGTGGCGTCGATGCCGTTCACCTTCTTCATGTCCAACGACGCGTTCTACTTCGGCGTGCTGCCGATCCTGTCCGAGGCCGCCGGCAACTACGGCATCACCCCGGTGGAAATGGCGCGCGCCTCGCTGGCCGGCCAGCCGGTGCACCTGCTCAGCCCGCTGGTGCCCTCCACCTACCTGCTGGTGGGCCTGGCCAAGGTCGAATTCGCCGACCACCAGAAGTTCACCCTGAAGTGGGCCATCGCCATCTCGATGCTGCTGATGATCGGCAGCCTGCTGTTCGGCCTTTACCCCCTCGCCGCCTGACCCTTTGCCAAGGAGCCTTCTGCAATGACGCTTCGAATCGCTTACGTCACCAGTGGAATGGGCAGTGTCGGCACTGCCATCTGCCAGAGCCTGGCCCGCAGCGGCCACACCGTGGTTGCCGGCTGCGCGCCGAACTCGCCGCGCAAGGCCAACTGGCTGCGCGAGCAGCGCGAACAGGGCTTCGACTTCATCGCCTCCGAAGGCAACGCCACCGACTGGGCCTCGACCAGCGCCGCGTTCGCCAAGGTCCGCGCAGAAGTCGGTGAAGTGGACGTGCTGGTCAACAACTCCGGCGGCAGCCGCGACCTGCTGTTCCGGCAGATGACGGTGGAAGACTGGAATGCGGTGATCGCCTCTAACCTCAATGCGCTGTTCAACCTGACCAAGCAGGTGGTCGATGGGATGGCCACGCGTGGCTGGGGCCGCATCATCAACATCGGTTCGGTCAGCGCCCACAAGGGCCAGATCGGCCAGGTGAACTACGCCACCGCCAAGGCCGCGATGCACGGTTTCAGCCGTGCACTGGCCGCCGAAGTGGCCTCGCGCGGCGTTACCGTCAACACGCTGTCGCCGGGTTACATCGCCAGCCAGGCGATCAGCAGCTTCCCGCCGGACGTCCTGGATCGGCTGGCCGCATCGGTGCCGGTGCGCCGCCTCGGCCGCCCCGAGGAAGTGGCCGGCCTGTGCGCGTGGCTGGCCTCGGATGAAGCCTCGTATGTGACCGGCGCCGACTATCCGGTCAACGGTGGCCTGTACATGGGTTGAGCCCTCCTCCACGCAACGCGTGGACCGCCTCCCCCACGGAGTGCGCGGGGCCGGTGAACCTTCGCTTGCGAGGGGAATCCGGCCCCTTTTTTATTCGGCTGCGGGACATGTGCGGGTGCCCTGCACCGTTCGTTGGTTTTTCGTAAAGAAGGTTTCATGTTCCGTTCGCATAGTGGCCATGCACCGCGCACGCGTGCCGGTGACCACCCCCCATGCAACGGACCACCATGCAGACCCGACACCTGACGATCGCCGTGGCGATCGCGCTCTCCGCCGCCGCCAGCGCCCACGCTGCCACCACCGCCGATACCGGCGCCAGCACCGATGCCGCGCTGAGCGCGCAGACGCTGGATACCGTCTCCGTGATCGGCCAGGGCGAGACCCGCCAGGTGCAGCGCATCACCACCGTCGACAAGCAGGTGCTGCCGCCGGGCACCAGTGGCCAGAAAATCCTCGACCGCCTCCCGGGCGTGTCGGTGCAGTCCAACGATGCCTTCGGCGCGAACGAAGAATCGCAGACCATCAGCCTGCGCGGCTTCGACAAGAGCCGCCTCGGCTATACGCTGGACGGCATCCCGCTGGGTGACAACAGCTACGGCAACTACAACGGCCTGAGCATTGCCCGCGCGATCATTGCCGAGAACCTGGCCGGTGCCGAGCTGTCGCAGGGCATCGGTTCGCTGGGCGTGGCTTCGACCAGCAACCTGGGCGGCACCATCCAGTATTTCTCGATGGACCCGTCCACTGAATTCGGTGGCCGCGCCAGCGTCACCGTCGGCGACAACAACCAGCGCCGTGGCTACCTGCGCGTGGACACCGGCGACCTCAACGGCTTCTCGGCCTATGTGTCCGGCGTGCACCAGGACCAGGACATGTGGGCCGCGCCGTACCAGAACCAGACCACCCGCCAGTTCAACGCCAAGGCCGTGTGGAATATCGGCGACCACCGTTTCGGTGCGTTCGTGGCGACCTCGCGCGCCAGCCAGGCCAACTACGCCTACCTGTCCAAGGACATGCTGGCCCGCGGCCTGGGCTATGACTGGAACATCTACGCACCGGACTGGGACCGCGCCGTCGCTGCTGCGTACTGCGCGCCGGGCACCTACAACAAGGCGCGCTGCAGGTTCAGCGGCGGCGTCAACAGCATCGACGATGCGTACTACCAGAGCCGTGCACTTCGCGACGACAACCTCTATTCGGTCGATGCCGACCTGCGCCTGGGCGAGCAGGGTCGCCTGAAGCTGCTGGCCTACCACCACGACAACCGTGGCCAGGGCCACTGGTGGGCACCGGGCCAGCCGTCCTACCCGGGCACCGACAGGATGCTGCCGATTTCGATCCGCAGCACCAACTACACGATCAACCGCGATGGTGTGACCGCCGCGCTGTCGTGGACGGTGGGCATCCACGAACTGGAGGCCGGCCTGTGGTACGAGCAGAACGACCATAACGTGTCGCGCAACTTCTACTACATCAGCGGCCCGTTCCTGGACGACCTGTACCTGAAGAACCCGGACCGCCTGCTGTTCAACCAGGATTTCGACATCCGCACGCGCCAGTTCTACGTGCAGGACCGCATGCGCTTCCTCGACCAGCGCCTGACCGTGGACGTGGGCATCAAGAGCCCGAACACCCGCATGCGCGCCACCGCCCAGCCGGGCGTGGAAACCAGCATCGCTTCGGGCACGCTGACCGCCAAGAAGTCGGTGCTGCCGCAGGTGGGCCTGGGCTTCAAGCTCAACGCCAACAATGAACTGTTCGCCTCGTACGCCGAGAACATCGCCGCCTTCGTCGGTGGCGGCAGCGGTGGCCCGTTGCAGGTGTCGCCGGAATCGTTCGCAGCCAGCGCCGGCCTGGAGCCGGAGAAGTCCAAGAGCCTGGAAGCCGGCTTCCGTACCTTCGGCGAGAAGTACCAGGCCTCGATCGCGGCCTACAACGTGAAGTTCGACAACCGCCTGCTGTCGCTGAACCCGTGTTCCAGCATCGAAGTCGGCACGCGTCCGGAGTGCGTAACGCGCTTCATCAATGTCGGTTCGGTGAAGAGCCACGGCGCGGAACTGACCTTCATCCTCAAGCCGATCGACGGCCTGCAGTGGTACAACGCGCTGTCCTGGAACAAGACCACCTACGAGGATGACTACACCTCGGGCGGCGCGATCGTGCCGGTGGCCGGCAAGATCACGGTGGATACGCCGCAGCGCATGGCCTCCAGCGAGATCAGCTGGAACCGCGATGGCTTCTTCGCCAGCCTGCGTGCCAAGTACACCGGCAAGCGCTACTACACCTACACCAACGACCAGTCGGTGCCGGGCGTGACCACCTTCGACGCCGGTGCAGGCTACGACTTCGGCCCGGGCCTGGGCCTGCGCAACGTTCGGGTGTCGTTGAATGCGACCAACCTGACCAACAAGCGCTACGCCGGCCAGCTGAGCTCGTTCGCACCGACCGATCCGAAGGGCACGCGCTATGCGATCCATGCGAGCGCACCGCGGCAGCTGTTCATGACGGTGGCGGCGGAGTTCTAAATCGAAAGCGTTGCCCCGCGGCGTCTTGATTACCGCTGCGGGGCAGGGCCGGATGGGCCGGCGCAGGACACGCCGTAAACCCATCCATGGGGGCTCGATGGCGCCATCCATGGCGCCAACGGTCCTGCGCCGGCCCATCCGACCCTGCTCGACGGTTTCCCGCGCCACGGTGCGGAGGACAAAGAAGAGCAAAAGCAAAGGGCCGGGCATTGCCCGGCTCTTTGCTTTTCAAGATTTTCAAGCGCAATCCCTTCGGTGCGGTGATGTGCTGCCGCCCGCGCGGGAATCTGTCTGGCGGCGGTGGGACCCCCTGGCCAGGACCGTGAGGCGCATGGATGCGCCGATCGAGCCCCCATGGGTGAGGGCGCTTTGCTTGCGAAGCACTGCTTCGCAAGCGCCCGAACGCCCAGCCGCCAGCGGCTGGGCCGGACCGCGAAGCGGGGTTTACGGCGTGTCCTGGACAGGGTGTCCCACCGCCGCCCAGCGATATCAATCAAGGCGCCAGCGCTTCATCCCGCCAACGCCTTTCATTCCGGCGCCAGCTGGTCCATCCGTATCCGGTTGGCGAACAGCGAGAACGCCAGCATGCCGGCCAGGCCGTTCGCCCGGCTCACCCAGTGCGGCAGCCAGCGCGGTGGCTTCAGCACCCCCGCCTCGAACAGCGGCGCGAACGCGATCGCATCGGCCAGGCTCATCTTGCCCGCGAACAACCAGCGGCAGACCTGCAGGCGGTCCTCGGCCAGCATGTGGCGGAAGAAGGTATGCACCGACACCAGGCCGCGCAGGTACACCGTGTCCTTGGTGAAGGCCAGGCCACCACGGGGCGGTACGCCGCGGAATACGCGCTGCGCCGAGGCGAAACTCTCTTCGGCGTTCTGCCCCGCGTCGCAGAAGTAGCGGAATACCTCGATGAAGTCGGCGCCTTCGCGTGCCATCGCAATCGCTTCAGTGCGCAGGCTGATGCGCTTGAGGCGCTCGATGTCGATACTGCCGGTGATCTGCTCGGCAAACGTCGCCAGCCCTTCCTGGGTGGCCGTCACCCGCGGCGAGGACAACGCCAGGCTGGGCAGCACCGGTTGTTCGCGGCCATTCAAGGCGGTCAGCGAATGCACCAGCGCTTCGTGGTGGAACAGCTGCGCGCGGTCGTAGGCACTGAAGCGCGCACTGGTGCGCAGGCGGATGCGGGTCGGTCCGGCAGCGGCCTTGGACACCAGCTCTGGATCGAGCTGCACCTGGATGATGCGCGATTCGAAGAATGCATCCAGGTCATTCTGCAGCTGCAGCTGCAGGGCAATGGCCGAGACCGGCACCTGCTCTTCCGGCGCCAGCAGTTCGTGATCGAGTTCGGCAGCAATCTGGATGAAGTGACGCGCCGCTTCGCGCGTGCTCGGGCCATTGCCTGGCAACGGCTGCTCGGGCGCGCCGAACAACTGCACCGAACAGGTATCGACGGCGGCAGTGCCCAGCCCCTCAAGCAGCTGCGCGGCCAGGTCCCAGCTCTGTGCCGACTGGCGCACGTAGTGGCCCAGCGGATGGCTGTCGTCGCAGTCAGCGGCGATCGCAGCCAGCGCGCGACGTTCTTCGCTGAAGTCCAGCCGTGGGTAATCCACCTTCGGCAGCACCGGCTGGCCACGTGCCACGCTGTCCAGGAACGGGGCCTGCAGCGTGGCAGGCCAGCTGGTCAGCCCCAGCAGGCGGATGCCTCCCACGGCCTCGACCAGGCGCGCATCGAGCGCTGCATGGTGGGCCACCTCACGGTCCAGCGTCGCGGTCGGTTCCATGCGCGGACTATAGCGCCCTGCCATGTCCGGCGCTGCGCGCCGCCGCCCGAGCGTTGGCTCGGGCGCTACAGGGTGTCCCGGGATGCATCTCTTGTAGAGCCGAGCCCACGCTCGGCCGCACTGTCAGCGCCTACGCGGCTTTCCGGCCGGGCGGAACTGCTGGCCCTTGCCCTTCCTGCCGCCACGTTCCTGCGCGGTCTCGGCCTGGCGCACCGCCAGCTTGGCGGCAGCGGCAGCCACTTCTTCCTTCAGCTTGAAGTAGTTCAGCAGCCGGCTCTCTTCGATCTCGCCAGCGTCGATCGCTGCGCGGACAGCACAGCCCGGTTCCTGCTGGTGCTTGCAGTCGTTGAAACGGCACTGCGTGGCCAGCGCTTCGATGTCGGCGAAGCCACCTTCGGACAGCGTTTCTTCGCCGGTCGGTTTCAGCTCGCGCATGCCGGGGGTGTCGATCAGGCAGGCGCCGGTCGGAAGCGGCATCAACGCGCGATGGGTGGTGGTGTGGCGACCGCGCGAATCGTTGGCACGCACCGCGTTGGTCTTCATCCGCTGCTCGCCGAGCAGGGTGTTGGTCAGCGTGGATTTGCCGGCACCGGAGGAGCCCACCAGCACCACCGTGCGGCCCGGGCCCAGCCACGGTTGCAGCACCGCCACACTGTCGGCATCCAGGCCGTTGATCGCATGCAACGCGATGCCCTGCATCTCCAGTTCTTCCAGCACCGCCAGCGCATCCTCGCTGTACTCGGTCTGGTCGGCCTTGGTCAGCACCACCACCGGTTCGGCGCCGCCACCGCCGACCAGCAGCAGGTAGCGCTCGATGCGGCGCGGATTGAAGTCGGCATCCAGGCCACAAACGATGAACACCGTATCGATGTTCGCTGCGATCACCTGCTGGTGGTAGTGCTCGCCCGCCGCGCCACGCTTGATCGCGGTGCGACGCGGCAGCAGCGCAACGATGCGGATGCCGTCCAGCAGCACCCAGTCGCCCACTGCAGGCCGCTCGTGGCTGGGGAAGCGCGGGCGCTGCCATTCCGGCAGTGACTCCGCTTTGATCGCCGCATCCGGGCCATCGGCCACCACGTAATGGGTCCGGTGCTGCTCGATCACCCGCGCCGGGCGGGCCTGCGGGTGCGCGGCCATCATGGCCTGCCAGTCGGCCTGCTGCGCCGGGCCCGGCCAGGGCCAGCCGATGGTCTGCAGGGCGATGAAATCGGGGGTCTGGGTCATCGCCGCCATTCTACCTGTGACGGCCCCCGGCCAGCCCAGCAATGGCAGGCGCGGAGCCGTTGCCATGCACTGCAGCAATTCCGGTAGGATGGAATCCCCATGCCTTTTGACGGCCCAGCCCCCATGTCCACCCTTTCGCCCAAGCCCCTGGCCATCCGCGAGCGCCTTTCCGAAGTGCGCTACGAGATCCGCGGAGAACTGGCCCGGCGAGCGCGGGAGCTGGAGGCGCAGGGCCGCAAGCTGATCAAGCTCAACATCGGCAACCCGGGCAACTTCGGTTTCCGCGCACCCGAGCACCTGCAGCGCGCGATCGCCGACGACATGGGCCGCACCGACCCGTACACCCACCAGCAGGGCCTGCCGGTGGCGCGTGAAGCCATCGCCGATTACTACGCCCGCCGCGGCGCACCGGATGCACACCCGGACCGCGTGTTCGTCGGCAACGGTGTCAGCGAGCTGATCGACCTGTCGCTGCGCGCACTGCTCAATCCGGGCGATGAGGTGCTGGTGCCGTCGCCGGACTACCCGCTGTGGTCGGCCTCCACCATCCTCAACGATGGCCGACCGGTGTACTACCGCTGCGCCGCCGAAAACGGCTTCCAGCCGGACCCGAGCGAGATCGAGACACTGGTGTCGTCACGCACCCGCGCCATCGTGCTGATCAACCCGAACAACCCCAGCGGCGCCAGCTACCCGCGTGAACTGCTGGAGCGCGTGGTCGAGATCGCACGACGCCACAACCTGCTGTTGCTGGTCGATGAGATCTACGACCAGATCCTGTACGACGATGCGGTGTTCCAGCCGGTCGCGCCGCTGGCCGGCGACCATCCGTGCCTGACCTTCAGCGGCCTGAGCAAGGTGCACCGTGCCTGCGGCTGGCGCGTGGGCTGGGCCCACCTCAGCGGCGACGACGCGCGCTTGGGCGACTTCCGCGCCGCGCTGGACCTGCTGGGCGCGCTGCGCCTGTGCGCCAATGTACCGGGCCAGTACGCCATCGAGGCCGCAGTGAACGGCCCGGACACCATCTCCGAACTGTGCACCCCGGGTGGCCGCCTGTATGAAACCCGCCGTGCGGTGATCGACGCCTGCGAAGCCAGCGAGCACCTGTCGCTGGTCGCGCCGGCCGGTGCGCTGTATGCGTTCCCGGCCGTGGTCGGTGCCGCTGCCAAGGGCTTTGACGACCACAACTTCGCGCTGGACCTGATGAACACCGAAGGCGTGCTGGTGGTACCGGGTTCCAGCTTCAACGTGCCCTACCGCCATCATTTCCGCGTGACCCTGTTGCCGGAAGCCTCGGTGATGCGCGATGTGTTCGCCCGCATCGACCGCGTGCTGGCCCGGCGTGCCGAGGACGCGACCAAGGTCGTGCCGCTGAAGCCGCGCCGTTCGGTGGCCTGAGCGGTGGTGCTTTCCTACCTGGCGCTGGGCGACTCGTACACCGTCGGAGAAGCCGTTGCCGTCGAAGGCCGCTGGCCGCACCAGCTGGCCGCCGCCCTGCGTGCGCAGGATGTGGCGCTGGCCGACCCTCAGACCATCGCCACCACCGGCTGGACCACCGACGAGCTGGACGCCGGCATCGATGCGGCCGCACCCCAGGGTCCGTTCGATTTCGTCAGCCTGCTGATCGGCGTCAACAACCAGTACCGCGGCCGTCCGCTGGACGAGTACCGCGTACAGTTCCAGGCCCTGCTTCAGCGGGCGATCGGCTTTGCCGGGGGCCGCCCCGGGCGTGTGCTGGTGCTGTCCTTCCCCGACTGGGGCGCGACGCCGTTCGGTGCCGGCAGCGGCCGCGACCTGGCCACCATCGAGATCGAGACCGACGAGTTCAACGCAGCGGCCGAGGTGATCAGCACCCAGCAGGACGTGGCCTTCGTCGACATCACCGACATCAGCCGTGACCAGGGTGACAACCCGGCAATGATCGCCGAAGACGGCCTGCACCCGTCGGCGCGGATGTACGCACTGTGGAGCGCGCGCGCGCTGCCGGTCGCCGCACACCTGCTCGGTGGCACGGACTGACACGATGGATGGTACGCCACGGAACGGCCCGCCCCTGCCCTGCACACCGCTGACCGCCCCGCAGGCCCGCGCGATCGCCGAAGCGTTCCGCCCGGCACGGGCCTGGGGCAGCCGCCGCGACTACTACTACACCCGCGGCAAGCTCGGCAGCGACCCGCTGTATGACGGCGTGCTGCAGCATCTGCCCGACGACGGGCAACCCCTGCTGGACCTGGGGTGCGGGCTGGGCCTGTTCGCCCACGTGCTGCGCCAGCGCAGCGGCACCCACCCCTACCTCGGCGTGGACGTGGATGCCGGCAAGATCATCCGTGCCCAGCGTGCCGCCGCCGGGCTGCACGCTGTGCGCTTCGACTGCCTGGACGTGCAGGCGCCACTGCCGGCGCAGCCTGGACACGTCCTGTTGCTGGATGTGCTGCAGTACCTGGACGCGGGCCCACAACTGGCATTGCTGCGTGCGGCCAGCGCGCGGGTGGCCGCCGGCGGCCGTCTGCTGCTGCGCACGCCGCTGGCCACCGGCGATGGTCGCGACCGCACCACGCGGGTGGCGGACCGGTTGGCCTGGCTGGTCGGCTGGATGGGCACGCGGCCGCGCCACTACCCCGACCCGCAGGTGCTGCAAGCGACACTGGCCGAGGCCGGATTGCAGGTGACGGCGCCGCGTCCCCTGCATGGGCGCACGCCATTCAACAGCTGGTTGCTGGTGGCCGAACGCCCCGCGCTGTAGAGCTGCGCTGCGACGTTTTTCCGGTGCTTCACACCGCCGCCCGAGCATCGGCTCGGGCGCTACAGCAGCGCCCCCTTGTAGAGCCGAGCCCATGCCTGGCTGCTCTACATCACCAGGGCCGGCGTTACGGGACGGGCAGCCGCGCTTTCAGCCCGCGCTCGTCCAGTGCCTGCAGCACGCCCTCGATGATCGCCAGGTTGTGGCCGTGGGCGGCCCCCTCATGCAGCAGCACGATGGCCCCCGGGCGCAGATCCGGCAGCAGGCGGTCGAGCACCCCCTGCGTCGTGCAACCGATGCCGTCGAAGCCGCGCGCGCTCCAGCCGACCCGGACCAGGCCCAGCCGCTGCAGTACCGGCGCCACGAACGGATTGGTCATGCCCACCACCGAGCGGTACCAGCGCACCGGGCGACCGCTTACCGCCTGCAGCGCGTGCTGGCAACCCTCGATCTCGGCGCGCATCGCCGCCGGGCCCAGCCGCCAGAAGCGCGCCTGCGGGTGGCTGTGGCTGTGGTTGCCCAGGTCGTGGCCGCGGTGCAGGATCTCCTGCACCAGCTCCGGCTGCGCCAGCGCGCGCTCGCCCACCAGGAAAAAGGTGGCATGGGCCTGGTGGCGGTCCAGCAGGTCGAGCACGGCACGGGTTTCCGGGCCAGGACCGTCATCAATGGTCAACCAGACGCTGTTGCCGGCATCCGGCAACCGGCTCAGCACCGGCGCATAGAAGCGACTGTTGGGCAGGAACACCGGCACCATGAACAGTGCGTGGCTGGCCACCATCAGCGGCAGCCCCCAGTGCCAGCCCGCCAGGGCCCAGACCAGGATCACCAGCAGCTGCGACGCCACCAGCCAGGGCAGCCAGCGCCAGGGCCGGGTCGGGATGCGATGCAATGTTCCTGCGTTGCTCATCCCCCATGATGCCATGAGGGGTAGAATTGATGGTTCGAATTCCCGGAACCCCGACGTCCATGTCCCTCGATCCTGCCCTGCGTTCGCGCATCGAATCCATCCTCAACGCCAACCGCGTCGTGCTGTTCATGAAGGGCCAGCCGTCGATGCCGCAGTGCGGTTTCTCGGCCAAGGCCGTGGGCGCCCTGCAGGACCTGGGCGTCGAGTTCGCCCACGTCAACGTGCTGGCCGACCAGGAAATCCGTGAAGGCATCAAGGCCTATGGCGACTGGCCGACCATCCCGCAGCTGTACATCGACGGCGAACTGGTCGGCGGCAGCGACATCGTGCTGCAGATGGCCGCCAGCGGCGAGCTGAGCAGCGTGCTGGGGCTGCCGGCACCGGACCGTACCCCGCCGAGCATCACCGTCACCCCGGCGGCCGTGGAAATGCTCAAGGGCGCGCTGGCCGATGCCCCGGGCGCCGCCCTGCAGCTGTCCATCGACGCCGGCTTCCAGCCGAACTTCCAGCTGGCCCCGCACGACGAAGGCGCCATCGCTGCCGAGTCCAATGGCCTGCGCGTGCAGTTCGACCTGGCCAGCGCCCGTCGCGCCAACGGCATCACCATCGACTGGGTGGACGACATCCGCGGCAAGGGCCTGGCCATCGACAATCCGAATGCGCCCAAGCCGGTGCAGGAAATCAGCGTGCGCGATGCCGACGACCTGGTGCGTGCCGGCAACATCACCCTGGTGGACGTGCGCCCGGCCGACGAACGTGAAATCGCCGCTGTGGGCGTACCGTTCAAGACCTTCGACGGCAACGGCCGCGCCGCGCTGGAAGCTCTGCCGAAGGACACCGCACTGGCCTTCATGTGCCACCACGGTGGCCGCAGCGCGCAGGCTGCCGAGCAGTTCCGCGCCCTGGGCTTCACCAAGGTGTTCAACGTGACCGGCGGCATCAACGCCTGGTCGGAAGACGTCGACAACGGCGTGCCGAAGTACTGATTGACGGCGCGGGGGCAGCGCCCTTTCCTGCGGGGAAGCGGATCTGGCCCCCGAAAAAAAGGGGACGGAGGGGATTAAGTCGTTTATGCCACAAACGACTTAATCCCCTCCGCCCCCTTTTTTCAGCCGGCGAATCCGCCTTCGGCCAGGTAGTCCAGTTCCTCCGGCGAGGGAATGCGCCCCAGCACGGCGTTGCGGTGCGGGAAACGGCCGAAGCGGCGGATGATGTCGCGGTGCAGCTCGGCGTACTGCAGGTATTCCTTGTCGCCCAGCACATCGAACATCGCCACCGAACGGTCCTGGTCCAACGGGTCCTCGGAGTGCTCGAACGGCAGGTAGATGAAGGCGCGCAGCTTCGGCACCAGCTGCAGGTCCAGGCCTTCCTCGATGGCGCGCATGGCGTAGTGCCGGGCCAGGCCATCGGTAGCATAGGAATGGGCAGTACCGCGGAAGCAGTTGCGCGGGAACTGGTCCAGCAGCAGCATCAGCGCCAGTGCGCCCTCGGCACTGCCCAGCCAGTGTTCACGCCCACGCGAAGCGGCGGCGAAATGCTCATCCAGGAACAACTGGCGGAACTGCGCGTCGAACGCATCGTCGCGGGCGAACCACTTCGCAGGGCCCGCTTCTTTCCAGAAATCCACCACTTGCGCGGCAACGTCCATCACCTACTCCCCAGGGCCGGCGCGCCGCGCCAGGCCATCATCATCATTCGTCGAAGCGCAGGTGGCGGACCGACTTGCCGTTGCGCCGGATAAGCTTAAGCGCCTCGATACCGATCTGGATATGGTTTTCCACGAACTGGGAGCTGACCTTGGCATCGGAGGCCTCGGTCTTGACCCCGTCGGGGATCATCGGCTGGTCCGAGACCAGCAGCAGCGCGCCACTGGGAATGTGGTTTGCGAAACCGGCGGCGAACACGGTGGCGGTTTCCATGTCGATGGCCATGCAGCGCATCGCCCGCAGCCGCTCCTTGAAGGCCTCGTCGTGCTCCCAGACCCGGCGGTTGGTGGTGTAGACGGTGCCGGTCCAGTAGTCGTGGCCGAGATCACGGATCATGGTCGAGACCGCACGCTGCAGCGCGAACGCCGGCAAGGCCGGCACTTCCGGCGGCAGGTAGTCGCCCGAAGTGCCCTCACCGCGGATCGCTGCGATCGGCAGCACCAGGTCACCCAGCTGGTTCTTGCGCTTCAGGCCACCGCACTTGCCCAGGAACAGCACCGCCTTGGGCATCACCGCCGACAGCAGGTCCATGATGATCGCGGCATTGGGGCTGCCCATGCCGAAGTTGATCATGGTGATGCCATCGATGGTGGCGCTGGCCATCGGCCGGTCCAGGCCGATGACCGGGGCGCCGGTCAGCGCGGAGAAGGTGTGCAGGTAGCCGCCGAAATTGGTCAGCAGGATATGCTGGCCGAACTGGTCCAGCGGAACGCCGGTATAACGCGGCAGCCAGTTGTCGACGATTTCCTGTTTGCTCTTCATGCCCGGTCCGGTTCTGCAGGGGCGCCATTGTAGGCAACGCTGCGCCTGCCCTGCCACACAAAGAGAAGGGGCGGCCCAACGGCCGCCCCTCCTGGTTTCCCTGCGGGAGCCCGTGGCTTAGAAACGCACCGACCAGCGCAGGTTGGCACCGTGGTCGCGGCTTTCGTCGCCGAACTGGCCGCTGTAGCCCAGTTCCAGCTGCTGCTTGGCGGTCAGCCAGGCCGAGAGGCCCAGTTCGGCCACCACCGCGCTGTCGGCGATGGGTGCACCGTTGACCACGAAGCTGTCACCGCCGGTGGCAAAGCCCAGGCGGGCCGACGGGTTGCGGTCGCCGCTGGCGTGGCGGTACGCCACCGCGCCGCGCACGTGCAACCAGCTGTCCTGCTGGAACGAGGCCTTCAGGCCCTTGTCGAAGCGCACGCCGGCCGTGGCCAGGGTGGTGCGCACGTCGTCCACCGAACCCTGCAGGGCCGCAGCACCGCCACGCTCGTTCACGTGCTTGGTGTCCACTTCCACGCGGGCCACCTGCACGTACGGCTCCAGGCCAGCCTCGCGGCCACCGAAGCGGTAGGCCGCTTCGATGAAGGCCTGGCGGGTACGCGCGTCGTAGCGGGCGCTCAGGGTGTCGCTGTAACCGGCGAACGCCAGCTCACGGGTACTGTCCACATCGTGTTCGCTCCATGCCAGGCCGCCACGCAGGCCGAAACCGCCCCAGTTGTGGCTGGCGTAGGCGCCGAAGTGGGTGTTGTCCACCTTCGACCTCGCACGGCGGCCTTCGCCCTGCTTCACGTCGGTGCGGCCGGTACCGGCCAGCACGCCCACCTGCCAGCCGCCGAACTCGCGGTCGGCACCGACCAGCAGGCCGTTGCTGTTGGCTTCGGTGCGGGCGGTGTTGGTGTTGCCATCCAGCGTGGTGCCGCCGGCCAGGGCCTGCACCCACACACCGGTGGCGTCGCCGCCTTCGGCACCCGGTGCAGCGGCACCGGCACGGCGGGCCAGCGCGGCATCACGCACGTAGCGGCTGCCTTCCAGCAGGGCCGCGCTGGTGGCGGCATGCAGTTCGCCGCTGAGGCTGTCCAGTGCGCTGCCCACCTGTTCCGGGAACAGCATGGTCAGCGGACGCGGCAGGCCCTGGTTGACCGCCAGACCGTCGACCACGGTGGCCACGGCCAACTGGTTGGCGGTGGTGGCCGCGGTAGCCAGCGCGTTGCCGCGGGTCACTTCAATGCGCGCGCCGGCGGCGGAGTAGGCCAGGCCGAACTGCAGGAAGGGCGAGAAGGCGCTGAAATCGGTGCTGGCGAACCGACCGTTCACGCCGCCGTCGGCCTGGATGAAGTTGAACTGCTCGCCCAGGTAGTAGGTGCCCGGTTCCGGCAGCGCCACCAGGGTGCCGCCCAGGGTGGCGGTGCCGGTCACGTGCAGCTGGTCGCTGCGGCTGCCCGGGGCCACCTCGGCCTGGTACACGCCAGTGGCGGTCTGCACATAGTCACCGTTGATGGTGAGCGTGCCGATGGAGTTGCCCGGAGCGATGATGCCGGCCACGGTGGTGTTTCCCAGCTGGCCCACGCCCTTCAGCGTGCCCTTTTCACCCACGAAGGTGCTGCCGCCGGTCTGCACGCCGTTGAAGGACACCACGCCACCGGTGACGGTCAGGTCCGAGCCGTCCAGCACACCGGTGGCGGTGATGCGGCTGCTGCCGCCCAGGCTGTTCAGCGCTGTGTTCTGCAGGGTGCCGTTCAGCAGGAAGATTCCGCCGGTCACGTCCACGGCGCTGGTCAGCGTGTTCACGCCGTCCAGTTCCAGCACGCCTTCGCGCACCACCGCGCCGTTGAAGCTGTTGTCGCCGCTCAGGCGCAGCCAGCCGATGCCGCTCTTGGTCAGTTTGCCCGGGCCGCCGATGTCATTGGTCCAGTCGTCCCATGCATCACCTTCCCACACCTTCAGGCCGCCGGCCTTCTGGTTCATCACCACATCGGTGTCCACGCGCAGCGAGCCGTAGCCTTCGACGGCCGCAGCCAGGTTCATCAGGCCCCAGCCGTAGACATCGTCCACGCCTGCAGCACCCAGGTCGGTGGCGGTGGTCAGCAGCACGTCGCGCACCTGCGCGCTGTCCAGGTACGGGAAGCGCTCGAACAGCAGGCCCAGCGCGCCGGTGACGTGCGGGGCGGCCATGGACGTGCCGCTCAGTTCCTCGTAATCGGACGACGGGGTCTGGCTGATGATGTCCACCACCAGGTTGCCATTGTCATCGTAGAAATCACCTTCGATCACCGAATCGGGACCGTACACGGTCGAGTTGATGTTCGAGCCGGGCGCGGCGAGGCACCAGTTCGCCGCCAGGCCACAGCGCATCGAGCGGTTGCTCAGCTCCAGGTCCTGATTGACGTTGACCACGGCCAGCCAGTACGGCTCGACGTCGGCGACGGCGCGCGGCAGCGAGGCATACATGCCGGCAATCGGCGCTTCTTCCGGCGAAGTGTTGGGCGAATCGGTGTTGCCAGCGGCCCATACCTGGATCAGTCCGCTGCTGCGCGAACCTTCGGCCATCGCAGCCAGACTGGCGGCGAACACCGGGTGCGACTGGTACATGTCCAGGTCTTCCGCTGTGGTCGGCTCGTTGGCCAGGCCCCAGCTGTGGTTGATGGCGCGCACACCCTGCTCGTTCATCTGCGCATACAGCTGCGGGTAGATCGAATCGTCGGCCTGGATGGCGGCGATGGTCTGTTCGTCCAGATACAGGGAACCGCCGATATTCACCACCGACAGGTAGGTGGCGCTGTTGGAGAACAGGCGGGCCACGCTCAGGTCGGCGCCGAAGGCAACACCGTGGGTGCCGTTGCCATCACGGTTGGCGGCGATGGTGCCCGACACGTGGGTACCGTGCACGTTGTAGCTCAGGCCTTCGTAGAAGCCATTGCGCTCCAGCAGATCGGCATAGTCCGGGTCGAGCAGCTGGTAGGACACGGCCACCTGGTCACCGTCGCTGGCGAAGCAGGCGTCCGGGCCACTCAGCACTTCGCGCGCGCACAGGCTGCCATCGGCCAGCACGTCGGCCAGATGGATGCTGCGGTGGTCCTTGCCGGCGAACTCGTCGTGGTCCAGGCCGGTGCCGCTGTCGAACACGCCCAGGCGGATGCCGGTGCCGGTCAGGCCGCGTGCGTAGGCCACATCGGCGTTGATCGCCTGCAGGCCCCAGTCGCTGTTGAATTCGGTGGTGCGCCAGCTGGCGGCATCACCCGGCTTGCCCATGATGGGTTCCGGATCGACTTCCACATCGGCGGCGGCGACGGCCAGCGACGGCGAAGCGGTGAGGACCGGTGCGGCAAACGCGGCCTGCAGGCTGCGCTGGAACTGGTAACGCGACAAGGCGTCTGCGTTGCTGTCCTGGGCCAGCGCCGGCAGAGCGGCGGCCATCAGCAGCGAGCCAACAATGGCCGAGGCCAGGGGTGAGGGGAGGATCGAGCGGCGGGAAGCGGTGGAGCGATACGACGGGAAGACAATCATCTGCAGTTACGTCCTTGATTCCTTGAAATATTTCAGGTGCAGCTCCGTCATGGAGCAATGGAAAGCACACCTCACGGCGGGTCAGCGCTCGCTGTCCCACCGGTTGGTAGCGGCAGGTGTCACAAAAAATTAATGCTTCGTTCAGAATTTTTGTATAGGAAAATCCCCACCCCTGCCCCTGCCCAAGGTCACTTGGCAAGTGGTATCGACGACGGATAGCGTCGGCGGATTCACGCGTGGGTTGGGGATCTCTGCATGGCATCGATGGTGTTGCGCGCCGCTCTTGGGATGGCGCTGGTTTCGTTGAGCACGGCACCGGCGGTGGGCGCCTCGCGCTTCGTCGCCGATCCCTACCCCAGCACCTACCAGGCACACCCCGATGCACCGGTGCTGATCCAGAACGCGACCGTGCTGACCGGCACCGGCCAGCGCCTGGACAACGCCGACGTGCTGCTGCGCGAGGGCCGCATCGTTGCCGTCGGCCGCCAGTTGCAGGCCGATGCTGGTGTTACCCGCATCGATGCGCAGGGCAAGTGGGTCACACCGGGCCTGATCGACGTGCACTCGCACCTGGGCGTGTACCCCAGCCCGGGCGTCGGCGCGCACAGCGACGGCAACGAGATGACCGCGCCGGTCACCGCCAACGTCTGGGCCGAGCACTCGGTGTGGCCGCAGGACCCGGGTTTCGCCACCGCACTGGCCGGCGGCGTGACCAGCATGCAGGTGCTGCCGGGCTCGGCCAACCTGGTCGGTGGTCGTGGTGTGACCCTGAAGAACGTCCCCGCCATCACCTACCAGGCGATGAAGTTCCCCGGCGCGCCGTGGGGGCTGAAAATGGCCTGCGGCGAGAACCCGAAGCGGGTCTACGGCGGAGGCAAGGGCGTCGCTCCGGCCACGCGGATGGGCAACGTTGCCGGTTACCGCGCCGCCTTCATCGATGCCGCCGACTACATCGCCAAGAACAAACCGAAGCCGGCCAAGCGCAAGGGCTGGTTCGGCAGCGACAAGGGCGACAGCGCCGGTGATGCCGGCGGCAAGCGCGATCTCAAGCTGGACACGCTGGCCGGTGCGATCGAGGGCGACATCCGCGTGCATATCCATTGCTACCGCGCCGACGAGATGGCCACCATGCTCGACCTGGCCAAGGAATTCGGCTTCAAGGTGGCCGCCTTCCACCACGGCGTGGAGGCCTACAAGCTGGCCGACCGGCTGGCCGCCGACGGCGTCTGCGGCGCGCTGTGGGCCGACTGGTGGGGCTTCAAGATGGAAGCCTTCGACGGCATTCCGGAGAACATCGCACTGGTCGATCGGCCGAAGAACAGCTGCGCCATCGTCCATTCCGACTCCCCCGAAGGCATCCAGCGCCTGAACCAGGAAGCGGCCAAGGTGATCGCCGCCGCGCGCCGCGCACGCATGCCGGAGATCCCCCCCGAACACGCCATCACCTGGATGACCGCCAACGCCGCCAGGGCGCTGGGGATTGAAGGCCAGACCGGCACCCTGGAGGCCGGCAAGATGGCCGACGTGGTGGTGTGGAACGGCAACCCCTTCAGCTCGTACGCGCTGGCCGAGCAGGTCTTCATCGACGGCCGCCGCCTGTACGACCGCAGCGCACCTGCAGCCACGCCACGTTCCGACTTCCAGCTTGGCCAGGAGGTGCACTGATGGGCGCGTTGAACAAGCGTCGCCGGGCATGGCTCGGCGCTACGGTCATGGTGCTGGCCTGCCTCTCCGCAGCTGCGCAGGCGCAGGACCTGCTGGTGCGCAACGCCACCGTGCATACCGCCAGCGCGCGCGGCAGCCTGCAGCACGCCGATGTGCTGGTGCAGGGCGGCATCATCCGCGCAGTCGGCAGCGGGCTGTCCGCTCCGGCCGGGGCCCGCGTGGTCGAGGCCGATGGTCGCCCGCTGACACCGGCGCTGTTCGGGGGCATCACCGAGATCGGCATCGAAGAAGTCTCCGGTGAAGCGAGCACGGTCGACAGTACGTTGAAGATCGGCGAACAACCGCTGCGCCCAGAGTTCGATGTCACCCTGGCGTACAACCCGGCCTCGGTGCTGATCCCGGTGGCGCGCCTGGACGGCATCGGCTTCACCGTGCTGGGGGCGGCCACTGGTGGCGGCTTCGTTGCAGGCCAGGGTGGCGTGATGCGGCTGGACGGCAGCGCCGATCCCCTCGGGCCGCGCGCGCTGTTCCTGCGCCTGGGGTCGGCGGCAGTGGAGCTGACCGGCCATTCACGCGCGGCGCAATGGATGCTGCTGCAGCAGATGGTGGACGAGGCGCGCGGCCAGGTCGCCGCGGACTCACCGCATGCGCTGCTGACCCCGGCCGGGCGCCGCACGCTGGGCCGCTACCTGACCGGCCAGGGCCGCATCGTGGTGGAGGTGGACCGCGCGGCGGACATGCGCCAGCTGCTGCGCTGGGCCGCCCGCGAGAAAGTGAAGATCGCCATCGCCGGTGGCAGCGAAGCCTGGCAGCTGGCGCCGGAGCTGGCCGCCGCACAGGTACCGGTGTTCGTCGATGTGTTGTCCAACCTGCCGGCCAGCTTCGACCAGATCGGTGCCACGCTGGAAAATGCGGCACGCCTGCAGCGTTCCGGCGTGGCGGTCTCGTTCGTGCAGCGAGGCGACGCCTCGCACAACGCCCGCAAGATGCGCCAGCTGGCCGGCAATGCCGTGGCCAATGGCCTGCCCTGGGCCGACGGCCTGGCCGGCCTGACCCGGGTGCCGGCGCAGGCGTTCGGCGTGGCCGACCAGATCGGCAGCATCGAGCCGGGCAAGCGTGCCGACCTGGTGCTGTGGGAGGGCGACCCGCTGGACGTGGCGCACTATGCCGAACAGGTCTGGCTGGGCGGCCGGGCGATGCCGATGCGCTCGCGCCAGACCGAACTGCGCGACCGCTACCTGCAGCGCAACGCGCAGCCCTGACCTCCAGTTATCCAAGGAAACCCGCATGGCCACCCTGCGCTGGTACTTCGACTTCGTCTCGCCCTATTCCTACCTGCACTGGCAGAAGCTGAAGCAGCTGCCCCAGTTCGCACAGATCCAGACCGTGCCGATCGCCTTCGGTGCCGTGCTGCATCACCTGGGCAACCTCGGGCCGGCCGAGATTCCGGCCAAGCGCCGCTTCATGTACCGCCAGCTGCTGTGGACTGCGCAGGCCGAAGGAACACCGCTGCGGTTCCCGCCGGGCCACCCGTTCAACCCGTTGTCGGCGCTGCGTCTGTGCCTGGCCGCCGGTGCCAGCGCGCAGGCGGTGGACGTGCTGTTCGACTGGATCTGGCGCGACGGCAATGCCGCCGATAGCGCCGAGGCCCTGCGCGAACCGGCTGCGCGGCTGGGGATCGAGGATGTCGCCAGCGCCACCGGGGCCCCCGCGGTCAAGGAGCAGCTGCGGAGGAACACCGAGGCCGCCATTGCTGCCGGCGTGTTCGGCGTACCGACCCTGGCCATCGATGACGAACTGTTCTGGGGCAACGACGCCCATCCGTTGATGGCCGCCGTGCTGGCCGATCCCGCCCTGCTGCAGCAGCCCGAATGGCAGCGCCTGGCCGAACTTCCGGTGGCCGTGCAGCGCAGTCGCTGAACAGGGCCTGGCGTGTTTCCCTCGCGCGCCACGCCAGAATTTGAGATAGATTTCACGTTTCCGAACCTACAACCGCCCTGGAGGGGGAGCCGCGGATGCGCATCGGAATCGTCGTCGACTCGGCCTGCGACCTGCCGCAGGACTTCATTGCCGAGCACAACATCGTGCTGCTGCCGATCACCGTACGAATCGGTGAAGCGGTTCTGGCCGATCATCGCGATGAGCAGGCCACGCTGAGTTTCCTGCATGCACACGTGGCCGAGCACGGTGCCGAGGCGGAGACCATCCCCTTCAGTGTCAACCAGATCCGCGACCTGTTCCTGCAGCAGCTGGTGATCGATTACGACCACGTGTTCTGCATGACCATCACCAAGACCCGCAGCCCGATCCACGACAATGCGCTGCAGGCCAGCTTCGCCATCCTCAACGATTACAAGCCGGTGCGGCAGGCAGCGGGCTACAACTCGCCGTTCGCCCTGCGCGTGCTCGATACCCAGAACCTGTTCGCTGCGCAGGCCGTGACCGCAGTGGAGGCGGTTCGCCTGCGTGACAGTGGTGCCAGCGTGCAGCAGATCCGCGAACGGCTGGAAGAACTGGCCGGCAATGTGCACGGCTACATGATCACCCGCGACCTGTACTACATGCGCGCGCGTGCACGACACAAGGGTGACCGCAGCGTCGGCCTGCTCAGCGCCGCACTGGGCAGCGCGCTGGACATCAAGCCGGTGCTGCACGGCTACCGTGGCCAGACCGGGCCGGTGGCCAAGATCAGGGGCTTCGACAGTGCCGTGCAGAAGCTGTTCGCGGTGGTCAGCCAGCGCGTGCGTGCCGGGCTGATGACGCCGACGGTATGCGTCAGCTACGGCGGTGAGCTGGATGAGCTGCGCAGCCTGCCCGGCTATGCACAGATGAAGGAGGTCTGCGCCGGCCATGGCGTGACCGTGTACGAATCGGTGATGAGCCTGACCGGCATGGTCAATGTCGGCAAGGGCGCGGTCACCGTGGGCTTTGCCGATGGGCCACATCGGTTTGAATGAAGGCCGACCGTGGCTGGAATCTGCACATCGATTCGACCACGGTTGTGCCAGCCTTGCCGCACTTCAAGGAGAACTTCATGCCTGCGCAGTACCACATCAGCCTGCCCGACCCGTCCAAGGCCCGCGGCAACGACCCTGACCTGTCCTTCCATTCGCAGGGCGCCGCCGGTTTCGCCGAAGAGCTGCAGGACGCCCTGCGCAGCGGCACGCTGTTCGAACGGTGGAAGGCCAAGCAACCCGACCCGGATGCGGTGGAACCGCAGTGGGGCGTGACCGATCCGGACGCCACCGTGACCGGCGAGCAGAAGGACCTGCGCATCAACCTGGTCGCCACCACCCGTATCGACAGTGACGTGTTCAAGCAGCGCCTGCGCCTGCTGGCCGGCCACCACTGGGAACTGCGCGACGTGCGTTGAGGCCACGCCATGGTAGTGCCGGCCGCTGGCCGGCAACCGAGGAGATGCCGGCCAGCGGCCGGCACTACCCAGCGCGATGTCCCTGGACGGGCGGTACGCCCAGCAGGCTGGTTCTGTACGACCAGCGGCGAACTGGATTGGCCTGGGAGCACACGATCAGGCGGTTTGACGACACCACGCCGTCAGCACGCCACGGGCTGGTCGCGCTCAGCAGTCCATCCTGCCGTGCGCGCTGCCTTCGTCGTCCAGCACGTGCGCATGCAGGACCACCTGGTTGCGGCCTGCACGCTTGGCGGCGTACAGGCCGGCATCGGCGTCCGCCAGCAACTGATCGGCACTGGCCAGGGCCGGCGGATGCAGGTAGCCCACGCCGATGCTGATACTGACCGATCCTTCCGGCAACGGCAGCGCTTCCACCGCCCCGCGCAGGCGTTCGGCCAGCGCCAGCACGCCCGACAAGGCACTCCCGGGCACGATCACCGCAAATTCCTCGCCGCCATAGCGTGCGACGCTGTCACCGGCGCGGCCGGCATTGGCCTTCAGGACTGCGGCCACGGCCTGCAGGCAGCGATCTCCGGCAGGATGGCCATGACGATCGTTGAAGGCCTTGAAGTGATCGATATCCAGCAGCAGCAGGCCCAGCTCGGTGCCACTGCGTCGTGCGCGGTTCCACTCAGCCAACAGCAGCGCGTCGAACTCGCGGCGGTTGGCCACCCCGGTCAGGCCATCCTGCCGCGCCAGCTTGTCCAGTGAGGCCTGCCGTTCCATCAGGTCCACCTGCAACAGGATGCTGCGCAGGCCGAAGCCCAGCGTCGCCACCACGAAGCCGGTGACTGCCAGAGGCCGCGCGTGGTCGACCACCAGGGTGCCGACCACCAGCAGCAGCAACGGCAGGATCATCGGACCCGCCGCCTGTACCGTGCGCGCCATCCGAGGATGCGGCACGAAGACCGGTACGGGTGCCTGGCTCAGCGCCAGCAGCGTCAGCAGCAGGAACGGCAGATCGATCAGCAGATCGTTGTAGGCGCCGAAAGCGTCTTCCGAGGTGTAATGGTTGATGTAGTAGGCGACCAGCAGATAGACCAATGCGTACAGCGCCAGCACCCGGAAGAAGCTGCGCCGCTCGGGGATGTCGCCGGCCAGCCAGCGCACCACCGCAAAGCCGGCAATGCACAGGTTCTGGATGTCGAACATGCGCTGCATGTTCGACAACGCCAGCGGGTCACTCTCGACCCGGTCAGCAAAGGACTGCGCATGCACGAAGAACAGCATGCCCAACAGTGCCGCCATGGCCGCATCGATCAAGCTGATGCTCAGCCGCTCGCGTCGCGCGCGGGCCAGGATGAACACAAGGGGGACGCCGTAGAGCACATACAGGAACAGGCTGGCGCGAGGGGTGATGTCTGCACGCCCAGCCCCCAGCGCGTCGATCATGTTGAAGGCCATGCCGCCGGCCCACAGCAGCAGCGCCGCTGCCGTGGCGCGCCAGCCGAGCGCCGCCTTGTCGCGGCGCGCCCGCCACAGGCAGGCGGTCGCCGCCAGCAAGGGAGCACCGGTCAGGAACACGAACGATCCCGCCCCGGCGGGGCCCGGCCACAGGGTCAGCACCAGGCCATGGCACAGCACATACAGCAGCGCCAGCACTACCGGCATGCATCCCCCGATCCACAAAGCCGTATGGGCGCACCATAACGCGCCGGCGCGCCACGGCGGCGTGATCCATTGCGGCAAAACGACAGTCTGCGTGCACCGCCACGGTAGTGCCGGCCGCTGGCCGGCAACCCGCAGCCCTGTGTTCCCCTGGGATTGCCGGCCAGCGGCCGGCACTACCGGAAAGCCCTCAGGCGTGCAGGGCGCGAGCGTGGTGGGCGACGTGCTCGCCGATGAAGCTGGCGATGAAATAGTAGCTGTGGTCGTAGCCCGGCTGCAGGCGCAGGGTCAGCGGATGGCCGGCTGCGGCGCAGGCCTCCTGCAGGCGCTGCGGCTGCAGCTGGGTCTGCAGGAACTCGTCCGCCTCGCCCTGGTCGACCAGCAACGGCAGGCGCTCGCTGGCCGTCGCCAGCAACGCACACGCGTCCCACTGCGCCCAGTCGGCTGGGTTGTCGCCCAGATAAGCCGTGAACGCCTTCTGCCCCCACGGTACGTGGCTGGGCGCGACGATCGGCGAGAACGCCGACACACTGCGGTAGCGCCCCGGGTTGCGCAGCGCGATCACCAGCGCACCATGGCCACCCATCGAGTGGCCGCTGATGCCACGCGCGCCGGTGACCGGGAAGTTCGCCTCGATCAGCGCCGGCAGTTCCTGCGCCACATAGTCATGCATGCGGTAGTGCTTCGCCCACGGTGCACGGGTGGCGTTGAGGTAGAACCCCGCCCCCTTGCCCAGGTCATAGCCCTCGGCATCGGCCACGTCATCACCGCGCGGGCTGGTATCCGGCGCGACGATGATTACGCCGTGCTCGGCTGCATAGCGCTGCGCACCGGCCTTGGTGATGAAATTCTGCTCGGTGCAGGTCAGCCCGCTCAGCCAATACAGCACCGGCAGCTTCTGCGTTTCCGCCTGCGGCGGCAGGTACACGGCGAACTGCATGTCGCAGCCCAGCGTGGTCGAACGATGGCGGTAAACATCCTGCCAACCGCCGAAACAGGCGCGGTGTTCAATACGTTCCATGGAACTCTCCTGCGTGCCGGCGTCAGCCGTCACGTGTGTTGATCAACTCATCCAGCTGCGACAGCAGGCGCAGCAGCGGTTCGACACCAGGCTGGCCGTCCAGGTTGCGGTACGCCGCGACCGCCACGTCACTGCGCGGTGGCCATTGGCCATCGGCGCGGGCTTCGTGCAGGCGCGGCAGGAACACCTGCGCCAGCCAGTGCTCGAACGGCATTTCATCAATGCCGAAGGGTGAGTCCACTGCGCGCGGCGGACCCACGACGCCTTCGACCCAACCCAGCACGCGCAACGCCTGCTCGATCGGATCAACCAGGGCCGCGCGCGGATCTTCCGCACGCGGCCTGCGCAAGGCATCGAACCAGCCCACGCTGCGGCTCAGTAATGGACCACCGAACGGATCGACCTGCCTTCATGCATCAGGTCGAAGGCATCGTTGATCTTGTCCAGGCCCATGGTGTGGGTGACGAACGGGGCCAGTTCGATGTCGCCCTTCATCGCGTCCTCGACCATGCCCGGCAGCTGGCTGCGGCCCTTCACGCCACCGAAGGCAGTGCCCATCCACTTGCGGCCGGTCACCAGCTGGAACGGGCGGGTGGAGATCTCCTGCCCGGCACCGGCCACGCCGATCACCACGCTCTGGCCCCAGCCACGGTGCGCGCATTCCAGCGCCGCACGCATCACGTTGACGTTGCCGATGCACTCGAAGCTGTGGTCCACGCCCCAGGTGGTCATTTCAACGATGACCTGCTGGATCGGCTTGTCGAAGTCCTTCGGGTTGATGCAGTCGGTGGCGCCGAATTCGCGCGCCAGTTCGAACTTGGACGGATTGGTGTCCACCGCGATGATGCGGCCGGCCTTGGCCTGGCGCGCACCCTGGATCACCGCCAGGCCGATGCCACCCAAGCCGAACACCGCCACGCTGTCACCTTCCTGCACCTTGGCGGTGTTGTGCACCGCGCCGATGCCGGTGGTGACACCGCAGCCGAGCAGGCAGACGTGTTCCGGGTTGGCGTCCGGGTTGATCTTCGCCAGCGAGACTTCGGCAACGACGGTGTACTCACTGAAGGTCGAGCAGCCCATGTAGTGGTACAGCGGCTCGCCGTTGTAGCTGAAGCGGCTGGTGCCGTCGGGCATCACGCCCTTGCCCTGGGTGGCACGCACCGATACGCACAGGTTGGTCTTGCCGCTCTTGCAGAACAGGCACTCGCCGCACTCGGCGGTATACAGCGGAATCACGTGGTCGCCCGGCTTGACGCTGGTCACGCCCTCGCCCACTTCCACCACGATGCCGGCGCCTTCATGGCCCAGCACCACCGGGAACAGGCCTTCCGGGTCATCGCCGGACAGGGTGAACGCATCGGTGTGGCAGACACCGGTATGGGTGATCTTCACCAGCACTTCGCCCTTCTTCGGCGGGGCGACGTCGATCTCGACGATCTGCAGCGGCTGGCCGGGACCAAAGGCGACGGCGGCACGGGACTTCATGATGGCTTCTCCAGGGACAGGCAATGACAGGATGGGCGGCGCCATGTTGCGCCGTCGTTTATTTCAGGTACGAGCGGATCAACGCGCTCATGTCGCGCACGCGTTCGGCGCGTTGCTCGTCGGAGGCAGCGGGCTGGCCGAATTCCTCGCGCAGATGGGCCTCCATCACCTCGGACATCAGGCCGTTGACCGCGCCACGGATGGCGGCGATCTGCTGCAGCACCGGCCCGCAGTCGGCGCCGGCGTCCAGCGCGCGGTCAAGCGCATCGCACTGGCCGCGGATGCGGCGCACGCGGGCCAGGACCTTCTTCTTCTCTTCGGGGGAGTGCGGCATGGCGAACCACCCAGGAACTATACTGGGGGATAGTATACAAGCAGCCAGCAGGAACTCAATCGTGGCCAGCTCAGTCGAACAATCCCTCACCCGCCAACCGCGCCAGCTCATCCACCACGTAGCGCACCTTCGGCCGCAGGTGGCGGGTCGGTGGCCACAGCGCATGGATGTCGATATGCCGCTGCATGTGCGCATCCAGCACCGATTGCAGCGCGCCGGAATCCAGATGACGGCGCACCAGTGAAATGGGCATCTGGCAGATGCCCAGCCCAGCGATGGCCGCATCGATCACCGCGTCACCATCGTTGAGCTGGTAGGTCGCATTCGGGATGAACGTTCCCTCGGCATCGTCCCTGCCGATCCGCCACGCCACCGGCTGGCCGTGGCGGAAACCAACGATGCTGCGGTGCTGCGACAGTTCCTCCACGCTGCCCGGCACGCCATGCGCCCGCAGGTACTCCGGCGATGCGCAGGTGACCAGTCGTTGGCGACCCAGCCGGCGCGCGACCAGATGTTCGGCCTGGTGCAATCCGCCGAAGCGGATCAGCAGGTCGATGCCCTCTTCGACCGGATCGACGAAGTGATCGGTGAAGGTCATCGTCAGTTGCAGGTCCGGGTATTGCCGGCACAGGCGCAGCAGCACCGGCAGCACCACCAGGCGCCCGAACGAGGATGGCATGTCGATGCGCAGCCGTCCGCTGGGCAGGCCGGCCGACCCCAGGCAGGCCTCGGCGGCGGAGATTTCTTCCAGCGCCGCCGCACACGATGCGTAGTACGCTTCGCCGTCGGTGGTCAGCGCGATGCGCCGCGTGGTGCGGTGGAACAGGCGCACGCCCAGCCGCGCTTCCAGCCGGGCGATGGCCTTGCCCACCGCCGAGCGCGAGATGCCCAGCGCGTCGGCAGCCTCGGTGAAGCTGCCTGAGCGGGCCGTGGTAACGAACGTGACCAGGCCATTCAATGATTCCAGCGGCAGCATCTATCGCGCTCCATTGGGGACAAATCGTCCCGCATCTAGGGAGATCGAAGCGCTTTATGCGCCTGCATGTCAACTCCATCCTGTGTGCATCGCGCCGCTGGCGCCTCCCCCCGCACCGAGATGACCGACATGACCGCCGCCCTGTTCCGCCCCTTCGATCTGGCAGGCACCGCCCTGCGCAACCGCATCGTGATGGCCCCGATGACCCGTGCCCGCAACCCCGGCGCGGTGGCCAATGAACTCACCGCGCAGTACTACCGGCAGCGCGCCAGCGCCGGCCTGATCATCAGTGAAGGCACCCCGGTTTCGCCGCAGGGCCAGGGTTACATCGATGTGCCGGGTATCTGGTCCGCCGAGCAGGTCGCCGGGTGGAAGCTCGTCACCGAGGCGGTGCATGCCGCACAGGGCACGATCTTCGCCCAGCTCTGGCACGTCGGCCGCATGTCGCATTCCTCGCTGCAGCCCGACGGTGGCCAACCGGTAAGCGCCGGTACCCGGCCGGTCGCCAGTGCACCGAAGAACACCTCGTTCGTCTATCTGGACGACGGCAGCCGCGGCCACGCCGATCCCACCCCGGCACGTGCGCTGGCCACCGAAGAGATCCCCGGCATCGTCGACGACTTCGCGCGCGGCGCCGACAACGCCATCGCCGCCGGTTTCGATGGCATCGAACTGCATGCCGCCAACGGCTACCTGTTCGAACAGTTCCTCAACCCGCTCATCAACCAGCGCGAGGACCGCCATGGCGGCTCGCTGCCCAATCGTGCGCGCTTGATCCTGGAGACCGTCGATGCGATGGCCCAGCGCATCGGTGCGCAGCGCATCGGCGTGCGCCTGGCGCCGAACAACCTCACCTTCGACATGCCGTTCTACCCCGACAACGAGGCCACCTACCTGTACCTGGCCGAGGAACTGGGCAAGCGCGGCCTGGCCTATGTGCATCTCAACGACAACCTGCAGGCGGGCCAGTCGGTACTGGGCGAGGTGTTCCTGCGGCAGTTCAAGCAGGCCTACGGCGGCACCGTCATCCTGGCAGGTGGCATGACCCGCGAACGCGCCCTGCAGCTGGTCGAAGCGGGCACCATCGACCTGGCCGCGTTCGGCCAGCCGTTCATCGCCAACCCGGATCTGGTCGAGCGCCTGCAGCGCAACGTCGCGCTGGCCACGCCGGACCGCAGCACCTATTACGGGGGCTGCGAGGCAGGCTACCTCGATTACCCGGCCGCAGGCTGATCCCGCACAGGGTCGGATCCCCGCCACAGGTGGGGCTCCGACCCTTGGTTCAAGCCTCCTCGCGCACGTAAGCGAACGACTCGTCCAACCGCTCAAAGCCGATCACTTCAACGACGATGGCCTGTGCGTCGTCTTCGCTGATGTTTCCTTCTTCAATATCGTCAACGCGGGCAAACAGCTGCTGCAACGCCGCGTACTGGTCCCCGCGAAGGAAGGACTGGTGGGACTGCAGCCAGCGCTGCAGATTGCCGGCCAGCTCGCCATGCGACAGCAGCGTATACGGCCGCTGGTAGTCAGCAACTGCTTCGACCATCTTGCGGAACAGGAAATCCTGGTAGCTGGCGGCCAGCACATCGGCACGGTCGTCGTCATGCCACACCATCACCACAGGTGGTTCGCCAGAACCGGGCGCGTTGCTCCAGAAGCAGTAGCTGTCACCCGCGCCGGTCCGCGCAAAGGGCAGCAGTTGCAGGTCAGTGCGCAGGGGATTGTAGTGATCCTCGGCGGTCAGCTCCTGCCACGCCTCCAGCAGCTCGTCGTGTTCCAACGGCTCGTAATCCTGGGCGTATAGCAACACCGGTGGATCCGCCTGCAGCGTCGGGAACACCACCTCAGACCAATCCGGATGGGGAGTGCCCCAGCTCAACCGACCCGCTGCATGCAACTGCTTGAACAGGGGCGGGAAGGCCTGGCCGGTGGCCTGTTCGATGTCGGATAGCGCGCTCATGGATGTCCTTGTCGATGGAGGCCGCCCAGCTTGCCCGAATCCGCGCAGGAGATGAACCGGCAGCAGCAGGTGGCGGGACTAGACTGCAACCAACGGATGCTGGAAATCATTGCCATGAACGCCACTGCCCGCAACTTCATCGTCAACATCGACGTGCCCGACCTGGCCGCGGCCGAAGCGTTCTACCTGGCCGCGTTCGGGTTGCGCATCGGTCGTCGGCTCGGTACCGGCGCGGTGGAACTGCTTGGTGGGCCAACACCGCTCTACCTGCTGCAGAACGAGGCTGGCAGCGCCGCCACCGAAGACGGCGATGTGCGTGACTACGAGCGCCACTGGACCCCGCTGCACCTGGACTGGGTGGTGGAAGACATCGATGCCGCGTTGATGCGTGCGGTCGCGGCCGGGGCGATGCTCGAGCAACCGGTGCGCGAGCGCCGCTGGGGCCGTATCGCCGTGCTGGCCGATCCGTTCGGGCACGGCTTCTGCCTGATCCAGTTCAGTGGCGAAGGCTACGACGCGCTGGTCGAGTGAATTGCCGTCTGCATTGCGGGCGCCAATCCACGCATGGCGCGGATCTACTGATCCGCTTCAAGCAACGCGTGGAGGTTGTCGTTCGGCAGTAGATCCACGCACGGCGTGGATGCGAACCACCGCACGTCACTCCCGCAGCATGTCGACGAACGCGCGCAGCGCTCCGGGCATCTGCCGCTGCTTCGGGTAGTACAGCGCGAACCCGGCGAACGGCTCGCTCCAGTCTTCCAGTACCGCCACCATCTGCCCCGATCCGATATACGGCCGCGCGGTGTCTTCCAGCACGTAGGCCAGGCCGATGCCATCAAGCACTGCACCAACCACGGTGCCCTGCTCGCTCAACGTCAGCCGGCCCGGCACGTCGATCTCCAGCGCTTGCCCGCTACGCTCGAACTGCCATTTGTACAGATGCCCGCTGGCAAAGCGGAAGCGGATGCATTCATGCGCGGCCAGGTCGCGCGGATGCTGCGGCGCCGGGTGTCGCCGCAGGTAGTCCGGCGAGCCGACGATCAGCCCACGCAGAGGCGGCCCCATCGGCACCGCCACCATGTCCTCGGGCACGAATTCGTGCAGGCGCACGCCCGCGTCGTAGCCCTCGGCGACGATATCGACCAGCCCATCATTTTCGGTCAGCTCGACGCGTACATCGGGGTGAGCGTGCAGGAAGCGCGCCAGCCGAGGCCGCAGCTGGGTCGCCACCGCCGCCCGGGTGGCGTTGATGCGCAGCAGGCCGGCCGGGGCGGCACGGAAGTGGTTCATTTCTTCCAGCGCGTCATGCACCTGCCCCAGCGCCGGCTGAAGGCGCTCCAGCAGGCGCTGCCCGGCCTCGGTCAGGGCCACGCTGCGCGTGGTGCGGTGGAACAGGCCCACGCCCAGTCGTTCTTCCAGCGCGCGGATCGCATAGCTCACCGCCGAGGTCGACAGCGCCAGCTCGGCGCCGGCGCGGCGGAAGCTGCGGTGGCGGGCAACCGCCGCGAACGCGGCCAGGTGGGAAAGGTTGTCAGTGGCCATGATTGTGCAGTTTCACTTGATGAATCATGCCGATATCCACGCTTCTTGCCATTGGGAACGCGGCGTATTGTAAAGCGCCTTTCGATAAACCCTGCCAAGGATTCCCCATGTCCCTCGCCCGTGGTTACGCCGCCCATTCCCATACCGCTCCGCTGGTCCCCTATGAGTTCGAACGCCGTGCGGTCGGTCCCGACGATGTGCGCATCGAGATCCTCTACAGCGGCATCTGCCACTCCGACCTGCACCAGGCCCGCGATGACTGGGGTGGCTCGATCTACCCGATGGTGCCGGGCCACGAGATCATCGGCCGCGTCACCGAGGTCGGCAGCAACGTTACCCGCTTCAAGGTCGGCGACCACGCCGGCGTGGGTTGCATGGTCGACTCCTGCCGCCACTGCGACGCCTGCCAGCACGACCTGGAGCAGTACTGTGCCGAGGGCGCGACCTGGACCTACAACGGCCGTGAACGCCAAAGCGGCGCACCGACCTACGGCGGCTATTCCGACCACGTGGTGGTAGAGCAGCGCTTCGTGGTGAAGGTCTCCGATACCCTCGACCTGAAGGCGGCCGCACCGCTGCTGTGCGCCGGCATTACCACGTGGTCGCCGCTGCGCCATTGGAAGGTCGGCCCGGGCCAGAAGGTCGGCGTGATCGGCCTCGGTGGCCTCGGCCACATGGGCGTGAAGTTCGCCAAGGCACTCGGCGCGCACGTGGTGATGATCACCACCACCCCGGAAAAGGGCGCCGACGCCAAGCGCCTGGGCGCCGATGAGGTGCTGGTCTCGCGCGATGCCGCGCAGATGAAGGCGCACGCCGGCAGCTTCGACTTCCTGCTCAACACCATCCCGGTTGGCCATGACACCAACCCGTACATGGGCCTGCTCAAGCGCGAGGCCACCATGTGCCTGGTGGGCGTGCTGACCGAACTGGACCCGCCGCTGACCGGCGGCAGCGTGATCTTCGGCCGCAAGCACCTGACCGGCTCGGCGATCGGTGGCATGGCCGAAACCCAGGAAATGATGGACTTCTGCGCCGAGCACGGCATCGTCAGCGACGTCGAGATGATCGACATCAGGAACGTCAACGAAGCCTGGGAGCGCATGGCGAAGAACGATGTGCGCTACCGCTTCGTGATCGACATGGCGACGTTGAAGAACGCGGCCTGAACCAAGGCAGGTGTGAAAATGAAAAACCCCGGCAATGCCGGGGTTTTTTTCATCGCGTGCCGACCAAGGTCGGCACCCACCCAACATCATCAATACGCGAACTCGCGGAACACCGGATCGACATCGCCGTGCCAGCGGCCATGGAACAGCGCCAGCTTGCGCTCGGCCGGGGTCAGGCCGGATTCGACGATCTCCTGCAGCACGTCCAGGAACTTGCTTTCGTCCTGGCCGTCGGCATTGCGCGCCGCACGGCGCTTGAGGCCTTCCACGGAAATCCTGACCGCTTCCCGGGCCAGGTCACGCACGGTGCCGTTGCGGAACGGCAGGTTCATTGCATGCTTCGGCACGCCGTCACGCAGCGCATGGCGCTCGGCCAGGGTGAAGTCACGCACCAGGTCCCAGGCCGCATCCAGCGCAGTGTCGTCGTACAGCAGGCCCACCCAGAACGCCGGCAGCGCACACAGGCGGCTCCACGGGCCACCATCAGCGCCGCGCATTTCCAGGTACTTCTTCAGGCGCACTTCCGGGAACGCGGTGGTCATGTGGTCCGACCAGTCGCGCAGCGTCGGCAGCGCGCCCGGCAGCACCGGCAGCCTGGCCTGCATGAAATCACGGAAGCTCTGCCCGCTGGCATCGTGGTAGATGCCATCGCGGTAGGAGAAATACATCGGCACGTCGAGCAGGTAATCGACATAGCGCTCGTAACCGAAGCCGTCCTCGAACACGAAGTCGAGCATGCCGGTGCGATCGACGTCGGTGTCGGTCCAGATGTGCGAGCGATAGCTCAGGTAGCCGTTCGGCTTGCCTTCGGTGAACGGCGAATCGGCAAACAGCGCGGTGGCGATCGGCTGCAGCGCCAGCGACACGCGGAACTTCTTCACCATGTCCGCCTCGGTGGCGTAGTCCAGGTTCACCTGCACCGTGCAGGTGCGGGTCATCATGTCCAGGCCCAGCGAACCGACCTTGGGCATGTACGCGCGCATGATCTTGTAGCGGCCCTTCGGCATCCACGGCATTTCATCGCGCTTCCACTTCGGCTGAAAGCCCATGCCGAGGAAACCCAACTGCAGTTCGCCGGCCACCTGCGCCACTTCGTTGAGGTGGGTGCCGGTCTCCACGCAGGTCTGGTGGATGGTCTCCAGCGCCGCACCGGACAGCTCCAGCTGGCCGGCCGGTTCCAGCGTCACCGAGGCCCCATCGCGCAGCAGGGCGATGGTGCGGCCATTCTCCTGTACCGGCTCCCAGCCGAAGCGGACCAGGCCGTTGAGCAGTGCTTCGATGCCGCGCTCCCCCTCGAAGGTCGGCGGGCGCAGGTCGTCCAGGCGGAACCCGAACTTCTCGTGCTCGGTGCCGATGCGCCACTGCGCGCGAGGCTTCTCGCCGGAGGCGATCACCTCCACCAGCTGCGAGCGGTCGGTAATGGGGGTATCGGCGACGTGGCTGGGGCTCGACAAGGGGAGGGCTCGCTGGACGGTGGCGGGGGATGTGGGGCTCGCGGCCTTCCATCGCAAGGGCGCACTATAGCGTGGCACCTCGTTGCGTCATGCGACGGTGACGGGTTTCAGCATCCTACCGACGCCCTCTTGACCCTCGTACACTCAACGACATGAGCCGCCATTCACGACATCCCGAACTGCACCGCTCCGAGCGCGTCGGCTGGCTGCGTGCCGCCGTGCTGGGCGCCAATGATGGCATCGTCTCGGTGGCCGGCCTGGTGGTCGGCGTGGCCGCCGGCGGCGCCTCCGCTACCACCATCCTCGCCACCGGCGTGGCCGGCACCGTGGCCGGCGCGATGTCGATGGCCGCCGGCGAGTACGTCTCGGTACAGACCCAGGCCGACACCGAGGACGCAGACCTGGCAATGGAAAAGCGCGAGCTGCGCGAAAATCCGCACAGCGAGCTGGAGGAGCTGGCCGCGATCTACCGCCACCGCGGCCTGGAGCCTGCGCTGGCACGGCAGGTGGCCGAACAGCTCACCGCCCATGATGCGCTGGGTGCCCACGCCCGCGACGAACTGGGCATCACCGATACCCTGCGCGCCCGCCCGCTGCAGGCAGCGCTGGCCTCGGCCGGTGCGTTCACCTGCGGCGCGGCGCTGCCGGTGCTGACCGCCCTGCTCGCGCCGGTCGACAGGGTCGCACTGATGACCACGGCCAGTACCCTGCTCGGCCTGTGCCTGACCGGCGCAGTGGCGGCCAGGGCCGGCGGCGCACCGCCGGTTCGCGGCGCGATCCGGGTGATGTTCTGGGGCGCATTGGCGATGGCCGCGGCGGCCGGCGTCGGTCGCCTGTTCGGTGCCCACGTGTCATGACCGCCATGCTGCCACCGGCCACCGCACTGCTGGCCGAGATGGCCAGCCTGGCCGGCTGCGCACGCGCCGAAGGTTATGCGTGCATCACCGCTCGGCGCGAACATGGCGCCAGCTCGGTGGAGATTCCACAACCACAGTTCGCGATCCTGCTGGAAGGACGCAAGCAGGTGCGTACCGCGCACCAGTCGCTGGAGTTCATGCCCGGCGACATCCTGCTGCTGACCCAGCGCTGCCGCATCGATGTGGTCAACACCCCCGACCCACGCAGTGGCCGCTACCTCAGCGCCATCGTGCCGCTGTGTGCCGAAGTGCTGGCGGCCGCACGCACGCTGTGGAGCGGGGAGCTTCCCGCCGCCGGTCATGCGATGGCGCGGCTGCCGTTGATCGATCATGGCGCGGTGCTGCGCCAGTGGCGGCAATCGCTGCAGGACGGCCGTTACAGCGAAGCGCGGCTGGCCCTGGCCTCGTTGGTACTGACCCTGTGCCGGCAGGGCCACGGCAACCTGCTGCTGCCGCAGGCGCCGAGCCTGGGCGAACAGATCCGCGACCGCATCGCCGCCGAACCTGCTCGCGACTGGCAATCGCGTGATGTGGAAGCGCTGTTCGCGCTGAGCGGCGCGACCCTGCGCCGTCGGCTCGCCGCCGAGGACACCAGCCTGCGCCAGCTGCTCACCGAGGCCCGGCTGGCGCATGGCATGCAGCTGCTCTACACCACCGACCTGCCGCTGAAGACCGTGGCCGCACGCGCGGGCTACCGCTCTGCGGCCAGTTTCAGCAAGCGCTTTGCCGAGCAGTACGGGCTGGCTCCCACAGACATTTGAGGGGGGGCGGTAGGGCTGCGCCCTGCACCCGCCGAAGCAAGTGCAAGAGCCGAAGCAACAGCCAAAGCAACAGCCAAAGCAACAGCAACAGCGGCTATCCGTGGGATGGCGGGGCGGTGTGGGTGGGCAGGACACGCCGTAAACCCCGCTCCGCGGTCCGGCCCAGCCGCTGGCGGCTGTGCGTTCGGGCGCCTGCGAAGCAGTACTTCGCAAGCAACGCGCCCTCACCCATGGGGGCTCGATGGCGCCATCCATGGCGCCATCGGTCCTGCCCACCCACACCGCCCCACCTCTGACAGATCTTCGCGGCTGTTGGTAGGTGTCGACCGTGTCGACACATCTGTCAGATATCGAATGAAATTCCTGGGGTCAGATCCGTTTTCCTCCGGAAAACGGATCTGACCCCACGTGCTGTTCCGACAGATCAAGGAAAACTGTCGAAGGCGGGGTGGGTCCGGTTGCGGGAGTGTCCGCGGCATGGGCCCGAGGTATACCTCGGGCGGGTTGGGCAGGACGCCCAATCCCGGTCTTGCCGTGTGCGCAGGACAGCGCACACGAGCAAGCCGCGGCCAAGCCCCCATGGACGGGTTTACGGCGTCTCCCGCAACCGGACCCACCCCGCCATCCCACGGATAGCCCGCTGTTGCTGTTGCTGTTGCTTCGGCCGTTGCTCTGGCTCGTAGCAGGTGCAGGGCGCAGCCCTGCAGACAACACCCCCTTCCCTGAGCATTCCACGCAGTGGTTTGAGCGCCGTGCGCACGCCAGTCACGGCACGCTAGGCCAACGGAACCGCCCATCATCCACCGAGAACCCTCATGACCCTGCGCCATCTGCCCCTACGCACCGCCCTGCTGCTGGCCCTGTACGCCCTGCCACTGGCGGCGCTGGCCGAAGCCACCTCGCCCGCGCCCACCCAGCAGGTGCCCGGCGTCTACCACCAGCGCGTCGGTGCGCTGCAGGTCACGGCCCTGTTCGACGGCGTGGTCGCGCTGGGCCGGCAGGAAGTGGTCGACGTGCCGCCGACACTGGTCAGCCGCCTGTTGGAAGGCCGCTACGTGCCCGAAGACAAGAAGGGCCTGCAGACCGCAATCAACGCGTTCCTGGTGCGCCAGGGCAACCACCTGACCCTGGTCGATACCGGCACCGCGCAGTGCTTCGGCCCCGGCCTGGGCCAGGTGCTGGGCAACCTGCGCGCCTCCGGCGTGGACCCGGCCGAGGTGGACGAGGTGCTGCTGACCCACGCCCATCCGGACCACCTGTGCGGGGTGCTCGATGCACAGGGCAAGCCGGCCTACCCGAATGCCACGGTGTGGCTGTCCAGGGCCGATGCCGACTACTGGCTCAACCCGGCCAGCGAGGCTTCCGCGCCGAAGGGTGTGCGCTTCGCCTTCCCGCTGGCGCGCAACGCGGTGGCACCGTACCAGGCCAGTGGCCACCTGCGCACGTTCACCCCCGGCGATGCCCTGCCCGGCGGCGCGGTGGCGATGGACACCCATGGCCATACCCCCGGCCACGTCTCCTACCGGTTCGACAGCCAAGGCCAGTCACTGCTGGTGTGGGGCGACGTGCTGCACTTCCATGCGGTGCAGTTCGCGCACCCGGAGGCCGCGTTCGAGGCCGATTCGGACCGCAAGGCGGCCATCGCCAGCCGTCGCGGGCTGCTGCAGCAGGCCACCGCCAACGGCTGGTGGGTGGCCGGTGCGCACCTGCCCTTCCCGGGCCTGGGCCACGTCCGCAGGGAAGGCCAGGCCTATGCGTGGGTCCCGGCGGAGTATTCGCCGTTGTGAGGGTGTGCCGACCAAGGTCGGCACCCACCCGATCGGGTAGCGCCCGGCTGCCAGCCGGGCGACCGGCAATACCTTATTCCAGCCCCAGCCAGCCGCCGATCACGCCGCGGGCTTCGTCCACGCCGGTACGGTCTTCGCCCGAGAACACCTGCACGCTGACGCTGTCACCGTAGGCCGATTGCAGCTCCTTGCGCACCTTCTGCAAGGACTGCATCTGCTGGCTGCGGCTGAGCTTGTCGGCCTTGGTCAGCAGGGCATGCGCCGGCAGGCCACGCTGCACGGCATAGGACAGCATCTGCCGGTCGTAGTCCTTCAGCGGATGACGGATGTCCATCACCACCACCAGCCCCTTCAGGGCCTCGCGGGTGCGGAAGTACTTGTCGATGAAGGCCTGCCAGTGCGCCTGCAGGTCCAGCGGCACCTTGGCGTAGCCGTAACCGGGCAGGTCGACCAGATGCGCCTCCGGGGTGACCTGGAAGAACACCAGCTGCTGGGTACGGCCGGGGGTCTTGGAGACACGCGCCAGGGCGTTCTGGCGGGTCAGCGCGTTGAGCGCACTGGACTTGCCGGCGTTGGAGCGGCCGGCGAAGGCCACTTCGGCCCCTTCGTCGGGCGGCAGCTGCCGCACGTTATGGGCCGAAAGGTGGTAACGGGCGCGTTCGATGAGCAATGACATGTGCCTAGGATCGCATGTTGCGGCGCCGCGCGCCCGTGCCGGCGGCCTTTGCGGGCATTTTGCTGCACTGCTGCGTTGACCGTGCGCGGAAACGGCGTTGATAATCCGGGCGATGCCGGCCGCCACCGCCCGGCCCGGTCCATACGGAGCTTCAGCATGCGCCACGCTCGCGTTCTTGCCGTATCCGCCCTTGCCACTGCTGTCGTCGTTGCCGCTGCTGCGTTCGCGCAGACCACGTTGACCCCGCTGCCCGACAATGGGCCGATCAACACCGCCTCGCTGGAGGTGGATTTCAGCAAGACCCACTGGGGCGATGCGAAGGCCGGGCAGACCAAGGCGACGGCCTGCGCGGCCTGCCACGGTGCCGACGGCAATTCCACGGTGGAGATGTACCCGTCCATTGCCGGCCAGAGCGAACGCTACGTGGCCCAGCAGATGGCCCTGATCGCCAACGGCCAGCGCAGTTCCGGCGCGGCGGTGGCGATGGTGCCGTTCGTGCAGAACCTCACCCCGCAGGACATGCGTGATATCGGCGCCTACTTCGCCACGCAGAAGGCCAACGCTGGCATCGCCGATGACACGGCGGTCACCGACGGCCCCTACAAGGGCATGAAGTTCTACGAGATCGGCCAGCAGCTGTACCGCGGCGGCGATGCCAAGCGTGGCCTGCCGGCCTGCATGGCCTGCCATGGCCCCAGCGGTGCCGGCAATCCCGGCCCGGCCTATCCGCATCTCGGTGGCCAGCACGCCAGCTATGTCGCGCGCCGCCTGCAGGAGTACCAGGCCGGCCAGACCAACGAGACCGACAAGGCGCACTTCCAGATCATGGCCACGGTCGCGCAGAAGCTCAGCGAGCAGGAAGTGCAGGCGCTGTCGAGCTACCTGCAGGGCCTGCACAACAAGGCCGACGATGTGGCCGCCGCGGCCACGCCAACACAACCGGCTGCCGCCCCCTGACCACCACTGGTCGGCCCGGGCCGCGACGCCGGCCCACGGCTGCGGTATGTTTCCTTCACGCCGGCGGCTGCGCCGGCGTTGCTTTTTTCAACGGAGATGCGTGTCGATGAGGTTGATTTCCCGCCTGCTGTTGTCCGTGCTGGTGCTGCTGCCGCTGGCAGCCTGCGCCGCCACCCCCGCCAATGCCCCGCTGGTCGAGGGCAAAGACTACGAGCGCATCGCCCAGCCGGGCCCGTTCCAGCCGCTGGCCGGCAAGATCGAGGTGGTCGAAGTCTTCGGCTACACCTGCCCGCACTGCGCCCATTTCGAACCGCAGCTGGAAGCCTGGGCGGCCAAGCTGCCGGCCGACGTGCGCTTCACCCCGGTCCCGGCGGCCTTCGGCGGTGCCTGGGATGCCTGGGCACTGGCCTACTACGCCGCCGACGAAGTCGGCGTGGCCAAGCGCAGCCATGCCGCCGTGTTCAAGGCCCTGCACGAGCAGGGTTCGCTGCCGATGCAGAACGTCTCGGCCGATGAGCTCGCCACCTTCTACAAGGCCTACGGCGTGACCCCGGACCGCTACATCCAGGCCCTGCGCGGCGATGCCGTGCAGAAGAAGGTCGAGGCCGCGCGCGCGTTCGCCCAGCGCACCAAGATTCCGGGCACCCCGGCCATCATCATCAATGGCCAGTACCTGGTGCGCGGCAACAGCTTCGACGACCAGCTGCGCATTGCCTCGGCGCTGATCGCGCAGGCGCGCGCCGCCCGCGGCCGCTGAACCAACACCCACCACCGACACGGCGTTGTCGCCGCCACGTGTCATCATTTCCCCTTGGCCGGCGCCTGCCGCCGGCCCCACCTTTCCAGATGCTGGAGACGTTTCCATGAAGATCCGTTACGCCCTCGCCCTCGCAGCGCTGCTGCCGATCCTGGCCGCCTGCAAGGCCGACGACGGCAGCACCAACACCACCGCGGCGCCCGCCGAACCGGCAGCAACCCCGGCCACGACCACCGAACCGGCTGCCGCACCGGCGGCGGGCAGCGAAGGCGCCGCGCCGGCTGCCGCTGAAGGCGAGAAGACTCCGGCCGAAGCAACTCCGGCCGCCGCGCCGGCCCCGACCACTGCCGCACTGACCGGCCCGGCTCCGGTGGAAGGTGCCGACTACCAGGTGATCCCGAACGGCCAGCCGTTCCAGCCGGCCGCCGGCAAGATCGAAGTGACCGAGATCTTCGGCTACGTCTGCCCGGCCTGCGCCGCGTTCCAGCCGCTGGTCGGCCCGTGGAAGGCCGGCCTGCCCAGCGACGTGAACTTCGTCTACGTGCCGGCCATGTTCGGCGGCACCTGGGATGACTACGCCCGTGCCTTCTACGCCGCGCAGACCCTGGGTGTGCAGGAGAAGACCCACGAAGCGCTGTACGCCGCCATCCACTCGCAGAAGACCCTGAAGGGCGAGCGCGGCCGTGACTCGGTGGAAGACATCGCCAAGTTCTACGCCGCCTACGGCGTCGATCCGAAACAGTTCGCGGCCACCATGGGCAGCTTCGCGGTGAACGCCAAGACCAACTCGGCCAAGCAGTTCGCCCAGCGCAGCCAGATCAGCGGCACCCCGTCGATCATCGTCAACGGCAAGTACCTGGTGAAGGGCAAGAGCTTCCCGGACATGCTGCGCATCGCCGACCACCTGATCGCCCGCGAACGCGGTGCGGCCCAGGCTCACTGATCCAAGAGAAGCATTTCCCGGCCGTGAATTCCCCCCGTACACGGACCCTGCGCTTGCTGACGGCCAACATCCAGGCCGGCTCAAGTACCCGCCGTTACAGCGACTATGTGACCCGCAGCTGGTCACATGCGCTGCCGGCGGGTCGCAAGCGCAGCAGCCTGGACGCGATCGCCACCCTGGCGCGCGAACATGACATCGTCGGCCTGCAGGAGGCCGACCCGGGCAGCCTGCGCTCGGGCTTCACCAACCAGACCCATTACCTGGCCCAGCGCGCCGGCTTCAACTACTGGAGCCACCAGCCGAACCGGCGCATGGGCGGGGTCGCCTCCAGCGCCAATGGCCTGCTGAGCAAGCTGGAACCGGTGGAAGTGCAGGACCACGCCCTGCCCGGCCGCATCGGCGGGCGCGGCGTGCTGCTGGCCAAGTTCGGCGATGGTGCCGACGGCCTGGCGGTGGCGGTGGCCCATCTGTCATTGGGCGCGGGATCGCGGATGTCGCAGCTGGGCTTCATCGCCGAGCTGCTGTCCGACCACCCCAACGCGGTGCTGATGGGCGACTTCAACTGTCTGGCCGAACGCCCAGAAATGCAGGTGCTGTACCAGAAGACCCGACTGCAACCGCCCGGCTGCATCGTGCCGACCTTCCCCAGCTGGCGCCCCGACCGCGCCATCGACCACATCCTGGTCAGCAGTGGCCTGCAGACCCGCACCGTGGAAGCCGTACCGGCCGCATTCTCCGATCACCTCGCCCTGGCGATGCAGATCGACGTCCCGGCCGACGCCCTGCGCTGACCGCTCTTGGTAGGTGCCAACCTTGGTTGGCACGCCGCTCTGGTGGGTGCGGACCGTTGGTCCACACGCTCTCCGCCGCTACCCGGCCTGGACCACCGGCACCTTCAATCGCCGCGCGGTCATCGTGCTGCCCACCGAAGCCAGCACCGTGCAGCCGATCGCCAGCCACTGCAGCCCGTGCAGGTGTTCGTGCAGCAGCAGCATCGCCCACAGCGCGGCCACCGCCGGCTCCATGCTGATCAGGATGCCGAAGGTCTCCTTTGGCAGGCGCTTGAGCGCCATCATCTCCAGCGACATCGGGATCGCGCTTGAGACCAGCGCCACCAGCAGGCCGGCGGCCAGGATCTCTGGATCGAGCAGCGCGGTGCCGGCATGCACCACGCCCACCGGCACCACCACCAGCGAAGCCGCCAGCAGCCCCAGCGACACCGAATGCCCGGCGTGCAGGTGTCCGGCACGCTTGCCGAACACGATGTAAAGCCCCCAACACGCCGCTGCGCCCATCGCATACAGCACGCCGGCCGGATCCAGCGCCGGGCCGCCGCCCAGCGGCAGCAGCAGCAACAACCCCACCACTGCGCAGCCCACCCAGACGAAGTCGATCGGTCGCCGTGATGACAGCATCGCCACCGTCAGTGGCCCGGTGAACTCGATGGCCACCGCGATGCCGAAGGGAATCGTGCGCAGGGCCATGTAGAACAGCAGGTTCATCAGGCCCAGGGTGAGCCCGTAGCGCAGGAGGGTGATCGCATCCGCGCGGCCGGTCTTCCAGCGCCACGGCCGCCAGAACAGCAGCAGCAACAGCGCTGAGAAGCCCACGCGCAGCGCGCTGGTGCCCTGGGCGCCGATCAGCGGGAACAGGTGTTTTGCGTAGGAGGTGCCGATGGCCAGCGAGGTGACCGAGCCAAGCACCGCCAGCGCCGGCAACATCGGCGCGAGTCGTGAGGTCTGCATGGGCAAAGTCTATTGCGCCCGCGCCGAGCACTTGGCTCAATTGACAGCCCGTTCGTGCAACTTCTGCTCACCATGGCTACCGCCCCCGTGCTCGACAGCTTCGACCGCGCCATCCTCGGCCTGCTGCAGCGGGACAACACCCTGCCGCAGCGCGAGATCGCCGAGGCCGTGCACCTGTCCACCCCAGCCGTGCAGCGCCGCATCAAACGCCTGCAGGACAGCGGTGTGATCGCGGCCAACGTGGCGGTAGTCGCCGCAGCCGAGGTCGGGCGACCGCTGACCATCATCGTCGAGGTGCGCGTGGTCAGCGAGCAGCGCGAACGCGTGGCGCCGTTCAAGCACCGCGTGCAGGACGACCCGGCGGTGCAGCAGTGCTATTCGATCACCGGCGACGGCGATTTCCTGCTGCTGGTGTCGGCCGCGTCGATGGAAGAGTACGAGGCGATCACCGAGCGGCTGTTCGGTGGCGATGACAACATCGAGCGCTTCCGCACCTCGGTTGCACTGGGAACGTTGAAGCGCAGTTTCGAAGTGCCACTGGACCCGGTTCTGTAGCGCGGAGCCATGCTCGACTGCGCTTTGACCGCAAAGCAACAGCCGCCGAGCATGGCTCGGCGCTACAGTCGGAGACCATGAACACATCGCCCTCCCCCGCCCGTCGCCTGCGCCGCTGGCTGCTGCGCGGCCTGTGGCTGGTCATCGCGATCGTTGCCGCCATGGCACTGTGGAACAGCCCATGGGCCGCTGCACCGAAACTGCTGTGGACACTCTCGCGGATGCCTCCGGCCACCGAGCTTCCGGTGCCGGTGGAAGGTGTGCGGCCCCGCCAGATCGCCGATACCTTCGGCGCCCCACGCGGCCGTGACCGCTCCCACGCCGGCATCGACATCTTCGCCAAGCGCGGTACCCCGGTGCGCAGTGCCACCGCCGGCGTCGTCGTGGACATCAGCGACCGCGGCCTCGGTGGCCGCCAGGTGTGGGTGATCGGGCCCGGGCGCGAACGCTACTACTACGCGCATCTGGAGGGCTGGGCCGAGGGTCTGTCGCGCGGCCAGGTGGTCCAGGCCGGCGACCTGCTTGGCCACGTCGGCGACAGCGGCAATGCCAAGGGCACGCCGCCGCACCTGCACTGGGGCATCTACGGCACCGACGGCGCGCGCGATCCACTCCCGCTGCTGCGCTGACCCAGCCCACACCCGGATCATCGGGTCGATTCGTTCATTATTTGTAAATAGGAATAGTTCGTATTACGATTTCTTTCGTTTCCGGTGGCGCCAGGACGGCCTGCCCGCCCTCCCCCTACCCGTAGCGCCTCGCCTTCTGGATGCCGGCCGAGCGCGCGTGCTCGTCCAGGACCCCCATGACCCGTTCCGCCTTCCGTACCCCGCAGCCGCAACGGCTGTCCGTTGCCGTGCTCGCCGTTCTCTGCGCCGTGGCCCCGGCCGCCTTCGCCGACACCGCCGCCGATCCGACCACCCTCGACAAGGTGGTGGTCAAGGGCGAACGCGCCGAAGGCTATTCGGTGCTCCGTACCTCGGCCGGCACCCGCTTCGACCTGGCGCCGCGCGAGATCCCTCAGTCGATCAGCATCATCAGCCACCAGCGCATCGAAGATCAGAACCTGGACGACATCATCGACGTGCTGGCCAACACCACCGGCGTGACCAGCACCCAGTCCGACAGCGAGCGCACCGAGTTCTACGCGCGCGGGTTCTACATCGATGCCTACCAGTTCGACGGCCTGCCGACGCAGATGGTGCAGAACTGGAGCTACGGTGATTCCGGCCTGGATCTGGCGCTGTACGACCGCGTGGAAGTGGTGCGTGGTGCCACCGGCCTGCTCAGTGGTGCCGGCAATCCGTCCGCGTCGGTGAACCTGGTCCGCAAGCACGCCGACAGCGCCGAACTGGCTGGCAGCGTGTCGGTGAACGTCGGCAGCTGGGGCCGCACCCGCACCACGGTGGATGTGGGCAGCGCACTGAACGCCAGCGGCAGCGTGCGCGGCCGCGTGATCGGCAGCTATCTGGACACCGACGGCCAGATGGACCGCTATAACCAGCGCAAGACGCTGGGCTACGCCGTCATCGACGCCGACCTGACCCCGGACACCCAGCTGAGCGTGGGCTACGACTACCAGCAGAAGCGCGCCAATGGCGCGACCTGGGGTGGCTTCCCGATGCTGTACTCCGATGGCTCGCGCACGGGCTACGACGAATCGTTCAACGCGAGCCCGAAGTGGACCTACTGGGACACCACCAGCAAACGCGCCTTCGCCACCCTGCAGCACGCCTTCAGCAATGGCTGGAAGTTCAAGGTCGGTGCCACGCACGATGAGACCAAGGCTGACGACAAGCTGTTCTACCCGGCCTACAACGACTGGACCACGGGCGCATCGAACTTCGACAAGACCACCGGCGCGGGCATCTCGCCATCCGCGGGCTTCTACAACACCGAGCGCAAGGTCACCGGCGTCGATGGCTACGTTGATGGTCCGTTCCAGCTGTTCGGCCGCGAGCACCAGTTCATGGCAGGCCTGAGCTACAACAAGCGCGAGTACGCCAACTACGGCGACTACCAGGTCGGCGGTGCCGGCCAGACCTGGGATCCGTTCGCAAGCTATCTGAACTGGACCGGCAACATCAGCGAGCCGAACTGGAACCCGCTGGCACTGGCCAGCGAGGGCACCATCACCCAGAAGGCCGCCTACGCGGCCGCGCGCCTGTCGCTGGCCGATCCGCTGAAGCTGATCATCGGCGCCCGCTACACCGACTGGAAGAGCGAGGGCGAAGGCGCCGACCGCGCGCACAAGGTCACCACGCCGTACGCCGGGCTGGTGTTCGACATCAACGGCACGTACTCGACCTACGCCAGCTACACCGAAATCTTCCAGCCGCAGACGCTGAAGGACCGCAACGGCAGCTACCTCGATCCGGTCGATGGCAAGAGCTACGAAGTGGGCGTCAAGGGGGCATGGTTCGACAACCGCCTGAATGCCTCGCTGGCGGTGTTCCGCATCGAACAGGACAACGTCGGCCAGGCCACCGGCGAACCCGTGCAGGGCAGCCAGAACGAGTTCGCCTATCGCGCCGCGCGTGGCACGGTCAGCCGCGGCTTCGAATTCGAGGTGAACGGCGAGCTGGCACCGGGCTGGAATGCCACCTTCGGCGCATCGCGCTACGTGGCCAAGGACATCAACGGCGCCGACATCAACACCAACCTGCCGCAGACCGCACTGAAGCTGTTCACCAGCTACACCCCGCAGTCGCTGCAGGCGCTGACCGTCGGTGGCGGTGCCAACTGGCAGAACCGCATCTACTACCCGGTACCGGCCTACGGCCGCATCGAGCAGGAAGGTTACGCACTGGTCAGTGCCTTCGTGCGCTACCGCATCTCGCCGGAGTTCAGCGTGCAGGCCAACCTCAACAACCTGCTGGACAAGAAGTACTACTCGCAGATCACCGGTTACGGTGCCTACGGCGATGGCCGCAATGGCTCGCTGACGTTCACCTGGGCATTCTGATCAGACGCGGGGTACGACCACCCCGCACCTGTAGCGCCGATCCCATGCTCGGCTCAGAGAATCAGCCGAGCGCGGGCTCGGCGCTACATCCGCAAGGCAGCGCCGGAACTGACCGGCGCTGCCACCCTCACATCAGAACCGCAGGTCCGCGCGCAGGTACCAGTAACGGCCACGCGGGATGTCGTAGGTCGAGGCGTCGTAGCCGTTCAACGAACACGACAGACAGATCGGCGGATCCTTGTCGAACACATTGTTCAGGCCCGCGGTCAGCTGCAGCCCCTTCATCCAGTCGATCTTGTAGCCCACCTGCATGTCGTGGAAGGTGGTGGCCGAGAGCGTGTTGGTGCCGTCGGCCTGGTTGCTGCACACCGGGAATGCCACGGCATCGCCGCAGTTCTCGGTCAGCTCGGAGATGTGCCGCACTGTCCAGTTCGCACTCCAGCGGTCCATCGTCCAGGCGATGCTGGCGTTGCTGGTCCACTCCGGAATGGAGCTGTCGGCCACTTCCACGCCCGGCTTCTGCGGCTGCTTCTGCCCGGCCGCGCCGGTAGCTTCGTAACGACCGACGAACGTGTTCTTCCAGGCCAGCTTGAACTGGCCGAAAGAGGTCTGCGGCAACGTCCAGAACAGGTCCACGTCCCAGCCGTCGGTCTTGATCGAGCCCAGATTGGTCAGGCGGTTGTTGAAGCTGCTCACCGCACCCGTGCTGGCGCGGGTGATGCCATCGCAGTACACCGGGTCGAGCGTGTCCACGCACAGGTCCAGCTGGGTCTGCGCGTTGATGGCCTGGATCGCACCATCGATGGCGTGGCGGTAGAAGGTGACCTCCACATCGAAGCGCTCCGACCACGACGCGTTGTTGCCGAACCACGGGCTCCACACGAAGCCAGTGCTGAAGCTGCGCGAACGCTCCGGTTCCAGATCACGATTGCCGCCGGTGGTCACCGAGATCTGCGAGTTGGCCTGCTGGAAGCCGGCCGGCACGCCCAGCGCGGCACAATTGGCGGCACTGCCACGTGGTGGCGTACCGCCCAGGCCCACCGAGCATGGATCGAACAGCTGCAGGTCGGCACGTGCGGCCGAGCCGTACAGTTCGCCGATGGACGGTGCGCGGAAACCCTCGGCGTACGTGGTACGCAGCACGAAGTCATCGGTCACCTGCCAGCGCAGGCCGTACTTGGGCGTGAACTCGCCACCGAAGGTGGAGTAGTCCGAATAGCGGCCGGCCAGGCTCAGGTCCAGCTTCTTGCCCAGCGGCGAGTCGGCGAAGATCGGAACGCTCAGCTCCAGGTAGGCCTCGTTGACGTCGTAGGAACCGGAGGTCGGCTGCGACGGTACGCCGTTGTAGTGGCCGATCACGGTCAGCGGATCCGGCTGGTACCAGCCCTTGTACTTGCGGTACTCGTAACCGCTGGCGAACGATACCGGACCCGCCGGCAGGGTAAACAGGTCGCTGGACAGGTTGGCGGTGAACAGGCTCAGCTCGTTCTGGCTGCGGTCGCGCACCACCGGCTGGATCCAGTTCAGCATGTCCGGGGTGATCGAACCGACGCCACCGAAGATGTTCAACGGCACGCAGCCCGGCGTTGCCGCGCACACCGCCGGGTCACCCAGGGCCATGTTGACGTTGTAGATGTTGTAGCTGCCGTAGTTGGTCTGTTCGGCCTTGTTCTTGCTGTACATGCCGTTGACGTCCCAGTACCAGCTGCGGTCGGCGGCCTGGAAGTTGCCGACCAGGCCGGTGGCCACATAGGTCGTGTTGACCTCCTGCTTGAACACGCGCGCACCGCCTTCCACCGGGCGGCGGCCGATCAGGCTCATGTTGTCGCCGGAGACGAGATCGAAGCCGAACGGGTTGTACGGATTCAGGCGCGAGACCACGATGTTGTCGGCCAACGGATTGCCGGTGGCGCCATCGGGGCCGAAGAACAGCGGCTCGGGGCCGGCCTGGTTGGTCGACTCGCGGCGGTTGCCCAGCGCCTTGATGTACCACTGCACGTTGTCGGTGATGTCAAAGCGGAACTGGCCGAACAGGCCCTTGCGCTCGGACGGCGTGAGCACCATGTTGTACTCGGCGAAGTTGAAGCGGTCGGCGCTGGTGAAGCAGTGGTAGTCATCGCTGCGGTTGCAGCCGGCGCTGCCGTCATAGCGCGGGTTGGGCACGCCGCTGTTGGGCACGATGTCCTGCTCTGCACCGGTGTTGGGGTCGACGAAGGCGAAGCGGCCCTGTGGAATGCCGCCGCTGCCGAAGGCCAGGCCGGTGCCCGGAATCGGGAAGCGCGACTGCTCGCGATCCTTGGCGAATACCGGGTCCTGCTTGGTCCAGCTGGCGCCCAGGAACAGGCTGAAGCGATCACCGCTCTTGCCCCACGCCAGGTCCACGCCCTTCTGGGTGCCGTCGCCCTTGCTGTACTCACCATAGTTCAGGGTCACCTGCCCGCCATCGAAGTCGCGGCGGGTGATGATGTTGACCACGCCGGCGATGGCATCGGAGCCGTACAGCGACGACGCGCCGTCTTCCAGCACCTCGATGCGTTCGACGATGGCCAGCGGAATGGTGTTGAGATCGGTGGCCGCACCGACGCCCGATGCGGACGACTCGTTGACCCAGCGGATGCCGTCAACCAGCACCAGCACGCGCTTGGCACCGAGGTGGCGCAGATCGACCTGCGCCGAGCCGGCACCCACGCCACTACCATCGGGCGGGAAACCGAAGTTGCCGGACGAGTTGAACTTGGCGTTGAGCGCAGAGCCGGAACCGGTGAGCTGCTGCAGCACTTCGCCGATCGAGGTCAGGCCGGTGCGTTCGATGTCGCCACGGGTCAGGGTCTGGATCGGGACCTGGCCCTCGACTTCAGCGCGCTTGATGCGGGTACCGGTCACTTCCACCGCGTCCAGGTTGGTGGTGGATTGTGCAGCGGCACCCAACGGGGCCAGGGCCATCACGCACAGCGTGACGGCAACCGCCAACGGGCGGTGGTGCAGGTGATTCATTCGCTCTCTCTCCAAAGGAATGTCGGGACATGGACTGCCGCGCTCCCCTGCATGGCGGCGCCGTCTCCTTTGTAAACAAGTGGTAAAAATCACGGCGTGACGATCGACACTCTTTCACGCGGAATTGACGCAATTGACGGCCATTTGCGTCAAATGGGGGCCGTTTAGAACCGGACGGTACTGTTCAACGCCCTTCGCTGTGATGCCGGTGGCGACAGCGCGCGCCGAGATCCGCCACAGCTCATCAAGGGGCCTTGTCGATGCCAGCGCTAGTGACCGGGCTCGTCGACGCGCAGCCCATGCTGGCTGACAGCCAGCAGCACGCGCGCCATATCTTCATCGTCGGTGTCGTCGGCGGTCGCCAGATGCACCGGGGAGCGATGCTGCTGCGGCATCTGCTGCGCCTGCACCAGCGGTGCCAGATTGGGAGTGGCCATCGAGGAGGTGGCGCGCTGTGTCCCGTATCGCATGCCACGTTCCCTCGCAGTAGGAGCGGCCTGCCGATGGCAGGCCGCCCGTTGCCGGACTCACCGCACGAAACTCACCGCACGAAGGCGATGCGCTCCATGCCGGTGGCCTCGGCGGCGGCCAGGATCCGCGCCATGCCTTCGTACTCGGCCGACGGATCGGTGGCGATGCGCAGCTCCGGCAGGTTGCCGGCATGTTCACCGGCCTGTGCCTGCAGGCGCGCCTGCAGATCGCCGATGGCCATCGGCTGGCCATCCCAGCTCAGCTGGTTCGAGGCATCCAGGCGCAGCTCGATCGGCGGGGGCGGTTCGGGGCGATCGACCACGCGATCGGTGGCCTGTGGCAACTGAATGGCAATCGGCCGGGCCACGATCGGCGCGGTCACGATGAAGATGATCAAGAGCACCAGCATCACATCCACCAGTGGCGTGACGTTGATGTCCGCCAGCGGGCCGCTTCTTCCTGCGCTACTGAACGCCATGTGCCGCTCCCTGCAGCCGGGCCGTTCGCCCAAGGCCGACAGTACGTCGCCGATGCAGGCTGGCGGCAGTGTCTGCGCGTGGAGCATTCAGCTGCCGTTGCCACCGCCGTAGGCCTGCAGACGTTGCTGCAGAGAACCGAGTGCATCCGAGCCGATCAGCGCCCACAACAACAGGCGACACTTACGTGGGCACAGTGATCCCGCCATCAGCAGCCCCCGCCGCTGCAGGTGGATTTCGCTGCCAGCAAAGCCATAGGTGCGGCGTGCCGTCGCGCCGGCGCCGGTGCGCGAGGCGATGATGACGGGACGATGCACTGCGGCACGCGCCAAGGGTTCAACCCAACTGGACGGGACATGACCCGCGCCCATGGCCGCCACAACCAGCCCCTCGCATCCGCTCTCCAGCACCGAATGCAGCACCTCAGGACCTTCGCCCAACACCGCCTCGAGCATGGCTATCCGTTGATGAACCCGTGTTGGCACCAGTGCAGGCAGTCGTTCCGGAGGCGATCCTTCATAGCTGCATTGCCCTTCCTGCACCCGTCCGATACAGCCTTTACCTGGCGATTGGAAGGCATCCAGATCCAGACTATGCACCTTGCGCACCTGGTCCGCCGCGTACAGTCGGTCCTGCATGGCGACGACCACCCCGCGCATGCGCGTGTGCGGATCCAGTGCCGCAATCGCCGCAGCCAGCACGTTTCCGGGCCCATCAGCACCGGCTGCATCAGCCCCACGCATGGCACCAGTCAACACCATCGGCTGCGGGTGCGGCCACAACAGATCCAACAGATACGCTGACTCCTCGAGCGTGTCGGTGCCCTGGGTGATGACCACGCCATCAGCGCCGTCGTCCACCATCGCGCCGGCCCAGTCGCGCGCAGCGAGAACGTCGACCCACGACAGCGACGCACTGGGTGACAGACCAAGCGTATGCGTCTGCACCATTGCCAACCTGCCCAGACCGGGGACTACCTCCGCCAGCATCTGCGCAGAAACCTTGGGAACGATGCCCACGTCCGCCGCATCAACACGCATGCTGAGGGTGCCGCCGAGTGAGCCCAATGCCAGCCGTCTCATATCGCCCCCTTCAGTATCCAGCCCACTGCAGGGACGATCAGCAGAACGCCTGCCGCCATCGAGAGGAGATTGCCGATATACGGATGCACGTGTGCAGGCAAGCGAGCAGAACATGCCGCGGCCAGCGGTGGCGTCAGCAGTGCCCCCAGCAGCGCGGACAGCACCACCACCGCCGCGCTCCCGCCATAGGCAAGAATGCAGGCAGGAACCACGGAGACAATCGGGATGTACGTGGGATACCAGCCCCCCTGGATCCAGCGCTCCCGCCATACCCAGACCCCCACCGCGGAGGCGAGCGCCTGGCCGCACAGCAATGCCATCAGCCAACCGGTGCCATAGAAGGGTCCGGCCGGCTGCAGAAGGGCGGCAAGCAGTACGCCGCCGATCAGCCCGGCACTGGCGAGTTCGTTGCCCAGGAAGGGCGCTTCACTGAAGTCCGCCAGTACCCTGCGCATACCCCATTGCCAGCCATGCCGCGTGACGGGCGCAGCCGGCGCTGACCCAGGCGCAGCGGGAACCGGATTCCAGCCCAGCAGCCTCGCGGCGACAAAGGCGGCCGCGCTTGCCAGTGTCATTGCAAGGACGTTGCCGATGACGGCGGGCAGGCCCAGCGGTGCGCAGACCTGATTCACCAGCAACAACGCCAGCGGCGTGACCAGCAATGCGCCAGATGCAGCGGCGATTCCCGTAATCTTCCAGCCGCCACCGAACAGCAGCACCATCGCCGCCGGCAGCGATACCGCAGCAACAAACGTGGGTTGCCAGCGCCCGTCCTGCAGCGCGCTGGCAAATACCATGTTGGCAAGCACCAGTCCGCCGATCGAAGCTGCCGCGACCCAGGGCCAGCGGCCAGTGCCATAGCAGACTGGAAATCCCTGCCATCGCTTTCCTCGCCGGTGCGCCCAATGGGCCAGTGCAGCACCGCCAATCAGACCGAGCGAGGCAAACTCGTGCTTGTAGAAGGTCACCTCACTTGCATCGCCAACCCACCATCGCCAGCGGCCCGCCCATGTTGCGAGGCTGCCCATCAACTGGCTGTGGTCTGGCCAGAGCTGGCCGGGGGACATCGTGCGCCAACCGGCAACCACCGTCACGATGATCGCCAGTGCAAACGTCGCTGAGAACAGTGCCCAGCGCCAGTGGCTGCGGGCGGCTGGTGACTGGGTCGGTAAGGGGGGGCTCGCCATGCGGGAGCCTCAGCGCGGCAGCATGGGATGCTGGCGATAACCCAGCATAGGATCGAAGAGATCGGTACGCCTGTCGCGGCAGAGATCGTTCAGGGAATTCCAGATCGGCGCACTGCGTGCCGTGGACAGGTCCACCTCGGCCATCACCATCGCCTCACCTTCAGGCGCTGCGATCGGGGCCAGCGGCCATCCGTTGGTACCGACAATCAACGAGCACCCCAGGAAGCGTTCCCCGCGATCTGTACCGACGCGGTTGGCCGCTGCGATGAACACGTTGTTGACGTGTGCGGCCGTCATCGTCAGGTAGCTGGCCATGCAGCGCCCGCTTTCATCGAACAATGGCGGCGGCGTCCACACCCAGCAGTTGAGGCTGAGGATGATGTCGGCCCCTTGCAACGCAAGCAGGCGTGGCACCTCCGGGAACCAGACATCCCAGCAGATCATCAGACCGATCCGGCCAACGCTCGTCTCGAACACCGGATAGCCGAGGTCGCCGGCACAGAAGTAGAGCTTCTCACGGCACCATAGATGGGTCTTGCGATAGCGTCCGATATAGCCGCCGGGCCCGAACAGCACAGCGGTGTTGTACAGACGGCTGCCATCGTATTCAGCAATACCCACGGCCAGGTGAATGCCCGCCTCGCACGCGAAGGCTTCCCAGAACCGCGAGGTCGGCCCCTCCGGCACCGACTCAGCCATCGCGAACGCCTCCGCCCGACTGCTGAACGAATAGCCAGTGCAGCATAGCTCGGGCAGCACGATCAGGCGGGCCCCACGTTCCAATGCCTGCGTGGCAAGCAGGCGCGCCCGTTCGATGTTGGCGGGGACGTTCTCCGGCCCGCACTGTGGGTCGAACTGGATGACGGCAACCGAGACAGGACTGAACGGCTTGGGCTGATCTGACATGCGATGGTCCTCTGCAGGGGCGGAGCGGCTGCTTCCGTTTGACTGCAGCAGGCACCCGTTGTACGGCCGCTTCAACTGGCAAAAGCGTCAACTGCGCGAAACGCCTTCAAAGTGGGCTTTATGCGACGACTCTCACTGAATTCCGCGCTGGACCGGCCCGAGCATCCGGCCTGACCCACCGCCAAAGCGGGCCATTTGCATCAGTGCAGCCACCGTGCACGCAATGCGAAACTGAATTCAGCCATTGCCCGCTATGCTGCCCGCCATGACCCGACGCACTTCGACCGCCCTGTCCCTGCTGCCCTTGGCCACCACGCTGCTGATCGGTTGCGCCAATGCCCAGTCCCTCGACGCCCAGAGCGCGCAGCTGAAAGCCGCGATCGCAGCCGCCGAACGCGGCCAGTACGATCCTGGCCAGGCCGCTGCGCTCAGCCGCCATCCGGCCTATGGCTGGCTGGAGTACGCCAACCTGCGGCGCAACATCGACACCGTCGATACCGCGCAGGCCCAGGCCTTCCTCAAGCGCTACGACGGCCAGGCCGTGGCCAGCACCTTCCGCAGCGTGTGGCTGCCCTCGCTCGCACGCCGCCAGGACTGGCCGACCCTGCTGGCCAACTGGGCGCCCACCGACAACACCGGCCTGCGCTGTGCGCAGCTGACCGCGCGCCAGGTGACGGGCAAGGTCGATCCGCAGTGGATCAGTGAAGCGCAGGATCTGTGGCGCAAGAACGGCAAGTCGCTGCCGGACGGCTGTGATGCCGTTTTTGCCGTGCTGCAGGCACAGGGTGGCCTGAGCGACGCCCTGCGCTGGGAACGCATCGATGCCGCCGCCGATGCCCAGCAACCGGCGGTGATGCGCAGCGCTGCACGCGGCCTGCCTGCCGCCGACCTGGCGCTGGCGAACAATTACGCCGCCTTTGTCGACAAGCCCAACGCCAGCGCGTTGAACTGGCCGCGCAACGAGCGCAGCCGGCGCATCGCCACCGATGGCCTGGCCAAGCTGGCCAAGGCCGACCCCGGCGCCACCGAGCAGCAGCTGCCGCAGTACGCCCAGACGCTCGGCCTGAGTGCCGACCAGCAGGGCCAGGTGCTGTACCAGATCGCGCTGTGGACAGTGGCCTCCTATCTGCCCGATTCGGCACGTCGCCTCAACGCGGTGCCGGAGTCGGCCTATGACGAACGCCTGCACGAGTGGCGCGTGCGCGAAGCGATGTCGCGCGGCGACTGGCCGGCGGCGCTGACCGCCATTCGCAAGATGGGCAGCAAGCAGCGCAGCGACCCGCGCTGGCGCTACTTCGAAGGCCGCATGCTGGAGAAGACCGGCCAGGCCCAGCAGGCGCAGCCGCTGTTCCGCGAGGCCGCGCGCGCGCCGACCTTCCACGGCTTCCTCGCCGCCGACAAGCTGCAGCAGGGCTACACCCTGTGCCCGTGGAAGCCGAACGACAGCGCACAGGCACAGGCGGTGATCGCGCGCGACCCGGCCATCCAGCGCGCGATGGCGCTGTACCAGATCGACCGCGCTGGCTGGGCCGTGGCCGAATGGAACAGCGCGCTGTCGCGCTTCGATGACACCCAGCGCCGCCTCGCCGTGCGCGTGGCGCAGGACAATGGCTGGTTCGACCGCGCCGTGTTCGCGCTCGGCAAGCAGCCGCAGGAACAGCGCCTGTACGACCTGCGCTTCCCGCTGCATCACGACGCCACCATCCGCCGCGAATCGGCACGCAACGCGATCGACCCGGCCTGGGTGGCCGCGGAGATCCGCGCCGAGAGTACCTTCACTCCGCGTGCGCGCTCGCCTGCCAATGCCATGGGCCTGATGCAGGTGCTGCCGGCCACCGGTGCCAGCGTGGCCAAGTCGATCGGCCTGACCGGCTACGGCGGCGCCGACAGCCTGTACGACCCGGACACCAACATTGCCATCGGCACCGCCTACCTGCGCCAGCTGATGAACAAGTACGACGGTCTGCCGTACGTGACCATCGCCGCCTACAACGCCGGCCCGACCCCGACCGCACGCTGGCAGGGCCAGCGCCCGGGCTTCGATCCGGACCTGTGGATCGAGACCATCAGCTACAAGGAAACCCGCGAGTACGTTGCCCGCGTTCTGGCCTTCAGCGTGATCTACGACTGGCGCCTCAATGGTGATGCCCTGCCACTGAGCGACCGCCTGATGGGCCGCCTGGTCGACAAGCGCAAGAACTTCAGCTGCGCCGCCAACGCCGAGCAGGGCGGCGATTGATCGCACAGCGGTCGTGCCGGCGGCTGGCCTCGATCGGGGGGTGGCGCGGCCTGCCGTGATGCCTCTGTATTGGTAGTGCCGGCCGCTGGCCGGCAACCGCAGCCATTCCGAAGCTGCCGGCCAGCGGCCGGCACTACCGGAACATCTGCGCCGGCCGTGCGATCATTCCCCCATGAAGATCTATCTTGTCGGCGGCGCCGTGCGCGACCGCCTGCTGCAGCGCCTTGCCGGCGACCATGACTGGGTGGTGGTTGGCGCCACGCCCGCGCAGATGGAAGCGCAGGGCTACACTGCGGTTGGCCGTGACTTCCCGGTGTTCCTGCACCCGAACACGGGTGAGGAATACGCACTGGCGCGCACCGAGCGCAAATCCGGCCGCGGCTATCGCGGCTTCGTGGTGGATGCTGATCCGGCCGTAACGCTGGAAGAAGACCTGCAGCGCCGCGACTTCACCATCAACGCGATTGCCTGCGACGAAGACACCGGCACGCTGGTCGATCCCTACGGCGGTGTGCGCGATATCGAGCAACGCGTGCTGCGCCATGTCGGTCCTGCGTTCGTCGAAGATCCATTGCGCGTGCTGCGCGCGGCCCGTTTCATGGCGCGCTTCGCACCGCTGGGCTTTACCGTCGCCGAAGAGACCATGGCGCTGATGCGCGAGGTCGCCGCCAGTGGCGAGCTGGACGCGCTGGTGCCGGAGCGCGTCTGGCAGGAACTGCGCAAGGCGCTGGTCAGTGAGCGGCCCTCCGCCTTCCTGCGCACGCTGCACGATGCGCATGCCCTGGGCCCGATCCTGCCCGAGCTGGAAGCGCTGTACGGCGTGCCGCAACGTGCCGAGTTCCACCCCGAGGTCGATACCGGCATCCACCAGGAAATGGTCAGCGACATGGCCGCGAAACTGGCGCCGGGTGATGACCTGGTCGGCTTCGCTGCGCTCACCCACGATCTCGGCAAGGGCCTGACCCCGCCGGAGGAATGGCCGCGCCACATCATGCACGAGCAGCGCGGCATCAAGCCGCTGAAGGCACTGTGTGCGCGGTTGAAGATTCCCGCCGAGCACCAGCAGCTGGCCGAAGCGGTCTGCCGCGAGCACTTGAACGTGCACCGCATCGACGAACTACGCGATGCCACCGTGCTGGAACTGCTGGGCCGCTGTGATGCGCTGCGCCGGCCGGAACGCGTGGCCCGCATCGCGTTGTGCTGCGAGGCCGACAAGCGCGGCCGGCTCGGTTTCGAGGATGCCGACTACCCGCAGGGCGAAACGCTCAAGCGCCTGCACCGGGCAGCGCTGTCAGTGCAGGCCAGGGATCTGGATACCACCCATCTGAAGGGCCCGGCCATCGGCGAAGCGCTGGCCAAGGCGCGGGTGAAGGCGATTGCCGCTGCCCGCTGAAGCACCTGGTAGTGCCGGCCGCTCCGCTGGCCGGCACCCCTAAATCGCTGGCTTCAATGCGCCATGCCGCGGGTGATCGCCGCCGCCCGCTGCTTCAGCTGGGCCACGGCATCGGGAATCATCTCCATGCCCACGTCCAGGCCCGGGTTCAGCACCAGGCCGACGCCGTCGCCGATACCGGCCAGCAGCGCGTGCACCGCGATCGGCATGGCATGCGCGAACTGCGGCAGCTGCTCGTGCCACAGGCCGGCGCGCTCGGGAGCCGTGAACACCGCGAACATCGGCTCGCCGCTCTCGCTGGTCAGCACCAACGGCGAGATGCTCTCGTCCCAGGCGCCATCTTCGCCGATGGCCTTGTCCAGCAGCACGAACGCCGTCGAGGTCAGCAGGCCGTCGAGGAACTGCGCTGCGGTCAGCGTGCCGTCCTGGGCCTGCAGCAGGCGCACCTCGAGGTCGTTGAGGGGTTCGAACGGGGTGTCGTGGTCCATGGTCGGTTCCGGTACGTGGTTGCAGGGCAGACTTTAACAGGCCTAGGGTGAGGCACGACAGCGCATTGGCAGGGACACGCGGGGCGTCGGCGACCGTTGTACCAAAGCGCCCAGCGTTCACCGGTCTGGATCCAGCCAAAGGGAATCGGGGCCGCGGAAATCTTGATGGCCTTGGGGGGAAAGCATGGCGGGCAGGATTCGGCCGGCCGCTGATTCTGCGAACGCTGCTCGCCCCTGAACCGTTCGACGAGGTAACTGTTGAGACCTGCTCCAACAGTTTGATGAAACCGTCAATGTGTCCGATTCGCTTGTGGCTGCGTGCCGGCGCCGCACCACTCAATCCTGGAAGGACGTTGAGACTGGCATGACCAAGAGCTTTGAGCACGGCTGGAGCGGGTCGTATAGTCGTGTGACGTAGAGCAATGGAACGCCGATGAACGCTACCTCGCAAGGCCTCGCGCCACAGGCATGCATAGATGGAGGCCAAGGAAGCTGGCAGCACGAGCGGCGCAACCTGTCGCATGTGCCCCTTAACGCGGGACATCGCGTCGTCTTCCTCGGCCATCCCTCCTGTCCAGCCGATCAAGGATCAGGGCAATCCTGCCGGTATCGTCACGCGCAGAGAACCGTGCCCCGTAGTAACGCTGAAGAGGCGCCTACCTCAATAAGCGACATGGACCGCTCATGCTGAAACCCTCCCCCCCCCTCACTCACGTGGCGTTGATCGCCTTGATCACACTGGCCGTTTCTGGGTGCAACAAGGAACGCTCATACCCGGTCTATCGCGAGAATCCTGCACCCAAGGATGCGCTACCGATTGTGATCCGGGTCCACGATGCGCCTGTGGAGCTTACCCTCCCGAAGGTTTTCGTCTCCTACGAGATAGATCCGCTCTGCCTCCCACCGATCAACAACTACGAGGGTGTGCAGTACGCCCCCCAACGGCAGTCAGTAGAGTTCCCAGTACAACGCGTCAGTGCAACCGAGTTCAGCAGCACCGTGTTCGAGGACGGCATGGCAGCCGCTGACTATTACGGGCGCGGGCCATGCGAATGGAAACCCAGCATCATTCGAGCTTCATTCCCAGTCATTTCCGAGGGACGCGAAGGCTTCATATCAGTTGCCGTCCACCATCTCGAACTGAAGAAACTACTCACGTCGATTTCGTACGCAGACAGTCAGATGACCCTGCAAACAAAGAGTTCGACCCCGGGGTGGGTGCGAACGCAGTCCCAGTATAGCTACGACAGATTGTCTGATATCGAGAAGCAGAAGTACTTTGCCATAGAGATATCGTCTCCTTCGAAAGGAATCGTCCCATGAGACCTCTAACCAATGCAGCCCTGGCCAATGCAGCCTACTCTCCACCGTCACATCCAGCTCCAGGCGATAAGGAATCGCTGCGCGTTGAGGGCGAAGACTTCGAAGTTCTAGGGCGACGTGACGCAGCCAGCGGCTATCAAGGGGTTGTGTACCGGAACATCAAGACCAACGAGATCATCATCGCCCATCGAGGCACCGAGTTTGATCGCCAGGCCATACTTGATGGCGGCGTCGACGCAGCGATGGTCAGCGCCAGAGTTAACGCACAGATTGATGATGCCCTCGTACTGACCAAGCAGGCAATCAAGCAAGCTGAGGAAAACGGATACGGTCCGGTGTACGTCACTGGACATTCCCTAGGCGGCGCACTCGCGCAGATCAGTGCCCACCACTACAATCTTCCTGGCGACGCCTTCAATCCCTACGGCGCTGCAGGGTTGGCGTATCGCCTGCCTGAAGGCCAGCCGGCCAATGCGGCGCCCTTCACCAACCATGTGATGGCGGGCGACCTGGTTAGTGCGGCCGGCCCTCATTACGGCAAGGTTGAGATGTACGCACTCCCCAAGGAACTGGGAGTCTTGCGCGATGCCGAGCAGGGCCAGCGCATCGCCTCGCTCGTATCGCTTGGGATGAAAAGCGGCCATGTCATGTCCGCTGCGGTTGCGGTCCAGTTGGGTGATTCCCATCGAATGGTTCACTTCATTGACCGTATGACCGACAAGGGCCCAGTGCAGTCCGTACTGGACGACCCCGAGGCGCGGATCACTGATGCCGAGGACCTACGCCGGATAGCGGAGTATCGCAAAGACATCCACCAGTTGCGGCTGGGGGCGACCGTACTTGTCGGCGGTGGCCCTGGACTCCTGCGCGACGGGGTCAATTACCTTCGCGGCACTGAGGAAGCCGGAGCGTACGCCCGTCGCGAAGCCGAAGCCGTGCAGCGCGCAGAAAGTGCATTGAAGCCTGGGGAGCGTCTGGTCCATGAGACAACCGAAAAGGGCTCGCCCTCTCTAAGCAACCCAGGCTTCGCTCCCAAGAGCCCATTGCAGGAAAGAATCGAATCAACCTTGGACAAGGCAGGCCTGGATCCCCGAACGGAAGGCCACCCCGACCATGCGCTCTACCGGCAGATTCGCGACGGTGTATCTGCCGTGGATGCCAAGCACGGGCGCAGCTTCGATGAAACCAGCGAGCGGATGACGGCCAGCCCGCTTGCAACGGCCAGGCGCAGCGGCCTGGAACGCGTCGATCATGTTGTCTTGGGCAATCCTCCCAGCGATGGTTCAGGCCCTCGCATGTTCGTCGTGCAGGGAGCGCTCGACAATCCGGCACACCTGCGGGCGTCGATCGCGGTCAGCGAGGCCGTCAATACACCCGTAGAACAGTCGCTCGCCAAGGCCGAGCAGATTTGGCAGGCACAGCAGGTCGCTCAACAAGAGCAAACCCAAGAGCAGACCCGAACAGCGATCCGCATGGGCTAGGCCAGCGTGGATTGCTTGGCCCCACCCGAGGCTAGCGCCCGCTGGAACGACCTGCTAAGGCCATGTCGGCCCGCCCTCTTTCTAGGAGGCATACAGGTGCCGCCACATCCATCCGGCCACCGCCAGCCCCGCCACCACCACCAGCATCAACGGCAGGCCGAAGCGGTGCCGCCACGGGATCGGCACCCCGCCCAGCTGCTGGTCCATGGTCTCGGTATCGAGCACCCAGCCGTGCTCGCAGCGGGTGCAGGCCAGCTCGTAGCGGCGCTGGTAGGTGAAGCCGAACAGCAGGTCGATGCGCGCCATCCTGTAGCGCAGCTGCGGGGCGAACTCGGTTTCCGTCTGGCAGCGCAGGCAGTGGTGCGCCTCGGTGGGGCCGACGATCAGCACCCGTTCCTGCTGGCCGATCAGGATCATGACCGGGTGCCCTGGCAGGCGGGCTGGGCCAGCAGCCAGGCCTGGGCGGCGGCCACGGTGGCGGCGTCACCCTCGACGCGCTGGTCGGGCTCGATCTTCAAGCCATCGCCACGATCATTGCGGTCCCGCATCACGCTGGTGGTCAGCAGCAGGCGACTGCCATCGGCAAGCGTGTGCACGACATTGCCAGTGGAGACACCCGCAGTAGGCTGACCGAAACTCCTCGTCTGCGGACGACCACGCCACGCCAGCACCGAGGCCTCGCCCGAACTGCCGGTGCGCGGCCCGAACAGCACCGCCACCGGCGCGCCGGGCTGCCGCAGCACATAGCCGGACTGGCCGAAGTCCAGCACCGACTTGCCTGCACGCTGTACAGCGGTCGCGGTCAACGTCCAGCGCTCCGGCCCCTGTGCGGCTTCGAACGCTCCCACATCTTCGTTGTTCACCACCGAGGTGCGCAGCAACGGTGCCATGCCCAGCAGCATCGGCCACATGTTGCCACCGCTGTTGTCACGCAGGTCGACGATCCAGCCACAGCGCATGCCGTCGTCCTTGCTACGGATTACCTGCTGCCACCGCGCGGCGCGCTGGATGTCCTGGCGGAATTTCTCCTGCGGCGTCGCGCCGGGCATAGGGGCATAGCCCTCGATGACCACCCAGCCGATGCGCGCATCCACCGCATCGACGGCCTTGGCCCGGTCCACGGCGGCGGCACCGGCCTGCTGCGCGCGCGCAAGGGATTCACGCTGGCGCTGGGTCGTGGTCCATGCACCATGGTGGCCGGTGCTGAGCGCAATGGCTTCGCGCAGAACGGCCAGCCGTTGCGCGGGGTCGCCCTGCGCCGATTGCAGGCGGATGCGGATGGCGGGCCAGTCCACCCGATCGCGATACAGCGCCTGGCGTTCAAGCAGGCTGAGGATCTCGGCCAGGGCCTCCGGCGAGGGCACCTCGACCGTGCTTGGCGTATCGGCCATGGCGCCGGTCGCCAGCAACACGAACATCAGCGCGCCGATGCGACGCACTCCCTTGCGAACCTGCATGCGACGCTTCCTTGTCGTTGAGTCAGGACCGCAGCATAACCGGGGCATGATCGCTTGCGCCACGCGCGAACTGTCGTATCCGGCCCGGTCGCTGGTTGCAGCAAAGCGGCTTGCGTGCAGTCACCACATTGCAACTTTGCCCATGTCATCGCGGCGCACAACGCGCCAAGGTGGCCCCCGTCGGCGCTTCCTGCGCTGACCGGGATTGGCGTCCTGAATGAAGCTTTTCACGAGCGGGCTTGCAACGTCGTTGCCGGCCCGAACAATGCACCGTCCGTCGTTCTGCGGCGGGCGGTGCGTGGGGATCCCCGATCCGCCGGCGTCATTCCTCGTGAAGAGCTTCACCGGCACGCCAACCCGCACCGCCCGCCACCTTGCATCCCGCAGGTGGCCTTGCCTTGTGAGGTTGCTGCCGTGAACACGCCCTACCCCACCTATCCACGCCTGCAGGCACTGCTCGGTGCTGCATTGCCCGACCTGCAGCTGTCCACTACGGCAGCCGAAGCGCTGGAAGATGCGCTCACCGAAGCCGACGAACAGGCGCCGCCGTCGGCGTTCTTCGCCCGGTTGCGCGGCATCGCAAACAGCCACGGGGCCGACGGCCAGGCGTGGCGCGAGCGGCAACTCAGCGAGGCGCGCAGCCGGGAACTGGCCGAGGCAACGCGCTGCCTGGCGGCAGTGTCTGCGTGTGGGGGCGTGTTGCTGGCGGCGCAGTCGGCGCGCGAGATGGATGGTGCGCAGGCGCAGTGTCCACCGCAGGTGGAGGAAGGGCTGCTGCATGCGGTGGTGGTGCTGGCCGATCATGCCGGAGCGTTGGTGGAGCCGGATGCGGGCGCGCCGTTGTCGTAGAGCCGAGCCTACGCTCGGCTGCGCTGTGCTCATGGCGTCGGTGGGATTCGTGCCGACCAAGGTCGACACCCACCAGGGCGGGCCATGACATCCACACCGCGCGCTACCAGTCCGCACGCAAGCCGATGTTGCCTTCGATGATGCGGCGCTTCTCGTTGCGGTCGCCACCCAGCTCGCGCGTATAGTCGGCCACGGCGTACGCACTGATGGTGCGGTTGAAGCGCCCGACCACACCCACGCCGGCTTCCAATGCACGCGAGCGATGCGAATTGATGATCACGTCGTCGTCGAAGCGGATGCGATCCTCGCCGGAACGGCCGTGCAAGTAGTTGAGCTTGAAGTACGGCTGCCAGCCGTTGTCGGCCAGCTGGTAATCACCGGCCAGGCGCAGGCCGATGCGGCCGGTCCAGGCGTTGTCGTTGTCGAAGCGCACGCTCGACACTTCATCGCGGCGGTCGTCCAGCGAGGTGCGCTGCCAGATCACCTGCAGCTGCGGTTCCAGCCACCATGCGGACTGACCGAAGTGCAGCAGCGGCTTGCCAGCCTCCACCGACACACTGGTGCCGTCGCCGCTCAGGCCGAAGCCGAGCCCGCGCGAGGAACGTACGCGGCCGTCGTAGCGGCTCTGCATCGCCACGGCGTCGATATAGGCACCGCTGCTGTCGGTGAACGTCCAGTACAGGCCCGCGTGCTTGTCGTCCAAACGGTTCTGGCCTACCTGCACGTTTTCCCAGCCCAGTGCCAGGCCGGTGGTCCTGCCCTGCGCGCGGGTGCGGCCGACGAACACGCCGATCTGGTTGCGATGGCTATCAGACGCCGCAGCCCACACGTCGAGGCCGGCCTGCAGGCCCATCACGTCGCCATCGAAGCCGGGCTGCGCATCGCCCTTCCAGTGGATCTCGCTGCTCTGCCCCACCAGGCGGCCCCAGGCGGTGCGGAATGCGCCCTGGTTGTACAGCAGGCGCTGTTCGCCCTGCCGCTCGTGGAAGGTACCGAGGCTGGCCAGCGAGGTCTCGCGCAGCAGCGGCGGCACCACCGCGTAGGCGGCGGTCTCCACGCGGTACAGCGGTACCACCGCACCTTCGGCCGGGCGTGCACCCGGCGTCGGCGGCGCACCGGTTCCGGGCAGCGCACCGCCAGCCACCGGCACGTCCGGCACCGCCGGATCGCTGGGCGGTGCCACCGGCGCCGGTTCCGGCGGCGGCGGCGGTGGTGCGGTCTCGCCTGCGGTCAGGTCCGGATCGATGGCGCCTTCGGGCGGCGGTGGCGGCGCCGGGGCAATGGGGGGCGGGGGTGCCACCGGCGGCGTCAGCGGCGGTGGGGTGGCGCTGCCACCACCGTTGGGTGCCGGCGTCGGGCCGGTCACCAGCGTCGAACGCAGGTACCAGTTCTCGCTCGTGCCGGCACTGACACCGCCCTTGAACAGGAAGTACTCGTAGGCGCCGGCCGCGACCGGTGCAAACAGCGAGAACGCGCCCGACGCGGTGCGGCCACCATTCAATGCCTGCACCACCAGGATGCCGTCGGCCAGCGTGGCCGCGCCGCTGCCGCCGGCATTGAGTACGCCGATGCCGGTGGTCCCGGTGGCGGTACCGCCATCGATCACCACGCGATCGCTGGGGGAGTTGTCCGCGCCCAGCACGGTACGCAGGTACAGGCCCCCGCCGTCACCACGGTAGTTGCCACGCACGGTGAACACGTCGCCCGCGCCGGTACCGGTCAGGTCGATACGCCCGGCATTGACCATCTCCACCAGTGCAGCGCTGTTGAACGGGCGGATGGCATGTCCCCCACTGCCTGCGTACACGGTACTGGTGTCATCCACCGTCAGCGTGCCGGTGCCGGTAACGCTGTCGCCCAGCACCAGATCGCCATCGAAGCTCAGCTCGGTGCTGTTGGCCAGGCTGATCGTCTCCCAGTTCTGGTAACGGCCCACGCCTGCGGTCTTGACGTTGCTCAGGTTGAGCTGGTCGATGCCACTGCCACCGTCGAACAGCGGCACCGCACCCAGGTTGCCCTGGTTGAGGTTGCTGAGGTTGGCCACGTCGTTGTCTGGGCCCATGTCGATCGCACCGTAGACAATGCCACCGCCGCTCCAGTTGAAGGTGTCATCGCCGGTACTGAGCAGTACCTGCCCGCGCACGGTACCGTCGGTGATGGTCACGCTGTCGTTGCCGCCGCTGACGCTGATGTTGCCGCCGATGTAGGCGGTGCCCGAGATGATGATGGTGTCGGTGTCGAAGCCAGTCACCACGTTGCCGTCCACGGTGCCGCCGGACTGGTCCCACAGGTTCTTGTCCAGCTTCATGTTGACGCGGCCGATGCGGCCTGCGGTCATCCAGGCCTGGTCGCCATCTTCGAACGCACCGACGATGCGGCCACCGCTCATGCGGAAGGTATCGATGTTGTCGCCCTGCTGCAGCGCGCCGATCGTGCCGCCACTCATGACGAAATCATCGCGGCCACTGCCCTGCGCCACCACGCCGGTGACGGTGCCACCGGTGACGGTCATCTGGTCATCGCCACTGCTCTGGTCAACGCTGTCGATCGTACCGTTGCCCAGCACCAGCACATCGTTGCCATCCCCTTGCAGGACACCGCCGGTGATGCTGCCGGCCTGCATCTCGAGGCGATCATTGCCGGCATCGAACTGCACGCCGGTGCGCCCGCTGATCGTTCCGCTGTTGACCAGCGCGCTGTCGCCGGCGCCAACGAACTGCAGCGCGATGTTGTTGCCGGTGCTGATGCTGCCCGAACTCTCGACACGGCTGCCGCCACCGAGCTGGACCGCCACACCCCCCACCGAACTGATCGTGCCGAGGTTGGACAGCAGGTGCCCGCCGGCCCCGACCAGCGAAATCGCACTGCCACCACCGCTCTGTTGCAGTTGTGCCGTGCTGGCGACATTGACGGTGATACCGGCCGCGCCATTGGCGGTGATGGGAACAGTCTGCGGGTTCGGCGCATTGGCATCGCAGGTGACCGTCTGGCCGGCGACGGGGGCGGCGCTGTTACAGCCGGCCCAGGCGACGCTGGCACTCAGCAGCATGACGGACGGGACAGCCAGGGCCTGCATCACGGAAACGGTGAGGCGGCGCGGACGGAAAGCGCACGGGACGGCACGGGACATACAGCACTCCTGGACAGGGGATCAGGAACTGCAAATGCACGCTGCTGCGTGTGCAGTCTGCCGTGATGTGAACCGTTTCGATAGGTGAACTTACGTGCGGGAAATCACATTTCGGATGTGAAATCGCCGGGCCCTCACGCCAATCTGATGTGGCTGAAATCGTTCATTTTTCCTGCATCCGGAATCACGCGCAAAGCATCCACGCATGGCGTGGATCTACTGATCCTGCATCGCCAATCGATTCACTCGTGGCACCTGGTAGATCCACGCCATGCGTGGATGGCGTTGGCGGATGGGGTCAGATCTTCAGGTAGATCTTCCGCCGGTCCAGCCACCATGCCACGCCCCACCACAGTGCGACGAACGCCAGCGCCTGCAGCATCGATGCCAGCTCGAGCGCCTGCGGCATCGCGGCGGCCAGCTGCTGCCAGATCCAGCCCCAGGCGCCGGTCGCCATCAGCACCACCGACATCACCGATGCCCCCAGGTACGCAGTGATCGCGTTGACCCCGAAGCGCCGGCCCAGCGCCGGCCATCCCTTCAGGTCTATCAGCACGTGGCCCAGCCACAGCGCCAGCGCGGCCAGGCCACCGGTCCACAGCACGTAACTGGGCGTCCACAGCTGCTTGTTCAACGGCAGCACCCCGGCCAGCAACAGGCCCAGCACGGCGGTCGCCACGCCCAGCCCGGCCAGTGCCGTCGAACGCCCGCTGCGCAGCAGGCCACCGGCCAACAGACCGAGCACGGTACTGCCCAGTGCACCCAGCGTGCTCAGCAATCCTTCCGGGTCATGGCCGAGGCGGGTATCGGCATGCCATTGATAGATCCACGGTGCGAACAGCGTGGTGTCCAGGCGGCTGGCCGGGTTGGTCCACGGCGCCAGGTCACCGACGCCCAGCAGCAGCACCGTGTATCCCACCAGCAGTCCAACAAGCATGCCGGCCTGCATGCGCGGCCGTGCATACACCGCCAGCACACCCACCAGCGCCGCGCACACGGCGATCCGTTGCAGCACCCCCCAGATGCGGAAGTGGTGTGTATCCAGCGCCCACCAGATCAGCAGATGCAGCAGCGCACCGGCCACCAGGATGCGCAGCGCGCGCTCCAGCACACCGCGCGCCAGTGCAGGACGCGCAGCGGCATCCAGCGCGCGCGGTGCCACGCTGAAGGCCATCGACACGCCCACCAGGAACAGGAAGAACGGGAACACCAGATCGGTGGGCGTGCAGCCATGCCATTCCGAATGGCGCAGCGGCGCGAACACTGCACTCCAGTCGCCTGGATTGTTGACCAGCAGCATCGCCGCCACGGTGATGCCGCGCAGGGCATCGATCGAGCCCAGACGGCGTGGCGGCGTACTGTTCATCAGGCGGCCTCGTACTGTCCGGCAATCCAGGTGCCACGTACCTGCAGGGCGTCATCCAGCAGCACCAGGTCGGCCTGGTAGCCCTCGGCGATGTGGCCCAGGCGGTCGTCGACATTGAGGAACTGCGCCGGGTAGGTCGAAGCCATGCGCGCGGCTTCGGCCAGCGGCTGGCCGAGCAGCTGCACGGTGTTGCGCACCGCCGTGGCCATGTCCAGCGCCGAGCCCGCCAGCGAACCGGCGGCATTGCGCACCACGCCGTCGATGGCGGTGATGGTTTCGCCGTACAGCACGTAGCTGGGATCGTCGGCACCGACCGGCGGCATCGCATCGGTCACCAGCAGCAGGCGACCGCGCGGCTTGGCCGCCAGCGCCACGCGCAGGCTGGCCGGATGCACATGCACGCCATCGACGATGATGCCGATCCAGCTGTCGCGGTCTTCCAGCGCAGCGCCCACCGCGCCAGGCTCGCGGCCCTGCAGCGGCGACATCGCGTTGTACAGGTGGGTGAAACCACGCACGCCGGCATCCAGGCCGGCGCGGATCTCTTCGTACGTGCCTGCGGTGTGGCCGGCGGCCACGATCACGCCACGTTCGACCAGCGCGCGGATGGTCTCCAGCGGCACGCGCTCCGGCGCCAGCGTCAGCAGGGTCACGCCGTTGTCCAGCGACGCGGCCAGCGCGATCTCTTCTTCGTCCGGTACGCGGAACTTGCTGGCATCGTGCGTGCCCTTGCGCGCCGGCGCGATGTAGGGCCCTTCCAGATGGATGCCGATCACGCCCGGCACGCCCTGCGCGATCGCTTCGCGCGTCGCACCGATGGCTTCGCGCATCACCGCCACGTCATCGCTGATCAGCGTGGGCAGCATCGCGGTGGTACCGAAGCGGCGGTGAGCCTGCGCGATGGTACGCAGCGAGGCAACATCGGGCGTATTGTTGAACAGCGCGCCGCCACCGCCATTGACCTGCACGTCGATGAAGCCGGGCAGCAGCCAGCCGCCGCCCAGGTCCACCTGCTCGGCAGCGTGGCCCAGCTGCGGTGCGGCGTCGGGCAACAGCGCGCTGATGCGACCCTCTTCGATCACCACAGCCAGATCGTCGCGGAACTCATCGCCTGCCAGGATGCGGGCATTGCGCAGCACGGTTGCCATCACACCGTCTCCGTGACCTTGTTCAGGTGCGGCGGCAGGTCCGGGTTGAAGCCACGGCGCAGCGCCAGCGCGTTGATCGCGCGGTAGAAGCTCTGCACGGTCAGCAGCGGTGCGCACAGCGGGTGCGGCGCGGGCGCCACCGGCAGGTTGCCGCCGGCACCGGCCAGCCACACCTGCGCGCCTCGCGAAGTGAACTCCTCGACCACCGCTCGGGTGCCGGCGCCGGTTTCATCGGGCTGCGCGAAGGCCAGCACCGGGAAGCCACGGTCGACCAGCGCCATGGGGCCGTGCTTGACCTCGGCCGAGCTGTAGGCTTCGGCGTGCAGGCTGCAGGTTTCCTTGAACTTCAGCGCCGCTTCCTGCGCCGCGCCCAAGCCCAGGCCACGGCCGAGCACGAACAGGTTGGTGGCCTCGACCAGGCCTTCGGTCACCGCGCTCCAGTCGCACTGCCAGGCTTCACGCATCGCGTCCGGCAGCAGGTCCAGCGCGTTGCGCAGGCTGCTGTCCTGCTTCCAGTAGGCGGCCAGCTGCAGCAGTGCAGCCAGCGAGGCCAGGTAGCTCTTGGTCGCCGCCACGCTCTTTTCGGCACCGGCATGCAGCGGAATGACCGTGTCGGCCAGCTGCGCCAGCGGCGAATCCTCGACGTTGACCAGCGCGATCACGCGTGCGCCAGCGGCCTTGGCCGCCTCGGCGTTGCGCAGCAGGTCCGGGCTCTTGCCCGACTGCGAAATGACGATGAACAGCGCACCGCGCAGCTGCAGCGGTGCGGCATAGACCGACCCCACCGACGGCGAGGCCGACGCAACCACCAGGCCCAGCTGGGTTTCCAGCAGGTACTTGCCGTAGGTGGCGGCATGGTCGGAGCTGCCGCGTGCACAGGTGACCACGAACGGCGGCGGCGCCGCGCGCAGGCTGGCGGCCAGGGTTTCCAGGGTGGCGTGGTTGCGCGAGAACTGGCGGGCAACCACGTCGGCCGCTTCGGCGGCCTCGGCGAACATCAGGGTGGACGTGGGGTCTGACAGCGACATGGCAGGCTCAGGCAGGATCGGAAGGAAGGGGGCGTGCGCCGGCCGGGCGCATCGGCGCGGTCGAACCGCGCACCACCAGCTGCGGCACGAAGCCCTGGTTGTGCAGCGGTGCCGGCGCATCGTCGTAGGCGTCGCTGCGCAGCTGTGCGATCAGCAGGCGCGCGGCGTGGCGGGCGATGTCTTCGGTGGCCTGCTTGGCGGTGGTCAGCGGCGGCCACGACTGGCGCGAGAACGGGCTGTCCTCGAAACCGGCGATGGACAGGTCGTAGGGCACGTTCATGCCGGCCGACTTGGCGGCGGCCAGCACGCCGGCAGCGATTTCGTCGTTGGAACCGAAGATGGCGGTGGGCGGTTCGCGCAGCGCCAGCAGGCGGCGCGCACCACGGAAACCATCGTCGAAGGTGTAATCGCCCTGCACCACCAGGTGCTTGTCCACGGTCATGCCGTAGTCCTTCAGCGCCGCTTCGTAGCCGGCATAGCGTTCGCCCGAGGAGCGGTGCGAGCTGCCGCCCCAGAGGAAACCGATGCGCTGGTGACCGAGCTGGATCAGGTGCTCGGTGATCTCGTAGGCGGCCTCGCGGTCGTCGACGAACACGCAGGCGCCGTCTGCCGGGTCTTCAGTGGCAGCGATGATGCGCACCAGCTTGATGCCACGCGCGGTCAGCGCCTGGATCAGGTCTCGGCGCTCGGACATCGGTGCGGTCAGCACCAGCCCGGCCAGCCGCGAGCGCTGCACCCAGTCGGCCAGTTCATCGGCCAGCAACGGCGAGCTCGAATCACAGGGATGGATCTGCAGGCCGAAACCGGTCTCGCGGCACGCGGCCAGCACGCCGTTCTGCACGCCGATGATGTGGTACGGGTTCGGGTTGTCGTAGACCAGCCCGATCACGAAGGTAGTGCCGCTGCGCAGGTTGCGCGCGGACGGATCGGGCTCGTAGTCGAGCTCGGCGATGGCACGCAGCACCCGCGCACGGGTGGCCTGCATCACCGAGGGCTCATTGTTGATCACCCGCGAGACCGTCTTCAGCGAGACCTTGGCCTTCTCCGCAACGTCCTTGATGGTCGCTCTGCGCATGGGTTTTCCCTGGGGTTGGCTGCCGTCCATCATCGCCGATCAGGCCTTGTCCTGCGGCAGGCCGGCACGATGGCCGATCACCGAGTAGAACAGGATGTACAGGTAGCACGGCACCATCAGCAGCACGAACACCAACTGGAAGTCGATGTGCTGCTTGAGCACGGCGAACAGCTGCGGAATGATCGCGCCGCCGGCGATGCCCATCACCAGCAGGGCCGAGCCGGTCTCGGTGAAGCGGCCCAGGCCGCGGATCGCCAACGGGAAGATGGCCGGCCACATCATGGCGTTGGCAAAGCCCAGCAGCGCCACGAAGGCCACCGAGACGTAGCCGTGCGTAGCCCAGGCGCCCAGGCAGAACACCACGCCCATCACTGCCGAAATGGTCAGGTAGCGCGACTGCGAGACCAGGCCGGGGATCGCCAGCAGGCCGACCACGTAGCCGGCCAACATCGCACCCAGCGTCAGCGAGGTGAACATCTTGGTCTGGTCCAGCGGCAAGCCGAAACCGTGACCGTAGGTTCCGATCGCATCACCGGCCATGACTTCCACGCCTACGTACACGAACAGGCACAGCACGCCCAGCCACAGATGCGGGAACTGGAAGATGCTGCGGCGCTCGGCCGTTCCCGGTGCACCTGACGGCGTTGCATTGGCTTCGGAGGACTTGATCTCCGGCAGAGGCGAGAACAGCACGGCCACCGCCAGCACCACCAGCAGCGCGGCCATCGCCAGGTACGGCGCATGGATCTTGGCGGCGAATTCGTTGAGCAGCGCGACCTTGGTGACCGCGTCGGCGGCCTGCACCTGCTTGTCCAGATCGCCGATGCCGTGCAGCACCAGGGTGCCGATCAGCACCGGCGCCAGCATGCCGGCGATCTTGTTGCAGATACCCATCAGCGCGATGCGGCGTGCCGCCGTTTCAATCGGGCCGAGGATCGAGATGTAGGGGTTGATCGCGGTCTGCAGCAGGGCGAGGCCGCTGCCGATCACGAACAGACCGCCGAGCGCGCCCGGGTACCAGCGCTGGGTCGCGAACTCAGCGAACAGCGCGGCCCCCCCGGCCATCACCAGCAGGCTCAGGCTCAGGCCCTTCTTCATGCCGGTGCGGCGCAGGATCCAGGACGCCGGCAGGGCCAGGAAGAAATAGGACAGGTAGAACACCATCAGCACCAGGAAGGCACCGACCTCGCTGAGTTCGAAGGCCAACTTGACGAAGGTGATCAGCGGGCCGTTGAGCCAGGTGAAGAAGCCGATCAGGAAGAACAACACGCCAACGATGGCGATGGAGGTGGCCACGTTCGGGCGCGCGCTTGCAGCGGGGACGGCGGACATCAGGAGGGCTCCTGCGGCGACGGCCGCAGAACGCGGCGTCGGAGAGTGGCTGGGAACAACGTTGTCACATTCTTTCGATGGACAACGGCGGTTTGTCAACTTCCATGCACGCCTGCCTGAACCTCGTGCTGCACTGCGCAAGTCCGCCGCGGTACGCCCCGCTGAATGCGCGGCAGGCCTAGAGCCCCGTGCACCAATGGTTCCCACGTGAAACCCGCACTCACACCGTGTAAACGTTTACTGCGCGCCGCATTCGTTGCGACGCAGCAACGAAAGTGTCACGAACTCGTTGACATCGTTGTCAGCACGGTTACAGACTCCGCCCCAATCGCCGCCCCCGATCCCCGGGCCGGCCCACCTGCAGCAGGAGCCCGCGTGACCGCCAGCCACCCCGCCCCGTCGCATGTCCTGTCCCGCGTCGCGCCCTCGTTCCTGGCCGCCGACGTCGGTGGCACCCATGTGCGCGTGGCCCGGGTCCAGGCCAGCGGTGACGCCGCTCATCCGGTGCAGGTGCTGGAGTACCGCAAGTACCGCAATGCCGACCATGCCGGCCTCAGCGCGATCCTGTCCGACTTCCTGGGCGAAGGCCCGCGGCCCACGCATTGCGTGGTCGCCAGCGCCGGCTATGCCCGCGAAGACGGCACGGTGATCACCGCCAACCTGCCGTGGCCGCTGTCGGCACGCCAGGTGGAAGCCGAGGTCGGCCTGCAGCGGGTCTACATCGTCAACGATTTCGAAGCGGTGGCCTACGCCGCCGCGCAGGTGGACGCCAGTGGCGTGCTGCACCTGTGCGGGCCGGAGACCGCCGCGCGTGGCCCGACCCTGGTGGTCGGCCCCGGCACCGGCCTCGGTGCAGCGCTGTGGATCCCCACCGCGCACGGCCCGGTGGTCCTGCCCACCGAAGCCGGCCAGCCAACCCTGGCGGCCAGCACCGAACTGGAAATGGCCATCGTCCGCCACATGCAGCGCGACCGCGCGCACGTGTCGATCGAGCATGCGATCTCCGGCCCCGGCCTGATGAACCTGTACCGTGCGGTGTGCGCGCTGCAGGGGCAGGCGCCGACCCTGGCAAGCCCCGACGCAGTCACCGCTGCGGCCATGGCCGATACCGATGCGCATGCGCGCCAGGCGCTGGATGTGTTCTGTGGCCTGCTCGGCAGCACCATCGGCGACATGGCGCTGTTCTACGGCGCCCACGGTGGTGTCTACCTGGCCGGCGGCATCCTGCCCCAGATCCGCGAATACCTGCACGCCAGCACCTTCGTCGAACGCTATCTGCAGAAGGGGCCGATGGGCGAAGCGCTGGCACGCATCCCGGTAAAGGTCGTCGAGCACGGCCAGCTGGGCGTGGTTGGCGCTGCCAGCTGGTACCTGCAGCAGTCGGCCGCCTGACACCGCAACAGGCTTCAACGCAATCGCAGCACGCAGTACGTGGCACGCCAACGCACGGGACTTCGCCGCCGCCCCGCGCATGTCATCGCAACCGTAACCGAACACCGCCGCCGGCACCCAATTGAGTGATGAGGAGAGACATCATGAACACCCGCAAGACCCTGCTTTCGGCCGCCATCGTCAGCTGCATCGCCTTCAGTGCGCACGCGCAGCAGGCGGCCCCGACCGCCACCGATCTGGACACCGTGACCGTTACCGGCATCCGTGGCTCGATGGAGAAGTCGCTGGACACCAAGCGCGAAGCCAATGCGCGCGTGGAAGTGGTCACCGCCGAAGACGTGGGCAAGCTGCCCGCGCACAACGTTGCCGATACCCTGCAGCGCCTGCCCGGCGTGAACATCAGCTCGTCCAGCGCCGACGAAGGTGGCTTCGATGAAGCCGACCGTGTCAGCCTGCGCGGCACCAGCCCGAGCCTGACCCAGACCCTGATCAACGGCCACACCGTCGGCTCGGCCGACTGGTTCGTGCTCAGCCAGGGCAACAACGTCGGCCGCAGCGTCAGCTACTCGCTGCTGCCGTCGGAACTGGTCAGCTCGGTGGAAGTGAACAAGTCCTCGCAGGCCAAGCTGCAGGACGGCGGTACCACCGGTACCGTCAACATCATCACCCGCAAGCCGCTGGAGTTCTCCAAGCCGTTCACCGCGGAAGGCTCGATCGGCATGGTGCGCTCGGACCAGGCCAAGTCGAACGACCCGCAGTACTCGGCACTGTTCAACTACAAGAACGAGGAAGGCACCTTCGGCGTGATGGTGCAGGGCTTCAGCCAGAAGCGCGAACTGCGCCGTGAAGCGCAGGAAATCCCGGGCGGCTTCTTCAAGATCGGCGCCGGCGACCCGGTCGCCAAGACCAATCCGGACCTGATCGGCGTCAACGTGCCGGGCCTGCTGGGTTCGACCCTGTTCGAACAGACCCGCGAACGCAAGGGCGGCCTGGTCTCGCTGCAGTTCAAGCCGAGCGACAGCCTCACCCTGGGCCTGAATGGTTTCAGCTCCGAGCTGAAGGCCAACAACTACAACCGCAACTTCATGATGTTCGGCAACAGCTTCGCCAAGTCGCAGGCGCCGGATCCGGGCTATGTGGTCAAGGACGGCGTGCTGACCAACGCCAGCTACAGGGGCGTGCCGGGCACCGACTATGCGGTGTACGACATGATCTACCGCGAGTCGAAGGCCAAGTCGAGCTATGTCACCTTCGATGCCGACTGGCAGATCAGCGACAGCCTGACCGCCACGTTCCAGGCCGGCAGCACCAAGGGCACCGGCGAGACGCCGCGCCAGTACATCGCCGAGGTCACCCTGGCCAACGGCGGCGGCGCCAGCTGGGCCACCCACGGCAATGGCTCGCCGATCGACTGGAACGTCGGGGGCGACCTCTCGCCCAACGGCGTGACCAGCTTCGGCACCTGGGGCAACCAGCAGGTCACCGCTGAAGACAAGGAGAAGTGGGCCACGCTCGACTTCAACCAGTACTTCAATGATGGCGGCGTACTGAGCTCGATCGACTTCGGCCTGCGTTTCGCCGACCACAAGCGCGAAGCGCTGTCGCCGGAAGGTGCAACCCCGGGTGACATCTGGAGCGCGCTGAAGAACGGTGCCACGGCCAACTATCCCAGCGGCTTTGCCGGTGACATCGGCGGCACTTTCCCGCGCAACCTGTGGTACTTCACCCCGGGCGCGCTGAAGGACGCGGTGACCAACAACTCCACCTGGCTGGCCGGCAATGACGGCCCGACCGGTCGCCACAACTATGGCGCCGAGTGGAAGGTGAAGGAAAAGAACTTCGCCGGCTACGTGCAGGCCAATTTCCGCGGCGACTGGTGGAGCGGCAACGTCGGCCTGCGCTACGTCAACATCAAGCAGGACATCGACACCTACAACGCCGTCAGCAAGGCCGCCGATGCCGATGTCAGCAGCCTGTTCGGCATGTGGGAGCGCCTGGCCTTCCAGAACAAGCGCAACCGTGTCCTGCCCAGCGCCAACATCAAGTTCGACCTGGACGACTCGCTGGTGCTGCGTGTCGCCGCCTCGCAGACCCAGACCCTGCCGGACTACTCGGCGCTGGGTGCCTCCTCGTACGGCTCGGACCTGAACCGCACCGGCGGTGGCGGCAATCCGAACCTCAAGCCGACCCTGTCGACCAACCTGGATGCCAACCTGGAGTGGTACTTCATGCCGCGTGGCCTGCTGTCGGTGGGCGCGTACCACATGAAGCTGAAGGACTACATCGCCTTCGACGTGGTCTCGCGCCAGCTGTACAGCGAACTGACCAACCAGCTTGAGACCTACCAGATCTCCACTCCGATCAATGCCGACGGCAAGGTCACCGGCGTGGAAGTGGCCTACGAGCAGCCGATCGGTGAGTACTTCGGCATCAATGCCAACTACACCTACGCCAACGGCACCACCTCGCACACCTGGTCGGATGGTTCGCACAACCTGCTGGGTACTTCGAAGAACACCTACAACGTGGGTGCCTACTTCGAGAACGAGCGCTTTGGCGCCCGGGTCAGCTACACCCGCCGTTCCTCGTTCCTGATCAGCCTGTCGGGCACCAACCCGTACTACCAGGATGACTTCGGCACGCTGTCGGCATCGCTGAGCTACAAGGCCACCGATTGGCTGAGCATCAGCCTGGATGGCCTGAACCTCAACAACCCGACCTACAAGTACTACCAGACCGCGGCCATCCCGACCTCGTTCTACAGCAACGGTCGCCAGTACTACCTCAACTTCCGCTTCAAGTACTGATCCAGCGGCGGCAACATCGCCGAGTCGTGCACGCACGCCGGGCCTGGGTCATTCCGGGCCCGGCGTTTTTCATGTATAGCGTTCATCGCACCGTTCCAAGGAGTCGTTCCGATGGTCAAGCCTTCCCGCGCCCGGATGCGCAGCGCAGTGCTGCTGGGCAGCCTGCTCGCCCTGTTGCCGGCACTGCCCGCACTCGCCGCTGATCCCACGCCGGCCGCTGAAGCACCGGGTCCGCAGCTGCGTGCCGGCAGCCTGATGCTGATTCCCGCCCCGGCCACGGTGCAGCCCGGCCAGGGTAGCGGCATCACCGTACGCGCCGATACCGCGCTGCAGGCCGAAGGCGAAGCCGCGCAACGGGTCGCCTCCCAGTTCGCCGACCTGCTGGCCCGCAGCGGCGGGCCGCGGCTTGCGCCGGCCATGGGCAAGGCGGCAGGCACGTCGGGCAGCATCCGCTTCCAGATCGTCCCGACCTTCCGCGACAGCGGTGAGAGCTACACGCTGGATAGCACCGCGCAGGGCGTGGTGATCCAGGCCGGCAACGAAACCGGCCTGTTCTACGGCGCAACCACGCTTGCCCAGCTGGCCACGGGTGGCAGCAACGGCGTGCTGCCGGCGGTGCAGATCCAGGACGCGCCGCGCTTCAGCTGGCGCGGCTTCATGCTCGACTCGGCGCGGCACTTCCAGAGCCTGGATGAGATCAAGCGCGTGCTCGATGCGATGGCCGCGCACAAGCTCAATACCTTCCATTGGCACCTCACCGATGACCAGGGCTGGCGCATGGAGATCAAGCGCTACCCGAAGCTGACCGAGGTGGGCAGCTGCCGCCTGCCGGCCGGCGACGGCGGCATCGATCCGGCCAGTGGCCAGCAGCATCCGTACTGCGGCTTCTACACGCAGGAGCAGATCCGCGAAGTGATCGCCTATGCCGCCAAGCTGCATATCCAGGTGATTCCAGAAATCGATGTGCCCGGCCATGCCACCGCGGCGATCGCCGCGTACCCGGAACTGGGTTCGATCAACACCCCGCTGAAGCCAATCAGCGAATGGGGCGTGTTCCCGAACCTGTTCAACACCGAAGACAGCACCGTCACCTTCCTCGAGAACGTGCTGGAAGAAGTGATCGCGCTGTTCCCGGCGAAGTACGTGCACGTCGGTGGCGACGAGGCAGTGAAAGACCAGTGGAAAGCCTCCAAGCAGGTGCAGCAGCGCATGCGTGCGCTGGGCATCAAGGATGAGATGGCGATGCAGAGCCACATCATCAAGCGCCTGGAGACGTTCCTGGAGGAACACGACCGGCGCCTGATCGGCTGGGATGAAATCCTCGAAGGTGGGTTGCCGCCGCAGGCCACGGTGATGTCGTGGCAGGGCACCGAAGGCGGCCTGGCCGCCGCCAGTGCCGGCCATGACGTGATCATGTCGCCGGTGGGATACCTGTACCTGGATTACCTGCAGACCGCCTCGCCGAACGAGCCACCGGGTCGCCCGGCCCAGGTCAACCTCGGCAAGCTGTACAACTTCGAGCCGGTGCCGGCCGAGCTGCCGGCCGACAAGCGCCAGCACATTCTCGGCCTGCAGGCCAACATGTTTACCGAGCACACGCGCACCTACGCGCGCCTGCAGCACAACCTGTTCCCGCGCCTGGCCGCCGTGGCCGAGACCGGCTGGAGTACGCCGGAACATCGCGACTTCCGCGATTTCCTCGCGCGCCTGCCCGCGCAGCTGCAGCGCTACCGTGCCTGGGGCCTGGCCTACGCGCAGACCCCGTTCGAAGTGGGCGTGGACTACACCGATGATCGCGCGAAAAACTCCGTGACCCTATCGCTGGCCAATCCGCTGGGTTATGAAGTGCGCTACAGCACCGATGGCCAGCCGGTGACCGCGCAGTCGCCGCTGTACCAGCAGCCGCTGACCGGGACGCTGCCGACCACCGTGCAGGCCGCCGCGTTCTACCAGGGCCAGATGCTGGCCGCAAAGCCGACCGTCGCCGCGTTCACCGCGCAGTCGCTGCTCAGCCGTCGCAGCGATGCGCTGCTGAGCTGTGTGGGCAAGAAGGGGCTGGTGCTGCGCCTGGAAGACGACGGCCCGCGCGAGGGAGCGCGTGCGGTGTTCAACGTCGACATCTTCCAGCCGTGCTGGCGCTGGCCGCAGGCACAGCTGGACGGCATCGGCAGTGTGGAGGTCCGCGCGGGGCGTATTCCGTACTACTTCCAGCTGGCCCACGACGAGCCCAAGCGTCGCTTCGAAAAAGCCAGGCGCGCGCATGGCGAGATGCAGGTGCGGCGCGGCGATTGCAGCGGCAAGGTGCTGGCAGAAGTACCGCTGCCGGCCTCACCCGATGCCGATGGCTTCGTGACCCTGCGTGCGGCGCTGCCGAGGGGTACGCAGGGCACCGGTGACCTGTGCATCAACTTCACCGGCGATACGCGCCCGGCGATGTGGGTGCTGGATGAGGTCACACTGAAGAAGTAACCGCAGGTCCGTCCTGGTGGGTGCCGACCTTGGTCGGCACCTCGGGCAGGTCATCCACGCATGGCGTGGATCTACTGTAGAGCCGAGCCCATGCTCGGCTGCTTTTCAACCGGAAAGCCGAGCATGGGCTCGGCTCTACAGGAACCTCAACCGCGCCAGCGCATCAGCAGATCGCGCAACGGGGTCAGTGCCGTGGCCATGCCCGCCAGCACGCCGATCGTGTTGGCAATGGCGTCCATCGGATCGGCAGTGCGGTTGCTGGTCAGCGCACCCTGCGCGAACTCGATGCCGACGCCCATCAGCACCAGCCCCACGCCCACCCATAGCAGCGGGCGCCCCGGCCGGAACAGCTGCACTGCGCTGCCGGCCAGGATGAAGTAGGCGAGGAAGTGCTCGCCCTTGTCGCTGTTTTCCGGCAGCGGAATCGGCGGTGGCGGGATCAGGCAGACCACGACCACCAGCAGTACCGCCAGCACCCACAGCACAGTCCACAGCCGCGGCCGCCGCAGCGGCTTGATCAGCGGCAACGCACTGCTCACAGGCGCCAGCTCAGGTCGCCCAGTTCGAACGCCGGCTCGAAATCGATACCACGCTGCAGGCCGATGGCCTGGAAGCGCTCGCCCATCTCGGTCGGCAGGGTCAGCTTCTTCACCTGGTCACGCAGCTGGATGCGGCCGACCTCATCCGTGCGCTCTTCGGCCAGCAGCAGCACCTGGTCCAGGCCGTTGCCGAGCAGGAAACTGGCCTGGCTGCAGTACCCCGCCAGTTCGAAACCACCGTGCATGCCCGCCTCGGCCATCGCAGTGAAATCCACCGACGCGGTGATGTCCTGCAGGCCCGGCCAACGATGCACGTCGTTGTGCACGTGGTGGCGGTAGAACGCGCGGACCGTACCATCGTCGCGGTCGTGCTGGTAGAACTCGCTGCGGCTGTAACCGTAATCGACGAACAGCATCGCACCACGCTGCAGGCCGCCAGCCACTGCCTGCAGCCAGTACGGCAGCTGCGGCAGCACCTCGGAGCGGTAACCGTCGGCAAAGGGCTTTTCCAGGTAACGCTCGATGTGGCGCACCGCACCGTTGAGCAGGATGTCAGCGGGCTGCGCGCCACGGATGAAGTTGCCTTCGCCATCAAGCTCGACGGTTTCCTCGTAGACCTCGCCGTCCCGGATCAGGAAGCGCGGGGTCGGCAGCGCGTCGATCACCTCGTTGGCGAACACCACGCCCTCCCAGTCCTCCTCGAACGGGCGGTCGATCCAGTCCACGCGCGCGGCCAACTCGGCCGGCAGGTTCTGCTGCAGGCGCTGCTGCTGGCGCTCGCGCAGGTCGGCGCTGGGTTCGAGGATGGCGTAGCGCGACGGCAGCGCGTCCAGTTCGGCCAGGCGCAGCAGCACGGCCTCGGCGAAGGCGCCGGTACCGCCCCCCAGTTCCAGCATGCGGGCCTGCGCGCCCAGCTGCGCGAACACCGGCGCCAGCGCATTGGCCACGCTGCCGGCGAACAGGCTGCCGAGCTCGGGTGCGGTGGTGAAGTCGCCGCTGCCACCGAACTTGCTGGCGCCGGCGCTGTAGTAGCCCCAGCCGGGGGTGTACAGGCACAGCTCCATGAAGCGCGAGAACGGCATCGCCCCGCCCTGCGCAAGGATTTCGGCACGCAGGGCGGCCGCCAGCTGGTCGCTGTGGGCCAGGGCATCGGCTTCGGGCAGGGGGAAGGTGGGCTGCATGGCGTCTTCGAATGCGGTGACAATGGTGCACAGGATAGCCGAGCCTTGGAGGACCCTCGATGAGCGATACCCACCCCGTGGTCCTGATCACCGGCAGCGCGCGCCGGATCGGTGCGGCCATCGCCCGCCAGTTCCACGCCTGTGGCTGGTCGGTGGTACTGCATGCCAACACCTCCAGCGCCGAACTGCAGCAGGCCGCGTTCGATTTCGACAATGTGCGGCCGGGCAGCGTGCTTGCGCTGCAGGCCGACCTGCGTGACGCCGACGCCCTGCCCGACCTGGTGGAACAGGCCGTTACCCACTTCGGCCGCCTGGACGCACTGGTCAACAACGCCTCCAACTTCTATGCCACCCCGCTCGGCCAGGTCACCGCCGAGGCAATGGACGAGCTGTACGCGGTCAACGCGCGCGCGCCGCTGCTGCTGTCACAGGCCGCCGCGCCCTACCTGCGCCGCCAGCAGGGCTGCATCGTCAACCTGACCGACCTGCACGGCACCGATCCGATGCGCGACCACATCGCCTACACGATGGCCAAGGCCGCGCTGGAGATGGCCACCCGTTCGTTGGCGCTGGAGCTGGCGCCGAAAGTGCGGGTCAATGCGGTGGCGCCCGGCGCGATCCTGTGGCCCGAACAGGGCAAGGACGATTTCGCCCGCGAGGCGCTGCTGGCGCGCACGCCTTTGGCGCGGATCGGTACGGTCGAGGAGATTGCCGAAGCGGTGTACTGGCTGGTGGCCGAAGCCAGCTTCGTCACCGGCCACACATTGCGCGTGGATGGCGGGCGCACGGTAAGTTGAGGCGCTGCCGGGATCCACAACAGGGTCAGATCCCTTTTCCCGCCGGGAAAAGGGATCTGACCCCATCACTCAAGGTCAACCACCTCGAACGCCTCGCCAAACTGCGCGTGCGCGCGCCACAGCGTGGCCAGGTCCAGCCCGCTGACCGGATCGATGAAGTCTGGCGCGATGTCGGCCAGCGGCTTCAGCACGAAGGCATGCTTCAGTTCGGGACGGGGAATGCGCAGGTGGCCGGGACCTTCCACCACCAGGTCGCCGTAGAACACCACGTCGATATCCAGGGTCCGGTCGGAGAAGCGCGGCCCGCTGCGGTCGCGGCCGTGCGCGTCTTCCAGCGCATGCAGCCAGTCGTCCAGTTCCTGCAGCGGCAAGTCAGTCTCGATCGCCACCGCGTTGTTGAGGAAGGCCGGGCCGTCGAAGCCGACCGCGGCGGTACGGTAGGCCGGCGAGACCTGCAGCGCGCCGAAGCGCTCGCGCAGGGCCGCCACCGCGGCGTGGAGGTAGCGGCGGGGCTGGACATTGCTGCCCAGGCTCAGGAGCACGGTCGTCATGCGGTTCAGGTGGCAGCGATGGGGGCGTGGACATGCCGTCGTCACGGCGGCCTGCCTACAATCCGGGACGCACATGATAGGGCACCGACATGACCTATTGCGTTGGAATCGAGGTGGACGAGGGCCTGGTCTTCGCTGCCGACACCCGGACCAATGCCTCGCTGGACGATGTACGCGTGCATCGCAAGCTGCACGTGTTCGAATATCCCGGCCAGGCAGCCTACGTGCTGATGGCGGCTGGCAACCTGGCCACCACCCAGTTGCTGGTGTCGCGCCTGGGGCGCGATGCCGACGAACGGCGCTCACCCAACCTGCGCGACATGACTCACCTTTTCGAGGCCGCCGCGTACGTTGGCCAGTTGCTGGTGGACAGCCAGGTGCACAGCAGCCACAGTGAACATGGCCACGATGGGGTCAATACCCAGGCCACGCTGATCTTCGGCGGCCAGATTGCCGGTGAGCGGCCTGGGCTGTACATGATCTACCCGCTCGGCAACGCCATCGCCGCCTCACCGGAGACGCCCTACCTGCAGATCGGTGAATCCAAGTACGGCAAGCCGATCCTCGACCGCATCCTCAGCCCCGCCACGCGCCTGGAGGATGCCGCCCGCACGGCGATCGTCTCGTTGGACTCCACCATCCGTTCCAATCTGTCGGTAGGCCTGCCGATCGACCTGGCGCTGCTGCGCGACGGTGAACTGCGCATCGGCCAGCAACTGCGGCTGGGCGCGGATTCAGCGCTGTACGCCGATATCCACCAGAACTGGTCACGGCGCCTGGAACAGGCGGTGGACGCCCTGCCGCGGTTCCCCTGGGAAACCGCCCTGTAGAGCCGAGCCCATGCTCGGCCGTCGAGGTCAATGCGAACAGCAGCCGAGCATAGGCTCGGCTCTACAGAACCCCAGCGGCATCAGCCCAGCGCCTCGGCCACTGCGCGGAACACCTGTTGCATCTGCAGCGGCTTGCGCAGTACATGGACGTCCACGCCGGCCGGGAAGGCATCGGCAGGCACCGCCACCGCCGCGTCCTCCAGCACCAGCGCCGGGCCGCGATAGCCCAGCGCAGCCATCTCGCCCAGCAGCTGGCTGGCCGGCAGCAGCTTTGAGCCGGCGTCTGCAATCACCAGCGCCGGCATCGCCTCCTGCTGCATCCAGCGCAGCGCCGCCGGGCCATCGGAGGCCAGCTGCAGCTGATACCCCTGGCTGGACAGCGCGTTGCCGAGCAGCGACAGGCGCGTAGCTTCGCCGTCGACCACCAGGATCGACTGGCCACTGCCCAGGGCCACCAGCTGCTCGATCGGCTCGCTGCCGTCGCTGGCTTCGTGCATCGGCAAGCGCAGCTCGAAGCAGGTGCCCTGCCCCGGCTGGCTGCTGACATGGATGCTGCCGCCGGCGCCTTCGACGATGCGCTTGCAGGAAATCAGACCCAGGCCGGTGCCATCGGCCTTGGTGGTGAAGAACGGATTGAACAGGTGCGACAGCGTGTCCGCATCCATGCCGATGCCTTCATCGGACACGCAGATCTGCATCCAGTCCACGCCATCGCGCTGCCCGGCATGGCTGGCGGTCAGGCTCAGGCGGCCACCGTTGGGCATCGCCTGGATCGCGTTGAGCGCCAAGTTCAGCATTACCTGCTGCAGTTCGGTGTAGTTGGCGTCGACCACCAGGCCTTCGTCCAGCACCTGCAGTTCCAGGCGCACGGCATCGGGCACGTTGCTGCGCAACAGCAGCGCCACCGCGTCGAACAGGCCGTCGATCTCGATGCGCTCGCTCGGCTTGCGCGAACCACGCACGAACGACAGCATCGACTCGGCCATCTCATGGCCGCGGCGGCCACACTCGGCGATGACGTCGGCCAGGTGGTGCAGCTGCGGATCCTCGGTGCGGGCCTTCAGCAGGTCCGGCATGATCAGCAACGGCTGCAGGATGTTGCGCAGGTCGTGGCTGAGCCCGGCGGCAAGCAGAGACAGGCTTTCCAGGCGCTGCGCACGCATCAGTTCGGTTTCCACGCGTGCGCGCTCGACCGCACTGCGTGCATCGCGGATCGCACGCGCGACCGCCGAAGGCAGGCGCGCAGGCTGGTGCTTGATGATGTAGTCGTTGGCGCCCTTCTGCAGCGCCGCTACCGCATTCTCCTCACCCATCGTGCCGGAGACGAAGATGAAGGGCACCTCCGGTGAGGTCTCGCGCACGATGCGCAGCGCGTCGTCACCGGAGAACCCCGGCATGCTCAGGTCGGACAGCACGATGTCCGGCTGGAACACAGCCAGTGCCTGGCGCAGTTCCGCCTCGCTCTCCACACGCTCGAAGCGGGCCTCCAGGCCCGCGTCGAGCATCTGTTCGGACATCAGCTCGGCATCTTCCGGTGAGTCTTCCACCAGCAGGATGCGCAGCGCCCCCAGGGCGGGACCGGTCAGGGGCATGGGCTCACTCGAGTTCCGGTGCCTGGTTGATCAATGCCCAGAACTTGCCCAGGGTCTGCACCGCGCCGAAGAACTGGTCCACGTCCACCGGCTTGACCACGTAGGCGTTCACGCCCATGTCCCAGCTGCGGGCCAGGTCACTTTCCTCGCGCGAAGACGACAGGATCACCACCGGCAGGCGCTTGAGTTCTTCGTGCTCGCGGATCTGCCGCAGCACTTCCAGGCCATCCATGCGCGGCATCTTGATGTCCAGCAGCAGCACCGCCGGCAAGCCTTCCTCGCGGTTGGCGAAGGCGCCGCGGCGCAGCAGGTAGTCCATCACTTCCACGCCGTCCTCGACGTGCACGATGGGATTGGCCAGACGCGCTTCTTCCAGGGCGTCGATCGCCATTTCGGCATCCGCCGGGCTGTCTTCGGCGAGAAGAATGGTGCGCAGAGTCGTCATGCAGAGGGACCTTGTTTGTCCGCGTCGGTCGCGGGGGGCAGGTAGAAGTGGAAAGCAGCGCCGACGTCCGGTTCGGCCTCGGCCCAGATACGGCCACCATGGCGGGTCAGCACGCGGCGCACGCTGGCCAGGCCGATGCCGGTCCCCGGGTAGTCACTGGCCTTGTGCAGGCGCTGGAACACACCGAACAGCTTGCCGGCGTAGGCCATGTCAAAGCCTGCGCCATTGTCGCTGACCGTGAACTGATGGCCGCCGTCGGGCTGCTGCTGGTAGTCAACGCGGATCTTCGCCGGTTCGCGGTTGCCCGAGTACTTCACTGCGTTGCCGAGCAGGTTGAGCCAGACCTGGCGGATCATGTTTTCGTCGCCCACCACGATCGGCAGCGGCGCGATGCTCCACTCCACCTGGTGCGCATGGCCGCTGTTCTCGGCCTCGGCCTGCAGGTTGGAATCGAGCATGGCGCGGGTGTCGGCCACCAGCGACTGCATGTCCACCGCCTGCTGCCGCATCGCCGCGCGGCCAAGTCGCGAGTAGACCAGCAGGTCGTCGATCAACGCTGCCATGCGCCGGGCCGAACTGGAAATCACGTCCAGATAGTGGCGGCTCTTGTCATCAGCCTGATCGCCGAGGTGGCGCGACAGCTTGTCGGAGAATCCTGCCACGTGGCGCAGCGGTGCACGCAGGTCATGCGAGACCGAATAGCTGAAAGCCTCCAGCTCGCGGTTGACCTCGGACACCTGCGCAACCTTTCCTTCCAGCTGGCGGTTCAGCTCTTCGACGCGCAGCTGCACTGCGCGCTGCATGGTGACGTCGCTGATGGTCAGCAGCACCACCTCGTCATCGCTGTCGGGCAGCGGCATGCGCCGCGCGTTGAGCAGCATGTAGCGCACCATGCCGTCGGCGGTGCGCTGCTCGTGCTCGAAGTCCCACAGTTCGCGACCGCGCGACAGTACGTCGGCCAGGCGCTGCCGGACCACCGGGTCCTGCCATGCGTTGTCGCCAACGTTTTCCAGCAGCAGGCCGTCGGCGCGCTCGTCCTGCAGGCCGTACAGTTCAGCGAATGCTGGATTGTGCAGCTGCACGCGCAGGTCGCGGTCGAGCAGCACGATCGGTTCGCGCACGGTCTGCAGCACCGACGCCGCACGTGCAGCCGAGCGCAGCGATTGCCGCTCCGCATGCAGGCGACGGCCGATCTGCCGCTGCAGCAGCCACAGCACCAGGCCGAGCAGCGCCAGCTGGATCAGCAGCGAACTCCACGACACCAGTTCGGTCTGCTTGCGCTGGCGTGCCGCCTGCTCGGCGCGCAGCGCCAGCAGCTTCTGCTCGCTGGCCTGCAGTTCTTCCACCAGCCCGCGGATGGGATAGCGCGTACTCAGGTCCTGCACCAGCTCGCGCTGGTCGCTGTTCGGTTCGGACCTGGCCAACTCGCGGGCAAGTGCCATGCGGCCTTCCAGCATCGATTCGATCCGACCGATGCGGATCAGCTGGTCGGGATTGTCGCGGGTCATCCGGCCCAGTTCGGCCAGGCGCCCGGGAATTTCATCGGCCCGGGCCATGCGTTCGCGCAGGCCGGGGGCATCCACGCCCTTGGACAGGGTCAACGCGGCCGATTCGACATCGCGCACATCGGCCTGCAGTTGCTGCAGTGCCACGCCCACGGCCTGGGTATGATTGACCCAGGCCATCGCTTGTTCGCTGTCCTGCTGCAGTTTGCGCAGGGTCAACCACGGCACCACGATGATCGCGGCGGCGGCCAGCGCCAAGGCCGGCAGCCGCCAGCGGTCCCAGATGTCGTCACTGAAAACCAGCGCCATAGTTCCTCGTCAGCTCTGCCGCGACGCGTTGGCCGGGCCGAGCCCGGTTGCGGCGGAACCGGCAATATAGCGCAGGCGGTCACAACTCTGGAATTTCCAGCGTAATCGGCTGAACGGGTTGGCAATCAGACCTGTAGGGCCAAGCCCATGCTCGGCTGCCTTGGAGTGCCAGCCGAGCATGGCTCGGGTCTACAGGTCAGCGGGCGCCCCACGCGGGGCGCCCAACCGGTTCAGCGCTTGGCGGCAGCGCTGACCTTCAATGCGGCGGCATCGACGCGGGTCACGCCCTTGATGCCCTTGGCGGTGGTGACCGCCTTGTCCTTCTCGGCCTGGGTGGCCACGGTGCCGCTCAGGCTGACCACGCCGTTCACCGTTTCCACCTTGATCTCGGTGCCCGGGACGTTGCTGCTGGTCAGCAGGTCCGCCTTCACCTTGGTGGTGATCCAGCTGTCGGTCACCGGTTCGTTGGAATCATGGCGATCCGCGTGGGTAGCCGGATGTGCGCTGGTGGTCGGCGGGCTCTTGGCGGCCGGGTCCTTGGCGAATGCGGCCGAGGAGGACAGTGCCAGGCCCAGCGTCAGGGCAGAAGCAATCAGCGTGCGAGTGGTATTGCTCATCGTGTCGTTCTCCTTCGGGATGTGCTGCCAGTCTGGACAAGCGCACGTGGAGCAGGCGTGGCGTCGTGGTCATGCCGCCGTGAATCGAAGCGTTTCCAACGGCAACGGTTCAGTTTTGGGTTGTCCGCATCCGTCGTTTACCCTGCCCTTCCCTCCTGCCGGAGCTCTGCCATGCGCCCCGACCTGCACCTGGCCCTGATCGGCTACGGCCTCGCCGGCCGCGTCTTCCATGCGCCGCTGATCCAGCACACGCCCGGCCTGGCCCTGCACAGCATCGTCAGCTCGCAGCGCGACACGTTGCTGCGCACGTTCAGCAACGTACACGTGCGTGCAACGCCACAGGACGTGTTCGACGATCCAGCGGTGGATGCGGTGGTGATCGCCACGCCGAACGAACAGCACGCGCCGCTGGCGATGGCCGCGCTGGCCGCCGGCAAGCACGTGCTGGTCGACAAACCCTTTGCGCTGGATGTGGCCGAAGCGGAAACGGTACTGGCCACGGCACGCGACGCCGGCCGCATCGCCACCGTGTTCCAGAACCGGCGTTTCGATGCCGACTTCCTCACGCTGCAGGCGCTGCTGTCCGAAGGCACGCTGGGCGAGGTGGCCGAATGCCATGCGCATTTCGACCGCTACCGGCCGCAGGTGCGCGACCGTTGGCGCGAACAGGACGGGCCAGGCAGTGGCCTGTGGTACGACCTCGGCCCGCACCTGCTGGACCAGATGCTGGTGCTGTTCGGCTGGCCCAACGCCATCGATGCGGATCTGGCCGTGCAGCGCCAAGGTGGCGCCGGCATCGACTACTTCCACGCCGTACTGCACTACCCGCGGCATCGCGCCATCGTGCATGCCGGTTCGCTGGTGGCTGCCCCTGCCCCGCACTTCAGCGTGCATGGCAGCAAGGCCAGCTGGATCAAGTACGGCCTGGATGTGCAGGAGGCCCAGCTGCGCCGCGGCGTAGCGCCGGGTGCGCCCGGATGGGGCATCGATCCCCGGCATGGCGAACTGGTGCACTGTGATGCAGAAGACAATGTTCTGCGCAGCACCGTCGACAACCTGCCCGGCGACTATCGTCGGTTGTATGCGCAGTTCGCCGCGGCGATGCACGGCGACGGCGAAGCGACGGTCAGCCCGATGCAGGCATTGCAGTTGATGCGGCTGCTGCAGGCGGGCATGGACAGCGCGCGTGAAGGGCGGCGGATCGCGTTGCACTGACCAGTAGATCCACGCCATGCGTGGATGACGTGGCAACGATCGGAGAAGGCTCTTGTAGAGTCGAGCCATGCTCGACTGGCTGCATGGGGTCAGAGCCCTTTCCTGCGGAAAGGGATCCGACCCCGATCTGCCCGGGGTCGGATCCCTTCGGCAACGCCGAAGGGCTCTGACCCCACCGCAGTGCTTACGACTTCTTGATGGCGTGGCCGCCGAATTCATTGCGCATCGCCGACAGCAGGCGATCGGTGAACGAATTCGATTCGCGCGAACGCAGGCGTTCCAGCAGCGACAACGTGATCACCGGTGCCGGCACGTCCAGCGCGATGGCTTCGGCCACGGTCCAGCGGCCTTCACCGGAATCCTCGACGTACGGTGCGATGCCATCCAGCGACGGATTGCGCTTGAGGGCTTCGGCACTCAGGTCCAGCAGCCACGAACGCACCACGCTGCCGTGGCGCCACACCTCGGCGACCTGGGCCAGGTCCAGTTCCATTTCCTGCTTGCGCTCCATCAGCGCGAAGCCTTCGGCATAGGCCTGCATCATCCCGTACTCGATGCCGTTGTGGACCATCTTGGTGAAATGGCCGGCGCCGGATGGACCAACACGCGCCCAGCCGCGATCCTCCGCCGGAGCCAGCGTGCGCAGCAGCGGTGCGATCTGCTCCACCACCGATGCTTCGCCACCGACCATCAGGCTGTAGCCTTCCTGCAGGCCCCACACGCCGCCGCTGGTGCCGCAGTCGACGTAGCCCAGATCGTCCTCCGCCAGCGCCTTGGCGCGACGGATCGAGTCCTGGTAGTTGGAGTTGCCGCCGTCGATGACGATGTCACCCTCGGCCAGGTGCGGGGTCAGCTGTCCCAGCGTCTGGTCGACGGTTTCACCCGCCGGCACCATCAGCCACACCACGCGCGGCACCGGCAGCGCGGCCACGGCGGCGGCCAGCGAATCAACCACCTCCAGGCCGGCCTCTGCAGCACGCTGGCGCGCACTTTCGCCCGGGTCGTAGCCGACCACGCGGTGGCCGCCGCGATGCAGGCGCTGGGCCATGTTGGCGCCCATGCGGCCGAGGCCGATCATTGCAATATCCATTGTTTCACCTTCAGTTGGGGTCTAGGGTCAGGCTGCCTGGCCTGCCGGTAGCCGCGCAGTGGCGCAGCTGCGCCTCGCGCCAACGCCGGTAGAGCGTGGTATGCAGATTGTGCACCGCCAGGTCGATCGAAAACGGCGTTCTAGGGTTGCGATCGAGCAGGCGGACGATGTGGTAGCCGATAGGACGTATACCGCGCGGATGCACGTAGATCACGAACTGCTGGTAGAACGGATCGTCCAGCAGCTGATCCATGCGCACCAGAGCCGCGTGGTAGCGCGGTGCCAGGCGCGCGCGCAGCTGTGGATCGCGCTCGAACAGCAGGCGCTCGAAATAGCGCTGGCCGATGCGCGGGATGTCCTGCGCCAGTTTCCAGAGCTCGGCATTGCGCTGGTCGTACCAGGCCAGGCCAGCGTGCAGTGCCAGCGCCTGCGCAGCGCCCTCGCCCACCTCGACCACCACGAAGTTCTCGGCCTGGTTGCTCAGGTCGTCCAGCGTGCCTTTGTCGTACACATGTTCGATGAAACCGGGCACGCCCACGAACGCCTGCCGCCCCATCGCCGAGGTGCGCACCGCCTTGCCGTCGGCGAAGAAGTCGCCGGCATGCGCGCCGAGCAGGATGCTGTCGGTGTCGTGCAGCGCGAGGAAGGTGCCGATCGACAGTTCCTCCGCTGCGAACCCGGTGTCGAACGCAGCATCGCCATACAGCTCGCGCTGGGTGGCCAGCTGTGCGACCTGGCGGCCGACACCGCATTCGGCACGCACGGCACCGCTGTAGAACGCCTCCAGCGCATGGCTGTTGCCCGCGCGGGGCACGAAGCCACGACCGAAACTGCGTGTACGCTGCCAACCCTGTGCCGGTGCGCCCTGCAATCCGAAGCCGATCCATCCCAGCTGCGGGCCGGAGAAGCGGAACGTGGGATTGCCCTGCAATGCCGAAGTCGCGCGCCGCGTGGCCGCCCCCAGCTGGAAGGCATAGGCGCAGATGGTGGCGGGATCATCCAGCAGCTGCTGCAGAAGTGCGTGCCGAGCAGTAGCGGGCAACGCCGCCGGCCACCGCACCTGCAGGTCGCCGGCCGCCTGTGAATCAGCCAGCGAGGCACGCGTACATACGGGACCACCGCGCACCTGCGGCGCAGTGAGGGACGCTTCTTCGAAGCGCCACCCCAACCGCTGCAGCAGGCCCTGCGTACAGTCCGGGGATGGCGATGCCACGACCCACGCGGGCGCCAGCAGCAGGGCTGCAATCAGCCACCTGCCGCGCACTCTCAGCCCTGGTCCGTAACCGCCGGTGCGGGTTCCGGCGCCGCTGCCGGCGATGGCGATGGCGTGCCCGCCGCGGCCGGCAGATACTGCTGCAGGCGCTGGAAGAAGCGACGATAGAACTCGGCATCCGTGACCGTGCTGCTGGCCACCTTCACCAGCGAGTCGTCGTTGCTGCCGAACGGCAGCGACACCGAGCCCAGCGCACCCACACCGACACTGGCCGAGGTCGGGCTCTTCTTCAGCGCGTAGCGGTCCTGCACTGCACTGACGAATACCAGCGTCTGGCTGCCGCGCGGGGCGCACGAGATGCGCAGCACCAGCTGCTCATGGTCATCCTCGCGCGGCTGGAAGTTCTTGTTGCCCTCCACCTGTGCATCATCGGAACGGGCGATGGCATAGCCTTGGCTGAGCAGCGTGCGGCGCGCGGCCTCGCAGGCTTCACCGGGGCGTCCCTCAACGGTGCGCGAGAAGGTATCGCCGGAATCGAAGGACTCGCGCAGCACGGTGCTGTCGGCGGCGCGGCCACCACAGGCCGAAAGGATCAAGGCGCTGGCGCACGCCACGGCAGCGCTGGAAAGACGGGAGGCCCGCATGGGTACTCCTGCGAGAACGGAAGCACCAAGGGTAGTCCCGCCCCCGTGTGCGGCAGGTCGATATGGCCCCCCACGTTGCTCCCGGTTCATGCACGTAAAAGGGGACGGAGGGGATTAAGTCGTTTGTGGCAGTTCGCTCGCCGGGCATGGCCCGGCGCTACCGTGAACGAGGTCGCCAAACAGAAAGGGGCCGGCAATGCCGGCCCCTGCGAATGTCGCGCGCCGTCTCCGGCTCAGTCCGCCCAACGCCCCGCGCCGGTGGACTGCGGCAGCACCTGGGCCGACAGCGGACGGTCATTGGCCAGCAGGTTCACCGCGTCGGCCAGGATCGAGGCCGACTCGCGCAGCAGCGGGTCCGGACGCTTTTCGGCGGCCTTTTCGCGGGCGGCATCCTTCACGATGTCGCGCTCGTTGCCGGTCAGGCCGTCATCACTGCTGTCATCGGCCAGCGGGTCCAAGGCCAGGCCCAGCTCCTTGCGCTGCAGCTGGCGTTCCTTGCGCTGGGCGTCCTGGCGCTCGCGTTCGGCGCGACGGGTGGCCTCGTTGAGCGAGATGTACTTCTTCGCCGCCTCGGTTCGGAACTGCTGCACGTCCTCGTTCCACCACTGGAATTCCTTGTCGGTGGCGATTCGCGCGTCGTGGCGGGCCTCCAGCTTCGGCAGCAGCGGCGCGAAGTTGCCGTACTGGGTGTGCGGCACGGCGGCGATGCGGGTCCACGGCAGGGCGTTATCGTAGGTGCTCTCGCCGAACTCGGTGGCATCGACGCTGGCCGGGAAGGCCAGGTCCGGCACCACGCCCTTGTGCTGGGTGCTGCTGCCGCTGATGCGGAAGAACTGGGCGATGGTCAGCTTGACCTGGCCGAAGCGCTGGGTCTCGCCACTCGGCCAACGGTCGAGGTCGACGATGTTCTGCACGGTGCCCTTGCCGAAGCTGGTTTCACCGATCACCAGGCCACGACCATAATCCTGGATCGCACCGGCGAAGATCTCCGAGGCCGAGGCCGAACCGCGGTTGATCAGCACCGCCAGCGGGCCATCCCACGCCACACCCTGGTTGCGGTCGCTGTTGACGGTGACGCGGCCACCAGACTCACGCACCTGCACCACCGGGCCCTGCTCGATGAACAGGCCGGTCAGTTCGATGGCTTCATCCAGCGAACCGCCGCCATTGTTGCGCAGGTCCAGCACCACGCCGTCCAGCTTGTCGTTCTTGAAACCAGCCAGCAGCTTGGCCACGTCGCGGGTGGCCGAAGCATAGTCGGCGGCGTTGCGGCGACGGCCTTCGAAGTCCTGGTAGAAGGTCGGCAGCTTGATCACGCCGATCTTCCGTGCCGGCTCGCCGTTGGCGGCCGGAATGGTCATGGTCTCGCCCTTGGCGGCCTGTTCGGCCAGGCGCACCTTCTGCCGGGTCAGCACCAGGGTGTGGTGCTTGCCATCGGCACCTTCGGCAGCCGGAATGAACTCCAGCTTGACCTGGGTGTCCTTGGCGCCGCGGATCTTGGCCACGACATCGTCGATGCGCCAGCCAATCACGTCCTCGACCTGGCCGGACTTGCCCTGGCCAACGCCGACGATGCGGTCACCCGGCTTCAGCGTGCCGTCCACCGCAGCCGGGCCGCCGGCGATGATCTCGCGGATCACTACCACGTCGTCCTGGCGCTGCAGCTGCGCACCGATGCCTTCCAGCGACAGCGACATCGCCTGGTTGAAGTTCTCGGCCGTGCGCGGGGTGAAGTAATCGGTGTGCGGATCAACCGCGCTGGTGTACGAATTCATGAAGAACTGGAAGACGTCTTCGCCCTTCAGCTCATTGACCGACTTCTCCAGCGTCGCGTAGCGCTTGTCCAGCGTCTTGCGGATATCGTCCGGCTTCTTGCCCGCCAGCTTCAGGCGCAGCCAGTCGTTCTTGACCGACTTGCGCCACAGCTCATCCAGCTCGGCGCTGCTGGCCGCCCACGGCACCTTCTTGCGGTCGTATTCGAAGCGCTCGTCGGTGGTGAAGTCCGGCTCCTGCTTGAGCAGCTTGCGCGCAAAGGCCACACGTTCGCCGACACGCTGCTTGTAGACCGCGAACACCTGGAACGCCGGCTCCAGTTCGCCGCCACGGATGGCCGAGGAGATGTTGGCTTCGAAGGGCGCAAAGCGCGCCACGTCGGCCTGGGTGAAGTACTGCTTGGCGCCGTCCAGCGTCTCCAGATAGCGCTTGAACACGTCCTTGGAGGTGGCCTCGTCCAGCGCACGCGGGCGGTAGGCGTAACGACTGTCGGACAACAGGCCATACACCAGCTTGGAGGTGGTCACCTGATCGGCGGTTGCCGCAGCGGGCAATGCAGGCGAGTCGGCCTTGGCCGCCAGCGCCAGCGGCGCGACCAGCGCCAGGGCCATCAGGAATGCGGGGGCTTTGAATTTCATTGACGTGCTCGAAGGCGCCTTGCCAAGGGGGAGACTGCAGGGTGTTCAGACACCCCGACAGTGCCGAAAGTTGCCGGGTTTGTCACCCGGCCGCGCTCGGTGGAAAACCAGCCTAGCGGGGCCGGTGTAGCAAATTGTGAATGCATGTAGAGCCGAGCCCATGCTCGGCTGGCCGACAGCAAGCAGCCGAGCATGGGCTCGGCTCTACCGCAGGCAGAGGTGTGCGGACCAACGGTCCGCACCTACAGGAGAAGCAGCTCCCACCCACCGGGAGGGTGTCAGGAAACCCCGGCACCCTTGGCCTGAACGTCGGCGTGGTACGACGAGCGCACCATCGGGCCGGACGCCACGTGGCTGAAGCCCAGCTCGTAACCGTAGTCTTCCAGTGCCTTGTAGTCGTCGGGGGTCCAGTACTTCAGCACCGGGTGATGGTGCGCGGTCGGCTGCAGGTACTGTCCGATGGTGATCATGTCCACATCGTGCGCGCGCAGGTCACGCATCGTGGCCTTGATCTGTTCGAAGTCTTCGCCCAGGCCCAGCATGATGCCGCTCTTGGTCGGCACGTCCGGGTGCTGCGCCTTGAAGTTCTTCAGCAGGTTCAGCGACCACTGGTAGTCCGCACCCGGGCGCACGTTGCGGTACAGGTCCGGCACGGTCTCGATGTTGTGGTTGAACACATCCGGCGGGTTCTGCGCCAGGATCTCCAGCGCACGTTCCATGCGGCCCTTGCCGCGGAAGTCCGGGGTCAGCACTTCGATGCGGGTACCCGGCGACTTTTCGCGGATCGCGGTGATGCAGTCGACGAAGTGCTGGGCACCGCCGTCGCGCAGGTCATCGCGGTCGACGCTGGTCACCACCACGTACTTCAGGCCCATGTCGGCCACGGTCTGGCCGAGGCTGGCCGGCTCGTTGGCATCCGGCGGCTTCGGGCGGCCATGGGCCACGTCGCAGAACGAGCAGCGCCGGGTGCAGACCTCACCGAGGATCATGAAGGTGGCGGTGCCATGGCCGAAGCATTCGTGGATGTTCGGGCAGCTGGCTTCCTCGCAGACCGTCACCAGGCGGTTCTCGCGCAGCTTGGCCTTCAGGTTCTGCACGGCATTGCCCGAAGGAATGCGCACGCGGATCCAGGACGGCTTGCGCAGTACCGGCGCATCGGCGAACTGCACCGGCGAACGGTTGATCTTGTCACCGCCCAGCTGCTTGACCCCGGCCTGCAACGGCGCGGCGGACGGAGAATCGCCCTGCACGATCTGCAGGGGAATGGAACGGGCGGTGGTTTCAGTCATGGCAGTTCCGGGGGGCGGTCAGGCGGCCGCAGAAAGATCGGGCAGTTCGGGCGTGTGCTGCAGCAGCAGGCCAAACTGGCGGGCCAGGTGGTCCAGCAGCACCGGCTTGACGGCCTCCATCCCGGAGGGGCCGCCCAAGTCCAGCACCGAGGTCACCTGCAACCCCTGATAGCCACAGGGATTGATGCGGTGGAAGGGTTCCAGGTCCATGGCCACGTTGAAGGCCAGCCCATGGAAGGTGCATCCGCGGCGCACGCGGATGCCGAGTGCGGCGATCTTGGCACCACCGACGTAGACGCCCGGGGCGCCCTCGCGGCGTTCGGCGCCGATGTTCCACTCGGCCAGGGTATCGATGAGCGCCTGCTCGATGCGGCACACGTAGTCGCGCACGCCGATGCCCAGCCGTGGCAGGCGCAGCAACGGATAGACCACGATCTGGCCGGGGCCGTGATAGGTCACCTGGCCGCCGCGGTCCACGTGCAGCACGGGGATGTCGCCCGGCGCCAGCACATGCTCGTCCTTGCCGGCCTGGCCCAGGGTGAACACCGGATCGTGCTCGACCACCCACAGCTCGTCGGCATCGGCGTCGCTGCGCTGGTCGGTGAAGCGCTGCATGGCGCGCCACACCGGTTCATACGGCTGGCGGCCGAGGTCACGGACCAGCGCCGGACGCGGCGCACGGTCCTCCGGTGCGGCTTCGGCCGGGCAGGAGTCGGCTACAGCGTCCACTTCACTTCCGGGTGGTCACGCAGCGCCTGGTGCGCCAGGTCGTACTGTTCGCGGCTCTCGGCCTTGAACACGATGCGGACGGACACGTACTTGCCGTTGGAGGAGTGCTTCCAGCTGATGCGTTCGTTCACCACATCGATGCCGGCGGCCAGCAACAGGCGGGGAAGCTCATGCTCCAGGCCGCGGTTGGCCGGGCCCATGGCGCTGAGCTCGAACTGGCCGGGGAACTGGAAGCCGTGGTCGGGGTTGTCGGACTTGATTTCCATGGCCCCATTATCGGGCCGCAGGGCAACAAACCCAAGAGTATTCATCAACGCCAGGACGGCACCGGCGGTCTGCTGCGTTGCAGGCGGCCCAAAGGGACGGGCCTGAGGCCCAACGGCAGCTGACTGCAATCTCCTGACCGTCACCAACGCGAACATCGTACGGGCGGCCTGCGACCGCCTTCACGCCAGGCCTGCGGCGCGTGCGCGGGTAACAAATTGTGCCCGCCGGACAATGTTGTTTTCGGAACAGACAAGTGATCCGGACGTGCTCGTTCCGACGCGCGGGCACGAGTACCGTAGCGTTGCAGAAAACGACTGAAAACCGCCCCCTTCCCCATGAGCATTCCATCCATGCGTAGTGTCGCAGCCCTCGGGCTGGCCGGCCTGCTGGCCTCCGCCCTCCCCCTTGCCGCCCAGGCGGCCGAACAATGTGGCCCGGACGCCATGCGCGACCACCCGCCGCAGGTCAATTTCCGCGTCGACAACGACCTGTTCGGCGGCCGCCACCAGGATCAGGGCTATACCAACGGTGCGCTGTTGACCCTGGTCTCCCCCAATCTGGTCGATTACACCGACGACCCCTGCCTGCCGCGCATGGCGCGCTGGGTGAACCGGTACCTGGAAGGGCTGCATCCGGGCAAGTTCGAACAGCAGAACATGATCTTCAGCATCGGCCAGGGGATCTTCACCCCGACCGATTTCACCCGCAGGGACCTGATCGAGGACGACCGCCCTTACGCCGGCGTGCTGATCGCGAACTTCGGTTTCAATGCGCGCAGCGGCGACCGCCTGCAGACCACCCAGCTGACACTGGGCGTGGTCGGCCCCTGGGCACAGGGCAAGCAGGTGCAGAATGCCGTGCACGACGTGCTGGGCGACGAAAAATTCAAGGGTTGGGACAACCAGCTGCACAACGAACCACTGTTCATGCTGACCCATGAGCGCATGCGCCGCTGGCCGGGCGATGCCAGCGTCAATGCCGACGGTTGGGGCTGGGACGCGATCAGCCACTACGGCGGGTCGATCGGCAACCTGGAAACCAAGGCCAATTTCGGCGGTGAAGTGCGCTTTGGCTGGAAGCTGCCGGACGACTTCGGCAGCACGCCGTTGCGCCCGGCCGGTGAGAACACGGCGCCGACCCGCAGCGGCCGCCCCGGTGGGTGGTCCTGGCACCTGTTCGCGACCTCGGACGCTGCCTGGGTGATCCGCGATATCACCCTGGATGGCAACACCTTCCGCAACAGTCACAGCGTGGACAAGCGCCATGTGGTGGCCTACGGCGGGTACGGCGTGGCGGTGATGTACGGCCGCTGGAAGTTCGCTGCCGCGCGCTACCACAGCACGCGCGAATTCAACGGCCAGCGCGAGGCGCCGGTATTCGGCAGCTTCACCATCAGTCGTGCGCTGTAGTGTGTGTGTCGACCGCGGGTCGGCACACCGTTAAGACCAAACTGATTGCTGCAACCTGGCCCGTCATGGAGGCGCAACCCGCTGAGGTACTGCAGCAATCATCTGGAGGACCGGGTTTCCCCGAGCCTCCAGATCAAGCAACGAAGATCATTGGGCGACGCAGCTGGTCGGCACCTGCCTTGGCAGATTCAGGCTGACGGATACCAGCCCCAGCGCCTTGCATTCAAAGGGGACCGATTGAGTAACCAGATTCTGCGGCACCGAGCCGGGCGCGCATCGGGCGACCTCTACGGTACTCTCGCATTGCATTACCGCACCGTTGATGAGCTCCAGCAGCACAACACGCTCATAGACGATGTTGTCGTCTGCCGCAGACGAACCTTCGCATAGCAGAACGCCCAGCAGGGTCGCCCCCAGCATCGTTGCCAAGCGCGTGCTTTTCATGATGTTCATTGCAGACCCTCATCGGTTGCCATTGATGAACTCCACCAGCAGGGGCAACTGCAACATCGCGCCCCCCCGGCGGCGCGTTACCAGAGGAAACAGACTGCCCCCGGCCGCACAGCTGTAGCCGCCGATGGATTCAGCAGCCGTGAACTTCAAAGTGGAGTATCTCAAAATGTGACGAAGGACTCGTTCTGCCAGCACTCCCCTTCAGGCGAAGCGCTGGCTCCGACTGGGATGGTACTCGCCACCCCTGCTCCTCTCTTGCAACGCCCATCGAGGGGCAATCGCCATTCCGGAAGGGGGCCCTCCATCCGCACATAGCGATCTGTCTTTCCACCAGGCGCAGTACCCCTCTCTTGCTACCAGCTGAAACCCGCGCCTGCGGAGAGGTTCTGGTCACTGCCACTGAACGCGCCCCCCAGGGAAACCGAGACGTTCCTCTTCTCGCCCAGTATCCGCTGGTAGCCCACGGCCAGTGCCGAACGCCCGTTCTGCGCCCCCACACCCGCACCAATACGGTTGTCGCCGCTCAGACCGGCGGTGTTGATGGCCATGCCCGCATAGGCGGCGCTGATCGCCCCCATCCGGTCCAGGCGCCTGTCCAACTGGGTGAAGCGGCGATCGGTGTACTCACGCTCTGCCTTGAAGCGATCCTCCATCTGCTGCACGTTCACCGCATCGGTCGCGCGCACGCCCGCTGCGACATTGCTGACCACACGCTCATTGCCCTGCGCGCCAACCGAGAATTCATTGTCGCGGTCGGCGCTGGAACCCGCGCCGATGGCCACCGAATTGTGGCCGGTGGCCGCTGCGCCTTCGCCGATCGCCACCGCGCCATTGCCATCGGCACGGCTGCCACTGCCCATCGCAACCGCACCACGGCCATCGGCGGTACTGCCGGTGCCCACCGCCACCGACCCTGCTCCCTTGCCTGGTGCAACCACGCCACCCGACCCGCCTCCACTACCACCACCGCTACGTTCAACCTCGGCCACGCGGTCATCCATATCGCGCCAACGGGCCTCCCAATCGGCCTTGACCTCCCACAGCTGCTGGCCATTGATGGCCTGCTGGCTGTCATGCGCCACCGCTCCGCGCGCCAGGTTCCCCAGGACCGTGCCGCCGCTGCCGCCCAGGCTGGCACTGGCCAGCGAAGCGTCATCGTAGGTCAACATGTTCAACAAGGTGCCGGTGTTCGGGTCGACCCCGAGCGCCGAGCGCAACTGGCCCATGGTCACGGCATCATCTGCTTCCTCGCCGGCCTTGACGTTGGTCAAACGGCGCTTGAGCGTGGCGTTGCCGAAGGAAACGGTGTTGTCGGCGCCCGTCTGAGATCCGGCACCGAGCGCGAGGCTGCCCTGGTGAATACTGCGCGCCCGGTAGCCCAGCGCGATGCCGCCCTCTGCCGAGCCTTCCGCCTCGTAGCCCAGCGCCATGCTGCCCTGGTCCTTGGCTTTGGCGGCATAGCCCAATGCCACGCCGTGTTCTCCAGTCACCTCGCTCTTCATGCCTACGGCAACGGCATCCATTTCAACGCTGTTGGTCGCGCCAATGACCTTGGCGTTTCCGCCCAGGGCAATCGAGCCGCCCCCCGTGACCTGTGCAGATGGCCCGATCGCAATGGAGTAGTCATCGGGGTCCGATCCTTTGGCATTGATGCTGTCCGCGCTGGCGTTCCGGCCGATGGCAATGTCCGCCTGGCCTGTGGTGGAAGTGCCCCTTCCGAGCAAGACATTCTCGTCGTCAAAGGATGCGACTTTGCCTGCACGGGACGCCGCTTCGCAGCGCAGGCCGTCCGACACCACCTCGCCGACACCGCATCCCAGTGCCTCTGCGAGCTCGTTGGCCCAGCCCCCCGCTGCCGGCAGCGACAGAGCGACAATCAGTGCCGATGCCAGTTGCAGGCCGCGCGCAGGCGGCTGATATAGGGAAACGACGCGACGGCGTGGCGGCATGACAATATCTCCATGGAATGCTGATGGGGGGCTGCCGCAATGGCGCGGGCAGTCACCCCGGAGCGGGATGGAGTCATGGTGTGCGACGCTCGCAGGCCGACCTATCGGACAGCGACGAATCTGCCGCCTCTGGATCAACACTTCGCACCAGAAAAAGAAACGCCGGGCAGAGCCCGGCGTTTCTCGATCACTTCAGCAGCGCAGGCGGGACGCCGCGGCGCTTATTCCGATTCCCACCACATCCAGAAGCTGTCCCACAGGCGCTTGAAGAAGCCGGCCTGCTCAACGGCGGCCACGGCCACCAGCGGCGCTTCGGCGACGACCTTGCCATCCAGGGTGACCTTCACGGTGCCGATCTGCTGGCCGGCGGTGAACGGTGCTTCCAGGGTCTTGGGCACATCGATGCTCGGCTTCAGGTCGTTGTAGCGGCCGCGCGGCACGCTCACCAGCATCGGCTGGGCCACGCCCAGCTGCACCTTGTCGGTGGTGCCCTTCCAGACCTTGTGCTCGGCCACGGCCTTGCCCGGCTCGTACAGGCGGTGGGTCTCGAAGAAGCGGAAGCCCCAGTTCAGCAGCGCCAGGCTGTCATCGGCACGCTGCTTTTCCGACGCACCGCCCAACACCACGGCGATCAGGCGCTGGTCGCCACGCTGCGCCGAACTCATCAGGCAGTAGCCCGCTTCGGAGGTGTGGCCGGTCTTGATGCCGTCCACGCTGCCGTCGCGCCACAACAGCAGGTTGCGGTTCGGTTGCTTGATGTTGCCGACCTGGAATTCCTTGATCTTGTTGTACGCGTAGGTTTCCGGGTAATCACGCACCATCGCGCGGCCCAGCAGCGCCAGGTCGTAGGCGGTGCTGTGGTGGCCTTCGGCGGTCAGGCCGTGGGCGTTGACGAAGTGGGAGTTCTTCATGCCGATCTTGGCGGCGTAGCTGTTCATCAGCGACGCAAAGGCTTCTTCGCTGCCGGCCACGTGCTCGGCCAGGGCGATCGCGGCGTCATTGCCGGACTGGATCGCCATGCCCTTTTCCATGTCTTCCAGGCGTGCGGTCTGGTTGACCGGGAAGCCGCTGTAGCTGCCGTCGGTACCCGCGCCGCCTTCGCGCCAGGCGCGTTCGCTCATCATCACCTGGTCATCCGCACGGACCTTGCCGTTCTTGACCTCGGCGGCGATCACGTAGGACGTCATCACCTTGGTGATGCTGGCCGGGGCCAGCTGCTCGTGGATGTTCTCGCCGGCCAGCACCTGGCCGGTGGCGTAGTCCATCAGCACCCAGGCCTTGGATACGCTCGGCACCGGCGCCGGCGGGGTGGCAACGGTGGCCGGGGCGGCAGCGGCGGCGGGCGCCGGCGTGGCCGGGGTCGGCAGCGGGGTCTGGGCGGAAGCCAGGCCCACCACCAGGGTGGCGGCCAGGGCGGTGGCGGCGGAACGGAAATTCATTGGACAGCAGGCTCCAGGGGACGGCCAGGAATGGAGGGTGGAACGTAGTGGCCATTGTAAGGCCGGGGCAGCATGGGCCGGCAGCACCGGCCCGAGTGGGTCAATCCTTGACGATCTGCGGCGAACCCAGGCCCAGACCGGCAATGCGGCCGACAAGTTCCGCGGCACTGGCATGGTCGCTGGCGGGAACGCGCAGGCGGAACAGGGTGCGGCCACCGGCGGCGATGTCGCTGATGGTCGCGCCGACGATGCCGGCGGCGTTGAGCTGGCCCATTGCGCGGTTGGCATTGTCGCGGCTGGAGAAGCTGGCGACCTGCACCATCACCGCGCCCACTACCTGCTGCGACAGGCTGGGGGCGGTCGGTGTGGCCGGCGTCGTACGCGCCGGCGCCGGCGTGACCGCGCGCGGCGCGGCGCTGGCGACGGCAACCGGTGCCACAGGGGCGCTGCGCGCCGGCGGTGCGCTCGGCGGCAGGCTGCTGACCGCCACGTCCGGCACGGCGCTGGCCACGCCCTGGGTGGTGGCCGGCTGGCCACGCGCAGGCATGGCGTCGGCCGGCAGGCGCTTGACCAGGCGATCAATGTCGCTGTCGGCGGTGGCACGCGCAGCCGTTACCGGGCGCGTACTGGCCGCCGCGACAGCCGTTTCGGCGGCACGGCGCTCGCGGCGCGACGGCTTTTGGGCCAGCAGGTTGCTCTCGCCCGGTTGCAGCGCACGCACTTCCACGTTGCCGGTACCGCGCTGGGTGATGCCCAGCCGCACCGCGGCGGCATAACTGAGGTCGACCACGCGGCCATCATGGAACGGGCCACGGTCGTTGACGCGCACGATCACCGACTCGCCGTTGTCCAGGTTGGTGACGCGGGCGAAGCTGGGCAGCGGCAGCGTCTTGTGCGCGGCGGTGAACTGGTACATGTCGTAGACCTCGCGGTTGGAGGTCAGGCGGCCGTGGAACTTGGCGCCGTAGTACGAGGCCGTACCGCGCTCGACATAGTTGCGGGTGTCGTCGAGCACCTTGTACGACTTGCCCAGCACCACGTACGGCGACTTGTTGCCGATGGCCGAACGCTCTTCGGCGGTCACTTCCGGCTCGGGAATGCAGGCGACGTTGGGAATGTAGTCCGGGGTGCTGTCACGCACGCCTGGCTTGTACAGCCCCCCGGCGGTGTAGTTGCCGCGCGTGTTCGGGTCTTCCTTGGCCGCAGCATAGGGCGAGCCCTCCGGGCAATGCGCCGGGCGCGAGCCGCGACCCTGCACCACCGTGCCGCTGGGCTTGCCACCGTGGCCGGCCGTGGCCGGCTTCTTCGGCGCACTGCTGCAGGCAGCCAGCGCGAGGACGATCAAGCTCGGGACCAGCCATCTGATGTTCATGCCGGGGGCAGCTCCTGTCCGGCGATGGCCTGCGACAACTGGAACACGGCCATCGCGTACATCTTCGAGAGGTTGTAGCGGGTGATCGCGTAGTAATTCTGGAAGCCCAGCCAGTACTGCTTGCCGGTGCTGCCCTCAAGCGTGATCGGCGTTGCGGTGGCGCCCGGCTGCACCGCAGCGCTGGGCTGGTAGCCGCGCTGCGCCAGGTCGGCCAGCGACCAGGTCGGCATCCATTCGGTCGGGTTGAACTCCTCGCGACCCGGCGCCAGCGTGGCCGGTACGGCCACCTGGCCACCACGGACCCAGCCGCCCTTCTTCACGAAATAATTGGCGATGGACGAGAACACATCGTCGTAGCTGGTGAACAGGTCGCGACGGCCATCGCCATTACCGTCCACGGCGTAATCGAGATAGCTGGACGGCATGAACTGGCCCATGCCCATCGCACCGGCATAGCTGCCCTTGAGCGTGGTGATGTCCAGCTTTTCCTCACGGCCCAGCTCGAACAGCTTGGCCAGCTCATCGCGGAAGAACAGCTCGCGGCGCACTTCGCGTTCCAGCTTGGCCGGGTCGCCACTGCGCGGGTAGTAGAACGCCAGCGTGTACAGCGCATCGAGCACACGGTGGTTGCCGGCATTTTTCCCGTAACTGGTCTCCACGCCGATGATCGCCACGATCACTTCGGCCGGCACGCCGGTGCGCTGCTGCACGCGATCCAGTTCGGCACGATGCTGGGCCAGGAACGCGCGGCCGCCATCAATGCGTGCCTTGCTGATGAACATCGGCCGGTATTCGTTCCACGGTTTGACCCGTTCGGCCGGGCGCGACATGGCGGCGATGATCGGCTGGCGCACCTGCGCCTGATCGAGCACGCTGCTGATCTGCTCCGGCTTCAGCCCATAGCGCTTGGCCGTATCGGCAACAAAGCGGGCCCGTGCGACCTCGAACGGCACCGGAGTGAGATCGACCGGCGGCGCTGTAGCAGCGGCCGCTTCGGGCGCGGCTTCGGCCGGGCCGTGGGCCTTGGTGGCGGGCTGGCGCGGCGTACTGCTGGCCTGGGGCGAAGACGGTGGGGACTTCGGCTGGGTCGCGCAGGCGACCAGGCCGAGGGTGAGCATGCAGGCCAGAGTGCGTCGAATCATCGTCGCAGGTTAGCAGGTCATGGATGAATTAAAACCCCTAACACCATGAATCACAACGATTTGCCCGCGTTCAGCGGGAAATGTGAAGACGTCGTGATCGAGCTTCCCCATTCAGATAGAGGTGGCCGGTTGCGTCCCCATCCCCGCAGACGCAACCGGCGACCGGATCCGGTCGGTACCTGCGCGGCTGCCGCTCCCCAGTGGCAGTTCCCCGCGCTCCCTGTACCCGTTGGATCAGTACTGCTCCCGCCCGACGCCCCCTCGCGCTGCATCGATTGACGGCGCGCCGTGCCGAACGGGCCGCCATTGTGCAGGCCGATTACGACAAGTCCATTGATCAAGATCAACGCGGTGTAAAAATGTGAACCAGATAACGTTTTTCGCGGACTTTGGTCGGAGAGCGTGTTGCGTCGCATTGTTGTGAGAACGCTTCCACAACGGGCATTGCGCAGCGCCAGGAAGTCTCCGGCCAACGGCGCAGCCCCTCGTGGGTCGCCGCGAAAAGCAGTTCACGGGTGAGGCCAGGTAGATGGGCTGCGCAGGGGCCGCTGCAAGTACGTCCATGTAAGCTCGGTCGCCGCATCCATGCGGCTCACGCCCCTGCGCAGCCCATCTACCCGGCCACGGACAGGTTCCGTGCGCGTCTACCCACGGAGAAGCAAGAGAAGATCAAAAGCGGGTCGCGGCGCTGCGCTTGCTCATAAGCCGAGCACGGCTCGGCGCTACACAAGGCAATGAAGCGACCCGCCAGGCTGCATTTGCTTTTGATTTTCTCTTGCTTCTCCGTGGGTAGACGCGCCCGAAAACTATCAGGGGCGGGCGCGGTGGGTTCGCGGGACCGTTGGCGCCATGGATGGCGCCATCGAGCCCCCAGGGACGGGTTTACGGCGTGTCCCGCGAACCCACCGCACCCGCCCCACACATGAGCCGCGTTACGCGACCACCCACGAGGGCCTGCGCCGTTGGCTGGAAACGCTATCCCCCGTGCACGGGCCGATGCCCGCGTACCGCCATCACCAGCCCGATGCCGGCCAACAGCGAAACCGCCGAGGTCCCGCCATAACTGATCAGCGGCATCGGAATGCCCACTACCGGCAGCAGGCCGGAAATCATTCCGCCGTTCACCAGCACGTAGACGAAGAACGCCAGCCCCAGGCTACCGGCCAGCAATCGCGCGTGCGTGTCGCGCGCGTGCACCGCAATCCACAGGCAACGCCCCACCACGAACAGGTACAGCGCAAACAGCGTCGCCACGCCGATCCAGCCAAACTCTTCGGCCAGCACCGAGAACGCAAAGTCGGTGGTGTACTCGGGCAGGAAATCGAGCGTGGCCTGTGTGCCCTGCCCCCAGCCACGTCCTTGCCAGCCCCCGGAACCGATCGCGATGCGCGATTGCAGGATGTTCCAGCCGGTACCAAGCGGGTCGGCCGCCGGGTCGAGGAAGGTCAGCACACGATCCTTCTGGTATTGCCGCAGCAAGCCGAACCACGCCAGGGGTGCAGCCACTGCCAGCCCTGCCGCCCCGGTCGCCAACCAACCCCAGTGCAAGCCAGCCAGCAACAACGCGAACACGCCACTGGCAGTGACCAACGTGGCGGTGCCGAGGTTGGGCTGCATGAGGATCAACACCGCCGGCACGCCGATCAGCAGCGCGGCGGTCAATACCGTGCGCGGCGAGGGCGGCAGTGGTTGCCGATGCAGGTACCACGCCATCATCAGCGGCAGGCTGAGCTTGAGCAGCTCGGACGGCTGCAGGTAGAACACGCCGAGGTTCAGCCAGCGCTGCCCGTACTTGCCGGTGCCGATGACGTACACCGCCATCAGCGGCAGCATCGACAGCGCGTAGATCGCAGGGGTCCACGCACGCAATCGCAGCAGCGAAACACGCGACAGCAGCCACATCGCCAACAGCCCACCGGCAAAGCGTGCCGCCTGCCCGGCCACCGGGCCGGACACGCTGTGCAGCACCGCCAAGCCGGCGCCCATCAGGATCAACAACGCGCCCAGCAACGGCAGATCGATCGTGCGCAGCGCCTCACGGCAGCCGCCAAGCAGTCGTTTCCATTTCACGCGGGCACGGTAGCAACGGGTGCTTGCGTGAAGCTGTCAGGGTGCTCCTGCTCTCCGTAGCCGAGCTGCGGGGTCAGATCCCTTTTTCCTGTGGAAAAAGGGATCTGACCCCGACGCCGGACTCAACCGTAGCCGCCGTGCACCGGGTTGTGGCTGCGCACCGCCATTACCAGGCCGAAACCGGCCAGCAGCGACACCGCCGAAGTACCACCGTAGCTGATCAGCGGCATCGGCACGCCTACCACCGGCAGCAGGCCGGAAATCATCCCGCCATTCACCAGCACGTAGACGAAGAACGCCAGGCCGGTGGCACCCGCCAGCAGGCGCGAATAGGAATCGCGTGACTGGCTGGCGATCCACAGGCAACGCCCGATCACCACCAGGTACAGCGCCAGCACGGTGGCCACGCCGATCCAGCCGAATTCCTCGCTCAGCACCGAGAACGCGAAGTCGGTGGTCTGCTCGGGAATGAAGTTCAGGTGCGACTGCGAGCCTTCGCCCCAGCCCTTGCCATCGAAGCCGCCGGAACCGATGGCGATCTTCGACTGGATGATGTTCCAGCCGGCGCCAAGCGCGTCCATCTCCGGGTCCAGGAACATCATGATGCGGTCCTTCTGGTACGGCCGCAGCAACCAGAACCACGCCACCGGCGCGACCGCAGCCACGCCGCCCACGCCCAGCCCAACCCACCACCACGGCAGGCCCGCCAGCAGCAGCACGAACACGCCGCTGGCGGCGATCAGCACGCCAGTACCGAAGTCCGGCTGCAGCATCACCAGGCCGGTGGGTACGCCGATGATGATCAAGGCCACGAGCACGGTATTGAAGCGCGGCGGCAGCGGCATCTTGTGCAGGTACCACGCCACCATCATCGGCAGGCTCACCTTCAGCAGCTCGGCCGGCTGCAGGTAGAAGAATTTCAGGTCCAGCCACTGCCGGCCATATTTACCGGTGCCCAGCACGAACACCGCCAGCAGCGGGATCATCGAGATCGCGTAGATCATCGGCGTGGCCGAGCGGATGCGCAGGATCGGCACCCGCGAGATGCCCCACAGTGCGGCCATGCCCACCGCGAAACGCGCGCCCTGCGCCATCACCAGGCTGTCGCCACCAGCGCTCTTCAGGGTCGCCAGGCCAATCACCATCAGCGCGCCCAGGGCCAGGCACAGCACCCAGTCCAGCGTGCTGAAAAAGCGGCGCAGCATGTCGCCGGCCCAGCGCAGGAATACTCTCATCGTGCAGGCTCCGCAGGGGCCGGGCGCGGCGTGGCTGGCAGCGCGGCGGCCTGCGCACCCGGCTGCGGCGCAGGCGCAGGCGCGGGCTCCGGCGTGGGTGCACCGATCAGCACCGGGTGCTCTCCCACCTGTGCAGCGGCGAGGTCACCGGCCTGGCGCGCGCCCGCGTCCTCGTTGTCGAACGCGGTGGCGCCGATGGCGGTGGTGCCGCGCTCGCTGTCCAGCGGCTGCATGCCTTCGGGCATCTTGCCCAACAGGTAAGCGTCGAACACCTTGCGTGCGATCGGCGCCGCGGCCGAACCACCATAGCCACCACCTTCCACTGCCACCGCAATTGCGATGACCGGGTTGTCCGCCGGCGCAAAGCCGACGAACAGTGCGCGGTGACGCAGATGCATCGGCAGGCTCTTCGGATTCACGGCGGCGGTACCCTTGCGGCTGATGACCTGCGCGGTACCGGTCTTGCCGGCCATCACGTACGGCGCACCGACGGCCACGCGCCAGCCGCTGCCGCCGGGCCGCATGGTTGCCATCATGCCCTCGCGCACGGCCTGCACGTTGTTGGGATTGGGGCTGACCGGCTTGCTCTCGCCGGGCGGCATCGCCGTCCAGTCGCTGTCGAAGCCTTCGCGCTGCTGGATCACCAGGTGCGGGGTGCGCAGCTGGCCGTCGGCCAGGCCGCTGACGCCGCGCGCCAGCTGCAGCGGGGTGACCTTCCAGTCACCCTGGCCGATGCTGATGTTGACCGTATCGCCGGGATACCAGGCTTCCTTGCGGCTCTTCCGCTTGTAGGCGGGCGACGGCAGGATGCCGCCGATCTCGCCGGTGAGGTCGATGCCGGTCGGCTGGCCGAAGCCGTAGTACTCCATGTAATGGTCGAAGCGCTCGATGCCCAGGTCCAGCGCCAGCTTGTAGTAATAGGTGTTGACCGACTCGGCGATGGACTTGCGCAGATCAGTCCAGCCGTGGCCGCCACGGTGGGCGTCACCCCAGCCGCGCGAGGTGCCCGGCAGGTAGAACATGCCGGTGGAGAGCACCTTGTCTTCCGGGCGGCGCACGCCGGAGTCCAGTCCCGCCAGGCCGATCAGCGGCTTCAGCGTGGAACCGGGAGCGACGCCACCGAGCACCAGGCGGTTGAACTGTGGCCGCGACGGGTTTTCGTTCAAGGCCTTGAAGTCGGCATGGGAAATGCCGTTGACGAACAGGTTGGGGTCGTAGGACGGCAGGCTGACCATCGCCAGCACTTCGCCAGTGCGCGGATCCATCGCCACCGCCGAACCCTCCTGGTCGCCGAACGCGGCCACCATCGCGCGCTGCAGGTCGGCGTCGATCGACAGCCGCAGGTCGGCGCCGGACTGCGCGGCGACGCGGCCGATGGTGCGGATCGCGCGACCCTGCACATTGGTCTCGACCTGCTCGTAGCCGACCTTGCCGCGCAGCTGCTGCTCGTAATAGCGTTCCAGGCCGGACTTGCCGATGTGGGTCAGCGCGGCATTGCCTTCGCCGAGGATCTCCAGATCCTTGTCATCAACGCGGCCGACGTAGCCGATGATGTGCGCGAACAGATCGCCATAGGGATAGCGCCGGGTCAGGTAGGGTTCCAGCTCGACCCCCGGGAAACGCCAGCGGTCGACGGCAAAGCGCGCCATCTCCTCGTCGCTCATGCGCAGCTTCAGCGTGACCGGCAGGAACTTGCGGCGCGCCTTGCGCGACCTGTTGAATGCTTCCAGCTCTTCCGGGCTGATGCTGATGATCTTCGCCAGCCCTTCCAGGGTGGCATCCATGTCCTTGACCTTGTCCGGAGTCACATCCAGGCGGAAGGCCGGCACGTTTTCGGCCAGCAGGCGACCGTTGCGGTCGTAGATCATGCCGCGCCCTGGCACCACCGGCCGCGGCTTGATGCGGTTGGCTTCCGAGCGCGTGGCGTAGACGTCGTGGTCCAGCACCTGCAGCTTGAAGTACCAGCCGCCCAGGCCCAGCAGGCAGACCAGCACGCCCAGGAAACCCAGCGCCGCACGGCGGCGGAACTGTTCGGCTTCGGCGTGCGGGTTCTTGACCTGGCGGCGCGGGATCATGGCTCAGCGCCCGCGCTTGCCGAAGCGCACCGCGTCCAGCAGCACGAACACCAGCGGCCACAGGCCCATGCCCAGCAGAGGCGCCCACCAGTACGACCAGGGCAGGGTCGGCTCATCCACCACGATGTGGACCAGCGCGCTGACGATGCGATCGTTGAACAGCAGGCCGCCGATGGCCAGCATCTGCTGGGACATCGGGAAGAAGCGGATGCGGGCACGGAAGCGCTGCAGGATGAAGGCCAGCATTACCAGCCGCAGTGCCTGTTCGCCCAGCACGCCGCCGTACAGCAGGTCGGCCACCACGCCGCTGGCAAAGGCGATGCCCAGGCCGACGCGCTCAGGAGCTTCGATCACCCAGTACGCCAGCACCAGCGCCAGCCAGTACGGGCGCAGCGGCTGCAGCAGCGCCGGCAGCGGCAGCAGGCCCAGCAGCAGCGCCACCACCAGGCTGGCCGGCAGCACCCACGGGTTGTCGCGCAGGCGGCTCATCGCTGGGCCTCCGGCGTGGTCGGTTGCCGGCCAGCGGCCGGCACTACCGTGGATCCAGCTGGGGGAGAGCCCCCCTCTTGTTGAGGGGGGGGCGCCGAAGGCGCGGGGGTAAGGGAGGATGCGGGGGCAACAGTCCTCGTCTGCGACGAGGGCTGTTGCCGGCCAGCGACCGGCGCTACCGGGGAGCTGACCGGAGCTGGCGTCGTTGCCGCTGGCGCGGCTCCCGCAGACACGCTGGCGCCGGTGGCCGGGCCCCCCGGGGCGGTTTCTTCCAGCTGCAGGCGCAGCTCCGGCGGAATGCGGATCGCCGCGCCCGGGCGCAGCAGCAGCACGTCGCGGCCGCGGTCGAGCTGGGCCGCCGGCTTCAGTTCGCCGACCAGGAAGGCGTGGGTGTCGTCCGGGCGCAGGCCGGTGATGGTGCCGACCGGGAAACCGGCCGGGAAGCGCCCGCCGAGGCCGGAGGTGACGATCTCATCGCCCACTTCCACGCCAGCGCTGAGCGGGATGTCGCGCAGTTCCAGCGTGTCGCCGCGGCCATAGACGATCAGGCGCACGCCGTTGCGGGCCACGGTGACCGGCACCGCGTGGTCGGGATCGGTCAGCAGCAGCACGGTGGAGGTGCCACCGGTGACGCTGATCACCTGCCCCATCAAGCCGCCGGCGTCGATCACCGCCTGGCCGACGTGCACGCCCTCGCGGCTGCCTGCGTCGAGCACCAGGCGCTGCTTCACCGGGTCCAGGTCGATGTCCAGGATCGGCGCCAGCTGCACGTCCAGGCCACTGCGCTCGGCCACGTTCAGCAGTTCGCGCAACTGGGCGTTGTCCAGCGCGGCGGTCTGCAGGCGAGTCAGGCGCGCGTTGGCCAGCAGCAGCTGGTTGCGCAGTTCACGGTTTTCGGTGACCAGCTGGGTATGGCTGGCGGCGGAATCCTTGACCTGGTTGCCGAGCTTGCCGGGCAGGCCAGCCAGTGCCCACACCGGCTGTACCAGGCTGTTGGCCTGCTCGCGCAGGCGTGCCAGCCAGCCAGCCTGGTCATCGAGCACGATCAGGGTGATGGCCAACGCGAGATAGGCCAGCAACCGCAGGGGGCTGGCGGCATCACCGGATCGGGAGGCGACGGGAGGACCGGCGTAGGGCGGCACGGCAACGATTCAACTGGCAGAAGGCGGAAGGGAAACACGCGGGCGCCCCGCCGGTGCCGGCCCGCCATCACGGCGGGCCGCACCCCGGAAGGGCGCGGCGGGCAGGAACGGCCGGGACGGCTTATTCCGGCGCAAAGAACTCGTTGCCGTGCATGTCCACCAGCTCCAGCGCACGACCGCCACCGCGCGCCACGCAGGTCAGCGGGTCGTCGGCCACCTGCACGTGCAGGCCGGTTTCCTCGGAGATCAGGCGGTCCAGGTCGCGCAGCAGGGCGCCACCACCGGTCAGCACGATGCCGCGCTCGGCGACGTCGGCGCACAGTTCCGGCGGGGTCTGCTCCAGCGCCAGCTTGACCGCGCTGACGATGCCCGACAGCGGTTCGTGCAGGGCCTCGAGCACTTCGTTGGAGCTGATCTTGATCATCTTCGGCACGCCCTCGGCGAGGTTGCGGCCGGAGATTTCCATCTCGATCACTTCCGCCTGCGGGTAGGCGCAGCCCAGCTCGACCTTGATGCGCTCGGCGGTGGCTTCACCGATCAGCATGCCGTGGTTGCGGCGCACGTAGTTGGTGATGGACTCGTCGAAGCGGTCGCCGCCGATGCGGACCGAGGCCGAATAGACGATGCCGTTGAGCGAGATGACCGCCACTTCGGTGGTGCCACCGCCGATGTCGATGACCATCGAGCCACGGGCTTCGGTGACCGGCATGCCGGCGCCGATCGCGGCGGCCATCGGTTCTTCGATCAGGAACACGTCACGGGCACCGGCTTCCTCGGCCGATTCCTTGATCGCGCGGCGCTCGACCTGGGTCGAGCCGGCCGGCACGCAGACCAGGACGCGCGGGCTCGGGCGCAGCACGCGCGACTTGTGCACCTTCTTGATGAAGTGCTTGAGCATCGCCTCGGTATAGGTGAAGTCGGCGATGACGCCGTCCTTCATCGGGCGGATGGTGGTGATGTGGCCCGGGGTACGGCCCAGCATCTGCTTGGCTTCGGCGCCGACGGCTGCCACCGAGCGGGTGCCACCGATGGCACGGTCCTGGCGCACGGCCACGACCGACGGCTCGTTCAGCACGATCCCCTGCCCGCGCACGTAGATGAGGGTGTTGGCCGTGCCCAGGTCGATGGACAGGTCGTTGGAGAACATGCCACGGAGTTTCTTGAACATCTGAGGAAGGAGTCCTGAGGGGTGTCGTGCCCGCCGCGGGATGGCGAAAAAATGGGCAGAAATCGAGGCCGACAAGCCTAGCAACCCGCCTGCCGCCGAGCAAGGAAAAAACTAGCTGAACCCGCGTCTTCACAGGCTTTCGGCCTGATCGGGTCTCACCCGGTTCTGGCCCTGAGCGGCACCAGCGGGTAACCTTTGCGCCGTCGGGCGCCCAAGGGCGCCGTTTGCTTGCCCGCTGAACCGGGCCGGCCCACCCCAAAATTCACCGCATAGGCTTACATCGATGTCCGCTCTGATCTGTGGTTCTCTTGCCTTCGACACCATCATGGTGTTCCCGGACCAGTTCAAGAATCACATCCTGCCGGACAAGGTGCACATCCTGAACGTGTCCTTCCTGGTGCCGCGCATGCGCCGCGAGTTCGGCGGCTGCGCAGGCAACATCGCCTACAACCTGCACCTGCTGGGCGGCCAGCCGATCCCGATGGGCACCGTGGGCTCGGACTTCGGCCCGTACCGCGAATACTTCGAAGGCCTGGGCATCGACCTGTCGCGCGTGCGCGTGATCGATGAGCTGTTCACCCCGCAGGCATTCATCACCACCGACCACGACAACAACCAGATCACCGCCTTCCACCCGGGCGCGATGATGCGTTCCTACGAGAACCACGTGCGTGGGGTGCCGGGCGTCACCCTGGGCCTGGTCGGCCCGGACGGCCGCGAAGGCATGATCCAGAACGCGCAGGAATTCCACGAAGACGGCATCCCGTTCATCTTCGACCCGGGCCAGGCCATGCCGCTGTTCAACGGCCCGGAACTGCGCGCCTTCATCGAGCAGGCCGACTACGTGGTGGTGAACGACTACGAGTCGAACCTGCTGCAGGAGCGCACCGGCTGGGACGAGAAGGAGATCGTCAGCCGGGTCAAGGCCTACATCACCACCCGTGGCCCGAAGGGCGCGGTCATCCACACTCCGGAAAAGAGCTACGACATCCCGCCGGCGCACGAGCGCCGCGTGGTCGACCCGACCGGCTGTGGCGACGCCTTCCGCGCAGGCCTGATCTACGGCATCCAGAAGGGCTACGACTGGCTGACCATCGGCCGCATGGGCAACCTGATGGGCGCACTGAAGGTCGAGCATCCGGGCACGCAGAACCAGCGTTTCACCTTCGATGAGTTCAACGAACAGTTCAAGCAGCAGTTCGGTTACGCGCTGGGCGCGTAAGCCGAACTGCCCGCACATCTGATCGGTGGGTGTCGACCTTGGTCGACACTGCCGGCCAGCAGCCGGCACTACCGGAACGTCCGACCGACACGTGGCCTGCTCTCTGTAGAGCCGAGCCATGCTCGGCTTGCGCGCGCCAGCACGATCTGACCGCAGAGCAGCCGAGCGTGGGCTCGGCTCTACACGGTCATGCGGCCTGCCAGGCGGCCAGCAGCGCGCGGCAATCGGCAAAATGCCAGTCGGCGCGGCCCGGCCACGGGTTCTCTGGCAGGTTGACCAGCACGGTATGCGTGCCGGCCGCACGGCCGCACTCCAGGTCGTAGGCGTGGTCACCCACCATCACCGCCTGCGCAGGCCCGATGCCCCATCGCCGCAGATGCTGCTGCAGGCCCTCCGGCGAGGGCTTGGGCACCGCTTCATCGCGACCAATGATGTCGGCATCGTCGAACAACGCCCCGACCCCGATCGCCTCCAGCGTCAGCTTCGCCAGCGCATGATCATTGCGGGTCAGGATGCCCAGCCGGCAGCCAGCCGCCGCCAGCGCGCGCAGCAGCTTCACCGCACCCGGCGCCGGCAGCGCGTCCTCGGCCAGCGCGCGCTCGTGATCCAGCAACCACTCACGCTTGGCCTGCGCCGGTGCATCTGGCAACGCCGCGATATGGTCGAGGATGTCTTCCTCGGCGGCGATCTCCAGTGCGCGGCGGATCGCGGCGAAATCATGCACGGCCACAGTCAGCGTGCCGTCCATGTCGAACACCCAGTGCCGGATCGCGGACAACGCGTGCACTGCGCTGCCCGTCGCGACCATCACTGCCACCACTGCGGCATGCGGCTGGCGTCGACGCCGCCGGTTTCAAACACAGCGGTGCGGGTACCACCGGCCTTGACCGGGAACTCGATGCTGATCGACTTGCCCTTGCGCGCCAGTTTCCACAGTGCTTTCTGATCGGTGATGAAAAGGGCGATGGCTTCATCGGTCTTCGGGCGCCACGCGGCCATCGACACCGGTTTGCCGTCGTCCACGGTCACTTTCACCGTGCACTGCGGGCAACGGAAATCGCCGGCCTGCAGCACCAGGTAGGCATGCCGCTTCCACTCCGGATGATCGCGGAACACCAGCTGCACCGGCTTGGCGCCGCTGCCATCCACGTCCACCCGTTCCTTGCTGTAGATCTGCGCCGAAACCTGGTTGCCCTTGCTGCCCACCGGGATCTGGTTGTACTGCCACAGCGCCTGCATGCGCCGCAGGTCGCGCGCGGCATCGCCCTTGGCCTTGACCTCGTCGAAGCCCGCGGCGATGCGCTCGGCGGCGGCGGTGTCCTTGTACTGGTCCAGCAGCGAGGCGCCGTGCAGGCGCGCGCGCTCCCAGTCCTGCGCGGCCACGGCCATGTCGTACTGCTTGGCCACGTCTTCGGCCTTGGCCTCCTTCTGCGCCTGCACGGCGGCTGCGGCGGCTTCCTGCGCCTTGCGTTCTTCCTCGGGGTTGCTGCAGGCGGCCAGCGCCAGGGTGCAGGCGGTGAGCAGGATCAGTCGTTTCATGGCGGAGGTCCTTGGTGTTTTCGCTTTTCTGTAGAGTCGAGCCATGCTCGACTGCTGTTGAAAAGCCAGTCGAGCATGGCTCGACTCTACAAAAAAATGCGCCGGGGGATGCCCGGCGCTTCTGCTTACTTGGCTTCAGCCTTGGCCAGCATGTCCTGCACCGAGGCGGTGGTGATCGGGTGGTAGCCCGGCTTGGCCTTTTCGAAGGCCTGCTTGGCCAGCTCCAGCCCCTTCGGGGTCTTCACCAGTTCGGCGTAGATCGGCAGGATCAGCTTGCGACGGCCGACGCGCTCGATGAATGCCGCCGCGCCTTCATTGGCCTGCTCGTAGCCGCTGCGGATCGCCAGCGGGTACCAGCGCATGGCGATCTCGCCATTCGGGGTGCCGGTGAAGTGGAAGGCCTTGTCCAGCGTGGCCAGCTTGTCCAGCGGCTGGGTCGCGCCCAGGCCATCGATGAAGCGCACCCATTCCTGCGTGCTCCAGTCGGCGATGACCTGGCTGCTCGGCACGGTGCCGGCGCTGGCGAAGGCGATGCGCGCGGTATCGACGCTGCTGAAGTTGCGCGACTGCGCCTTGGCCGCGAACGCCGGGATACCCGGCTCGTCCAGCCATGCCTTCAGTTCAGCCTCGGTCACTGCCGACGGATTCTTCGGCAGCAGGTTCTTCTTCATGTAGTCGACGAACTGGTCGGTGTTCGCGCTCTGGAAAGCATGGTCGTCGAACCAGCCACGCAGGAACGGATCGAAGGTCTCGCGGCCGAAGCGCTGTTCCAGGAACTCCAGGAACCACGAACCCTTGACGTAGGCCACCTGGCTGAGGGCCTCGTCGGGATCACGCTCGTTCAGCGGCGGCAGCGCCAGCGCCTGGTCGGCCGGGCTCATGTCCTTCACTTCGGCCAGCAGGTCGGTCTGGTCGATCTGCTTCTCCATCTCGGCCATTTCCTTGCCGTACAGAGCTTCGGTGATGCGGCCCTGGACGTAGGTGGTGAAGCCTTCATTGAGCCAGATGTCCTTCCAGCTGGCGTTGGTCACCAGGTTGCCCGACCAGCTGTGCGCCAGTTCGTGGGCGACCAGCGAGACCAGCGACTTGTCGCCGACGATCACGGTCGGGGTGGCGAAGGTCAGGCGCGGGTTCTCCATTCCACCGAACGGGAACGAGGGCGGCAGCACCAGCATGTCGTAGCGGCCCCAGCGGTATTCGCCGTACAGCTTCTCGGCGGCACCGATCATCTTCTCGGTGTCTTCGAATTCCTTGGCGGCCTTGTTGACCATGGTCGGCTCGGCCCAGACGCCGGAGCGGCCGGAGATCGGCTCGAACACCAGGTCGCCGGCGGCGATGGCCAGCAGGTAGGACGGAATCGGCTGCGGCATCTTGAAGGTGTAGTCACCATCACGCGCGGCCTTCGGATCATTGTCGGCGCTCATCAGCACCATCACGTCCGGGCGCGAGACCACGTGCGCGCTGTAGGTGAAGCGCACGCTCGGGGTATCCTGCAGCGGCACCCAGGAACGGGCATGGATGGCCTGCGACTGGCTGAACATGAAGGGCAGCTTCTTGCCCTCGGTCATCGACGGCGCCAGCCACTGCAGGCCCGAGGCGGTCGGTGCGGTGTGGTAGGTCACTTCCACCTTGGCCGGCTGCTCCGCAGCCTCGATGGTCAGCTTGCTGCCGAACACCTTGTCGGCCGGGGCCAGTTCGAACTTCAGCGGGCTGCGCGCGCCGTCGGCGGCAACGGCCTCGACCTTGGACACGGTCAGCTCGCGGGTGTCGAGCACCAGCTGCTTGGCGTCCTTCTGTTTCCATTCCAGGGTGTAGGTGGCGGTACCGCCGATCTGCTTCTGGTCGAAGTCCAGCTTCAGATCCAGCGCGATGTCCTTGATGACGACCTTGTCCGGCTCGGCGTACGAGCTCTCGTCGTGGCTGCGGTTCTCGGCGTTCACGGGGGCGGCAGGGGCCTTTGCGGCAGTCGGGGCGGCGGCGGGCGCGGCCGCCTCCTGGGAGCAGCCGGCGGCCAGGGCCACGGCCAGCGGAAGGAGCATCAGCGGATTACGCATGAATCGGGACCGTTACGGGGATCAAACCCCAATGGTACCTCCCTCGGGCCCGGCAGGCGTTGCGCGGTGCGGGGTAATGCAGGCCGGGCCGATCCTGCGCCTCCGGCGCATGCCAACCAAGGTTGGCATCCACAGGTAGGTGCCAACCTTGGTTGGCACGGATCTTTCATCGCTCGCGGCCGGCGAGTACCAACCAAGGTTGGCACCCACCAGAGCAGGGCTCTACAGCTTGTAGCCGGAGTGGATCGAGACGATGCCGCCGGTCAGGTTCTTGTAGTGGCAGCGCTCGAAGCCGGCCTGCCCCATCATCGCCTTCAGTTCGTCCTGCGGCGGATGCTTGCGGATGCTCTCGGCCAGGTACTGGTAGCTGTCCGAATCGTTGGCGAACAACTTGCCCAGCCTGGGCAGGATCTTGAACGAGTGGAAGTCGTAGATCGGCTTGAACCAGTCGGCAGTGACTTCGGAGAACTCCAGCACGCGGGCCTGGCCGCCCACCTTCAGCACGCGGTACATCTCGCGAAGGCCGGCGTCCTTGTCGGTCACGTTGCGCAGGCCGAAGGCAATGGTGACCAGGTCGAAGCTGTTGTCCGGGAACGGCAGGGCTTCGGCGTTGCACTGCACGTAGTCCAGGCCAAGCACCAGGCCGCGGTTGGTCAGGCGGTCGCGGCCGACCGACAGCATGCCGGCGTTGATGTCGCCCAGCACCACCGAGCCCTCGGCGCCGACGCGTTCCTTCAGCAGGGCGGCGATGTCGCCGGTGCCGCCGGCCAGATCGAGCACGCGGTCGCCCGGCTTCACCTGCGCGGTCGCCACGTAGTAGCGCTTCCACGCCCGGTGCACGCCCAGGCTCATCAGGTCGTTCATCAGGTCGTAGTTGCGCGCGACCGAGGTGAACACCTGGCCGACCAGCTTCTGCTTGTCCTTGGCGGCGACGTCGCGGAACCCGAAATGGGTGGTACCGGCTTTGTAGGGGGATTCGCTCATGGCCCCGATTATCGCACCGCCGGGGGCCAGCGGCACCCCCTGCCCGTATCATGGCGGGCCACGACTGACCGGAGCCCCCGCATGATCACCACGCCCGACTACCAGGCCCTGCTGCAGACCGCCATCGCCGAAGCCCGCCAGGGCCTGGCCGAGGGCGGCGTGCCGATCGGCGCGGCGCTGTACCACAACGACGGCCGCCTGCTCGGCTGCGGCCACAACCGCCGCGTGCAGGAAGGCGACCCATCGGTGCACGGCGAAACCGACGCCTTCCGCAAGGCCGGCCGCCAGCGCCGCTACCAGGACACCATCATGGTCACCACCCTGGCGCCGTGCTGGTACTGCTCGGGCCTGGTGCGCCAGTTCAACATCGGCACCGTGGTGGTGGGCGAATCGCGCACGTTCCAGGGCGGCATCGACTGGCTGCGCGAGAACGGTGTCAACGTGATCGACCTCGACAACCAGGAATGCGTTGACCTGCTGGGTGGCTTCATTGCGCAGCATCCGGAGATCTGGAACGAAGACATCGGCGAATGAGCACCGTGCAACGTGTCGTTGAACCCGTTTAATGAACGCTTCAGCGCGGGCACGTTCTAGTGCCCGCAGCGTTTGCGGCCGATGCCGTGAACCCGTGCACAGTCAGCTGCGCTGCGTGCATACACTGCGGTAACACCCCACCCGGCCGAGGCGCCTAGGGTGGGGTTACCGGGGTCCCTTTCCCCGGCGGAGCCAGCCATGTGCGCGCACGCCGTACGTCCCCCGCCCGACCCGATCCTCGATGCCATCCGCGAGCGCCTGCAGCAGCAGTACGCGCTGCACCAGCGCGGCGCCAGGTTCTGGACCGCCTACCAGGGCCTGCAGCTGGAACTGGTGCGCGACCATCCGCTCGACCAGGAGCGCCTGTGCAATGCGATGGCCGACATGGCCGAAGACCTCGGTGCGGTCGAGCATGCGCAATTGATCGGCAATCGCCACGCCGGCTCCACATCCCGCTGACGCGGCATGCACCGCCACATACGCCACACTCCGATGAACCCCCACTCCCTTTCCACTCAACCGAACTGGATTGTCATGCACGCTGAAGTCCCCACCATTCCTCCGGTCATCAACGTAGACGCCGAGCTTGACCACTGGCGCCGCCAGCATGCCGAAGGCGCACTGCCGCACAACTCGTTCGGCTCGTACGTGCCGTGGATCAAGTTCGCCTGCGATTCGCTGATCACCCAGCCACGCGCCAGCAATGCACAGCGCGACGAGATGTTCCAGACCCAGTACGCACTGCAGATCATGCCGCGGCTGAGCGAAGCCCAGGCCCGCGAATTCGTCGACCGCTGCTGGCAGCACGTCTACCAGACCAGCCCGGTCCGGCTGCAGGACGCACCGCGCCTGCGCGCCTGAGCTGCACAGCGCCTGCACGAGCGCCTGCCGATCATCCTCGTCACCTGAGTGGGAAGACGAAGATGAAAGCACGCAACCTGTTCAATACGATCGCCAAGAAGGCCGCGACAGCCACCGGCTCACCGTGGACCTTCCTGGCTGCGGTGGCGATTGTGGTGATCTGGGGCATCACCGGCCCGGTGTTCGGTTTCAACGACACCTGGCAGCTGGTGATCAATACCGGCACCACCATCATCACCTTCCTGATGGTGTTCCTGATCCAGCACACGCAGAACGCCGACACTGCCGCGATGCAGATCAAGCTGGACGAGCTGATCCGGGCGACGGCCGAAGCCAACAACGAACTGCTGGATCTGGAAGAACTGGACGAAGCGCGCCTGGAAGAGATCCGTGCCGAGTACGAGCAGATGGCCCGCGAAGCAGGCGATGCGCTGGCGCGCGTCCGCGCCTGCCATGCGGCGCGGCGCGACGATGAAGCGATCTGACGGTAGCGCCGGGCCATGCCCGGCGAGCGCGGTACCCGGAAGAATCCCACATGGGCCATCGCCGTCGGCTGATAACGGCGGACATCCCATCAGTGCAGACTGGCGCCATGTCCAGCCGTCACCTGGAACGTGGCCGCCACTCCCGTATCGGGGGCTACTACGTCCTCACCACGGTCGTACGCCACCGGCGCCCGGTCTTTGAAGATCCACGTTGTGCAACGTGTCTTGTGGATGCATTGAGGTATGTTGAACGCATGGGCCTCAGTCGGTCCTTTGCTTGGGTCGTCATGCCTGACCATCTGCATTGGCTGATGCAGCTGCGCGACGGATCACTGGCGCGCATGATGGGAACGGTGAAATCCCGCAGCAGCCGGTTGCTGGGGCAGCAGTCCGGCATACAGACGCCTTTGTGGCAGCCCAGCTATTTCGATCACGCGGTACGCAGCGAGGAAGCCTTGAGGCGCCATGCGTTGTACATCCTGGGCAACCCCATCCGAGCAGGGTTGACCCTGCATCTCGATGAATATCCGTTTGCATGGTCCCGTTGGCCCATGCGGTAGCGCCCGACCATGCCCGGCGAGCACGAAGTGCGGTCCGCCCAGACGTCAGGCATGCAGGAACGAAAAGCCGCCGGGCGCGGCCCGGCGCTACCGGTATCGAATTGCTGCTCAGCTGCGCTCGTGCCAGCCGCCGCCCAGCACCTTGTACAGGGTGATGCGGTTGGCCTGCTGGGCCAGCTGCGCCTGCAACTGGGTCTGCTGCGCGTTGTAGGCAGTACGTCGTGCGTCCAGCAGGGTCACGAAGCTGTCCAGGCCGGCATCGTAACGTGCCTGCGACAGGCGGTTGGCCTGTTCGGCCGCTTCCACCAGGCGCTGCTGTGAACTGACCTGTTCATCCAGGCTGACATTCAATGCCAGCGCATCGGCGGTTTCGCGGAAGCCCACCTGGATCGACTTCTCGTACTGCGCCAGTGCGATATCACGATCAGCGTTGGCGACGGCCAGGTTGGCGCGCAGCTTGCCGCCCTGGAAGATCGGCAGGGTGATCTTCGGCAGGAAACTCCATACGCGAGTGCCGCTGTCGAACAGGCTGGACAATTCGCTGGAGCCACTGCCAATGCTGCCGGTCAGCGAGATGCTCGGGAAGAACGCAGCACGTGCCGCGCCGATGTTGGCATTGGCGGCCAGCAGCTGGTGTTCGGCGGCCATGATGTCCGGGCGCTGCAGCAGCACATCGCTGGGCAGGCCGGCCGGCGGAGGCGCCAGTGCCAGCAACTGCGGTTCGATGCTGTCCGGCAGCAGTGCCGGGTCCAGCTGGCCACCGGCCAGCAGGGCCAGCGCGTTGCGGTCCTGGGCCAGCTGGCCGCGCAGGCGCGCGGCGTCGGTACGCGCGGTTTCCACCAGCGTGCGGGTCTGGGTCAGCTCCAGCGCCGAGCTGCCACCGCGCTCGTGGCGGGCCTCGGCCAGGCGCAGCGAATCCTCGTAGGTCCTCAGCGTGGCCTCGGCAATCTTCAGCTGCTGGGCATCGGCACCGTAGGTCAGCCACGCCGTCGCTGTCTCGGCCACCAGGCTCAGCTGCGCGTTGCGACGATTGGCAGCTACGGCAAAGTACTGCTGCAGTGCCGCTTCGCTCAGGTTGCGCACGCGGCCGAACAGGTCCAGCTCGAACTCGGCCACGCCGACACCGGCGGTGAACTGCTCGGTGACGCCAGCGTCGGTGCCTTGGCGCTGCATCTGGCCGGTGACGGCCACGCCGGGCACGCGGTCGGCGCGCTGCACGCGGTACTGGCCGCGCGCGCGTTCAACGTTGAGCACAGCCACGCGCAGGTCGCGGTTGTTCTGCAGCGACTGCTCGATCACCTGCTGCAGGCGCGCATCGGTGAAGAAGTCGCGCCAGCCGACGGCGGCGACATCGGCCACCTGGCCCTGTACAGCCTCGGCCGGCCACTGCGCCGGAATTGCCGGAGCGACGGCGGTGTTCTTCGGCACCAGAGTGGAACAGCCGGCCAGCGCGAGCGCGGCGGCCAGGGATACAGCAAGAGAAGAGAATTTCATGGCGACACCTTGGGGGTCACGGTGGTAGCGCCGGGCCATGCCCGGCGGCTACGCGGTGAGGCATCCGGCGGGCATGGCCCGGCGCTGCCGGATTTCATCACTCGGCGGATTTGCGCTTGAACACGCGCTGCACCACTACGAAGAACAGCGGTACGAAGAACACGCCGAGCACGGTGCCGACGATCATGCCGCCGAGCACGCCGGTGCCGATCGCCTGCTTGGCGCCGGAACCGGCACCGGTGGAGATCGCCAGCGGCACCACGCCCATGCCGAACGCCAGCGAGGTCATCACGATCGGGCGCAGGCGGTCGCGCACGGCATGCATGATCGCCTCGATCAGGCCTGCGCCCTTCTCCAGGTTTTCCTTGGCGAACTCGACGATCAGGATCGCGTTCTTGCTGGTCAGGCCTACCGTGGTCAGCATCGCCACCTGGAAATAGATGTCGCGCTCCAGGCCCTTGAAGGTATTGGCCAGCACTGCGCCGAGGATACCCAGCGGGGCCGCCAGCAACACCGCCGTCGGCACGCTCCAGCTTTCGTACATCGCGGCCAGGCACAGGAACACGATCATCAGCGACAGCGTGTACAGCAACGGCGTCTGCGAGCCCGCCTGGCGTTCCTGGTAGGACATCGCCGTCCACTCGATGCCAAAGCCCGCCGGCAGCTGCTTGGCCAGTTGCTCGATCTCGGCCATGGCATCGCCGGAGGCAACACCCGGGGCCGGTTCGCCCTGGATTTCCATCGCCGACACACCGTTGTAGCGCTCCAGGCGCGGCGAACCGTAATCCCAGTGCTTGGTGGCGAACGCGCTGAACGGCACCATCTCGCCCTTGTCGTTCTTCACGGACCAGAGGTCGAAGTCCTCCGGGACCATGCGGAACGGCTGGTCGGCCTGCACGAACACGCGCTTGACGCGGCCACGATCGACGAAATCGTCGATGTACGAGCTGCCCCAGGCAGCGGCCAGCGTGCCGTTGATCTGGTCGATCGACAGCCCCAGCGAGGTCGCCTTGGCCGCGTCGATGTCGATGCGGAACTGCGGCGTGTCTTCCTGGCCGTTCGGGCGCACGTTGGCCAGCTTCTTGCTGCCGGCTGCCAGGCCGAGCAGCTGGTTGCGCGCGGCCACCAGTGCCTCGTGGCCCTGGCCACTGTTGTCCTTGAGGAAGAAGGTGTAGCCCGAGGCGGTACCCAGTTCCGGAATGGCCGGCGGCGGGAAGGCGAAGATGAAAGCATCCTTGATCTGTCCCAGGGCTGCCATCGCACGACCGGTGATCGGCATCACGCCATTGTTGGCGTCACGCTCGCTCCAGTCCTTCAGCTTGACGAACGCCATGCCGGCGTTCTGGCCCATGCCGGCGAAGCTGAAGCCCTGCACGGAGAACACCGAATCCACCGCATCCTTTTCGTTCTGCAGGAAGTGGTTCTCCAATGCCGCGATCGATTCCAGCGTGCGCTCCTGGGTGGCGCCGACCGGGGCCTGCACCAGCGCCATCAGCACGCCCTGGTCTTCGTTGGGCAGGAACGAGCTGGGCAGGCGCACGAACAGCACGCCCATCAGCACGAACAGTGCCGCCACGATGCCCATGAAGCGCCACGGACGATGGATGATGCCGCGCACACCACGCTGGTAACTTTCGCTGGTGCGGTCGAAGCCACGGTTGAAACCGTTGAAGAAGCGACCGGCCAGGCCGCGGTGGGCAACATGATGCTCGCCCTTCTTCAGCGGCTTGAGCATGGTCGCGCACAGTGCCGGGGTCAGCACGATCGCCACCAGTACCGACAACGCCATTGCAGAGACAATCGTGGCCGAGAACTGCCGGTAGATCACGCCGGTGGATCCGCTCATGAAGGCCATCGGCACGAACACCGCCGACAGCACCAGGCCGATACCCACCAGCGCACCGGTGATCTGGCCCATCGACTTGCGGGTCGCTTCAAGCGGCGACAGTCCTTCTTCGGACATGATGCGCTCGACGTTCTCCACCACCACGATGGCATCGTCCACCAGCAGGCCGATCGCCAGTACCATCGCGAACATGGTCAGCATGTTCACCGAGAAGCCCAGCATCGCCAGCACGCCGAAGGTACCCAGCAGCACCACCGGCACGGCGATGGTCGGGATCAGGGTGGCACGGAAGTTCTGCAGGAACAGGTACATCACCACGAACACCAGCACGATCGCTTCGAGCAGGGTCTGCACCACGCCCTTGATCGACACGCGCACGAACGGCGTGGTGTCGTACGGGATCTCGGCCTTCAGCCCGGCCGGGAAGAAGCTCTTCATGTCGTCCAGCGCAGCATCCACGCCGGCAGCGGTATCCAGCGCATTGGCGCCGGTGGCCAGGGTGACCGCCAGGCCGCTGGCCGGCTGGCCGTTGTAGCGGGTGACGAAGTCGTAGGACTCGGCACCCAGTTCGACGCGGGCGACATCACCCAGGCGCAGCTCGGCACCGTCCTGCGCGCCGCGCACGATGATGTTGCGGAACTGTTCCGGGGTCTGCAGGCGCGACTGCGCGTTGATGGTGGCGTTGAGCTGCTGGCCCTTCACCGACGGCGCACCGCCGAGCTGGCCGATCGCCACCTGGGCATTCTGCGCCTTGATCGCCGCAGTCACTTCCGCGACGGACAGGCCATAGGTATGCAGCTTGTTCGGGTCCAGCCAGATGCGCATGGCGTACTTGCCACCGAATACCTGGATGTTGCCCACGCCCGGCACGCGGCTGAGGCGGTCGACGACATTGGAACCGACGTAGTCGGCGATGTCGTTGGCGTCCATGCTGCCGTTCTCGGACACGAACGCGATGACGTTCAGGAAGCCCGAGCTGGACTTGGCCACGTTGATGCCCTGCCGCTGCACTTCCTGCGGCAGCAGCGGCATGGCCAGCTGCAGCTTGTTCTGCACCTGCACCTGGGCGATGTCCGGGTTGGTGCCGCTCTCGAAGGTCAGGGTGATGGTGGCCTGGCCGTTGGACGAGCTGTTGGAGGAGAAGTAGATCAGGCCATCAAGGCCCTTCATGTTCTGCTCGATGATCTGCGTCACCGAGTCTTCGACCACCTTGGCCGATGCACCCGGGTAAGTGGCGCTGATTTCCACCGCCGGCGGTGCGACGTTGGGGTACATCGAGACCGGCAGCTTGAACAGGGCCAGGCCGCCGGCGAGCATGATGATGATGGCGATCACCCACGCGAAGATGGGTCGATCGATGAAAAAGCGTGCCATGGGGTTCTCCGCTTACTTCGCGTCGCCGGCCGGGGCGGCAGGCTGGGCATCGGCCGCCGGCTTGGCCGGTGCGTCGCCCTTTTCGGTGGCCTTGACTGGCATGCCGGGGCCGATCTTCTGCAGGCCTTCGACGATGACCTTGTCACCGGCCTTCAGGCCGTCCTCGACCAGCCACTTGTCGCCGACCGTGCGACTGACCTTGACCGGGCGCACTTCGACCTTGTTGTCCTTGCCGACCACCATCGCCGTGGTGTCGCCCTTCGGATCGCGGGCGATGCCCTGCATCGGCACCAGCACTGCATCACTGCGCACGCCGCCGCCGATCACCGCACGCACGTACATGCCCGGCATCAGCAGGCCGTCCGGGTTGTCCACCTTCACGCGCAGGCCGAAGCTGCCGGTGGTCGGATCGACGCTGACTTCGGAGAACTCCAGCGTACCCTTGTGCTCGAAGGTGCTGCCGTCTTCCATCAGGATGCTGACCGGCAGGGTCTGGTTGTCCTGCAGGCGGCCGGCGGCCAGTTCGCGGCGCAGCTGCAGCAGCTCGGCCGAAGACTGGGTCAGGTCGACATAGATCGGGTCCAGCTGCTGCACGGTGGCCAGTGCATTGGCCTGGCCGGCGCTGACCAGCGCACCCTGGGTGACGCTGGACTTGCCGATGCGGCCGCTGATCGGCGCGGTGATGCGGGCGTAGCCCAGGGTGACGTTGGCCGCATCCAGCGATGCCTTCGCGGCGCCGACATCCGCCTCGGCCTGCTTCTGCGCGGCCACGGCATTTTCCAGGTCCTGCTGGCTGACCGCATCGACCTTGGCCAGCTCGGTGATGCGCTTGGCGCTCAGCCGGGCGGCGTTGGCGGTGGCCTCGGCGCGGGCCAGCTGGGCGCGGGCACTGTTGGCCTGGGCGCGGTAGCTGGCGTCCTCGATCTGGTACAGCGGCTCGCCGGCCTTGACCATGCCACCTTCGGTGAACAGGCGCTTGGCAACGATGCCATTGACCTGCGGGCGCACTTCGGCGACCAGGTAGGCGTTGGTACGGCCCGGCAGTTCGCGGGTCAGGCCCACGGTCTCGGACTTCAGCGTGACCACAGTGACGTCACCCGGGCCCTGCTCGGGGGCCTGGGGTTGGCCGCCGCAGGCAGCCACGGTCGCGGCGATCGCCAGCGACAGTGCAAAGGGTCGGATTCGGCTCAGCAACATGACGGAAAGGCTCTTAGGGGAAGGAATCTCAAATCGCGCTGATACAGGCCGAAAGCGCCAGCAGGCAACGCTCACCAGCGGGGAGTGGTAACCGGACCGGCCTGCCACGCACACGACGGGAATGATGGGAGCGAAATATACATACATGCTTGTTTGTTTGTAAACCGGTACAATTCAGCCACGTTTCACCCGCACTCGTACCCATCCATGGCCCGCAAGACCAAAGAGGACACCCAGGCAACCCGGGAAGGCATCCTTGACGCCGCCGAAGCCTGCTTCCATGAACACGGCGTGGCCCGTACCACGCTGGAGATGATCGGTGCCCGCGCCGGCTATACCCGCGGTGCGGTCTACTGGCACTTCAAGAACAAGAGCGAGGTGCTGGCCGCGATCGTCGAACGCGTGCATCTGCCTTTCATGCAGGAGCTGGAGCGCACCTCGACCGACCAGCGCGACACGCCGGTGCACGACCTGCGCGCGGTGATGATCCACTCGTTCATCGAACTGTCCGAGGACGAGCGACTGCGCAAGACCATGGAGATCATGCTGCGCAGCGATGCCTCGGCCGACACCAAGGTGCTGACCGAACTGCAGCAGGCCGGTTTCCGCGATGGACTGGAGCGGATGGAACGTGCCCTGCGCCGGGCAAAGGACCTGGGCCAGCTGCGCGAGGGTGCAGACCCGAAGATCGCCGCACGCATGCTGCACGCCACCGTGCTGGGCGTACTGCACGGTGCGATGGTCGAACCGGAACTGATGGACCTCAAGCGCGATGGCATGCTCGCACTGGACATGACCCTGGCCGCCTACGTAAAGGACGGCGTGTTCGTTCCCGGCACCGTGCCCGAGCCGCTGCCCGAGGCATGAGCGGGTTCACTGCCGCCACCGCAGCCCCACTGTGAGGACAGACCCATGATCCTGGACAACGTGGTGTGGGGCTTCATCGGCTGCGGCAGCGTCACCGAGAAGAAGAGCGGCCCCGCCCTGGCCAGCACACCCGGCTCACGGGTGGCGGCGGTCATGCGCCGCAATGCCGCATTGGCCGAAGACTATGCGCGGCGCCACGCGGTGCCCCGCTGGTACACGGATGCCGACGCGCTGATCGGCGATCCGGACGTGAACGCGGTGTACGTTGCAACACCGCCCTCCACGCACATGCAGTACGCATTGCAGGCGATTGCGGCGGGCAAGCCGGTCTATATCGAGAAACCCATGGCCCTGGACCTCGCCGAATGCGAGCGCATCCTGGAAGCCAGTGCACGCCGTGGCGTGCCCGTGTTCGTCGCCTACTACCGCCGCGCCCTGCCCCGATTCGCGCAGGTGAAGCAGCTGCTGGACAGCGGCGCGATCGGTACACCGCGCAGCGTTCGCGCCACCCTGCATCGGCCGCATTCGGTGAATGCCGCATCGCCGGACTTCTGGCGGACCAATCCCGCAATCTCCGGCGGCGGGCTGTTCGTCGATCTGGGCTCGCACACCCTGGACCTGCTCGATCATCTATTGGGTCCGCTGAGCGATGTGCGCGGCCTGGCCAGTTCGTTGACCGGCGCTTATGCCGCCGAGGACAGCGTTTCGATGTGCTTCCGCACTGGAGCGGGCGCGCACGGCATCGCGCAATGGAGCTTCTGCGCGTTCCGCCGCCAGGATGAGGTCGAGATCACCGGCGACCGCGGCCAGCTGCGCTTTGCGACCTTCGAGGATGTTCCGGTGGTGCTGGAAAACGAAGCGGGTGTGCAGACCTTCGACATTCCCAACCCGTCGTCGATCCAGCAACCGTTGATCGCCTCTCTCGTGGATGAACTGCGCGGCAACGGGCACTCGCCCTCGGACGGCATCAGCGCCGCCCGCACCAGTGCGGTGATCGACCAGGTGCTGCAGGCCTACCGCACGCGGCAATCGCGCTAAGCGCCAACGCAAAAAGCCGCCTTTCGGCGGCCTTTTCTGTTGCAGCGGATGGCGTCAGGGCCCTCGCCGTGGCGAGGGATCCGACCGGATCGGGCGTTACAGGATGTAGCGGCTCAGGTCCGGGTCCTGCACCAGCTCGCCCAGGTGTGCATCGACGTAGGCGCTATCGATGGCCAGGGTTTCGCCATCGCGGTCCGGTGCCTCGTAGCTGAGCGAATCCAGCAGGCGTTCCAGCACTGTATGCAGGCGTCGGGCACCGATGTTCTCCTGGCGCTCGTTCACCTGGAAGGCGATCTCGGCCAGGCGGTCGATGGCATCGGCGGTGAAGCTGACCTTGACACCTTCAGTGGCCAGCAGCGCTTCGTACTGCTTGGTCAGCGCGGCCTTCGGCTCGGTCAGGATGCGCACGAAGTCATTCTTGCTCAGCGCACCCAGTTCCACGCGGATCGGGAAACGGCCCTGCAGCTCCGGAATCAGGTCGCTGGGCTTGGCCAGGTGGAACGCGCCCGACGCGATGAACAGGATGTGGTCGGTCTTGATCGTGCCGTACTTGGTGGACACGTTGGAGCCTTCCACCAGCGGCAGCAGGTCGCGCTGCACGCCTTCGCGGGACACGTCGCCACCGCCCACGTTGTCACCACGCTTGGCGACCTTGTCGATCTCATCGATGAAGACGATGCCGTGCTGCTCGCAGGCCTCGATCGCCGCGGTGCGGATATCGTCTTCGTTGACCAGCTTGCCGGCTTCTTCCTCGATCAGCAGCGGGCGCGCAGCCTTGATGGTCAGCGTGCGCTTATGCGCCTTCGCGCCGCCGCCGAGGTTGGCGAACATCGACTTCAGCTGCTGGCCCATTTCCTCCATGCCCGGCGGGGTCATGATGTCCATGCTGACATTGGCCGCCAGGTCAAGCTCGATCTCACGCTCGTCCAGCTCACCGTTGCGCAGCATCTTGCGGAACTTGATGCGGGTCTCGTTGTCCTGCGCCGACGGTTCGTTGCGGGCGACTTCAGGATCGAAACCGATGCCGCCGCTACGACGCGGCAGCAGCGCATCGAGGATGCGGTCTTCGGCGCGTTCTTCGGCCTGGGTACGCACGCGCACCTTGGCCTGTTCGCGATAGAGCTTGACCGCGGTGTCGGCCAGGTCACGGATGATCTGCTCGACGTCCTTGCCGACGTAGCCCACTTCGGTGAAGCGGGTGGCTTCGACCTTCACGAACGGTGCGTTGGCCAGCGTGGCCAGGCGGCGCGCGATCTCGGTCTTGCCGACACCGGTCGGGCCGATCATCAGGATGTTCTTCGGCATCACTTCATTGCGCAGCTCCGCCGGCAGCTGCATGCGACGCCAGCGGTTGCGCAGGGCGATGGCCACGGCGCGCTTGGCGTCGTGCTGGCCCACGATGTGCCTGTCCAGTTCCTGCACGATCTCGCGCGGGGTCATGGTGGCGGAGGAAACTTCGATCTTCGACATGGATGTGCTCACGGATTCATTGTCGGTAGTGCCGGCCGCTGGCCGGCAACCAGGCACGCGTGCGGGGGACATGAGGTTGCCGGCCAGCAGCCGGCACGACCCTCACAGCTCCTCGACCACCACGTTGCGGTTGGTGTAGATGCAGATGTCGCCGGCAATGCCGATCGCTTCACTGGCGATGGTGCGTGCATCCAGCTCGGTGTGCGCCATCAGCGCCCGCGCAGCCGAAAGGGCGTACGAACCACCGGAGCCGATGGCGATGATGCCGTCCTCCGGCTCGATCACATCACCGGTGCCGCTGATGATCAGCGAGGTTTCCTTGTCAGCCACTGCCAGCAGGGCTTCGAGCTTGCCCAGGCGGCGCTCGGTGCGCCAATCCTTGGCCAGCTCGACCGCGGCGCGCTGCAGCTGGCCGTGCTTTTCCAGCTTGGCCTCGAACAGCTCGAACAAGGTGAAGGCATCGGCGGCGGCACCGGCGAAGCCGGCCAGCACCTGGCCGTCGCGGCCAAGGCGGCGCACCTTGCGCGCGTTGCCCTTCATCACGGTGTGGCCCAGCGTGACCTGGCCGTCGCCGGCAATGGCCACGTGCTCGCCGCGACGGACGCAGACGATGGTGGTGGCGTGGAAAACGTTGGGGTTCTGACTGGGGTCCATGATGCCTCCGGGGTGACAGAACCAGAGGTGGGGACTGCGCTGCGCCCTTCAAGCCACCCGCGACCGGCTGACGCAGGGGCAACGTTCAGCTTTCTCCGCTGCCCTCGGTGCTGCGTCGACGCTTCGCGCGCGGATGCGCGGCGTCATAGACCTTGGCCAGGTGCTGGAAATCGAGGTGGGTATAGATCTGCGTGGTGGCGATGTCGGCATGGCCGAGCAGTTCCTGCACGCCACGCAGGTCGCCGGAGGATTCCAGGATGTGGCTGGCGAAACTGTGCCGCAGCATGTGCGGATGCACCTGCTTGAACAGGCCCTGGCGCTGCGCCAGATGGCGGATGCGTATCTGCACCGCGCGTTGGCTGATCGGCCCGTTGCGGCCGGGAAATACCGGCGAGGCCGGTCCACCGCCACTTTCCGCGCGCCACGCCTGCAGCGCTTCGCGTGCCGGCCGCCCGAACGGCACGCGGCGCTGGCGGTTGCCCTTGCCCAGCACGTTGACCAGCCCGCTGTCGAAATCCAGGTCGCGCCAGGTCAGCGCACAGACTTCGCTCAGGCGCAGGCCCGACGAATAGAACAGCTCCAGCAGCGCGCGGTCACGGCGGCCCAGCTCGCCTTCCGGCTCCAGCTCGACCAGCTGCACGGCCTCATCGGCGTCGAGGACCTGTGGCAACCGGCGCGGCGCGCGCGGCGCCTTCAGCGTCGCTGCCGGGCTAACCTCGATGCGCCCGTGCTTGAGCAGCCAGGCATAGAAGCTTCGGCAGGCCGACAAGCGGCGCTGCAGGCTCTTGGCCGACAGTCCCCGGCGATGTTCATCGGCAACGAACTGGCGCAAGGCATCGGCATCAAGCGCCTCCACCGCCACGCAACGCGGCTCGGCCCAGGCCGACAGCGCGTCCAGGTCGCGGCGGTAGGCGTCAAGCGTATGCGCCGACATCCGCCGCTCCACCTGCAGATGCTGCAGGAAGGCCTGTACCGCGCTCATCGTCGTCCGGTCCTGCTTAGTCGTGGAAGCGCTTCAGGCCAGTGGCCAGGGCGTCGCCCATCATGCGCAGGAACAGCGTGCCCATGCCCGGGTAGAAGCGGTTCGGGTCGTGGCTGCCGACTGCGATCAGGCCGACGCCCGGCAACGGCAGCAGCGCGGTGGTCTGCACTTCCTCGCTGCGCACGCCGTACAGGACGGCATTCTTGTCCGGCTGCAGGCGTCCGCAGATCGGCTCGCCGTCGTTCAGGCAATCGCGGAACGGGCCCAGTTGCGGATCATCGGCAGCAATCACCTGCAGCCAGTCGGCCTGTTCCAGCCCGGCCACCGGCGCATGCACCACCAGCCGCACCAGGTCGCCGGCGAAGTCTTCCTGCAGCGATGCGGCCATCGCGCGCAGGGTATCGGCCGCGTTGTCCTGCTTCATCAGTGCCAGGGTCAGCTGGTGCGTGCGCACCGCAAGGCGTTCATTGACCTGGGCGGTGGCGCCCAGATCGGCCAACCGTCGTGCCAGCTCGCGGTTCTTCTCGCGCAGCACTTCCAGCTGGTAGCTGGCCAGCGATGCGGTCGGGCCGTCATCGCGCGGCACCACCAGGGTCAGGGCCAGGTCCGGGAACTGCTTGAGGAAGCCGGGATGTCGCCGCAACCAGGCGGCGACTTCATGGGCCCCGAGCTTGTCGACGGTTTCGGTCATGCCATCCACTCCCCTTCGAAGACGAATGCGGTCGGGCCCGCCATCACCACCGGCTGGCCATCGCCCGGCCACTGGATGCGCAGGTCGCCACCGGGCAGGCTGATGCGCGCATCGCGCTGCAGGCGGCCGCGCTGCATCAGGGTCACGGCGGCGGCGCAGGCGCCGCTGCCGCAGGCCAGGGTCTCGCCGACACCGCGCTCGAACACGCGCAGGCGGGCGTGGGCCGGGCTCATCACCTGGGCGAAGCCCACGTTCACCGAGCGCGGGAACGACGCGTGCTGCTGCAGCAGCGAACCCACGCGTTCAACCGGAGCGGCATCGATCAAGCCCACTTCGATCACCGCATGCGGGTTGCCCATCGACACCGCAGCAAAGCGGACGCTCTCGCCCTGCAGCGGCAGCAGGTATTCCTCGCGCGGGTGGGCGAAGCCCATCAGCGGCACGTTGGCCGGCTCGAAGGCAGGCACGCCCATCGTCACCGCAAACTGCCCTTCGCCCAGCACCTTCACCTCATGGCTGGCCAGCGGGCTGTCGATGACGAATGCATCGCCCTGCGCGCTGCCCTCGCGCACCAGCCAGGCCGCGATGCAGCGCGCGCCATTGCCGCACTGCTCGGAATTGGAACCGTCGGCGTTCCAGATGCGGTACGAGGCCACCGAGCCTTCCGCACGTGGCGCCTCGATGGTCAGGATCTGATCGCAGCCGACGCCGGTGTGGCGGTCGGCCAGGCGCGCGGCCAGTTCAGGCGTGGGCGGCGCAGTACCGTCACGCAGGTCGATCACTACGAAATCATTGCCCGCGCCGTGCATCTTGCTGAAGCGCAAGGCCTTGGAACCGGCCTTACTCATTCCCGCTGCCCGCCTTCTTCGCTGGCGCGGGTGCCGGCTGGGTGGTCGTTGCAGCCGGGTCGACGGTCGTGGCGGGGGCAACGGCGCCCTGGGCCTCCGCCGGGGTCGCCTCGGTGGCGGGCTCGGCTGCGGGTTCGACGGCTTCTTCCACCGGCACCGGCTTCTGCGGCAGTACCAGCGGGCCCTTGTTGCCGCAGGCGGCGAGGAGCAGCAGCGAGGCCGCTGCCAGCGGAATCAGGATGGCGTTTCGATGGGGGATCTTCATGCCCCGAGTATAGCCATTGGCGGCTGAGCGGTTGGTGCAGGGCGGCACGCCACGCATCCGCCGGGCATGGCCCGGCGCTACCGTAACCGGGCGCCGCAGGTAGCGCCGGGCCATGCCCGGCGGGCGATCATTGCTTTGGTGGCAGCGGCCGCGTCCACAGCCAGATTGCGACCACGGTCATGCTACCGATCGAGAACCACTTTACCCAGGCGATCGGCACGCACCACAGCATGATGGCGGCGCACACCGCCATGGTGATCGTGGCCATCCACTTGCCATAGCGGCTGACCGCCCCGTGTGCCTGCCAGTTGGCGATGGCCGGGCCGAAGCGCGGGTGCTGCAGCAGCCAGGTGTGCAGGCGTTCGGACCCACGTGATGCAGCCCACGCCGAGATCAGGATGAATACGGTGGTCGGAAGGCCCGGCACGAAGATGCCGACGATGCCGGTGCCCAGGCTGACGTAGGCCAGCAGCCACCACGCCCAGCGGAAACGCACCACGCGCGGCGGCGTGGCGGTATCGCGGGATGCGGAGGGCTCGGGCAGGCTCATGGCCGCAAGGATAACGGTTCGGGGTGCCCGGCAACGCCCGGCACCCCTTCGCCGTTACGGCTGGGCGATGCCCAGCTGCTGCAGCACGAACGCGTACGACTCGGACAGCTCGCGGTAGCGCTGGAAGCGCCCCGACTTGCCGCCGTGGCCGGCTTCCATGTTGGTGCGGAACAGGATCGGGTAGGGGCCGGTGTTGTGATCACGCAGCTTGGCCACCCACTTGGCCGGCTCCCAGTACTGCACCTGCGAATCCCACAGGCCGGTACCCACGAACAGCGCCGGGTACGCCTGCTGCTTCACATTGTCGTAGGGCGAGTAGGACAGCATGTAGTCGTAATACGGCTTCTGCTCCGGGTTGCCCCACTCATCGTATTCGTTGGTGGTCAGCGGAATGGTCGGGTCGAGCATGGTGGTGACCACGTCGACGAACGGGACCTGCGCCACCATCACCCGGTAATCCTGCGGGGCCTGGTTGGCCACCGCGCCCATCAGCAGGCCACCGGCGCTGCCGCCGGACGCAGCGACGCGATCCTTCGCCGCCCAGCCCTGTGCGACCAGGCCGCGGGTGACGTCGATGAAGTCGTTGAAGGTGTTCTGCTTGTGCAGCAGCTTGCCGTTCTCGTACCAGTCGCGGCCCATTTCCTGGCCACCGCGGATATGGGCAATGGCATACACCACGCCGCGGTCGAGCAGGCTCACCGCGGTCTGGTTGAAGTACGGGTCCATCGACATCCCGTAGCTGCCATAGGCGTACTGGAACAGTGCGCCCTTTCCATCCTTCTGGTAGCCCTTGCGGTAGACCAGCGACACCGGCACCTTCACGCCATCGCGCGCGGTGATCCAGACGCGGTCGGTTTCGTACTTCGACGCGTCATAGCCGATCACCGGCTGTACCTTCAGCTGGCGACGCTCGCCGGTGGCGGTGTTCAGTTCGAACACGGTGGTCGGGGTGGTCATCGAGGTGTAGACGTAGCGCAGCCACGGCGTATCGGCTTCGGTGTTGTCGCCCAGGCCCATCGAGTACGCCGGCTCGTCGGCCTTCACGTAGTCGCTGCGGCCGTCCTTGTACAGCAGGCGGATGCGCTCCAGGCCCTCGGAACGTTCGGCGATGGCGGTGTAGCTGTCGAACAGCTCGAAGCCTTCGATGAACACCGCATCGTCATGCGCAATCCAGTCCTTCCACTGCGCACGCGAGGTGGCATCGGTCGGTGCGGTGACCAGCTTGAAGTTCTTCGCACCGTCGTTGGTGCGGATCACCCAGCGGCCGTCGTAGTGGTCGGCGTCGTACTCGACGTCACGCTGGCGCGGGGCCAGCACGGTGAAGGTGGTCGGATCGCTGGCCGGTGCGTAGCGCTCTTCCGAGGACACGGTGCTGTGCACGCCGATGGTGATGAAGCGATCGTCGCGGGTGCGGCCGATGCCCATGTAGAAGCTGTCGTCCTTCTCTTCGTAGACGACGGTGTCGGCGCTGGCTGGAGTGCCCAGCACGTGCTTCTTCACGCGCACGGTGAGCAGCGTTTCCGGATCGTTCTCGACATACAGCACGGTGCGGTTGTCGTCGGCCCAGACCAGGTCGCCGGAGCTGCCGGTGATCACATCGGGCAGCACCTTGCCGGTGGTCAGATCCTTGAAGCGGATCGTGTACTGGCGGCGGCCGACATCATCATCGGCCCAGGCCAGCAACTGGTTGTCCTGACTGACCTCCATCGAGCCGACGCTGAAGTAGCCCTTGCCGGCAGCCATCGTATTGACGTCCAGCAGGATTTCCTCGGCGGCCTCCATGCTGCCCTTGCGGCGTGCGTGGATGGGGTAGTCCTGGCCGGTCTCGAAACGGCTGTAGTACCAGTAGCCACGCTCGCGCGCCGGCACGCTGGAATCGTCCTGCTTGATGCGGCCGACGATCTCCTTGTACAGGGTGTCTTCCAGTGGCTTCAGCGGTGCCAGCAGCTGGTCGGCGTAGGCATTCTCGGCCTGCAGGTAGGCCAGCATGTCCTTGTTCTCGCGCTTGTCGTCGCGCAGCCAGTAATAGTCATCGTTGCGGGTCGCGCCGAACGGCGCCTTGACCACGTGCGGATGCCTGGCGGCGTCCGGCGGAACGGGCGGAGTGGCGGCGGTAGCAGTCGTGGTCATCAGGCTGGCGAGCAACAGGCAGAGGGTGGACTTCATGAAGTAGGGTTCCTGGCGCATCAATGCAATGGTCTTCGGCGGGGTCAGATCCCTTTTCCCGAAAAGCGATCTGACCCCAATCCCCGCAATGCGGCAACCCTGCGGATCGTCATGGGTCGTGCCGGCCGGCGTACCATGGGCACATGAGTACCCTGCCCCACACGCCGGGCTACAGCCGGCGCAGCCATGAAATCGCCCCGTTCCATGTGATGTCCCTGCTGGCCCGCGCGCAGGCACTGGAACAGGCCGGCCACGATGTGATCCACCTGGAAATCGGCGAACCGGACTTCACTACGGCCGAACCGGTCGTGCGGGCCGGCCAGGCCGCACTGGCCGCCGGCCACACCCGCTACACCGCCGCACGTGGCCTGCCGGCCCTGCGCCAGGCGATCAGCGGTTTCTATCGCAGCCACTACGGTCTGGACATCGATCCTGAACGCATCCTGGTCACCCCGGGTGGGTCCGGTGCGCTGCTGCTGGCCAGCAGCCTGCTGGTCGATCCCGGCCGCCACTGGCTGCTGGCCGACCCCGGCTATCCGTGCAACCGCCACTTCCTGCGCCTGGTGGAAGGCGGTGCGCAACTGGTACCGGTCGGGCCGGAGACCACCTACCAGCTGACCCCGTCGCTGGTGGAACAGCACTGGAATGCCGACAGCGTCGGCGCGCTGGTCGCCTCGCCGGCCAACCCGACCGGCACCGTGCTTTCCGCCGCCGAGCTGGCGGCACTGTCGAAGACCCTGCACGCGCGCGGTGGTCACCTGGTGGTGGATGAGATCTACCACGGCCTGACCTATGGCCTGGATGCGCCCAGCGTGCTGCAGGTGGATGACAGCGCGTTCGTGCTGAACAGCTTCTCCAAGTATTTCGGCATGACCGGCTGGCGGCTGGGCTGGCTGGTGGCGCCGCCGTCAGCAGTACCGGATCTGGAGAAGCTGGCGCAGAACCTGTACATCAGCGCCTCGAGCATCGCCCAGCATGCCGCCCTCGCCTGTTTCAGCGAGGAATCGATGGCGATCTTCGAACAGCGCCGCGACGCGTTCCGCCAGCGTCGCGACTTCCTGCTGCCGGCACTGCGTGAGCTGGGCTTCCGTATCGAAGTCGAGCCACAGGGCGCGTTCTACCTGTACGCCGACGTCAGCGCGTTCACCGACGACGCGCAGGCATTCTGCGCGCATTTCCTCGAAACCGAGCACGTGGCGTTCACCCCGGGCCTGGATTTCGGCTTCCATCGTGCCAACCAGCACGTGCGCCTGGCCTATACCCAGGAGGTACCGCGATTGCAGGACGCGGTGGCGCGGATTGCGCGCGGATTGAAGCATTTCCGGTAGCGCCGGGCCATGCCCGGCGGCATCTTGCCGCGCTACGCGCTCGCCGGGCATGGCCCGGCGCTACCCGATAACGGAAAACGCCGCCCTGGGGCGGCGTTTTCCGTTCTGCTTACTTGCCGCCCAACCGCTCCCACAGGAAGCTGTAGGCCAGTGCCGACATGTGTGCGGCCTGCGCGTTGTTGGCGGCGCCGCCGTGACCCCCTTCGATGTTCTCGTAGTAGGTCACGTCCTTGCCGGCGTCGATCATCTTCGCCGCCATCTTGCGGGCATGGCCCGGGTGCACGCGGTCGTCGCGGGTCGAGGTGGTGAACAGCACCGGCGGGTAGTTCTTCTTCGCGTTGAACAGGTGGTACGGCGAGAAGGTCTTGATGAACTCCCAGTCACTGGTATCCGGGTTGCCGTACTCGGCCATCCACGAGGCACCCGCCAACAGGTGGCTGTAGCGCTTCATGTCCAGCAACGGCACCTGCACCACCACCGCACCGAACAGCTCCGGGTACTGGGTCAGCATGTTGCCGGTCAGCAGGCCACCGTTGCTGCCGCCCTGCACGCCCAGGTGCTTGGCGCTGGTGATCTTGCGCTTGACCAGGTCCCGCGCCACCGCGGCCATGTCTTCGTAGGCCTTGTGGCGGTTCTGCTTCAGCGCCGCCTGGTGCCAGCGCGGGCCGTACTCGCCGCCACCACGGATGTTGGCCACCACGTACACGCCGCCCTTCTCCAGCCAGGCGCGGCCCATGCCACCGGAATAGCTCGGGGTCAGCGAGATCTCGAAGCCACCGTAGCCGTACAGCAGCGTCGGATTGGAGCCATCGAGCTTCATCGCCCTGTCGTGCACCACGAAGTACGGCACGCGGGTGCCGTCCTTGCTGGTGGCGAAGTGCTGCTCGATCACCTTGCCCTTGGCGTCGAAGAAGGCCGGCATGGTCTTCAGTGTTTCCGGGGCCTGGCCGATCTCGGCCAGCGCCAGCGTGGTCGGGGTCAGGTAGTCGGTGGCGGTCAGCCACACCGCGTCGCTGTCATTGCTGTCCACTGCAGCCACGCCCAGCGTGCCGAAGGCAGGTGCGCCGACGAAGCGGCTCGTCTGCCAGCCGTTGGCGCCCGGGGTCAGCACCGACAGGCGGTTCTTGACGTCGTCCAGCACGTTCAGCACCAGGTGGCTCCTGGTCCAGGTGGCGCTGGCCAGCGAGGTGGTCGCGGTCGGGGTGAACAGCACCTCGAAGTCGCGCTTGCCGGCCAGGAAGTCGTCCAGCTTCGTCGCCAGCAGCGAACCGGACGCATAGGTCTTGCCGCCCACGGTCCACGGATCGCGCAGTTCCAGGGTCAGCCACTGCTTGTGCAGGCCCTTCTCGGCCGAGTTCGGCGCGTCGATCTTGGTCAGCGTGCCGTCGTCGCCACGCAGGTAGAGCTCGTTGTTGTAGAACGCCAGCGTGCGGCTGACCAGGTTGCGCTCGAAGCCCGGGGTGTCATCGTGCATCGCCGCGATGTACATGTCTTCCGGCTTGCCTTCGTACACCGTCGTGGCCGAGGCCATCGGCGTGCCGCGCTTCCACAGCTTGGCCACGCGCGGATAGCCGGACGTGGTCATCGTGCCGGCACCGAAATCGGTGTAGACGAACACGGTGTCGCGATCGACCCAGTTGAGGCCCCCCTTCGACTCCGGGCGGAAGAAGCCGTCCTTGATCCAGGTCTTGTTGGCCAGGTCGAACTCGCGGGTGACGTCGGCGTCGGCGCCGCCGCGCGACAGCGCGATCAGGCAACGGCTGTAATCCGGGCGCAGGCAATCGGCGCCGTGCCAGACCCAGTTCTCACCCTCGGCCTTGTTCAGTGCATCCAGGTCGAGCACGGTCTCCCACTGCGGCGACGCCTTGCGGTACTCGGCCAGGGTGGTGCGCCGCCACAGGCCGCGCTCGTGCTGCTGGTCCTTCCAGAAGTTGTAGTAGTAGTCGCCGATCTTCTGCACGCCCGGAATCTTGGCATCGGAGTCGAGCACCTCGCGGATGCGGGTCTCCATCTGCTTGAAGGCCGGGGTCTGCGCCAGGCGCGCCTCGGACTTGGCATTCTGTTCCTTGACCCAGGACAGCGGCTTGTCGCCGGTGACGTCCTCCAGCCAGGCGTAGCGGTCGGTATCCTCAGCGGCCACGGCGGTCCCCACCGAGGCAGCGGTCATCATGCCGGCCAACAGGCAGGCGGAAGCGAGTCGTGACATTGCAGCTCCAGGCAGTCATAAGCCGTGGAACGCTAGCACGGAATGCCGCGGCCTCCCCCGTGTCGAAGGTCAGGCCGTGGCCGCCGGGCCGCGCCGGCGACGCGCCTGTCCACCGGTACGCCGCACCTTTGCCGGCCCCGACAGGCGCGGCAGCGGGAAGCGCAGCAGCGCCCACCAGGCCGCGAGCGGCATGCCGATCAGCCACATCGGCAGCCAGCCCAACCACGCGCTGCTGCCACGTGCCGCTGGCCAGACCAGTACCAGCGCCAGTCCGGCCAGCGCCAGTTGCCGCACGCCACGCAGCAGGCGCGGGTCGGCGCGTTCGATGATGCGTTCAGTTGCAGGGTGACGGACGGAACGTGTGTTCATGGGCCTTCTCCGGTAGACAATGCAACACAGCTTGGGCAAGCCCCTTCTCACAGATTGCGACACCATTGACGGATCGCGCACGCTCAGTCGACCATGCTCAGGCAAAGCCCTCCTGAGCCCGCTCCCGCATGACTTCGATCCGCCCGCTCTGCGCCGTGTTGCTGGCCCTGTCCCTGGCGGGCCCCGCCATGGCGGTCGGTGAGCCGCCATCACCCCGTGCCAGCGTCCCGCGCGCCGATCCGGATGCCCCGATCGACCTCAAGCGCTTCATGGGCACCTGGTACGTGATCGGCCGCGTGCCGAACTTCATCGAACGCGGGCACGTCGCCAGCGTCAACGAGTACGAGTTGCGCGACGAGCACAAGGTCGGCATCACCTACCGCTACCGCGACGGCTTCGGCGAACCCCTGCAGGAGATCCGTGCACGCGCCAGCGTCGACCCGGACAGCGGCAACCACGGCTGGCGCACCTGGTTCTACCGCGTGGTGCCGACCCACTCCCGGGTGCTGGACGTCGCCCCGGATTATTCGTGGGCACTGATCGGCTACCCGGGCCGCGAGATGGCCTGGATCTTCTCGCGCACGCCGGACATGGACAAAGCGCTGTACAAGGAGCTGGCCGAGCGCCTGCGCGACGAGTACGGCGTGAACACCGACAAGCTCAAGCGCGTGCCGCAGCATCCGGAACAGGTCGGCAAGCTGGGCTACGAAGTACCGAACGCGCGTTGACCGGGTCGTGGGATTGCCGGCCAGCGGCCGGCACTACCCGAACGATGCCGGGCGCCGCCCGGCACTCGGTTACTTGCGGTTGTAATGCGCGACCAGGCGGTCGCCGAGCATCTGCAGCAGCTGCACCAGGACCAGCAGCAGGACCACGGTGACCAGGGCCACGTCGGTGTGCGAACGCTGGTAGCCGTCGCGGAACGCCAGATCGCCCAGGCCGCCGGAACCGATGGCGCCGCCCATCGCGGTGAAACCGATCAGCGCGACGGTGGTCACCGTCGCACCAGCGATCAGGCCCGGGCGCGCTTCCGGCAGCAACACGCGGGTAACCAGCTGCCAGGTGGTGGCGCCCATTGCCTGGGTAGCTTCGATCACGCCGCGGTCAACCTCGCGCAACGCGGTCTCGACCAGGCGCGCATAGAACGGTGCGGCACCAATAACCAGCGGCACGATCGCACCACGCACGCCCAGCGACGTCCCCATCAGGAACAGGGTGACCGGAATCAGCACGATCATCAGAATGATGAAAGGCACTGAACGCAGCAGGTTCACCACCAGCGCCAGCACGCCATAGGCGAACGGCCGGCGCTTCATCTGCGGTGCGCCGAACAGGTACAGCAGCACACCCAGCGGCAGGCCGATGGCCAGGGTCAGCGGCAGCGAACCGAGCAGCATCAGCAGGGTGTCGATGGTGGCCTGGCCGATGTCGGCCCACTTGCCCGCATCCAGGTGGCGGAAGAAACCGCCGGCAGTAGCGATGATCATCGACGCAGTTCCTCAACATGCACGCCGGCGGCCACGAACGCGGCCTGCGCGGCGGACTGGTCACCGCCCACCAGGGCGACCACCAGCTGGCCATACGGGGTGTCCTTGATCCGGTCGATGCGGCCGGACAGGATGTTGTAGTCGACCCCGGTCTGCCGCGCGACACTGCCGAGCAGGGGTTCGTAGGTGTCGCCACCGAGGAAGGTCAGGCGCACGATACGGCCGCCAACGGCATCGAAATCACGGTGCAGCGCCCCCTCGTCCACATGCTCCGACTCACTGACGAAACGGCGGGTGGTCGGATGCTGCGGGTGCAGGAACACCCGGGTGACCGGACCGGTTTCGACCATCTGGCCGGCATCGAGCACCGCAACGCGGTCGCAGACACGGCGGATCACGTCCATCTCGTGGGTGATCAGCACAATGGTCAGGCCGAGCTCGCGATTGATCTTTGACAGCAGCGACAGCACAGAAGCGGTGGTCTGCGGATCGAGCGCACTGGTGGCCTCGTCGCACAGCAGGATCTGTGGACGGGTCGCCAGCGCGCGGGCGATACCGACGCGCTGCTTCTGGCCACCGGACAGCTGCGCCGGATACTTCTGCGCATGCGCTTCCAGGCCCACGGTCTGCAGCAGCTCGGCCACGCGCGCGTCGATTTCCGTCTTCGGCGTGCCGGCCAGTTCCAGCGGGAAGGCGACATTGCCCGCCACCGTGCGCGACGACAGCAGGTTGAAGTGCTGGAAGATCATGCCGATGCGCCGGCGCAGCGCGCGCAGGCCGTCCGCGTCCAGCGCGGTGACATCCTCACCACCGATCAGCAGCCGGCCACCGCTGGGTTCTTCCAGGCGGTTGATCATGCGGATCAGGGTCGACTTGCCGGCGCCGGAATGGCCGATGATGCCGAAAACCTCACCGGCCTCGATGGTCAGGTCCAACGGCTGCAGCGCGCTGATCTCGCGGCCGGCAACGGCATAGGATTTGTGCAGGCGCTGGAACTCGATCACGGGCGTGGCTCACCGGCTGGGTGACGGAAGGGGGCGTGCAGCCTACCAGCGCAGGCGGTCGCGCGCCCGCGCCATGGGCCAGAATGTTATTCCTTTTGGTTCTAACGTACCTGCTCCGGCGCGGGTTCCGGGGTCGGATCCCCGCAGGGGCTCTGACCCCGCTTCCCGGCCAAACCGGTTCAGGGATGATCCAGCGGCTTCGGTGGCTCCTGCCGGTTGACCCGCTCGCGGTGCAGCAGGTAAAGCCCCGAAGCCACGATGATCGCCGCGCCCACCCAGGTATAGCCATCGGGCAGCTGGCCCCAGAAGGCCAGGTCCCAACCGATCACCCAGACCAGCCCGCTGTACTCCAACGGCGCGATCATCGAGGCCTCGCCCAGCTGGAAGGCCCTGGTCAGGGCGATCTGGCCCAACGCCCCGGCCAGGCCCATGCCACCGATCAGCGGCGCATGTGCCAGCTGCAGCGGCACCCAGCCGGGAAGGGCCAGCAGGCCGGCACCGATGGCCATGATCACCAGGAACCAGACCACCATCGACTGCGAGGTATCGGTGCGGGTCAGCAGGCTGACCGTGATCGCCGCAATGGCATAGGCGGTGGCCGCGGCCAGCACCATCAGCCCCGGCACCGAGATGAAGCCATCGACGCCCGGCCGCAGCACCACCAGCACGCCGACCAGGCCAATCCCGATGGCGACCCAGCGCCGTGGCCCGACCCGCTCGCCCAGCAGCGGCACCGACAATGCGGCAATCAGCAGCGGGGCAACGAAATAGATGGTGTAGGCAGTGGACAACGGCAGGTCGCGCAGGGCGAACACGAAGCAGCCGATCATCGCCATGCCCAGCGCACCACGCAGCAGGTGCAGCCCCCAGCGGCGCGGCACCAGCGAACGTGGCCCGGCGCTGGCCAGCACCCAGACCAGCACGAACGGCAACGAGGCCGCGCCGCGCAGGAAGGTTACTTCCAGAGTGGGGTAGCTGGCCGACAGCTGCTTCATGCCAGCATCCATCAGCGAGAAGCAGGCGACCGCAGCGACCATCCAGGCCACCGCGCGAGAGGGGGAGCGTTGCACGTTCATGGCCCATTATTGCCCGGTCGTCGCCTTCTGTAGAGCCGAGCCCACGCTCGGCTGCGTTGTGAAGAGCAGCCGAGCGTGGGCTCGGCTCTACAGAGGGCGGGTAAGCGGGCCCTCGCGATAGAATGGCTGCACTGAATCCTGCGGAGCATCGCCCATGCCTTCCTTCGACGTCGTGTCCGAAGTCGACACCCACGAACTGACCAACGCCATCGACCAGGCCAACCGCGAACTGGCCACCCGCTTCGATTTCAAGGGCGTGGATGCCAAGTTCGAACGCGATGGCGATGTGATCAACCAGTTCGCGCCGACCGAATTCCAGCTCAAGCAGATGAACGACATCCTGCGTGCACGCTTGGCCGCGCGCGGCATCGACGTGCTCAGCCTGGAGTTCGGCGACATCGAGACCAACCTGGCCCAGGCCCGGCAGAAAATCACCGTCAAGCAGGGCATCGAGCAGAAGATCGCCAAGAAGATCGCCGCTGCGCTGAAGGAAGCCAAGCTGAAGGTTGAAAGCCAGATCAATGGCGACAAGCTGCGCGTGCAGGGCAAGAAGCGCGACGACCTGCAGGACGCCATCGCCGTGCTCAAGGCCGGCAAGTTCGAACTGCCGCTGCAGTTCAACAACTTCCGCGACTGAGGCATCTGCCGGGCATGGCCCGGCGCTGCCAGCGGCAGGTACGACGGCGCGTTGCCAGCGACGCGCCTACAATGGCGGCCCCGCCAGCCGACGTGCCCGCCATGACCGATTCCCACCTGCCCACCGAGGACCCGATCGCCGCCACCCGCCTGTGGCTGGAACGCATCGTCATCGGCCTGAACCTGTGCCCGTTCGCCAAGGCGGTCTACGTGAAGGACCAGGTCCGCATCGTGCTCAGCGATGCGACCACGACCGAAGCCCTGGTTGAGCAGCTGGCCGAGGAACTGGTCCTGCTGCGTGATACGCCGGCCGAGCAGATCGATACCACGCTGATCGTGCATCCGCAGGTGCTGACCGATTTCCTCGACTACAATGACTTCCTCGACAACGCCGACGCGGCGATCGAGGCGCTGGACCTGCAGGGCATCCTGCAGGTGGCCAGCTTCCATCCGGATTACCAGTTCGAGGGCGTGGCTGCCGACGACGCCAGCAACTACACCAACCGCGCGCCCTTCCCCACCCTGCACCTGCTGCGCGAAGACAGCGTGGCGCGCGCGGTGGACGTCTATCCGGACCCGGACGTGATCGTCGAGCGCAACATCCAGACCCTGGACCGCATCGGCGTGGACGGCTGGCATCGCCGCCTGCGTGGCGAAGACCTGTCGTGAGCACGGTACCGCCGATTGCCGCTTGGCCGGCCGCGCCGCTGTCGGGCAAGGTGGTGCTGGTCACCGGCGGTGCCAACGGCATCGGCCGTGGCATCGCGCAGGCCGTGCTCGGCGCCGGTGGCCGCGTGCTGATCGGCGACCTCGACATGGAGGCCGGCGAGGCGTGCCTGGCGGAATGGCAGCGTGGTGAGGATGCCGTGTTCCAGCGCCTGGATATCACCGACGAAGCCAGCGTGCGCGCCTTCATCGCCGTGGCCCTGCAGCGTTTCGGCCGCATCGACGGGCTGGTCAACAACGCGGGGATTGCCAGCCCGCACGGCACGCTGCTGCAGGACATGGACTGGGACGAGTGGCAGCGCCGGCTGTCTTCGCTGCACGGCGCGTTCCTGTGCAGCAAGCATGCGTTGCCGGCACTGACCTCCAGCGCCGCCGGTGCGATCATCAACATCGCCTCGACCCGCGCCTGGCAATCCGAAGCACACAGCGAAGCCTATGCCGCAGCCAAGGGCGGGCTGGTGGCCTTCACCCATGCGCTGGCGATCAGCAGCGGCCCGGCGGTGCGGGTGAACAGCATCAGTCCCGGCTGGATCGGCACCTGCGAGTGGCAGGCACCCTCACGGCGACACGCACCGGAGTATTCGGCCACCGACCATGCGCAACACCCGGTCGGCCGCGTCGGCCAGCCGGAGGACATCGGTGCGTTGGCCGTATACCTGCTGTCATCACTGTCCGGTTTCAGCACCGGCCAGGATTTCATCGTCGACGGCGGCATGACCCGGAAGATGATCTACGCCGAATGACCCGCCACCGGTAGTGCCGGCCGCTGGCCGGCATTCCGGTAGATCCACGCCATGCGTGGATGGCAGTGAAGTGCCAACCAAGGTTGGCACCCACCACCATGGATTACGCCATGCCCGAGTGGCGAAGCAGCGCATCGATCTGCGGAGCACGGCCGCGGAAGGCCTTGAAGTTGTCCGCCGCCGGGCGGCTGCCACCGCGCGACAGGATCTCATCACGGAAGCGTGCACCGGTTTCAGCCAGTGCCTGCGGCGCTTCCTCGAAAGCGGCATAGGCGTCGGCGCTGAGTACCTCGGCCCACTTGTAGCTGTAATAACCCGCGGCGTAACCGCCCGCAAAGATGTGGCTGAACTGGTGCGGGAAGCGATTCCAGGCCGGCGGGTGGTTCACCGCCACTTCCGCGCGCACGCGGTCCAACAGTGCCAGCACGCTGTCCTGCGCTGGTTCGAACTGGCTGTGCAGCAGCATGTCGAACAGGCCGAACTCCAGCTGGCGGACGGTGGCCATGCCGCTGTGGAAGTTGCGCGCGGCCAGCATGCGCTCGTACAGCGCGCGCGGCAGCGGCTCGCCGCTGTCCACGTGCGCGGTCATCGCCTGCAGGTGATCCCATTCCCAGCAGAAGTTCTCCATGAACTGGCTGGGCAGCTCCACCGCATCCCATTCCACGCCGTTGATGCCGGCGACGCCCAGTTCGCCGATGCGGGTCAGCAGCTGGTGCAGGCCGTGGCCCATCTCATGGAACAGCGTGGTCACTTCGTTGTGGCTGAAGGTGGCCGGCTTGCCGTTGGCACCGCGGCCGAAGTTGCACACCAGGTAAACCAGCGGCGTCTGCACGCTGCCGTCGGTGCGCACGCGACGGTTGCGGCAATCATCCATCCACGCCCCGCCGCGCTTGCCCTCGCGGGCGTACAGGTCCAGGTAGAACTGGCCAACCAGCGCACCCTGCGCATCGACCAACCGGAAGAAGCGCACATCCTCGTGCCACACCGGCGCGCCGTCCTCCTGCACGCGCAGGCCGTACAGCTGCTCGATCACCGAGAACAGGCCGCCCAGTACCTTCGGCTCGGTGAAATACTGCTTCACCTCCTGCTCGGAATAGCTGTAACGCGCCTGCTTCAGGCGGTCGGCGGCGAAGGCCAGGTCCCAGGCCTGCAGGCTGTCGATGCCGAGCTGTTCGCGCGCGAACTGCTCCAGCTCGGCGCGGTCCCTGGCGGCGAACGGCTTGGCGCGCGCGGCCAGGTCACGCAGGAAACCGAGCACTTCGGCCGGGTCCTGCGCCATCTTGGTCGCCACCGAGTAATGGCCGTACGAATCGAAGCCGAGCAACGCAGCCAGTTCGGCGCGCAGGGCAAGGATGCGGTCGATGTTGCCGCTGTTGTCCAGTGCGTCATCGCCGAATTCGGACGCACGCTGGGCGCTGGCGCGGTACAGGATCTCGCGAAGGTCGCGGTCCTCGCCCCAGGTCTGCACCGGCAGGTAGCACGGCATCTGCAGGGTCAGTTTCCAGCCGGCCTTGCCGTCCTTCTGTGCTGCGGCATGCGCGGTGGCCTTCACATCATCAGGCAGGCCCTTCAGCCGCGCTTCGTCTTCGATGATCAGCGACCAGGCATCGGTAGCGTCGAGCACGTTCTGCGAGAACTTCGCCGACAGCGCCGACAGTTCTTCCTTGATCGCAGCAAAACGCTGCTGCGCCTCGGGCGCCAGCTCGGCGCCGCCCAGGCGGAAGTCGCGCAGGGTGTTGTCCAGCACCTTGCGCTGGGCTTCATCGAAATGCGCCGTCTCCGGGCTGGCGGCCAGCGCCTGGTACTGGCGGTAAAGCGCCAGGTTCTGCCCCAGCGCACTGGCGAAGCGGGTCACCCGCGGCAGGTTGCTGTTATAGGCCTCGCGCAGCTCCGGGGTGTTGACCACGCCCTGCAGGTGGCCGACCAGGCCCCAGGCGCGCCACAGGCGCTCGGTGGCATCGTCCAGCGGGGTCACGAAGGTCTGCCAGGTGACCGGCTGCACCTGCTCGGCTGCGCTGACGGCGGCTTCGGCCTCGGCCAGCAGCACATCCAGCGCCGGCGCCACGTGCTCGGGGCGGATCGCCTCGAAGCGCGGCAGGCCGGAAAAATCGAGCAGGGGGTTGGCAACGGTCACGGCAGGTCTCCAGAGTACGGGCCCGGCAGGCGGGCAGCCCGGTAGATATGGCGCTGCCAGGCATCGCTGACAAGGGGGCACGGCATTCACATCGGCCTTACGCGCGCCCCCCGAAGCTCTGGGTGCGGGGGAGTCCGCAGCGGCACGTACCGAACGAGGCCCCACATGGAAGGTCTGGCTGCAGTTGCATCCGCCTCACCGGCGCGGTCGCTGGCACTGTCTGCCAGCGCGGCCGAACTGGCCTGGATCGCCGCGCTGTGCGATGCCGGCGACGACGCCCCGCGCCACCTGCAGCAGTTGCAGGCGGTGCTCCAGCAGGGCGGCACGTTCAATGAAAGCCAGGAGTGGTACCCGTTCGAAGTAGTCGAGCGCGGCGCCAGCCAGCTGCAGCTGGGCCATGAGCGCGAGTTCGTGATCTGCGTGCTGCTGTGGTTGCAGGCATTGGCCCAGGGCCGCGCCAGCATCCTGGATCCCACCCTGCACCTGGATGACCGTGCGATGGACATCGAGGCGTTGCCCGATGCACTGCGCGACGCGGTGCTCGACGCCTTCACCGCGGCGGGATATTGAGACGCCCCGGCGGCCGGTAGAGTCGACTGTCAGTCGACTTTCGCGCGCAGCGTTTTCGCGACCTGAACGTAGAGCAGTCGACTAACAGTCGACTCTACCAATCGACGCACGCCTCTGCGGTGCCCCCTGGCATCGCCGGCATGGCCCGGCGAGGCCGTCGTCCATGCTACAGCGCTTCCAGGCTGCACCACGGCAGCTCGGGCAACCCCTGCCCGGCCACCGCCGCGGCCAGCTGTGCATCGGCGCCGTCGACATCGATGCCCTGGCGCAGGTACCACGCCGGGTCGTAATAGCTCTGCGCGTAGCGTTCGCCGCTGTCGCAAAGGATGCTGACGATGCTGCCCTGGTGGCCCGCCTCGCGCATCCATTGCGCGGCCTGCAGCACGCCGATGAAGTTGGTGCCGGTGGAGCCACCGACGCGGCGGCCGAGCTGGCGGCTGACATGGCGCATCGCGGCCAGGCTCAGCGCGTCGGGTACCTTGACCATCGCATCGACGCTGGTCGGGATGAAGCTCGGCTCCACCCGTGGCCGGCCGATGCCCTCCACGCGCGAACCACCACTGCAGGTCAGGTCGCGCCAGTCCTGTCCACCGGCCACGGCGGCCCGGTAGCCGTCGAAGAACACCGACACTTCCGGGTCCGCGCACAGGATGCGGGTATCGTGGCGGCGGTAGCTGACATAGCGGCCCAGGGTGGCGGCGGTACCGCCGGTGCCGGGGCTGCACACGATCCATTCCGGGACCGGGCTGGGCTCTTCGGCCATCTGCTTGAAGATGGACTCGGCGATGTTGTTGTTGGCGCGCCAGTCGGTCGCGCGCTCAGCGTAGGTGAACTGGTCCATGAAGTGGCCACCGGTTTCACGGGCCAGCTTTTCCGAATCACAGTTGAGGTCGCAGGCACGTTCGACCAGGTGGCAGCGGCCGCCTTGGAACTCGATCGCGGCGATCTTTTCAGGCGAGGTGGTGGCCGGGATCACTGCAATGAACGGCAGGCCGAGCAGGCGCGCGAAATAGGCTTCGGACACCGCCGTCGAGCCGCTGGACGCTTCGATCACCGGTCGCCCTTCGCGCAGCCAGCCATTGGCCAGCGCATACAGGAACAGCGAGCGCGCCAGCCGGTGCTTGAGGCTGCCGGTGGGATGGCTCGACTCATCCTTCAGGTACACATCGATGCCCTCGAACCCGGGCAGCGCCAGCGGGATCAGGTGGGTATCGGCGGAGCGGTTGAAATCGGCTTCAATCTTGCGGATGGCGGCGGCCACCCATTCACGCTGCGACATGGCGGGCAATCGTTGTCAGGACGGAACGGTGCGATCCGGCCATTGTACGTCGCGGTACCGTCAGGTGCTGGCCGGTAGAATGCCCCCATCCGGCCGGCAACGGCCCTGTCTGAAGGACCTCCCCCATGACCATTCCCGCCCTGCGCGATGTCCCCGGCGTCGCCGCCCAGGCCCCGGCCGAAACCACCGGCTTCGTGTTCAACCACACCATGCTGCGGGTGAAGGACATCACCGCCTCGCTGGACTTCTACACCCGCGTGCTCGGCTACCAGCTGATCGACAAGCGCGACTTCCCGGAGGCCCAGTTCAGCCTGTACTTCCTGGCCTACGTCCCTGCCGGCGTGGTGGTACCGGAAGACGACAGCCAGCGCCGCGTGTGGATGGCCGGCCTGCCGGGCGTGCTGGAACTGACCCATAACCACGGCACCGAAACCCAGGACGGTGCGGTCTATCACGACGGCAACAGCGACCCGCGCGGCTTCGGCCACATCTGCGTGTCGGTGCCGGACATCGAGGCGGCCTGCCAGCGCTTCGAGGACCTCGGGGTAACCTTCCAGAAGCGACTGACCGACGGCCGCATGAAGAACCTGGCCTTCATCAAGGACCCGGACGGCTACTGGGTCGAGATCATCGCCAACGTCTGACCCGGAAAGGGGCACAATTCCGGTAGCGCCGGGCCATGCCCGGCGGCCTTGAGCAAGCCGCGCTGCGCGCTCGCCGGGCACGGCCCAGCGCTACCAACTCCGTCCCCTTTTTCTGTGAGGTTCGTATGGAAACGATGGAACTGCACCGTGGCCGCCTGATCGACCACATCCAGCTGGTGGTGCGTGACCTGGCCGCCAGCCGCCGCTTCTACCAGGCAGTGTTCGATACGGTCGGCATCCCACTGGGCGGCGAAGGGCCAGACTTCTTCTGGGCCGACGAGCTGTTCATTTCCAGTGCCAGCAGCCGTGCCGCCGCCGGCCAGCTGACCGGCCGCCACCATCTCGCCTTCCAGGCCCGCGACAGCGCCACCGTTGATGCCTTCCACACTGCCGCGATCGCCGCCGGCGGTACCGACAATGGCGCGCCAGGCGAACGCCCCTACCACCCGGGCTACTACGGCGCCTTCGTGCTCGACCCCGATGGCAACAACATCGAAGTGGTCTATCACGGGCCGGCGAACTACAGCGCCGATTCGGTGAAGGTCACTTTCTGATATCACCGGTGCCGTGAACGAAGAAGCCGGGCAATGCCCGGCTTCTCTGCTTCCAGCGCTGCGGCCCTCAGTGGGCGGCCATGTAGATGTCCTGCAGCACCGCCTTTTCCAGTTCCAGCTCGCCCAGCAGGTTCTTCACGATATCGCCCAGGCTGAGGATGCCGACCAGGCGAGTGCCTTCAGTGACCATCAGGTGACGGCGCCGCGAGTACGTCATCAACGACATGGCCTGTTTCAGCGTGGCTTCCGGCGCAATGCCCTCCAGACCGGTGGACGGCAGGCTGGAAATCACCCGGCGGCCGGCCTGCGGGCCGTCGTCGGCCAGGGTGCGCACGATGTCCTTCTCGGAAATGATGCCGACCGGGGCATCGTCCTTCATCACCACCAGCGCAGCGATCCTGTTCGCGCTCATCTTGTGGGCGGCGGCACCGATCGTGTCTTCGGCATCGATGGTGATGACAGCTTCTTTCTTGGATTGCAGGAGTTCGCGGACGTTCATTCTTGTTTCCTGGTGCAGGTCACTGAAGTCAAAAAAGTGTGCTCTTCCGATACGCCCCCTCCCCGGGAACAGACCTTTCAGCGCACGTCTGGCGCACCCGGCTGCCGCTTGGAATGGCTCGGCAGACGACGTGCTGCAACGCGAACGAGGCGGGTTCAACGACTCAACCCGAACCTCGGCCAGATCGATTCTACGACTGCGACCCTCGGTCACTACCGGCATCGATAGGACAGTTCGTCGTGGGAACCAACTGACGATCCAGAGAATGGCACCGCGGCTGAAACCGCCGCTGAATACAGGCGGCTTCGCGCATTAAAGAATGACTACCTGCTGCCGACGACGGACCGAACGCCCGGCGGCTGTCCCACTTCGCACTGCGTCCGGCACAAACGAAAGGGGCCTCGCAGGCCCCTTTCGCATGCAGCATCCCACAGCTCCGGGAATGCCTTACTCCACCGTCACGCTCTTGGCCAGGTTGCGCGGCTTATCCACGTCGGTGCCGCGCGCCAGCGCGGTGTGGTAGGCCAGCAGCTGCACCGGGATGGTGTGCACGATCGGGCTGAGCACGCCAGCATGGCGCGGCGTGCGGATCACGTGCACGCCTTCGGACGCGTTGAAGTTGCTGTCCTGGTCGGCGAACACGAACAGCTCGCCACCACGCGCACGCACTTCCTGCATGTTCGACTTCACCTTCTCCAGCAGGCTGTCGTTGGGGGCGATCACCACCACCGGCATGTCCTCGTCCACCAGCGCCAGCGGGCCATGCTTCAGCTCGCCCGCCGGATAGGCCTCGGCGTGGATGTAGGAGATTTCCTTGAGCTTGAGCGCGCCCTCCAGCGCGATCGGGTAATGCAGGCCGCGGCCCAGGAACAATGCGCTGCTCTTGCGCGCGAAACGCTCGGCCCAGGCGGCGATCTGTGGCTCCATGTTCAGCGCGTGCTGCACGCTGCCCGGCAGGAAGCGCAGCTGTTCCAGGTAGTCCGCTTCCTGCGCCGCGTCGATGCGGCCATGCAGCTTGCCCAGCACCATGGTCAACTGGAACAGTGCGGCCAGCTGGGTGGTGAAGGCCTTGGTCGAGGCCACGCCGATCTCGGCGCCGGCGCGGGTGTAGCAGACCAGTTCGCTGGCGCGCGGAATCGCACTTTCCGGCACGTTGCAGATCGACAGCGTGTGCTTGTGGCCCAGCGATTTGGCGTACTTCAGCGCTTCCATCGTATCCAGCGTTTCGCCGGACTGCGAGATGGTCACGATCAGATGCTTGGGGTTCGCGTAGGCCGCGCGATAGCGGTACTCGCTGGCGATTTCCACGCTGCACGGCAGGCCGGCGATGGCCTCGATCCAGTAGCGCGCGGTCAGGCCCGAGTAGTAGCTGGTGCCGCATGCGATGATCTGCACGCCTTCGATGCCCGACAGCACCGCTTCGGCGTTCTTGCCGAACAGCCCGGCCGGGAAACCACCGGCATCGATCGCCGCCTCGATGGTGTCGCCCAGCGCGCGCGGCTGCTCGTGGATTTCCTTCTGCATGAAGTGGCGGTACGGGCCCAGCTCCAGCGATGCCAGCGACACGTCGGACAGGTGCACGTCGCGCTCGACCGGCTGGTCGTGCTCATCGAAAATGCGCACGCCGTCGCGACGGATCTCGGCGGTGTCGCCCTCTTCCAGGAAGATCACCTTGCGCGTGGCCGAGATCACGGCCGAGACGTCGGAGGCGACGAAGTTCTCTCCCTCGCCCAGGCCGACCAGCAGCGGGCAGCCCATGCGCGCGCAGACGAAGCGCTCCGGCTCGGCGCGGCTGACCACGGCCAGCGCGTAGGCACCGGTCAGCTCCTTCACCGTGTGCTGCAGCGCCACCAGCAGGTCGTCGCCGCCCTTCAGATGATGGTGGATCAGGTGCGCGATGACCTCGGTGTCGGTCTGCGATTCAAACGTGTAGCCCAGCGCGCGCAGCTTCTCGCGCTGCTCTTCGTGGTTCTCGATGATGCCGTTGTGCACCAGCGCCACACCGTGGCTGATGTGCGGATGTGCATTGGCCTCGGTGACACCGCCGTGGGTGGCCCAGCGGGTGTGGCCGATGCCCAGCACCGCATTGAAGCCCTCGGCCTCGGCCGCCGTGGCCATTTCCGACACTCGACCGGTACGACGGACGCGACGGACTTCGGGGCGCTCGGCGTGGTCGATCACTGCGATGCCCGAGGAGTCGTAACCACGGTACTCGAGCCGCTTCAGGCCTTCGATCAGTACCGGCACCACATCGCGATCGGCGATTGCACCCACGATTCCACACATGTCACGCGATTCCTTGGAGACGATCGGCGCATTCTAGCCCGCCTGCCTGGCTTCCCCCTCCTGTCCGCTTAATGAAAGTGTCCGGAAAGGTGTCCGCGGACACCCGGACACTCCCCCGAAATCCCCAACCCATTGACCTGAAAGGAAATAAATTTGGCACGTTACGTGCTTGGTATTGGCTACCACCGTCAGGCACGCACCCGATGATCCGCGACACTTCCGCACAGGACCAGATCGTTTCCTCCGCCCCGGCCGGCACCACCCGCGCAAGCTGGCATCGCTACCGCTGGCCGGCGCTGGGCGCCATTGCGCTGCTCGCCGGCATCGGCTGGGCGGTCCATGCCTGGTCCAATGCCAGCCGCTCCTTCGACAGCAGCCGCGTGCGCATCGCCGAGGTGAAGCGGGGCGACCTGGTCCGTGACATCGCCGCCGACGGCCGCGTGATCGCCGCCAACAGCCCGATCCTGTACGCGATCTCGGCCGGTACCGTGGACCTGAAGGTCGTCGCCGGTGACGTGGTCAAGAAGGGCCAGGAGCTGGCGATCATCGACAGCCCGGAACTGCGCAGCAAGCTGGCCCAGGAACAGGCAACGCTGGCCGGCCTGGAAGCCGAGGCCAGCCGCGCCGCGCTGGACGCGACCCTGGCCCGTGCCAAGTCACGCAAGGAAACCGACCAGGCCACGATCGAGCGCCAGGCCGCCGACCGCGACCTGCAGCGCTACCAGCGCGGCTACGACGGCGGTGCGGTGCCGCAGATCGACCTGGCCAAGGCGAAGGACTCGCTGAAGAAGGCCGACATCACCCTGGCCAACGCCACCACCGACGCGCGCCTGCAGAGCCAGGGCGCCGACCTGGATGCCCGCAACAAGCGCCTGCTGGCCGACCGCCAGAAGGCCGTGGTGGCCGAAGTGCAGCGCCAGGTCGATGCACTGACCCTGCGCGCCCCGTTCGATGGCCAGGTCGGCCAGGTCCAGGCGGTGCAGTCCACCAACCTGGCCGCCAACGCGCCGGTGCTGGGCGTGGTCGACCTGTCCAAGTTCGAGGTCGAGATCAAGGTGCCGGAGAGCTTCGCCCGCGACCTGGCGATCGGCATGCCGGCCCAGCTGACCGGCGGCAACGGCCAGCCGTTCCCGGGCGAGATCAGCGCGGTATCACCGGAAGTCGTCAACGGCGAGGTCAACGCCCGCGTGCGCTTCGCCAGCGCGCAGCCGGAAGGCCTGCGCCAGAGCCAGCGGATGTCGGTGCGCGTGCTGCTCGATACCCGCAAGGATGTGCTGAAGGTCGAGCGCGGCCCGTTCGTCGAACAGGGCAACGGCATGGCCTACGTGATGGATGGCCGCACCGCCGTGCGCCGTCCGGTGGAACTGGGCGTCAGCAGCCTGGGCGAAGTGGAAATCAAGTCGGGTGTGCAGCCGGGCGACCGCATCGTGGTCTCCGGCAGCGACCTGTTCAAGGGCGCCGAACGCGTCTCCGTCAACTGATACCTGAATCCTGGAGAGAGGACACCCCATGTACATGCTCGAAATGCGTTCGGTCGCCAAGGTCTTCCGCACCGAACAGGTGGAAACCCACGCGCTGCGCTCCCTGGAACTGCAGGTCAAGGAAGGCGAGTTCGTCGCCGTCACCGGTCCGTCCGGCTCTGGCAAGACCACCTTCCTCAACATCGCCGGCCTGCTGGAAACCTTCACCAGCGGCACCTACATGCTCGACGGCCAGGACGTGAGCACGCTGGGCGATGATGCGCGCAGCCGCCTGCGCAACCAGAAGATCGGCTTCATCTTCCAGGGCTTCAACCTGATCCCCGACCTCAACCTGTTCGACAACGTCGACGTGCCGCTGCGCTATCGGAAGATGAGCGCCAACGAACGCCGCGAACGCATCGAGAAGGCGCTGACCCAGGTCGGCCTGGGCTCGCGCATGAAGCACTACCCGAACGAGCTGTCCGGCGGTCAGCAGCAGCGTGCGGCGATCGCGCGTGCACTGGCCGGCAGCCCGCGCCTGCTGCTGGCCGACGAACCGACCGGCAACCTGGATACGCAGATGGCGCGTGGCGTGATGGAACTGCTGGAGGAGATCAATGCCGCCGGCACCACCATCGTAATGGTCACCCACGACCCGGAACTGGCCGCGCGTGCGCAGCGCAACGTGCACATCGTCGACGGCCAGGTCACCGACCTGGTGCGCGAGCCGGTGCTGGCCACGCCGCGCCACATCGTCGCCGTCAACGAGTGAGGGCATTCCCATGTTCGCCTACTACGCCCGATTGGCGGTACGCAGTTTCCGCCGCAACAAGGTCCTGACTGCGCTGATGGTGGTAGCCATCGCCCTCGGCATCGGTGCCTCGATGACCACCCTGACCGTGTTCCACGTGCTGTCCGGCGACCCGATCCCCGGCAAGAGTGACCGGCTGTTCTATGTGCAGCTCGATGCCGCGACCGGCGCCTATGTCGCGGGCGAGGAGCCGGAAACACAGTTGACCCGCTTCGACGGTGAAGCCCTGCTGCGCGAAGCCAAGGGCGAGCGCCAGGCGCTGATGAGCGGCGGCGGCGGCACCATCGAACCGGACAACAGCACCCTCAAGCCCTTCAGCATCGACACCCGCTGGACCTCGGCCGATTTCTTCCCGATGTTCGAGGTGCCCATGCAGTACGGCCGCCCGTGGACGCGCGAGGACGACGAAGGCCGCGCACGCGTGGTGGTCATCTCCAAGGCGCTCAACGACAAGCTTTACCAGGGCGCCAACAGCGTAGGCCGCGACCTGCGCATGGAAGGCCAGAGCTACCGCATCGTCGGCGTGATGAAGGAGTGGAGCCCGGAGCCGCACTTCTACGACCTGACCACCGGCAGCTACGGCAAGAACGAGGACCTGCTGCTGCCGATTTCCACGTCCTTCGACCTGAAACTGGGCAGCAACGGCAACATGAACTGCTTCGGCGAAAATCCCGACGGCAACAGCTACTCGCTCAATGCGCCGTGCGCGTGGCTGCAGTACTGGGTGGAGATGGACCCGGCCAAGGCCGCCGACTACCGCCGCTACCTGGAGAACTATTCGAGCCAGCAGCGCCAGGCCGGCCGCTTCAAGCACCCGCCGAACGTGCGCCTGCGCACCGTGATGGAATGGCTGGACTTCAACGGCGCGGTGCCCAGCGATGTGCGCCTGCAGCTGTGGCTGGCACTGGGTTTCCTGGGGGTCTGCCTGGTCAACACGGTGGGCCTGCTGCTGGCCAAGTTCCTGCGCCGCAGTGGTGAGATCGGCGTGCGCCGCGCACTCGGTGCCAGCCGTGGCCAGATCTTCCTGCAGTGCCTGGTGGAAGCCGGCGCGGTCGGCGTGGTCGGGGGCGTGCTGGGCATCGGCCTGGCCCTGCTGGGCCTGTTCGCGGTGCGCCAGCAACCGGTGGAGTACGCAAAGCTGGCCCACCTGGACGGCAACATGCTGCTGCTTGCGCTGGGCTTGACCCTGTTCGCCAGCCTTGCCGCCGGTTTCCTGCCTGCCTGGCGCGCCATGCAGGTCACTCCGGCCATCCAGCTCAAGTCGCAGTAAGCACCCGAACGAGGACTCCCATGGACATCCGCCCCATCCTCAGCACGCTGCGCCGGCACAAGACTGCCGCTGCCCTGATCGTGCTGGAAGTCGCACTGACCTGCGCCATCGTCTGCAACGCGCTGTTCCTGGTCAGCCAGCGCGTGGAGAAGATCAGCATGCCCAGCGGCATCGCCGAGAACGAACTGGTGATGCTCCGCGTCAGCGGCATCGGCAAGCAGACCGATGCCATGGCCCGCACCCGTGAGGACCTGGCGTCATTGCGTGCGCTTCCCGGCGTCAGCAACGTCACCATCATCAACCAGGTGCCTTTCCGCAACGGCTCGTCCAGCAGCAGCATCTCGCGGGAGATCGACCAGGAACGGCCGACCACCAACGCCTCGATGTACACCCTGTCCGAGAACGGGCTGGCCACGATGGGCATCAACCTGATCGCCGGCCGCGATTTCCTGCCCGGCGAGTACCAGAACTTCGAAGACGCCAGCAAGGGGGGCGCCAAGGAAAACGCCATCCCGGTCATCCTCACCCAGGCCACCGCCGCCAAGATGGAACCCAACGGCAGCGCGCTGGGCAAGACCTACTACATGGGCAAGCAGCCGCTGCATGTGGTCGGCATCGTCGACACGCTGAGCACGCCCAACGGCTGGAATGACAACTGGACGAACTCCATGCTGCTGCCCATGCGGCGCACCTTCGACGAGGGTGGCACCTATGTGCTGCGCACTTCGCCGGAACGCCGCCAGGAGGTGCTTGATGCGGGGGCTGCTGTACTGGAGCGCAATGACCCCAACCGGCTGATGCGCGACAAGCTGACCTATGAAGACCAGCGCAAGGACTTCTTCAAGAACGACCGCGCGATGGTTGGCCTGCTGATCACCGTCAGCGTCTCGCTGCTGGTGGTGACCGCACTGGGCATCATCGGCCTGGCCAGCTTCTGGGTGCAGCAGCGCAGCAAGCAGATCGGCATCCGCCGCGCGCTCGGTGCCACCCGCGGGCAGATCCTGCGCTACTTCCAGACCGAGAACTTCCTGCTGGCCTCGCTGGGGATCGTGCTGGGCATGCTGGCCGCCTACGCGATCAATCTGGCACTGATGAACCTGTACGAGCTGCCGCGCATGCCCCTGTACTACCTGCCGCTGGGCGCGCTTCTGCTGTGGGTGCTGGGCCAGATCGCGGTGTTCGGGCCGGCCCGGCGCGCGGCAGCGGTCCCGCCCGCAGTTGCCACGCGGGGCGCGTGAGGTGCGTGCCTGCCGAATGCTGTTGATGGCACTGCTGCCACTGCCGGCGCTGGCCGGCGGTGGCAGCTCGCAGACGCTGGAATGGCGCCAGGATGATGCCCGCCTGGCGCTCCGTTCGACCGAGGGCCAGGTACGGGTGGAAGCCGCGCGTCCGGAAGCCCGCTTCGGCGTGCGCAGCGGCGACCGCATCCTGCGCTTGGACGATACGGCCGTGCGGCGGATCGAGCATCTTGCCGATGCACTGCGGCATTCCAGTGCCCCGACTGCGTACCTGTTGCTGCGCCGCGACAAACGCGAGCTCACCGTCCCGGTGGACGCCACTTCGTGGCGGCTGGCGCTGGCCGCTCCGCCACCGCCGGCACCACCGCCTCCACCAGCGCGGCGCTGAAACCATCCCGCCCTCGTCGCCACGGCTTTGGCTATGCTTGATGGGTGGCGCCGGGCTCTCCCGGCGTATGGATACGAACACGGCTCCATCGGCGCCGCCCATCCCTTTCTGCAGAACTGCTTGATGCCTTCGATCCTGATCATCGACGACAACGCCAGCGTGGGCACCGCGCTGGACGTGCTGTTCTCCCTGCATGACATCGACACCCTGCAGGCGCAGAGCCCGGCCGAAGGGCTGGCCCTGCTCGAGTCGCAGCCGGTCGATCTGGTGATCCAGGACATGAATTTCAGCGAGGACACCACCTCCGGCGAAGAAGGCGAAGACCTGTTCGCACAGATCCGCGCACGCCACCCGGACCTGCCGGTGATCCTGCTCACCGCCTGGACCCACCTGAGCAGCGCAGTGGACCTGGTCAAGGCCGGTGCCGCCGACTACCTGGCCAAGCCCTGGGACGACCGCAAGCTGCTGACCACGGTCAACAACCTGCTCGAGCTGTCCGAGGCGCGGCGCGAGCTGGACCGCCGCCGCAGCCGTGAGCTGCGCCAGCGCAATGCGCTGGAACAAAAGTACGAGCTGTGTGGTGCGGTCTTCGCCGATCCGGCCAGCGAGCGCGTCATTGCCCTGGCCTGCCAGGTCGCGCGCTCCGACCTGCCGGTGCTGATCACCGGTCCCAATGGTGCCGGCAAGGAGAAGATCGCGCAGATCATCCAGGCCAACTCGCTGGTGGCCAAGGGCCCGTTCATCACGGTCAACTGCGGCGCCCTGCCCTCGGAACTGATCGAGGCCGAACTGTTCGGTGCCGAAGCCGGCGCATATACCGGCGCCAACAAGGCACGGGAGGGCAAGTTCGAAGCCGCCGACGGCGGCACGCTGTTCCTGGATGAGATCGGCAACCTGTCGCTGGGCGGCCAGATGAAGCTCCTGCGTGTGCTGGAAACAGGGCGCTTCGAGCGTCTTGGCTCCAATCGCGAGCGCCAGGTCAAAGTCCGTGTGGTCAGCGCGACCAATGCCGACCTGCCGGCGATGATCCGCGACGGCACCTTCCGCGAAGACCTGTACTACCGCCTCAATACGGTGGAACTGGTACTGCCACCATTGGCCGAGCGCCCGGGCGACATCGTGCCCCTGGCCGAGCGCTTCCTGACCGCCGGCAAGCCACTTTCCAGCGCCGCCACCGCGGCCTTGCAACGGCACCCCTGGCCCGGCAACGTGCGCGAACTGCGCAACGTGATCCAGCGGGCCGAGCTGCTGGCGACCGGCAACCGCATCGAAGTGGCCGACCTGAACCTGCCGCGTGCCGCACCTGCACCGCGACCGGCAGCCAGTGCCGGCAATGATCCTGACCGTGCGCGCATCGAGGATGTGCTGGCGCGCAACCACGGCGTCATCGCCCAGGCCGCCGCCGAACTCGGCCTGAGCCGCCAGGCACTGTACCGGCGCATGGACCGGCACGGCATCCCACGCGAATGAAACGGCGCTCGTTCACCTTCCGCCTGTTCCTGCGCCTGCTGCCGGTGCTGGCGCTGGCCGCCGCGTTGCCGTGGCTGCTGGCCTACTGGATGGACCATGGCTGGGTGGTGACCACGGTGTCGGCGCTGATCCTGCTGTCGCTGATGTGGTGGACCCTGCGCCGTGCAACCGCGCCGGTACGTTCATTGATGCGCGCCTTGGCCGGCACCACCAGCAGCTACCGCGACGGTGAGTACAACTTCGGTGTGTACTGGCCAGGCAACGACGAACTGGGTGACCTGGTGCAGGCGCACCGCGAACTGGGCGACGTGCTGCGCGAGCAGCGGCAAGGCCTGGTGCAGCGCGAACTGCTGCTGGACACCATGGTACAGAACACCCCGGTGGCGATGCTGCTGATTGCTTCCGGCGGCGATGGCATCGCCCGCGTGGTGTTCTCCAACCTGGCCGCGCGCAAGCTGCTGCATGGCGGCTGGAAGCTGGAAGGACAGCGCCTGGAAGAGGTGCTGGAACAGGTGCCGGTGGAGCTGCGCGATGCCATCGCCCGTGGCGGCGACAGCCTGTTCGCGGTACATGCGGAAGGCGAAGACAGCGATGAGGACGACGAACAGGTCTATCACCTCTCACGCCGATCTTTCCAGCTCAACGGCCGCCCGCACGACCTGCTGCTGGTACGCCTGCTCACCGCCGAACTGCGCCGCCAGGAAGTGCAGACGTGGAAGAAGGTGATCCGGGTGATCAGCCACGAGCTCAACAACTCGCTGGCGCCGATCGCCTCGCTGGCCCATTCCGGCGGCGTGCTGGTACAGCGCGAGCGCTTCGATCGGCTGCCGGAGATCTTCACCACCATCGAAGACCGCGCGCGCCACCTGGAAGGCTTCATCCGTGGCTATGCGCGCTTCGCCAAGCTGCCGCAACCGCAACTGCAGACCGTGCACTGGGCGCCCTTCCTGTCCAGCCTGCGCCAGCAGATTCCGTTCGGCATGGAACGTGAACCGGACGAGGAACTGAGCAGCCGGATCGACATCGCGCAGTTCGGGCAGGCGCTGTTGAACCTGCTGAAGAACGCGCATGAAGCCTGTGCCGAAGCCGATCCGCCCAATGATGACGTGCAGGTGCAGCTGACGCGGTTGCCGCAATGGCTGCGCCTGGATGTGCTGGACCGTGGCAAGGGCATGAACGAGCAGGTGCTGCAGAACGCGCTGATGCCGTTCTATTCGACCAAGCGCAACGGTACCGGGTTGGGACTGGCACTGACCCGCGAGATCGTGGAGGCACACGGTGGGCGGGTGTCGCTGCAGAACCGCGGTGATGGCGGGCTGTGCGTGTCGATCCTGTTGCCGGTGGGGTGAGTTGCCGACTTGGCTCGGTCTGTCAGTAGAGCCACGCCATGCGTGGATGTGCCGACCAGGGTCGGCACCTACCAGACCTGCCGCATCGCCACCCGCAGATGCATTGGAAATCCCAGGGCGGCCTCTTCGGCCATCACCGCGCGCAGGCCCTCGCTCCACTGCGCCTCGGGCACGACCTCGAACCCTTCGCTGGCGTAGAAGGCTGCATTCCACGGCACATCGCTCAAGGTGGTCAGCACCGCTGCAGCAAAGCCAGTGGCCCTGGCCTGCGCCAAGGCATGCCGCAGCAATGCACGGCCATGGCCACGACGCGCGTGCGCTGGATCCACATCCATCTGCAGGACATGGAACTCGCCTGCCAGGTCGCCGGCCAGCAGGTAGCCGGCAACACCGCCGGCGGCGCCATCCACCACCCACAGCTGCCCACGCTCAAGGCCTTCCTGCAGCGTCGGCAGGTCCAGGCCGTGGCTGGCAAACACCGGATAGGCCTCGTGACCCCTCAGCAGTTCGCCGGCACGTTGTTCGATCGCCGGCAGCACACCCAGCTCATCGGTGCGCGGAACCCGTGGCTCAGGACTTCTTGACCGGGCGCTTCCAGCCATCGATGGTTTCCTGTCGTGCACGTGCCAGCGTCAGCTTGCCGTCCGGCGCGGTGCGGGTGATGACCGACCCGGCAGCGATGGTCGCGCCCTCGCCGATGGTGATCGGCGCCACCAGCGAGCTGTTGGAGCCGATGAAGGCGTTGTCGCCGATGGTGGTGGTCGACTTGTTCACGCCATCGTAGTTGCAGGTGATGGTTCCGGCACCGATGTTCACCCTGCTGCCGATCACCGCGTCACCCAGGTAGGTGAGATGGTTGGCCTTGCTGCCGACGCCGAGGGTGACCTTCTTGGTTTCGACGAAGTTGCCGACGTGTACGCCATCGGCCAGCACGGTACCCGGCCGCAAGCGTGCGAACGGGCCGATCTGCGCGGCACCTTCGGTCACCACGCCTTCCAGGTCGCAATGCGCGCGCACTTCGGTGCCGGGCCCCAGGTTGACGTCCTTCAGCCGGTTGAACGGGCCTACGGTAACGCCGTCACCGAGCACGACGTTGCCTTCAAGAACAACGTCGACATCGATCAGTACATCGCTGCCCACGGTGACGGTGCCACGGATATCCAGTCGTGCCGGGTCACGCACGCGCGCGCCCTGAGCGCACAGTGCACGCACCGCACGGCGCTGCCAGGCGCGCTCCAGCTGCGACAGCTGCCATGGATCATTCGCCCCCTCGGCCTCCTGTGCATCGGCGACCAGGGCCATCTCGGCCGGGGTGTACTCATGCGCGGCGAACGCGAACACATCGGTAAGGTAGTACTCGCCCTGCGCATTGCTGTTGGACAGCTGCGACAACCAGCGGCGCAGCGCGGTCGACTCTGCGGCGATGATGCCGGTGTTGATCGTGCGCACGCGCAGCTGGTCGTCGGTGGCGTCCTTCTGCTCGACGATGGAGCCCACCTTGCCCTCTGCATCGCGCAGCACCCGGCCGTACCCGGTCGGGTCATCGACATCGGCCACCAGCACTGCCAGCCGGCCCGGCTGCGCCAGCAGGTCGCGCAGGGTCTGCGCGCGGATCAGCGGCACATCGCCGTACAGCACCAGCACCTGCGCGGCATCGGGAACCTGCGGCATTGCCTGCGCCACTGCGTGGCCGGTACCGAGCTGCTGGACCTGTTCGGCCCACTGCAGGTCGGGCTGGCCGGCGAAGTACTGACGCACCGCCTCGCCACCATGGCCGTAAACCACGTGGATGGCCGCCGGCTGCAGCTCGCGGGCCGTATCGATCACGTGCGCCAGCATCGGCTGGCCGGCGATCGGCTGCAGCACCTTCGGCAGCACCGACTTCATGCGCTTGCCGGCGCCGGCGGCGAGGATGATGACGTGCAGGGCTTGGGTCATGGGAGCAGCAGTCCGTAGTTCGTTGCCGGTGATTCTAGAGCGTGGGCCGTTAACATGGGCATCCCTCCTCCTTCACCACGCCGATGAGCCTGCTCCGCCAGGGAAGCACCTACCTCGTGATCGGGCTCGTGCAGCTGCTGGTCGATTGGCTGGTGTTCGTGGTCGCCACCGCGCTGGGCATGCCGGTCGCGCCGGCCAACATCGCCGGTCGCCTGGCCGGCATGCTGCTGGGCTTCTGGCTCAACGGCCGCTACACCTTTGCCGAGGCCGGCACCCGCAAGCTGGGATGGAAGCGCTTTGCACGTTTCTTCGGGCTGTGGCTGCTGCTGACGGCGACGAGCACGCTGCTGGTCAGCCTGGTCGACCAGGCGCTGGGCCTGCAATTCACGTGGCTGGCCAAGCCGCTGGTGGAAGGCGGGCTGGCATGCGTGTCGTTCCTGTTGATGCGCTACGTGGTGTATCGCTGAGACGAGGCGGGAATCGGGATGCCGGATTGGGGGCGGGAACCGGAACGGTAGAGTCGACTGTCAGTCGACTGCTCTTCCGTGAGGTCGCGAAAATCCCGCGCTGCGCGCGGTAGTCGACTGACAGTCGACTCTACCCCGTCGGCTCTACCCAATCGGCCCTGCCCCGCCCCAAACAAAAACGCCGGCACAGGGCCGGCGTTCTCGTGGATGCAGCGCGAACCTCAGTGCTTGAGATTCTTGCGCAGGCGTTCCAGTGCCTGCAGCTGGACGACGGCTTCAGCCAGCTTCTGCTGGGCTTCGGCCACTTCCATCGCTTCGCCGCGGTTGGCCAGGATGCGTTCGGCTTCTTCCTTGGCCTTGCGGACCGAGGCTTCGTCGATGTCCTGCGCGCGGATCGCGGTGTCGGCCAGCACGGTCACCACCTGCGGCTGCACTTCCAGGATACCGCCGGAGATGGCGAAATCCAGCTGCTCGCCGTTCGGCGTGGTGACCACCACCTTGCCCGGCTTCAGGCGGGTGATCAGCGGGGCGTGCTTGGGCGCGATGCCCAGTTCACCCAGCTCACCGGTGGCCACGACCAGGGTCGCTTCGCCACGGAAGATTTCCTGCTCGGCGCTGACGATGTCGCAACGGATCGTGCTCATGCAAATCTCTTCGCTGTTCGCGGCGGCGCAATGCCACCGTGGGGGTCCACCGGCGCGGGCGGTTGCCCGGCGCCGGCGTCAGGTCGGGCAGGATCGCTCCCGCCCGTCCCGGATCAGGCCTTCTCGGCCATCTTCTTGGCCTTCTCGACCGCTTCTTCGATGCCGCCGACCATGTAGAACGCCTGCTCCGGCAGGTGGTCGTACTCGCCATCGACGATGGCCTTGAAGCCACGGATGGTGTCCTTCAGCGGCACGTACTTGCCCGGCGAACCGGTGAACACTTCGGCCACGTGGAACGGCTGGCTGAAGAAGCGCTCGATCTTACGGGCGCGCGACACGGCCTGCTTGTCCTCTTCGGACAGTTCGTCCATGCCCAGGATCGCGATGATGTCCTTCAGTTCCTTGTACTTCTGCAGGGTCTGCTGGACGCGCTGGGCGGTGTCGTAGTGCTCGTGGCCGATGACCAGCGGATCCATCTGGCGGCTGGTGGAGTCCAGCGGATCGACGGCCGGGTAGATACCCAGCGAGGCGATCGAACGCGACAGGGTGACGGTCGAGTCCAGGTGGGCGAAGGTGGTCGCCGGCGACGGGTCGGTCAGGTCGTCCGCGGGAACGTAGACGGCCTGGATCGAGGTGATCGAGCCGTTCTTGGTCGAGGTGATGCGCTCCTGCAGGACGCCCATTTCCTCGGCCAGGGTCGGCTGGTAACCCACCGCGGACGGCATACGGCCCAGCAGTGCCGACACTTCGGTACCGGCCAGGGTGTAGCGGTAGATGTTGTCGACGAACAACAGGACGTCCTTGCCCTTGCCGTTTTCGTCCTTCTCGTCGCGGAAGTACTCGGCCATGGTCAGGCCGGTCAGCGCGACGCGCAGGCGGTTGCCCGGCGGCTCGTTCATCTGGCCGTACACCATCGCCACCTTGTCCAGGACGTTGGAGTCCTTCATTTCGTGGTAGAAGTCGTTGCCCTCACGGGTACGCTCACCCACGCCGGCGAACACGGACAGGCCGCTGTGCGCCTTGGCGATGTTGTTGATCAGCTCCATCATGTTGACGGTCTTGCCGACGCCGGCGCCGCCGAACAGGCCGACCTTGCCGCCCTTGGCGAACGGGCACATCAGGTCGATGACCTTGATGCCGGTTTCCAGCAGCTCGGTGGCCGGGGACTGGTCTTCATACGACGGCGCAGCGCGGTGGATTTCCCAGTTGTCGCTGGCAGCGACCGGGCCGGCTTCGTCGATCGGACGACCCAGCACGTCCATGATGCGGCCCAGGGTGCCGGCGCCGACCGGCACCGAGATGCCGCGGCCGGTGTTGACGGCAACCAGGTTGCGCTTCAGGCCGTCGGTGGAACCGAGGGCGATGGTACGCACCACGCCGTCGCCCAGCTGCTGCTGGACTTCGAGGGTGATCTCGGTGTTTTCGACCTTCAGTGCGTCGTACACCTTCGGCACCGATTCACGCGGGAATTCGACGTCGACGACCGCGCCGATGATCTGAACGATCTTGCCCTGACTCATTGCTGCATCCTCTAATGTGTGCTTTGAACGAACGCGGTCAGACTGCTGCCGCGCCGCCGACGATTTCGGAGATTTCCTGGGTGATCGCTGCCTGGCGCGCCTTGTTGTAGACGAGCTGCAGGGTGCCGATCAGCTTGTTGGCGTTGTCGCTCGCCGCCTTCATCGCGACCATGCGTGCGGCATGCTCGGAGGCGACGTTTTCCAGCAGTGCCTGGTACACCAGCGACTCGATGTAACGCGTCATCACGTGCTCGAGCACGGTCGCGGCATCGGGTTCGTACAGGTAATCCCAGTCGTGGTGAGCGACCTGCTTCTCGGCTGGCGGCAGCGGCAGCAGCTGATCGAAGCTGGCCTTCTGCACCATGGTGTTCACGAAGCGGTTGTAGACCAGGTACACGCGGTCGATCTTGCCTTCGGTGAAGGCGTCGAGCATGACCTTGATCACACCGATCAGCGATTCCAGCTTCGGCACGTCGCCGATGTGGGTCACGCTGCCGACCATGTTGACCTTCACGCGGCGGAAGAAGGTCGAAGCCTTCTGGCCGATGGTCACCAGGTCCACTTCGGCACCCTTGTCCTGCCATGCCTTGGCTTCGCCCAGCATCTTGCGGAACAGGTTGTTGTTCAGGCCGCCGGCCAGGCCGCGATCGGAGGAGATCACGATGAAACCGACTCGCTTGACCTGCTCACGCTCGACCAGGAACGGATGCTGGTAGTCGGTGCTGGCCTGGGCCAGGTGACCGATCACCTGCTTCATCGCCTGCGCGTACGGACGCGAGGTCTTCATCCGATCCTGCGCCTTGCGGATCTTGGAGGCCGAGACCATTTCCAGGGCGCGCGTCACCTTGCGGGTGTTCTGCACGCTCTTGATCTTGGTTTTGATTTCGCGTCCGCTTGCCATCTCTTGTTTCCCGTGGCGCGGGGCTGATGCCCCGCGTTGTTCAACCGTTTGTCATCTGGTCCAGCGGAGCCTGGGGCTCCGCTCTACAGGACCGCGATTACCAGCTGCCGGTGGTCTTGAACTCGGCGATGCCCTTCTTGAAGGCACCTTCGATGTCGTTGTCCCAACCGCCGGTAGCGTTGACCTTGCTGATCAGCTCGCCCTGGGTATTGGCGAAGTGGGCGTGCAGGCCTTCTTCGAACGCCAGCAGCTTGTTGACCGGCACGTCATCGAGGTAGCCCTCGTTGACGGCGTAGATCGACAGCGCCTGGTTGGCGATCGACATGGGCGCGTACTGCTTCTGCTTCATCAGCTCGGTGACGCGCTGGCCACGCTCCAGCTGCTTGCGGGTCGCTTCGTCCAGGTCCGAGGCGAACTGCGCGAACGCAGCCAGCTCACGGTACTGGGCCAGCGAGATACGGATACCGCCCGACAGCTTCTTGATGATCTTGGTCTGGGCCGAGCCACCGACGCGCGACACCGAGATACCGGCGTTCACGGCCGGGCGGATGCCGGCGTTGAACAGGTCGGTTTCCAGGAAGATCTGGCCGTCGGTGATCGAGATCACGTTGGTCGGAACGAAGGCGGACACGTCGCCGGCCTGGGTTTCGATGATCGGCAGCGCGGTCAGCGAGCCGGTCTTGCCGGTGACCTTGCCTTCGGTGAACTTCTCGACGTATTCCTCGGACACGCGGGCAGCGCGTTCCAGCAGGCGCGAGTGCAGATAGAACACGTCACCCGGGTAGGCTTCGCGGCCCGGCGGACGCTTCAGCAGCAGGGAGATCTGGCGGTAGGCGACGGCCTGCTTGGACAGATCGTCGTACACGATCAGCGCGTCTTCGCCGCGGTCCATGAAGTACTCACCCATGGTGCAGCCCGAGTAGGCGCTGATGTACTGCATGGCAGCCGATTCGGAAGCGGTCGCGGCCACCACGATGGTGTGGGCCAGCGCGCCGTTCTCTTCCAGCTTGCGCACGATGTTGGCGATGGTCGACGCCTTCTGGCCGATCGCAACGTACACGCACTTGATGCCGGTGCCCTTCTGGTTGATCACCGCATCGATCGCCATGGCGGTCTTGCCGGTCTGGCGGTCACCGATGATCAGCTCGCGCTGGCCACGGCCGATCGGGATCATCGAGTCGACCGACTTGTAACCGGTCTGCACCGGCTGGTCGACCGACTTGCGCCAGATCACGCCCGGAGCAACGCGCTCCACCGGAGCGGTCAGGTCGGTGCCCAGCGGGCCCTTGCCGTCGATCGGCTCGCCCAGCGCGTTCACGACGCGGCCCAGCAGTTCCGGACCGACCGGCACTTCCAGGATGCGGCCGGTGGTCTTGGCGACGTCGCCTTCGCGCAGGTGCTCGTAGTCACCCAGGACCACGGCGCCGACCGAGTCGCGCTCCAGGTTCAGGGCCAGGGCGAAGGTGTTGTTCGGCAGTTCGATCATTTCGCCCTGCATCACGTCGGCCAGACCGAAGATGCGCACGATGCCGTCGGACACGCTGGTCACGGTGCCTTCGTTGCGCGATTCCGCGGCCAGCTTGACCTTCTCGATGCGGTTCTTGATCAGTTCGCTGATTTCGGAGGGGTTGAGCGTGGTTGCCATCGTCAAGTCCTAGTGCCGGCAGCGGGGCCGGACGTTAAATGAATTCAGTTAGCGAGCGCGGTCTGCAGACGGGCCAGCTTGCCCTTCAGCGAACCATCGATGACCACGTCGCCGGCGTCGATCACGGCGCCGCCGATCAGCGAAGCATCGACCGCAGTGGTCACGTCGACCTCGCGGTTGAAGCGCTTGCGCAGCGCGACCTTGATCGCGTCCAGCTCGCCGGCCGACAGCTCGGCAGCCGAGGTGACGGTGGCCTTGACCACGTGCTCGGCTTCGGCGCGCAGGGCGTCGAACATGCCGGAGATTTCCGGCAGCAGCGGCAGACGATGCGATTCGGCCAGGATGGCCAGGAAGCGCGAGTAGGTCTCGCCGTGGGACACCGGCGCCAGCAGGGCGACGGCGTCGTCACGACCCAGCTCCGGGTTGGCGAGCAGGGCCGCCACGCGCGGGTCGGCGGCGACGTGGGCGGAGAACGCCAGGGCGTCCGACCACGGCGCGAACGCGCCTTCGTCGCGCGCGGTCGCGAACGCGGCGCGGGCGTACGGGCGGGCAAGCGTGAGGGCCTGGCTCATCCTTAGATCTCCGAGGCCAGCTCGTCGAGCAGCGCCTTGTGGGCGTTGGCGTCGATTTCGCGCTTGAGCAGCTTTTCGGCACCGGTCACGGCCAGCGCGGACACCTGCTTGCGCAGATCTTCACGGGCACGGTTGGCGGCGGCGTCGATTTCAGCCTGGGCCAGTTCCTTCTGACGGGTGGCTTCGGTGATCGCTTCGTTGCGGGCAGCATCAACGATCTGGTTGGCACGCGCATGGGCCTGATCGATGATCTCGTTGGCCTTGGTGCGGGCTTCCTTCAGCGCTTCGTTGACCTTCTCCTGCGCCTGGGCCAGATCTTTCTGGCTGCGGTCGGCAGCAGCGAGGCCTTCAGCAATCTTCTGCTGGCGCTCTTCGATCGCGTTCATCAGCGGCGGCCAGATCTTGGTCGCGATGATCCAGATCAGACCAGCGAAGGCCAGCGCCTGCGCAAGAAGGGTGAAATTGATATTCATGGTTAGCTCGATCGCTGGTTTCGGGGTGGACGCGCCGCCGAAGCGGCACATCCGGCCTTCATCCGAAACCGGGTGCATCAGCACCCGGTCGTCTCAAACCGCTGTATCAGCCGGCCAGAGCCTTGGTGACGGCGCCAGCGAAGGCAGCCGACAGCGGGTTGGCGAAGGCCAGCAGCAGGCCAACGGCGACCGAGATGATGAACGCGGCGTCGATCAGGCCGGCGGTGATGAACATGCGGACCTGCAGGACCGGGATCAGTTCCGGCTGGCGGGCGGCCGACTCCAGGAACTTACCAGCCATGATGGCCAGACCCAGACCGGCGCCCAGCGCGGCCAGGCCGATCATGATGCCGACGGCAAGGGCGGTGGAGCTCTGAATCTGCGCGAAGTTGGTCAGGACGGCGAAGTACATGGTTATCTCCAGGAACTTAAGTTGCTAAGGGTGATGAAACGGATGAAGGTTGAAACGCGTTGAAGCTTGAAACTCAGTGAGCGTCTTCCGACAGGCTCAGGTACACGATCGACAGCATCATGAAGATGAAGGCCTGCAGCGGGATCACCAGCAGGTGGAACAGCATCCAGCCGAGGCCGAACACACCACCGGCAATGGCACCGAAGAAACCGGCACCACCCAGCACCCAGATCAGCAGGAACACGATTTCGCCGCCGAACATGTTGCCGAACAGTCGCATCGCCAGCGAGATCGGCTTGCTCAGCCACTCGACGATGTTGAGGATCAGGTTGAACGGCATCATCCACTTGCCGAACGGCGCCGTCAGGAATTCCTTGATGAAGCCGCCCAGGCCCTTCGACTTCAGTGCGAAGAACAGCATCAGGAAGAACACGCTGATGGCCATGCCCAGGGTGGCATTGACGTCAGCGGTCGGCACCGGCTTCCAGTAGTGCACGCCCGCCCATTCCAGCGGCTTGGCGATGAAATCGGCCGGGATCATCTTCAGCAGATTCATCAGCAGAATCCAGAAGAAGATGGTGATGGCGATCGGCGTGACCAGCTTGCTCTTGCCGTGGTAGGTGTCCTTGGCCTGGCGGTCGACGAACTCCAGGCAGATCTCGACGAAGGCCTGCCACTTGCCCGGCACGCCGGCGGTGGCCTTGCGGGTGCCCAGCCAGAACGCGACAACGATCACCAGGCCCATCAGGACCGCGGTGAGGAAGGTATCGACGTGGATATGCCAGAACATACCCTCACCCTTGCCGACCGGCGCGGTCAGGTTGTGCAGGTGATGCTGGATGTAGCTGGTAGGGGTTAGAGCCTCGCCCGCCATGTGTCCGGAACCTTCAGTTAATTGAATTCTGTCAACGCCTGGCCATCGCCAGGACCTGGAACATCAAGCCGACGGCGATACCGGCCAACAGCGCCAATGCAGGCAGCTTGAAGACCAGGAACCCCACCAGCAGGACGCCGAAAACCACGACCCACTTGGCCACGATCGCAATGATCAGGCGAGCCATCGCCGATCCTGCGGCCACCGCCCCCCCCCCCAGCGCCATCCTTGCCGCCACCCAGCCACCGGCCGAAATGGCCACACCGGACGCCAGCGCGCCGAGGGCATATTTCGGACCGACCAGCAGGAAGGCCAGGGCCAGGACAGCGACCGCGGCCAGCGGGTAGACCGCGGCGCGCAGCATCAGTCGCCGACCCGCATCAACGGAGTTCAGCACAGGACGTCCCGCGTGGTTGCAAGTGGAAGGCTGAGGCGGCTACAGCAGGGGGCCTCATCGAGCCGCCAAATTATAGCAATGGGACAATTTGCGAGACAACCGCTGCCTGTTCATCCCGGGAAGCCGCAAGTTGCGGTAACGGTTACATTTTTGCGTACCACCCGGGGGACAATGACGTCCGCATGATGCTGCACCGCAGTATTGAACTTTGGTCGCAGGCGAGGAACTTTCGCCGGATGCGCGGGTCCGATCTTTCGACCTGCCTGCAGCATCCTCGTCGGCTCCACCCCGCAGGTCCCACGATGGCCCCGAAGCCCGTCTCCGGGGCCATCTTTTTGCATCGTCGCGACAGCACTGAACCGTGCACATGCCGTGGACCATACGTTCACGGATGGTGGACGGGCCTGTCCGGCACAGTGGTCTTCATTCTGATGAACCACTGCAAGGACTCTTCGATGCGCCCCGTACCCACCCTGCTCGCTCTCTCCCTGATCGCCGCCGGCGCCTCGTTCGCCACCGCTGCCCACGCCGCCGAAGGCGACGACCGCTTTGCCCTGCGCCTGGGTGCGATGAACATCGACTCGGACAACACGCTCCGCGGCAAGACCAATGTCGCCGGGCAGGACATCGGCTTTTCCGAGGACTTCAAGCTGGGTGGCAAGGAGTGGGAGCCGCGCATTGACGGCATGTTCCGCATCAGCAACCGCCAACGCCTGCTGTTCAACTATTTCAAGTACGACAAGGACCGCCGCGAGACCCTCGGCCAGGACATCTCCTTCGGTGACGTCAACGTGCCGTCCGGCAGCTTCGTCAAGGGCGAACTGAAGTACCAGGTGGCCAGCCTGGTCTATGACTACTCGGTGGTGGACACCGATACGTTCGACCTCGGCCTGCAGCTGGGTGCCGAGTACGCCAAGGTCAGCACCAAGGCCTACGCCGACCTCGGCACCGTGTACGAAGGCCAGTTCCTCAACGAGAAGACCGACGGCGTGGCGCCGGTGGTCGGTGCGCGATTGAGCTTCACCCCGTCCGAGAAGTGGATGATCACCCTGCAGGGCCAGTACCTCAACACGCGCTGGGGCAGCTTCGATGACTACAAGGGCGATCTGAGCCGCGCCAACGCCATCGTCGATTACCGCTTCACCAAGAACTTCGGTGTGTTCGCCGGCTACGACTGGTTCAAGCTCGATGCGGACAAGAAGGGCAGCGACGGCACCATCGGCCTGAAGCAGGAGTTCAAGGGCCCGGTGGCCGGCGTCAGCTTCGTGTTCTGACACCCGCCCCTTCCACGGCACTCTCTCTCCTGGCGCGGCCTCCGGAACATCGGGGCCGCGCTTTTTTGATTGCACGGTCAAGCAGAAGCGGGTTGGTCGAGCGCGGGGGGAGAGGGGCTTGCGTGCGAATGTCCCCCGGCGCCGGACTGCGGCCGTCACCTCCTCCTTTACTTCGCACGCAAGCCCCTCTCCCCCCGCGTGTCAGGCATCCGGGCGGCTTTGGCACTGGCTCTTACTACCCGCAAGCCGAGCCGCAGCGCGGGTGGCAGGCGTTTGGACAAAGTAAAGGAGGAGGCGACCGCCGCAGGCGGACGACGGGGGACATTTGTCCAGACGCCGGCCACCTGCGCTGCGGCCCAGACCTTCGCGGTGACAGTTGCCGTAGACGCAGGCGTGGTCGAGCGCTGGAGGGAGCGGGGGCTGGCTGCGAATGTCCCCCGGCGCCGGCCTGCAGCCGTCACCTCCTCCTTTACTTCGCACCCAGCCCCCGCTCCCTCCGCGTGTCAGGCATCCAGGCGGCCCAGGCAGTGGCTCTCGACTACCCGCAAGCCGAGCCGCTGCGTGGGTGGCCGGCGTCTGGACAAAGTAAAGGAGGAGGCGACCGCCGCAGGCGGACGACGGGGGACATTTGTCCAGACGCCGGCCACCCGCGCAGCGGCCCGAACGCTCGCAATGAGAGTGATCGAAGCTCAACAAAAAACCCCGGCAGATGCCGGGGCTTTTCGTTCGGAACGGCGCGGGCGCCTTACTTCTTCTTCGGCATGTACAGATCGGTGATCGTGCCGTCGTAGATTTCCGAGGCCATCGCCACCGATTCGCTCAGCGTCGGGTGCGCATGGATGGTGTGGCCGATGTCTTCGGCTTCGGCACCCATCTCGATGGCCAGGCCGATCTCGGCCAGCAGGTCACCGGCATGCACGCCGACGATCGCGCCGCCGATGATGCGGTGGGTCTCCTCATCGAAGATCAGCTTGGTGAAGCCCTCGGTGCGACCGATGCCGATCGCGCGGCCGCTGGCGGCCCACGGGAACTTGGCCACGCCGACCTTCAGGCCCTTGGCCTTGGCTTCGGTCTCGGTCACGCCCACCCAGGCGATTTCCGGGTTGGTGTAGGCCACCGACGGAATCACGCGGGCCACCCACTCCTTCTTGTGACCAGCGGCCACTTCGGCGGCCAGCTTGCCTTCGTGGGTGGCCTTGTGGGCCAGCATCGGGTTGCCGACGATGTCGCCGATGGCAAAGATGTGCGGCACGTTGGTGCGCATCTGGCGATCAACCGGGATGAAGCCACGCTCGGTGACCTGCACACCGGCCTTCTCGGCATCGATCTTCTTGCCGTTCGGCGAACGCCCGACGGCCACCAGAACACGGTCGAAAGTGCCCTGCGCCAGCGCCGGTGCCTGGCCTTCCTCGGCCGCCTCGAAGGTCACGGTGATGCCCTTGGCATCGGCGGTGACGCCCGAGGCCTTGGTCTTCAGGTGCACTTCGATGCCCTGCTTCTTCAGGCGGTCGGCCAGCGGCTTGACCAGGTCCTTGTCGGCGCCCGGCATCAGCTGGTCCATGAACTCGACCACGGTGACCTTGCTGCCCAGTGCGCTGTACACAGTGGCCATTTCCAGGCCGATGATGCCGCCGCCGACGACCAGCAGCGAGCCCGGCACTTCGGCCAGCTCCAGCGCGTCGGTGGAATCCATCACGCGCTTGTCGTCCCACGGGAAGTTCGGCAGCTTCACCGCCTGCGAACCAGCGGCAATGATGCACTTCTGGAAGCGCAGCAGCTGGGTGCTGCCGTCTGCGGCGGTGATCTCCAGTTCGTTGGCCGAGAGGAACCTGCCGACGCCCTGCACGTTGCGGACCTTGCGCTGCTTGGCCATGCCGGCCAGGCCCTTGGTCAGCTGGTTGACGACCTTTTCCTTGTACTGGCGCAGCTTGTCCAGGGTGATGGTCGGATTGCCGAACTCGACGCCGAAATCGCCGGCGTGGGCCACTTCGTCGATCACCGCGGCAGCGTGCAGCAGCGCCTTGGACGGAATGCAACCGACGTTGAGGCAGACGCCGCCGAGGCTGGCGTAGCGCTCGACCAGCACCGTATCCAGGCCGACGTCGGCGGCGCGGAAGGCGGCGGTGTAGCCGCCCGGGCCGGAGCCCAGCACGACCATTTCGCATTCGATGTCGGCCGGCTTGCCACTGGACAGCGCCGGCTTCGGTGCCACCGGCTCGGCCGGGGCGCGGTGCGAGGGGGTCACCGGCGGCTTGCTGGCCGGAGCGGCCGGAGCCGGAGCCGGCGCAGCGACCTTGGCCGGGGCTTCGGCGGCGCCTTCAGCGTCCAGCACCACGACCACGGCGCCTTCGGACAGGGTGTCGCCCAGCTTGACCTTGATTTCCTTGACCACGCCGGCCGCCGAGGACGGCACTTCCAGGGTGGCCTTGTCCGATTCCAGGGTCACCAGACCCTGATCCTTCTTCACCGTGTCGCCGACGGCGACCAACACTTCGATCACCGGCACATCGCTGTAATCGCCGATGTCGGGAACCTTGACTTCAATCGTGGCCATGGTGGGTTTTCCTCGTGCCCGACCGGCATGGCCGGTGGGCTGTCACTGCATCTGTTCACGCGGCCGCGCCAGGGGCTGCGGCCGCACGGTGGGGGCGAAGCGGTGCTTTACAGCAGCACGCGGCGCATGTCGGCCAGCACCTGCGACAGGTACGTGGTGAAGCGTGCGGCCAGGGCGCCGTCGATGACGCGGTGGTCGTAGCTCAGCGACAGCGGCAGCATCAACTTCGGCGCGAACTCCTTGCCATTCCAGACCGGCTGGATGGAGGACTTGGACACGCCCAGGATGGCCACTTCCGGTGCATTGACGATCGGAGTGAACGCGGTGCCGCCAATGCCGCCCAGCGAGCTGATCGAGAAGCAGCCGCCGCTCATGTCGGCCGGGCCCAGCTTGCCGTCGCGCGCCTTCTTGGCCAGCTCGCCGGTTTCCTGCGCGATCTGCACCACGCCCTTCTTGTCCACGTCGCGGATAACCGGCACGACCAGGCCGTTCGGCGTATCGGCGGCAAAGCCGATGTGGAAGTACTTCTTCAGGGTCAGGTTCTCACCGCTGGCGTCGAGCGAGGCGTTGAATTCCGGGAACTTCTTCAGCGCCGCGGCGCTGGCCTTGATCAGGAAAGCAAGCATGGTCAGCTTGATGCCGGCCTTCTCGTTTTCCTTGTTCAGCGCCACGCGCAGGCCTTCCAGGTCGGTGATGTCGGCCTGTTCGAACTGGGTGACGTGCGGGATCATCGCCCAGTTGCGGGCCAGGTTCGCGCCGGAGATCTTCTTGATGCGCGACAGCGGCTGGACTTCGGTCTCGCCGAACTTGCTGAAGTCGACCTTCGGCCACGGCAGCAGGTTCAGGCCACCACCGGCGGCGACGGCGCCACCGGCAGCTGCTGGCACACCACCACTGAGTGCGGCCTTGACGAACTTCTGCACGTCAGCCTTGGTGATGCGGCCGCCCTTCTCGGTGCCGTTGATCTGCAGCAGGTCCACGCCCAGCTCGCGGGCGAACACGCGCACCGCCGGGGTGGCGTACGGCACCTTGGCCGGCAGCACGCCATCGGCGTTGAACTGCACCGGCGGGCTGGACGGGGTGCCGGCCGAAGCGATCTCGCGCGCCGCCAGCTTGTCCGGCTGTGCCGGCACAGCGACCGGCTCGACCTTGGTGGCGGTCTCGGCGGCAGCCGGAGCAGCGGCAGCCGCCGCCTTGGTCGGTGCCGGCGCGGCAGCGCCTTCGGCTTCAATGATGGCAACCACGTCGCCCTGCGACAGGTTGTCGCCCACCTTGACCTTGATCTCCTTGACCACACCGGCCACTGACGACGGCACCTCCATCGTGGCCTTGTCGCTTTCCAGCGTGACCAGGCCCTGGTCCTTCTTGACCGTGTCGCCGACGGCGACCAGCACTTCGATGACCGGGATGCCGGCGTAGTCGCCGATGTCCGGCACCAGCGCTTCCACTGCGCCACCGCTGGCGGCCGGAGTGGCCGGAGCGGCCGCCGCAGCGGCGGCCGGGGCCGGCGCGCTCTGGGTGGCGGCAGCCGGGGCAGCGGACTTGGCCGGTGCCGGTGCGGCGGCGGCCGGCGCGGCGGCTTCGCCTTCGGCCACTTCGATCAGCGCCACGACCTTGCCTTCGGACAGGCTGTCGCCCACCTTGACCTTCAGTTCCTTGACCACGCCTGCCACCGAGGACGGCACTTCCATCGTCGCCTTGTCGCTTTCCAGCGTCACCAGGCCCTGGTCCTTCTTGACCGTGTCGCCGACGGCGACAAGCACCTCGATTACCGGGATATCGCTGTAGTCACCGATATCGGGGACAAGTGCTTCCTTGATTTCGGCCATGGGGATAACTCCGGCAATCTGGTGTAGGGAAACGTCTATTGTGCGGCCAGCGGGGTCCAGCGCCAACCGTTACAGGTGTTTTCAGTACGCACGCAGCCGGGACAGGCTGTTGCCCACGGGTCCCGGCCGCGACCAGTCGGTAGCGTATTGTCCGGACGATGTCCGCTTCATGTCGCCAGTGCGTCTGCAACCGGCTGCCAGGCCTGGCGCAGGCGCGGCAACGACCACGCCGCATTGGCCGGGCTGGTCGAGGGCAATGCAACCACCTGTGGCGGGGCCTCCAGCAGCTGCGGCAGCACCCAGCGCTGGAACGCCTGCCATGATGCAGCGCCATTGCAGCCGATCAGCTTCAGCTCAGGCAACGTGGCGATCAGTTCCGGCAGTGCATTGGCCACTTCCGTGCCACGCACGATGTCCGCGTCCAGGCTGCCTCGGCGCTCGCAGCGACCGATCACATCCCACAGACCGATGCCCGCGGCATTCAATGCCTGCAGCCGCGCGGCGTAGGCCAGATCCGCGTCGAAACCACAGATGTCGGCCATCAGCGGCCAGAAGCGGTTGCGCGGATGGGCGTAATAGCGTTGCTCCTGCAGGGACGCCACGCCCGGCATCGAGCCCAGCAGCAGCACCCTGCACTCCACGTTCACCTGCGCTTGCAGGCCAATGCACAACGTTGCTGTGCTCACATCTTCTCCAACTGCATGAATGTCCCCGAGCGCCAGAAACCCCATGAATACAGGCGTTCCGTACCCGTCGCTGAACAAGGAAAACTATTTTTTAACGTGCGTCGGATTCGATTCATGTTGGGGCGACTACGGTGTGCTCGCCCCGCAACCGGGGGCCCAAAACAAGAAACATTAGGAGATACCCCCATGCGCTCCATCCGTATCCTGAGTCTCGCCCTGCTGACCTCCGCCGCCTTCGCGCCGGCCGCTTTCGCCCAGGACAGCAGCAGCACCGACACCGCGTCGGGCAAGCATTTTGCCGTTGTTGGCGGCATCTCGCTGCTGGAACCGAAGAACGACCCGATCTCCGGCGTGAAGAAGACCGATGGTGGCCCGGCGCCGACCGTCAGCTTCAGCTACTACATCAACGACAACTGGGCCGTTGAACTGTGGGGCGCCGCTGACAAGTTCGACAACAAGTTCAAGGGCCCGAACAATGCCCGCCTGGGCTCGGTCGAGCAGCAGCCGGTCGCGCTGAGCGGCCAGTACCACTTCGGCCAGGCTGACAACGTGTTCCGTCCGTTCGTGGGCGTCGGCTACTACCAGTCGAGCTTCAGCAACGAGAAGCTGGGCAACGGCGCTGACACCGACATCCGCTTCAAGGATGCCAAGGGCGTGATCGGCACCGTCGGCGTCGACATGAACATCAACTCCACCTGGTTCGCCCGTGCTGACGCCCGCTACATGCGCGCCCGCCCGGACATCAAGGTTGGCGGCGAGAAGATCGGCGAAGCCAAGATGGATCCGTGGACCGTCGGCTTCGGCATCGGCGCCCGCTTCTGATCCAGGCTGCACCTGCTTCACTGATGCAACGCGACGGGCCCTTCGGGGCCCGTCGTCGTTTCCGTCACCGGCGTTCTGTAGAGTCGGGCCCATGCTCGACTGCCTTTTTGTAGAGTCGAGCCAAGCCCCCTATCCCGAGTCGAGCGGCGGGCTCCGCGCGCATTGCGATGCGTTACGTTCAATGGCGCCCACAGTCAATGGTGGCGCGGCTCGGCTACAGACACAGGACGCGGAGACACGATGGACGACGTCGACCTGCTGGTGATCGGTGGCGGCATCAACGGTGCCGGCATCGCCCGTGACGCCAGCGGCCGCGGCCTGCGCGTGCTGCTGTGCGAGCAGCACGACCTTGCCGCGCATACCTCCAGCGCCAGCAGCAAGCTGATCCACGGCGGCCTGCGCTACCTGGAACAGGGCGAGCTCGGGCTGGTGCGCAAGGCGCTGGGCGAACGCGAGGTGGTACGCCGGCAGGCGCCCCATCTGGTCCATCCATTGCGCTTTGTGCTGCCGTGGGAACCCCATCTGCGCCCACGCTGGATGCTACGCGCGGGACTGTGGCTGTATGACCACCTGGGCCGTCGCAGCCCGGCATTTCCCGCCTCGCGCGCCCTGGACCTTCAGCGCGATCCGCTCGGCCCCTGGCTTTCCCCGGATCTGCGGCAGGCCTTCAGCTACGCCGACGCGCAGGTCGATGACGCGCGACTGGTGCTGCTCAACGCCCTGGATGCCGCGCAGCGGGGCGCACAGGTGCGTGTGCGCAGCCGCTGCATCGACCTGCAGCCCTTGCCGGGCCGGTGGCAGGCGGTGCTGGAATCCGCTGATGGCCAGCAGCAGGTGACCGCGCGCGCCGTCGCCAATGCGGCAGGGCCGTGGGCCGGCGGCCTGCTGGAACGGATGGAGGCACGCAGTGGCGGCCCCGCGCTGCGGCTGGTACAAGGCAGCCACATCGTCCTGCGCCGGCCCTGGCCCGATGACAGCGCGTGCCTGCTGCAGCAACCCGATGGACGCGTGGTGTTCCTGTTGCCCTTCGCCCACGACCACCTGCTGGTTGGCACCACCGACACCGACTATCGCGGCGACCCGGCGCGCTGCAGCGTGCTGCCTTCAGAGGTGGCGTACCTGTGCGAAGCGGCCAACCGCTACCTGCATGAACCCATCGCGCCGGAAGATGTGGTCTGGCAGTTCGCCGGTGTCCGCCCGCTGCTGGCTGATCCCGATCCGCGCGCGGCAAGACTCAGCCGCGATTACCGCCTGCAGCTGCAGGTGGACCCGGCACCGGCGCTGCATGTGCTGGGCGGCAAGCTGACCACCTACCGGGTGCTGGCCGAGGAAGCGCTGGAGCTGCTGCGGCCCGCCCTGCCGCAGATGGGAGCGGCGTGGACAGCACACGGGGACCCGCTGCCAGGCAGCGACTGGGGCGACGCCGCGCAGGCGGGCGCGCATCTGCAGGTATCGGCACCCTGGTTGCCCGCAGGTATCGCGCGACGCTGGGCCGGGGCCTATGGCAGTCGAAGCGCGGAACTGCTGCAGGGTATACGGGGCCTGCACGATCTTGGCGAGGCGTTTGGCGGCGGCCTGCATGCCCGGGAAGTGGCCTTTCTACGCGAGCATGAGTGGGCGCGCACTGCCGAGGACGTGCTGTGGCGAAGGAGCAAGCTGGGGTTGCGGCTGGACGCTGCGCAGGTGACACGGCTGCAGGCGTGGATCGAACACTCCACTCTGTAGAGCCGAGCCATGCTCGGCTGCGTTGTGCAAATGCAGCCGAGCATGGCTCGGCTCTACAGAGAGAAAGGTAAGTTACCCTGACTGCTCTACCGGAGACGCTGCATGACGCCCCGCTACGTGCTGGCCATCGACCAGGGCACCACCAGTTCGCGCGCGATCCTGTTCGACCGTGCCGGCGACATCATCGGCAGCGCGCAGCGCGAGTTCGCGCAGATCTTCCCGCAACCCGGCTGGGTCGAGCATGACCCGCGCGAGATCCTCACCAGCGTCTATGCCACGCTGACCGAACTGCTCAGTCGCGGGCAGATCGACCCGCGCCATATCGCCGCACTGGGCATCACCAACCAGCGCGAGACCACCGTGGTCTGGGACCGTGCCACCGGCCAGCCGATCCACAACGCCATCGTCTGGCAATCGCGGCAGAGCCACGCCATCTGTGAACGACTGAAGTCCGAAGGCCATGAAGCGCTGATCCGCGAGCGGACCGGCCTGCTGATCGATGCCTATTTCTCTGCGACCAAGGTGCGCTGGATCCTCGACCACGTGGAAGGTGCGCAGCAGCGCGCCGAACGTGGCGAGCTGCTGTTTGGCACCATCGACACCTGGTTGGTGTGGAACCTCAGCGGTGGCCAGGCGCATGTGACCGACTACAGCAACGCGGCGCGCACGCTGTTGTTCAACATCCACACGCTGGACTGGGATGACGATCTGCTGGCCCTGCTCGACATCCCGCGCGCGATGCTGCCGCAGGTGCGCGACTCCAGTGCGGTGTACGCACACACCCGGCCGCAGTTCTTCTTCGACCACCCGATCCCGATCGCCGGCATCGCCGGTGACCAGCAGGCGGCACTGTTCGGCCAGGCCTGTTTCCAGCCGGGCATGGTCAAGAACACCTATGGCACCGGTTGCTTCATGTTGATGCATACCGGTGCGCAGGCGGTGCGGTCGCGCAACGGCCTGCTGACCACCATTGCCTGGGGCCTGGACGGGCGCGTGGAGTATGCGCTGGAAGGGTCGATCTTCATCGCCGGCTCGGTGGTGCAGTGGCTGCGCGACGGACTGCGCATGATCGAACGCGCCAGCGACAGCCAGGCACTGGCCGCGCAGGTGCCCGACAGTGGCGGTGCCTACCTGGTGCCGGCGTTTGTCGGCCTGGGTGCGCCCTATTGGCGCAGTGATGTGCGCGGTGCGATGTTTGGCTTGACCCGTGGCACGGGCAAGGCGCATTTCGTGCGCGCCGCGCTGGAAGCGATGGCCTACCAGACGCGCGACGTGCTCGATGCCATGCAGTCCGATGCGGGCATCGCACTGACCGAGCTGCGCGCTGATGGCGGTGCGATCGGCAACGACTTCCTGGCCGGCTTCCAGGCAGACATCCTCGGAGTGCCGCTGCTGCGGCCGCGGTTGACCGAAACCACCGCGCTCGGTGCGGCCTATCTGGCCGGCCTGGCCGTCGGGTTCTGGTCAAGCCGCGAACAGATCGCTGCACAGTGGGGCCTGGACCGGCGCTTCGAGCCACAGATGGAGGTGTCGCGGCGCGAGAAGCTGTATGCGGGATGGCAGCAGGCAGTTGCCGCCACCCTCGCCTTCCACGTCGATTGAAACTGCAATGCCCTGCCCTGCTGCGGCACGTGGAGTGACACGGAAGAGCCGAGCGATGCTCGGCTGCCGTTGGTGAAATGCCGGAAACAGCAGAGCCGAGCGTGGGCTCGGCTCTACAGGGCAGGCAGTGTCGACCAAGGTCGACACCCACCATTCAAATCAACAGATCAGCCGCAATCAGAACGCCGGCAGCACCGCGCCCTTGTACTTGCTCTCGATGAAGGCCTTCACCTGCGGGCTGGTCAGGGCCTTGGCCAGCTTCTGCACACGGGCGTCGTCCTTGTTGTCCGGGCGCGCGACCAGGAAGTTCACGTACGGCGAATCCTTGCTCTCGATCGCCAGCGCATCCTTGGTCGGGTTGAGGCCGGCGTCCAGCGCATAGTTGGTGTTGATCAGGGCCAGATCGACCTGGTCCAGCACGCGCGGCAGCATCGCCGAGTCCAGCTCGCGGAACTTCAGGTTCTTCGGGTTGGCGGTGATGTCACGCTGGGTCGACAGCGCGTTGGCCGGGTCCTTCAGCTCGATCACGCCGGCCTTGTGCAGCAGGATCAGCGCGCGGCTGTTGTTGCTCGGATCGTTCGGGATCACCACGTCGGCACCGTCGCGCAGCTCGGCCAGCGACTTGACCTTGCGCGAGTACGCACCGAACGGCTCGATGTGCACGCCGATCACCCTCACCAGGTCGGTCTTGCGGTCGCGGTTGTAGGCATCCAGGTACGGCTCGGTCTGGAAGTAGTTGGCGTCCACCTGCTTCTGCACCAGCTGGTCGTTGGGCTGCACGTAGTCGTTGAATACGCGCACGTCCAGGTCCACGCCTTCCTGCTTGAGGATCGGCTTGACCACCTCGAGGATCTCGGCATGCGGCACGGCCGTGGCGGCCACCACCAGCTTCTGCGAGGGCTCGCCGGACTTGCCGCAGGCGGTCAGGGCCAGCGCAGCGGCGAGCAGGGACAGCAACAGGGTCTTCTTCATGGGGGACGGGGTTCTCGGGGGGAGTGTCAGGATTTTTCGTAGTTGCTCAGGGCCAGCTCAAGCAGCGCCTTGGCCTGCTCGCGCAGCATGATCGGCTCGATGATCTCGGCATCCGAACCATAGTGCAGCACGTCCATCAGCAACTCTCGCGAGACGCTGTACGGCACCTTCAGTTCGTAGCGGCCATCGGCCAGGAAACGACCCTGCTGCTTGGAATGCCAGTGCTCGTCGGCCACCCAGCGCGCAGCCTTGGCGCTGAACAGGATGGTCGCCCAGCCCTTCGGCGCACCCGAAAAAATGCCATAGCTGGCGCCGAGCTGCTCGTCCAGCTCGCTGTCGGCGACATCGCGGGCGGCACTGTCGATTACCCGTGCCTTGTGGATGCGGTCCACCGCGAAACTGCGCAGCGCCTCGCGGTCATGGTCCCAGGCATCCAGGTACCAGTTGTCGCGATAATGGGTCAGGCGCTGCGGCGAGACGGTGCGCTTGGTCGGCTCGTCGGTGGAGCGGGCGCGGTACTCGAACGCCAGCTGACGGCGCTCCAGCACCGCCGAGGCCACGCTGCGGAAGCTGCCTTCATCGAACTTGCGGCCACGGTGCGGAATCACCCGCACGCGGTCGACCGGCCAGCTGGAGACACCGGCCTGGGCTGCCAACAGGCTCTCGATGCGCTGCTGCAGCGGGGCCAGCACCGACGACAACACGCCGCCGCCGGTACGCGCCAGCAGGTGCTGCGAGGCCAGCAGGGCATGCAGCTCCTCCGAGCTGAGCCACAGGCCGGGCAGCTCGAAGCGATCGCTCTCGTCGGCCTGGTAGCGGAAGCCGGCCTCGCCGTCGCCCTCGATCGGTGCCATCAGCGCATCGCGCAGGAAGGCCAGGTCGCGGTAGACGGTGGCACGGGAACAACCGAGCTTGTCCTGCAGGGTCGCCACCGTCACCGGATAGCGCGCGGACTTGAGCAGACGATGCAGGGCGGTGATGCGTTCGTATCGGTCCATACCCCCGATTATGTCCGAGTCGCGGGTCTTGTGTGGGACGTTTGGGCTATCGTGGTCGCCCCCACCCCATGGAATGCCCGATGCGCCGGTTGCCTGCCCTGTCCCTGCTGGCCTGCCTGCTGCTGGCCGCCTGCGATCGCGCGCCGGCGCCGGCGGGCACCGAGGCCCCGGTACCCGCCGCCGATCCGGCACAGGCGGTGCTGGGCGCCAGCCAGCGTTTCGCCGCCCTGCGCAGCTTCCACGCCGAACTGGAAGTGCTGGGCGCGCCGCAGCGGGTACGCAGCGCCATGGACTTCGTTGCACCCGACCGTTTCCGGGTGGAGACCCCGGCCGGGCCGCAGACCATCATCGGCGACACCCTGTTCCTGCAGGCCGACGGTGCGATCCGCCAGGTGCCGGCCCCGCCCGGCCTGCTCGAGCAGTGGCGCAACCCGCTGCCGGCCGACGCCCTGCCCGCCGACCTGAAGGCCGAAGATCTCGGCAGCCAGGCGCTGGACGGGGTCGAGACCCGTCACTACCGGCTGCGCGGCAACCAGCCCGGCGAACGCCTGGAGTACTGGGTGGATGCCCAGGGCCTGCCACGCCAGATCGTGCGCAGCGGCAGCAGCAATGGCCGCAGCTTCCAGCTGCGCCTTCGCTATTCGCGCTTCAACGACCCCGCATTGCGTGTGGATCTGCCCTGAATAGGCGATCGCGGCAACGTTCGCTGAAGCACGCTTTGGATCGATTCGGACCGCCATCACGCTTCCAGTATCATCACCGGCTGTTAACCGTTCCGGAGAAGCCTCGATGTCCCTGCGCGTGTCCCTGCTGATCCCCCTGCTGCTGTGTGCGCCGCTCGCATACGCGCAGGATGCCTCCGAACTGGCGGCGATGTCCTCGCCGTGGAGTGGCAGCGGCGGCGAGCTCGGCTTTGCCTCGGCACGCGGCAACAGCAGCACCGAGAGCTTCAACGGCCGCCTGCGCCTGCGCTACACCGACGGCGACTGGGTGCACAGCATGGACCTGTTCGGCCTGCGCTCCAGCTCCAAGGTGACCGAGACCAACGACGACGGCACCACCACCCGCCGCAGCAACACCACCGCCAACCGCTACACCGGCAGTGCGGGCAGCGCGCTGCAGCTGGGCGAGCACCGCCAGCTGACCGCCACGGTGCGTACCGAGCGCGACGACTTCGCCACCTACGACCGCCAGAGCTCGTTCGGTCTGGGCTACGGCACCCGCCTGTGGAACACCGAGCGCTTCTCGTTCGACGCGCAGATCGGCCCCGGCGTGCGCCGTACGCACAGCACCGAGGATGACCGCACCCGTACCGGCATGATCGGCCGTGGCCTGTTCGACCTGAAGTACTCGCTGACCGACAACACCGACCTGGTGAACACGCTGCTGGTCGAGTCCGGTTCGTACAACACCTTCGGCCAGAACGACTTCGGTGTCTCGGTGAGCATGAACGAGCACCTGGCGCTGAAGGCCGGCTGGCAGGCGCGTTACAACAGCGACGTCGCTGTCGACAAGCGCAAGACCGATACGCTGACCACGATGAACGTGGTCTACAAGTTCAAATAAGCAGAACGGGTGCCCAGGGCGCCCGTTCTTCATTTCGGTAGTGCCGGCCGCTGGCCGGCAACAGCGTTCAATCGGCGGCATGAGGTTGCCGGCCAGCGCCCGGCACTACCTGCGGTGCCTCAGACGTTCAGCAGTTCGCCAGCACCAGCGTCCAGCAGCAGCATCGCCACCCGCTGGCCCAGCGCTTCCGGATCACGGGCCGGGCCCACCGCTTCGGCACGCACGGCGCGGCCATCACTGGCGCTGCCGACCAGGCCCTGCAGGTGCAGGTCGTCGCCCTGCCACTGCGCGATCGCCGCCACCGGCACGTGGCAGCTGCCATGCAGCGCGCGGTTCATGGCCCGCTCGGCTTCCACGCAGGCGCGCGTGGCGGCGTCATCAAGCGTGGCGAACAGCGCCATCAGGCGCGTGTTGCCTCCGTCGCACTCTACCGCCACCGCGCCCTGCGCCGGCGCCGGCAACCACTGCGGCGGTTGCAGGCGCGCGACGATGCGCTCGCCCAGGCCCAGGCGCTCGAGGCCGGCCACCGCCAGCACGATGGCGTCGTAGCCACCGTTGTCGAGCTTGGCCAGGCGGGTGTTGACGTTGCCACGCAGGTCCAGCAGCTCCAGGTCCGGGCGCAGCGCGCGCAGCTGGGCCTGGCGGCGCAGCGACGAGGTGCCGACCCGCGCGCCGATCGGCAGCGCGTCCAGCGAGGCGTACAGGTTGGAGACGAAACCATCGGCCGGGTCGTGCCGGGTCAGCATCGCCGGCAGCGCGAAGGGCGCGTCCAGTTCCATCGGCACATCCTTCAGCGAGTGCACGGCGCAGTCGGCCTCACCCCGCAGCATGGCCAGCTCCAGTTCCTTCAGGAACAGGCCCTTGCCACCGATGGCGGCCAGCGAGCGGTCCAGCACCTCGTCACCGCGGGTGCTCATCGGCACCAGTTCCACGTGCAGGCCGGGGTGGGCCTGGCGCAGGCGGTCGGCGACGTGTTCGCTCTGCCAGAGGGCGAGCGGGCTCTTGCGGGTAGCGATGCGGACAGTTTCCATACGGTCATTATCGCGCCTTCGGCGCGGATACGGCCAACGGCGGAGCCCCTCGTGGCTGGCTGGGGGGCGTGAAAGCAACAGCCGTGCTTGGCCGGGCGGGATGGACTGCGCAGGGGCCGCTGCAAGTACGTCCATGTAAGCTCGGTCGCGGCATCCATGCCGCGGTCACCCCCGCGATCCCACCCCACCCGGCCTTTGACAGGTTCCGTGTGCGCCAGCCACGGAAGATCAAAAAAAAAGAGTGCAGAAACAAAGGCAACAGCCGGCGGCTTCCGGGGTCAGATCCCTTTTCCGCAGGAAAAGGGATCTGACCCCTCTTCCCCCCTCGATAACAACAATGCCTTTGCCGTCCGTCACCGGGAAATTCGCGAGGGTGAGGCGGGATGGGCGGGCGGGACCGTTGGCGCCATGGATGGCGCCATCGAGCCCCCATGGATGGGTTTACGGCGTGTCCCGCCCGCCCATCCCGCCTCACCCAACACGCAACAACACAGAGCCGACAACCCGCTGTTGCTGTTGCTGTTGCTGTTGCTGTTGATTTCACAGCAGTCGCGGCCGCAGGCCGCGCGGAACTCTCACAAGTGCCGCAGTTCCTGCTTCAGCGTCGCCACGCACCGGCGGCTGACTTCCAGCGGCTGCTTGCCATGCCGCAACACCGCCTGCACCTGCCCGCCCGAGCCCCGACGCAGCTCCACCAGCTCGTGGCGCGCCACCAGGCAGTTGCGATGGATGCGGATGAAACGGCTGGCGAACTCCTCTTCCAGCGACTTCAGCGATTCCTCGATCAGGTCCTCGCCGCGCGCGTGGTGCACCACCACGTACTTCTCCTCGGCCTGCAGGTAGTGGATATCGTCCAGCGGAATCAGGCGCAGGCTGCCGCGCAGGCGTGCGCACAGCACGCTGCGTGCCTGCTGCCCGCTGTGCTCCTGCGGCCGGCCATCGCGGCCGGCCAGGAACGTGCGCGCACGTGCGATCGCCGCCGCCAACCGTTCGGCACGCACTGGCTTCATCAGGTAGTCGATCGCTGCGGCCTCGAACGCCGACAGCGCATGCGCATCGTAGGCGGTGCAGAACACCACCGCTGGCCGGGGTTCGAAGCTGGCCAGGTGGCGGGCCGCTTCCAGGCCATCCAGCCCGGGCATCGCGATATCCAGCAGGACCAGGTCCGGCTGCAGCTCCGCGCACGCGTGCAGGGCCTGCTCACCGTTGCCGGCCTCGGCCACCACGTCCACGCCGTCCTGTGCCGCCAACAGGCTGCGCAGGCGCTCGCGCGCCAGCGGTTCGTCGTCGGCGATGACTACCCTCACGATCGTTCCCTCACTGGATCGGCACTGTCACCTGGCAGGCATAGTAGCCCTCGCTCCAGCCAGCCGTCATCCGCGCGGTGCTGCCGAAGCGCCAGGCCAGCCGATGGCCGATGCTGTGCTGGGCATGGCCGGCGCCGCGTGCCAGCGCCAGCCCCGGCGCCTGCGGATCGGGTGCCGGGTTGCGTACGCGGATCTGCAGTTCATTGCCCTCGCGCGCCAGCTGCAGTTCGATGGTGCCGCCGTCGGGCAGGCGCGAGATGCCATGCAGCACGGCATTTTCCACCAGCGGCTGCAGTACCAGCCTTGGCAAGGGCAGGTCCCATGGCAGCGGCTCGTCGCGCTGCCAACGCACCTGCAGGCGTTCACCCAGGCGCAGCGATTCGATCGACAGGTAGCGCTCGGCCAGCTCGCATTCGTCGCGAAGGGTGGAATCGCCCTCGCCCGCCCCCAGCGCGGCACGGAACAGATCGGACAGGTCCAGCACCGCGCGCTCGGCGACTGCCGGGTCACGATGCAGCAGGCTGGCGATCAGGTTCATGCTGTTGAACAGGAAATGCGGGCGGATACGCGCCTGCAGCGCGTCGGCCTGCGCGCGCGCGTTGGCCTGCACCTGCGCGGCCCAGCGATCGCTTACGTAGAAGTAGCGCAGCGCCAGCGCGGCGATCAGCGCCGTGGTTGCCGCGCTGCCGAGGGTGAAACGCCAGAAGCTGATGCCGCTGGCGAAGCTGTCGCCCAGCACCGCGTACAGCGCGTGCACGATGCCGGCGCAGACCACCGCGATCAGGGTGGCCAGCACGGTCGCCGCAATGGCGCCCAGCACCGGCGGCAGCCGCGACAGGGTCTGCCGCAGCAGGCACAGGCTGGCGGTCACCGCCAGCGCCAGCCACAGCGCGAATCCGCTGGCCGACAGCAGTTCGCCGAAGGTCCAGTGACGGCTGCCGTCCGGCGCCAGCGCCAGTACCACCACCACCAGCTCGGCCAGGCCGAGCATCGCCGCCAGCCGTGGCAGGCGGCACAGTTCCGGCATCCACGGCGGTGTGCTGGCCGGCGACATGGCTCAGGCGGCGCCCAGGCGTTCCTGCAGCCAGTCACCCAGTGCCTGGATCTCCTCGGCACAGACCTGGTGGGCCATCGGGTAACTGTGCCACGCCACATCCAGGCCCAGCGTACGCAGCGCCTGCGCGCTGTGCGCTGCGACGGCCTGCGGGATCACCGGGTCGCCACTGCCATGGGCCATGAACACCGGCACCTGCACCGCGCCGTCAACACGCGTGGCGCTGTCGGCTTCGGGCAGATAGGTGGACAGCGCGATCAGGCCGGCCAGCGGCGCGGTACGCGAGAGCGCGGCCGTCAGGATGATCGCCCCACCCTGCGAGAAGCCTGCCAGGAAGATCTTCTCCGGCGCGATGCCGCGCTCGATCTCGCGCGCGATCAGTGCGTCCAGCTGCACCACCGATTCCTGCACGCCAGCCATGTCGGCGCGCGAACGGAAGTCCATGCCCACGATGTCGTACCAGCCGCGCATCGGCACGCCGTTGTTGATCGTGATCGGCCGCACGGGTGCGTGCGGGAACACGAAGCGCAGCGCCGGCCAGTGCGGCCGCACCAGTTCCGGCACGATCGGCGCGAAATCATGGCCGTCGGCGCCGAGGCCGTGCAACCAGATCACCGACCACTGCGGCGAGGCGCCGGTTTCCTGTTCCACCGTTTGCAGCATGATGCGGCTCCTTCAAGTTCGAGCCGCATTATGCCGCTGGCGCGGGGCAATCAGTACAGCGGCGGTTGCGCGGCCGCTTCCCGCCGCAGCTGCGCGGCGCGTACCAGCACCGGTGGCGGGATGTTCTCTTCGGGGATATCGAGCAGGCCGAGGCGATGCAGGAACGCACCGGGGCCGCGCGAGGAGGTCAGCGCCACCACCGGAACGGCCAGAACCATGCCGATCACCACCGGCGCCATCCAGGCCGCCAGCGACGGCGATACCGCCCAGGCCAGCACGCCCATGAAGGCGCCGAACACACCCAGGCCACCGTAGCCACGGATCAACGCCATCCACGAGATGCCGCCGTCGTCACGCTGCTGCGCGTCCCAGCCGGAATCGCGCCCGGACAACACTTCGGCCACGCCGCGTGACTGCACGTACATCACCACCGGCGCCATCAGCGCGGCGAGCACGGTTTCCACCAGCATCGATACGAAGGCACGGATCGGACCGCCACAACCGCGGCGGTCGACCGGGTCCAGCAGCATTGCCAGGTAGCCGAGCACCTTGGGCAGCAGCAGCACCGCCATGGTGGCGGCGAACAGGCGCACCACCTGCTCTTCATCCTGCGCGCGCCAGTACACGCTGGGCGACAGGTGCAGCAGGGCGTTGAAATCGATGCCTTCCTGGAACAGCGGGATGGCGATGCCGATCAGCATCAGCATCGCCCACATCGGTGCGGTGAAATAGTGGCCGATGCCGATCAGCATGTGCGTGCGGCTGATCCAGTGCAGCCCGCGGCTGCCGACCACCTTGCCGTGCTGCAGGTTGCCCTGGCACCAGCGACGGTCGCGCACCAGCAGGTCGGTCAGCGTCGGCGGGCCTTCCTCGTAACTGCCACCGAGGTAGGGCACCATGTGCGCGGCCCAGCCGCCACGACGCATCAGCGCCGCTTCGACGAAATCGTGGCTGAGCACATGGCCGCCGAACGGCTTGCGCCCCGGCAGCGCCGGCAGGCCGGCGTGGTCGGCGAAGGCGCGGGTGCGAATGATGGCGTTGTGGCCCCAGTAGTTGCTCTCGGCGCCGTGCCACCAGGCCACGCCGCGGGCGATCACCGGCCCGTACACGCGGCCACCGAACTGCTGCATGCGCGCGAACAGGGTGCGGCCGCCGATCACCGACGGCAGGGTCTGGATCAGTCCGACGTCGGCGTTGTGTTCCATGCCGGCCACCAGGCGCACGATGCTGTCGCCGGTCATCAGGCTGTCGGCGTCAAGGATCAGCATCTGCGGGTAGGCACCGCCGAAGCGGCGGACCCAGTCGGCGATGTTGCCGGCCTTGCGCCCGCTGTTGTCACCACGGCGACGATAGAACAGGCGCGTCTGCCCCTCCGGCACACGCTCGCGCAGCTCGGCGAACACCTGTTCCTCGGCAGCGGCGATGTCCTCGCGGCGGGTGTCGCTGAGCACGAAGAAGTCGAAGCGGTCGAGCTGGCCGGTGGCCGCCACCGACTCGTAGATCGCCTGCAGGCCCGCCAGCAGGCGGCGCGGGTCTTCGTTGTAGGTCGGCATCAACAGCGCAGTACGGCTGTGCACGGCCGGCAACGGCTTGTCCGGGTCGATGCCCAGGCGATAGCCCCGGTCGAACACCGCGGTCAGGAAGCCGGCCAGGGCGCTGGCAAAGGAGAGCGCGATCCAGGCAAACAGGCCGACGAACAGCACCAGCAGGCAGGCTTCGAGCACGCTGATGCCATTGGCCGACAGCACCCGCCACATCATCCGCGTAGCCACGGCGGTCATGCCGAGCGTGCCACCAAACAGGTACAGCCGGCGCAGGCCGATCAGGCGCGGCGAGGTGCGATGCCGCCGGACCTTCAGTGCGCCTTCGCGCAGGGTCTGTTCGGGCATCGGCAATGGCGATTCAGCGGGCAGCAGCGCCCAGCCGGCATCGAGCCGGGGCGTTCCTGCTTCCGCATGGATGGTCTGCACCCCCATCGTCGCTTACTCCGCGCCGTCGGCACGGCCGGCCATCCCGGCCGGGCTGCATGCACCAAGGTTCCCGGCGCGCTTTCCCGGCGCCCGCACTTGTCCTGGCTGTGTCGGCCTCACGCCGCACAGTCGATGTCTGTCACTACCGGAACCCACACGATCTCCAACGGGGCGGAATCGAAAATGCGGCCCAGTCTAGGGCCCAGAATGTAAGCCGGGTGCGAAGGTCTACACCGGGATTTGTCCCCATTCAGCAAATAGCAGGCGATCACGCCAGGGCATGGCCAGATGTCACTGCATCGCCCCCGGTACTGGATCGTAACAAACGCGAACGGTTATCATTTAATCAACCAGGCAGGTCACCGTCTTCCGCGCGGCCGCGACCCACCCAGCTGCGCCGGTCCAGACCGCGCACCCGACGACCCACGGAAGGGGCGGCTGCCTGCTGTCTGCCTGCGCCTGCTGCTTCCACCGGGTCACCCCACCTCCCATGGAAGCCGTCATGTCCCTGTCGTCCCGTTCCCGTTCCGCGCGCCTGCCGCGCACCCGCCTGGCCACCGCCTGCCTGCTGGCCCTGCCCGGCCTGGCCGCCGCAGAGGCCGCCGCCGATGCCTCCACCAAGGACCTGGATACCGTGGTGGTCACGGCTTCAGGCAGCCAGCAGTGGATCAAGGATGCCCCGGCCAGCATCAGCGTGGTCAGTCGTGAGGACATCGAGCGCCAGCCGGTACCGGATCTGGCCGCCCTGCTCAGCCGCGTACCGGGCGTGACCGGCGGCCTCAGCGCCGTCGGCGAGCAGTCCAAGATCAAGCTGCGTGGCATGCCGTCCAACTACACGCTGGTGCTGGTGGACGGCAAGCGCATGGGCAGCTCGGCCTCGACCAACTATCGCCCCGACCTCGGCCGCCAGGACCTGAACTGGATCTCGCCGGACCAGATCGAGCGCATCGAAGTGGTGCGCGGGCCGATGTCGTCGCTGTATGGCTCCGATGCGATGGGCGGGGTGATCAACATCATCACCCGGCGCATCGGCGACGAATGGAACGGCAGCGCCACCCACAGCTACACCCGCCCGGCTGACGGCAAGCGCGGCGATACCCAGCAGATCGGCGCCACGTTCTCCGGGCCGCTGGGCGAACGCTTCGGCCTGCGCATCGGTGCCAACAGCATGCGCCGCGATTCGGACCGCTCCAACGGCGGTGTCTCCGGCAATGCCTACGCGGGCGAAAAGGACCGCAATGTCGATGCGCTGCTGCAGTGGAAGCTGAGCGACGCACAGGAACTGTCGCTGGAAGCCGGGCACGGCGTGCAGCAGGCCTTCATCGATGCGTCGCTGGAAAAGCAGGACGAAGGTGCCTGGGGTGCCAGTGAGCTCAAGCGCAGCTCGCTGGCGCTCAACCACGATGGCAAGTGGCGCTTCGGCAATTCGAAGATCAGTGCGTACTGGACCGAGTACAGGAACGACATCGGTGCTGCCGGCCGTTCCGAAGCCACCGATACGATCATCGAGGGCAGCCTGACCACGCCGTTCACCCTCGGCGTTGAACACCAGTTCGCCGTAGGCGGCCAATGGAAGCGGCAGGAGCTGACCAACACCGACACCATCGGCCGCGCGCCGATCGACTATGCCGGCAACGCGGTCAGCGGCTCCACTCTGGACGTGGACACCTGGGCGCTGTTTGCCGAGGACGAGCTGAAACTGCACCGCACCCTGGCCCTGACCGTGGGCGCGCGCCTGGACCATCACGAGCAGTTCGGCGGCCACGTCAGCCCGCGTGCGTACCTGGTCTGGCACCCTGCCGAACAGTGGACGATCCGCGGTGGCGTCTCCAAGGGCTTCCGTGCGCCCAGCCTGACCGAGAACTCGGCCAGTGCCGCTACCCAGTCCGGGGGCCGCGGCTGCACCTCGCTGATTCCGCTGGGCTACACCCGTGGCGGGTGCTACATGGCCGGCAACCCGGACCTGGATCCGGAGACCAGCACCAACCGCGAGATCGGCATCAGCTTCGACAATGACCTGATCGATGTCGGCGTGACCTATTTCCACACCGACTTCCGGAACAAGATCGAGTACGCACCGCTGGGCCGGTTCAACGGCATCTGGTGGACGCGCATGAGCAACGTACAGCGCGCGCGCACCCGCGGCATGGAAGGCAACCTCAACGTCCGCTTCGGCGAGCAGTGGCGCTGGCGCACCTCGGCGACCTGGATGAAGGAAGCCAGGAACCTGACCACCGGCCGCAACCTGATCGATACGCCGGAGTTCTCCGGCTATTCGTCGCTGGACTGGGCGCCCAGCACGGTGTTTTCCGGCAGCCTGTCGGCGCAGTACACCGGCAGGCAGACCGGCACCGCCACGACCTTCCTCAAGGCCTATACGCTGTATGACCTGACCGCGGCATGGAACGTCAACGAAGTGCTGACCCTGCGCGGTGGCGTCAGCAACCTGGCCGACAAGAAGCTGTATGCGGAAGGCTCAACCGACTACTTCGTCGCCGGGCGCAGCTACTTCCTGAGCATGACCGCGCGGTTCTGACCGGCGGCACGCGCCGTGATCGCGCTGGCGACATGCCAGCGCGATCGACGGTGTTGCGGGTTACTCGCTTTCCAGCGCGGCCGGTGCCGCATCCCGCGTGGCGGCCGTGCGCGCACGGTCCATCGCCACCGCCAGTTGCTGGCGTGCGAGCAGTTGTTGTGCCTGCACCACTTCAGGTGTCGGCAGGAGCACCGGTCCCGGTGCGTTTTCCGGTGTAGCAGGTGTGGTCATGCAACCTCCATGGACATCCCGCCGCCGCACGGGTTCAGCCGGTGCGGCAGCGGAACTGCGCACCCTATCCTAAAAACAAGGCGGGCGGGTGACGGCGCGGCGCTTGGCCGCAGGCGCGCGAACAAGGCAGGCGTCACATTCTTGACGCTAGCGCTTGGACCCTGAATAGGACTTGTCCTATCATGAAAACGTTTTCTCACAGGGATGTATCCCAATGAATACCACTGACCTGTCCCAGTTCAGCCCGAAGTGGCAGTTCCGCTTCAACTTCTTCCGCCAGCACGGCGCCCCCAAGAACCCCGGCTTCAAGCAGGCCTGGAAGGCACTGTCCTTTGGTGACCGCCTGAAGATCAACCTGAACTTCTTCGCGTTGTTCTTCGGTGCCATCTACCTGCTGATTCTCGGCATGTGGCGCAAGGCACTGGTGGTGATCGGCATCAACATCGCGCTGGCCATCGTCACCATGTTCCTGCCGGATGTCGTCGGGCGCATGCTGTTCATCGCCATGAACCTGCTGGTCGCCTCCAGCACCAACTACAGCTACTACCTGGAGAAGGTGGAAGGACGCGCCAGCTGGAACCCGTTTGAAGGAATGTTCTGAGCCATCAGACCTGCGCAGGATGCGCGGCAAGGATGCAACCGACGCCCGGCACCCGCCGGGCGTCTTCGTTTCCGGCATCAGGCCGCGCGGCGGGCCATGCCCTCCGGCTCGGCCTGCAGGCGGAAGCGCGACACCGCCACCGCCAGCTGCTCGGCCTGCTCCTCCATCGCACGGGCGGCGGCACTGGCTTCCTCCACCAGCGCGGCGTTCTGCTGAGTGGTTTCGTCCATCTGCACCACGGTCTGGTTGACCTGCTCGATGCCGGCCGACTGTTCGCGCGACGCGGCCGAGATCTCGGCCATGATTTCGTTGACCCGGCCGACCTGACCGACGATGTCCTGCATGGTACGCCCCGCACCGTGCACCAGCTGCGCACCGGCACCGACCTGGGCCACCGAGGCGTCGATCAGCTCCTTGATCTCCTTTGCAGCACCCGCCGAGCGCTGTGCCAGCGCCCGCACTTCACTGGCCACCACTGCGAAGCCACGGCCCTGTTCACCGGCGCGCGCCGCTTCCACTGCCGCGTTCAACGCCAGGATGTTGGTCTGGAACGCGATGCCATCGATCACGGAGATGATCTCGGCGATACGCTGCGAAGACGCCTCGATCTGCTCCATGGTGTGCACCACCTGGCTGACCACCTGGCCGCCTTCGCTGGCCACGCCCGCTGCGGAACCGGCCAGCGTGTTTGCTTGCAGCGCATGGTCGGCATTCTGGCGCACGGTGGAGGTCAGTTCTTCCATCGACGCGGCGGTTTCTTCCAGGTTGGCGGCCTGCTGTTCGGTGCGGCGCGACAGGTCGCTGTTGCCGGCGGCGATCTCACCGGCGGCCAAGCGGATGCTGGCCGCCGACTGCTGGATCTGGCCGACGATCTGGGTCAGCTGCTGCACGGTGCTGTTGGCATCGTCGCGCATCACCGCAAACACGCCGTGGAAGTCGCCCTGCATGCGGGCACTGAGGTCACCGGCGGCGATCGCGCGCAGCAGCGACGACAGTGCCGCCAGGTTGTGGTCGCTGACCTGCATCATTGTGTTCAGCGTCTCCACCATGCGGCGGAAATCATGGTCGAAGCGCAGTGCATCACCGCGCACGGCGAAGTCACCGGCGGCGGCGGCGGCGGCCAGCTGCTGGATCTGCTCGTTGATCGCAGCCAGGTTGCGCTTGGTGGTCGCCATTGCGGCAGTGAACACCGCCTTCTCGCCCGGTAGCGCTTCCATGTCCACGCTGAGGTCGCCAACGGCATAGCGCTGCATCACTTCAACCAGGCGCTGGGTGACCGCATTGCTGGAGGCCACCAGCTGGTTGCTGTCGGCCACCATGCGGCCGTACTCGCCCGGGAAGGCCGCAGCATCCATGCGATAGCTGAGTTCACCGGCATCGTGGCGGCGCGCCATTTCGGCCTGCGCAGCCATCACCGACTGCAACTGCCCACGCATGCCCTGCATCGCGTCCAGCAGGCGCCCCACTTCGTCGTTGCTGCGCGCCGGCAGCGTGCTGTCCAGCTTGCCGGCGGCGACATCACCGGCCACGCGCACCGCTTCGGCCAACGGGCGGATCGCCAAGCGGCGCAGCAGCACGTAGACACCGGCGCTGAGGGTCAGCGCGGCGATCACGCCGACCAGCAGGGTCAGCCATAGCAGCTGGCGTGCCTCAGACACGATCACCGCATGCGGCATCACCACGCCCAGCGCGAAGCGTTGCGGGGCGTCGCCCACGCGCAGCGGCACATACACGCGTACATTGCCGGCCGCATCGGGGCTGAAGGCCTCGAACGGACGGTCGGCGGCGATGTCGGCCAGCATGGTGCGGGTCAGGGCATCGTTGCGCGGCTTGCCGATCTCGGCGGCATTGGCCGAGGCCAGCACCACGCCCTTCGGCGACAGCAGTTCGACGCGGCCAGCCCCCATCGGCTTCAGCGTTGCCAGGTGCTTCTGCAGCGCTGCCAGCGAGAAGTCGACGGTGAATACACCGAGGAACCTGTCGTTCTCGATGATCGGCGTGCTCAACGTGCTCATCAACACCTGCTGCCCGGCGATGTCATAGGCATAGGGTTCGCTGACCTTGGGCAACTTGTCGCGGCTGGGCACCATGTACCAGTCACCGGAACCGCTGGCAGTCTCGGTGTAGTCGGTCATCACCGACTGCTGCGGTTTGCCGTCCTGCCAGGCCCAGTAGCTCATGTAGCGGCCGGTGGCATCGTGTGCTTCGGTATTGACGAACTCCGCATCCTTGCCGTCGAAGGCATCGGCCTCCCACATGGTGCTCTTGCCCAGCCATTGAGGATGAGCACGCAGCTGTTCGCCGAGCACCGCCGCCAGGCTGGCGCGGTCGGGTATGTCACCACGGGCACGCTGGGCCAGCACGGCCTCGACCATGGCGTCATTGCTGGCGAAAGCGGTGCCCAGATCAGCCGCCACCTGGCGCGCCTCGGCGTTGGCCTCGCTGGTCATGGTCTGGCGCGAGGCGCTGATCAGACTGGCGCTGGCCTGCCGGTAGATCAGGAAGGCGGTCAGGCCGAAGCACAGCAGCGCGATCACGGCGGTGCCCAGCATCAACTTGTGGGCGATGCTGCCTGGGCGTTGGGCAGTGGCAGAGCGGGAAGAAGACATGGGAGGGTCCGCAAGGCAGTTCAGGACGACCGGCACCACGAGGGCACCGCGCAGGCGCGCGATCCGTCGCGCAGGCCACCGGCCGCCGGGGCGCGCCCGGCGCTGGAAGCGCACTGGGTTAGCGGCCGCCCGCCAGCGAGGTTGAGGCGGGCGGCCTGCACATTCCTGAATCCGCTCAGGCTCGGCTCAGCGCCCCCCCCCTCGCGATGCCCTCACTCGGCCACGCGGTCCTTGATCCACTGTGCCCGCGGCAGTACCTCGATGCTGCCGACGGCATACTGCTGCAGCACGTCGTCCGGCCCGAAGCACGGTTGCCAGCCCAGCTCGCTGCGCAGGCGGGCACTGTCGTAGACACGGTCGATGCTCAATGGCAGCGGCCAACCACGGCGTTCGAACTCGGCCAGCAGTTGCGGCGCGCGACGGGCCAGCACGCTGCGCGGGTGCGTGGCCAGCTCCAGGCAGTCCTCGCGCCGGAACGGCGTCGGCGCACAGGCGAGGTAGCGCGCGAACGGGGCGCCTTCGTCGAGCAGCAGTGCAGCATGTGCGCTGGCCACATCGCGGGCGTCGATGCCGCGATGCAGGCGGAACATCGCCATCCGTTCGGGCGGTTCCGGGAAACACCGGCCCATGCGCAGCACGCGAACGCTGAAGCCCGGCGTGGCGGCGGCTTCGGCCAGGGTCTCTGCCTGCAGCTTGGTACGGTGGTAGATCGTGCGCGGCAGCGGCTCGGTGTCTTCGTCGATCCAACGGCAGCCACCGGCCACCACGGCATGGCCATACAACGCAGTGGTGCTGGTCAGCACGAAGCGCCGTGCTCCTGCTTCGCGTGCAGCCTGCAGCAGGTGTGCGGTGGCCTCCACGTTGATCTGCTGAAACACCGCATCCGGCACCAGGCCGACATGCGGGGCATGCAGGGCCGCGGTATGGATGACCGCATCCATGCCCTGCACCGCGCGCGCGACGGCCTGCCGATCGCTGACATCGGCAATGATGCGCGTGGTGGCAAACGGACTGCGGTCCAGCCCCACCACTTCGTGGGCGGCCGCCAACGCACCGAAGATCGCGCGCCCGATGCGGCCGGAACTGCCGGTCAACAGAATCTTCATTGAGTCCATTCACTCGAAGCGCCCGGGAACTACCGGGATGCTTCGATTCTAGGCATGCAATCGCGCATCCGCGATAGGACAGCCATGCAATCGTGCGTTCATCTTGACGACTTCGCAGGCGCCAGCAGTTGCCGCGCGATGAACAGCGGATCGTCGCCGCCGGCCACATCGGGCCTCACGCCAGTACGTTCCCAGTTTCCACCGGTACGCAGATTGATGGGTTGCCGGTCGGGAATACTGATCTGATAGCCATCAGGCAGCAGCACAGGATCACCAAACATATGCGCGGCACCGCCACTGCGCGTGCCGACAATCCGCGCGCGGCCCAGTGCCTGCAGCGAATAGGCGACGAACTCGGCCGCCGAACCGGTGCGGCGGTCGATCAGCACCACCAGCGGTTTCAGGTACGCAGGCAGGCTGGCAGGCGGCAGCGGTACCGGCGTGCGCCGGCCGCGCTGGTCCAGCTGCTGCACCGCGTCGATCTTCGCGTCCAGCAGCGTGCGTACCAGCAGGTCGGCACTTGCATCGTCGCCGCCCCCGTTCTGGCGCAGATCCAGCACCAGGCCATCGGTGTCGGCCAGCAGGGAAAGGGCCGCAGCGAACTTCGGGCGCGCCAGATCCAGCGGATAGAAGGTACTCAGGCGCAGGTAGCCAATGTTGCCCTCCATCACCCGCACCTCGCGCACGCCGGCACCATTGCTGCGGGCATCGGCGCGCCAGGCCATCAACCAATCGTCCTGGCCGGCCGCTGCGTCCACGCGTTCAACGTGGAAGTGGCCATCGAACATGTCCAGGTCCTGGTTCAGGCGTGCGCTGAACGCAACCGGATCCGAACAGCTGTCCGCATAGCGCTGCTGCACCGACCAGGTGCGCAGGGCATCGGCGATACGGGCGCCGGCCGCCTCGTCAAGGTACTGCGCCTGCACGGCGGTGGCCGCCGCGCGCAGCACTCCGTCCTGCGCCGGGCAGGCCGCTGCCAGCAACGCAGCGAGCATCCAGGACACGGTCATCAACCACCTCCGCGTTGAAGATATATAAGCGCTTATATATCATCCTGGTCATGGATCTCCAACACGCCACGCTCGGCACGTTGCTGCGCGCCCTGCTCGACCAGCTGGACCCGGCGGTCGAGCAGGCCTACCGGGACCTGCAACTGGACTACCGGCCCCGCTACACGCCGGTGCTGCGCACGCTGATGGCGCAGGGCCCCTGCCGGATCAAGGACCTGGCATCGGCCTGCGGGCTCAGCCATTCGGCGCTCAGCCAGACCGCGGCGGCGATGGTGCGTGATGGTTGGTTGCACGCGTCCAGCGGCGACGACGGACGTGAACGCATCCTGCAGTTGAGCCCCCGCGCACAGCGCGCGATGCCTGCGCTGCAGGCGCAATGGCAGGCCACTGCCGTAGCGGCGCGCAGCCTCGATGCCGATCTGGGGCAGCCGCTGGAGCAGGTACTGCGCGACGCCCTTGCAGCGCTCGCGCAGCGGCCCTTCGCGCAGCGCCTGCAGGACGCCCGCCGGCCCTGAAGCCTTCTGCTCTGCGGCCATTTCGATTTCGCTGAGGAAGGTCCAGCCGCCGTTGCCCAGGCGCAGCTCCAGCGTGCGCACTGCGCGGCCGGCTGTCCGGCCCAGGTGAAGGGTGCAGTTCGTCCTAGCCACGCAGGGCGGCGCGCGCAGCAGCGTACCTGCGCCGTGAAAAGCAGTACGGTGCGGCGTGAAGGCAGCCGCACCGGTGCGGACACTCCGTTAGCCGGGCACCGGCAAGGATGAGCTTCCCTTCCATGCAACGGGAGCCTTCCCATGGCCGGCCAGCACCACGGCACTTCCCATCGTGGCTTCGCCTCGATGGACCAGGACAAGCAGCGCGCGATCGCCGCAAAGGGAGGACGCGCCGCGCATGCGTCCGGCAATGCACATGAGTTCAGCCCGGCCGAGGCACGCGTGGCCGGCCGCAAGGGCGGCGAGGCGATCAGCCGCAACCGCCAGCACATGGCAGCGATCGGCCGCGAAGGCGGGCACGCTCGCCACGCCAATGCACGGCAGCAGCGGCAAGCGGCCGAAGCGACGCCAACGAGGGACGGTCCACAACGCCAGCAGGGCTGACCGCGGCGCGTTCAGGCGCGCCTGTGCTACCGGAGCAGCCCGAATGCCGCGAGCAGGGCCAGCACGCCGTTAGACGGTCATCGTCCCGCGCGCACCGTCAGGCGTGGCTGAGGCACCATCCACCGCTCAGGCGTGGGCGAGGATGTTCAACAGCCGACCGAACGGATCGCGGACGAAGAAGCGCCGCACGCCCCAGGGTTCGTCGGCCGGGCCATATTCCAGCGCGATGCCGGCCGCGCGCATGCGCTGCAGCACGTCCTGCAGATTGTCCACTTCGATCGACAGGTCCGGCACCGGCGTGCCCGAGCCTCCTTCACTGGCGAAGCTGACCTGCGCCACCGCACTGCTCTGCCCGCCATGGGTGACGATCCAGCCATGGTCCATCACCACCGGCATGCCGAGCAGCTCGCCATAGAACGCAGCGGCACGCGCGGGATCGGGCGTGGCGATGTTGGCGACGACACGCTTGACGGCCATGTTCCACTCCACCAGGAAGAACGTGTCGAGACTGCCCGACCTTGCGCACGAACAGAAGAGCCTCGTCACGGACGAGGCCCGTCTTCAGCCGAGCATGGCTGGGCTTACACCGCGCCGCAGCGCTCCATGACACATCGATCGTATTCGTACTGGCATTCCATGGCATCACCACCACCGGACACACATGCCTGGTAAGCCTTCCAGCAAGGCAGATCGCAGGGCTGGACCGGTCCGGCCACGGCCACCGAGCCGCTGCAGGCCAACGCGAACACAACACCGGCGATCACTTTCCTGAAAGTACGCATCGACATCGCTCCTTGATAAGCCTGGTGAGCCCAGGCCGGGCCACCTTAGCGCTGCACACGGGACGCTGGGTGAAGGCCGATGCCGCTCGACTCAGCGGTGCAGCAACCCCAGCACACGCAGCTGTCCGGCCAGCTCATCAATGTTGCGCCACGGCAGGATCGGCGAATTGCCGCGCTCGTCCGGCGGGTTGTCCGGCAGCGCATCGGACCAGCCACCGGCCCCCACCAGCGGCAGCAGCGGCCGCTTGTGCAGCCAGGCCAGGCAAACCTCCGAGATCGTGCCGGCGCGCCCGCCGATCACGATGCAGGCATCACCGGCCAGGGCCATGATCAGGTTGCGCGCATCGCCCATGCCACAGGGCACCACCACCGTGGCGGGCCAATCGGCTGCCGGCATGCCGCTTTCCGGGATCACGCTGAGCACCTGACCACCGGCGGCTACTGCCTGCTCGGCAGCTACCCGCGTAGCGGCACTGCCACAGCCGCTGACCAGCGTGATGCCCTGCACGGCCAGGAAACGCCCTGCTTCAGCTGCGCGCTCGAACGCGTCGCTGCCAGGATCGGCACTACCCAGTATCGCCAACTGTGGTTTACGCAATGCGTTACGCATGGACGGCTCCAAGGCCTCGGAAAGAAAGGTCGCGGTGCCCGGCCCGGCGGAGCCACGTCGTGCACCGATCACAAAACATTAACACGTTCATAAAAATCCCTTCACATTACTGGGGGATATCGCCATGCCTTTGCGTTAACGGCCTTGATGTCCGTCAACCAAGGAAGTTGTCCGATGAATCACCCGCTGTACGGCCGTTCGTCCCGCTCCCTGTCGCACCGCCCGCTGGCGCTTGCCGTCGCCAGCTCGCTGCTGCTGGCCGCTGCACTGCCGGCCATGGCCAGCGAATCACTCGAAGCCTGGCAGCAGCAGCGCCAGATGCAGGCTGCATGGGCGCAGCCTGCTGCCAACGCTGCACCCGCAGCGACGGCCGCTGCACCTGCCGCCAGCAGCACCGCCGTTCTTGGCAACCCGGGCGATCCGGCCAGCTGGCGCAGCGATGAGTTCAACGCCGATTGGGGCCTGGGTGCGATGGGCGCGGACTACGCCTATGCACGCGGCCTGACCGGCAAGGGTGTGCGCCTGGCGCTGTTCGACTCGGGGTCCGCACTGGCGCATCCGGAGTTTGCAGGACGCAATACCTCCAGCATCACCATCGGTGCCGACTGCGCGACGCCGGGTGTGGTCGCCGGGACCGGTGCCTGCGGGCAGACCCGCGGCGAACAGCCCGGCTACAACTACTATGGCCTCGGTGCCGGCGTTCCGGCCGCGCTCGCGGCACGCCTGATCGCGGCCGGCCAGCCCTATGGCTTCAGCTACGCCGACCACGGAACGCATGTGCTTGGCACCATCGGCGCAAACCGCAATGGCACCGGCATGCATGGCGTGGCCTTTGGTGCGGATCTCACCGCCGCCCGCGTGTTCGGCGACACCTACTATGAGTGGCGCCTGGATCCGGACAACTACTATCGTCCGCGCGCGGTGTACCGCACCGATCCGGATGACGCCGCCACGCTGGACATGTATGCACAGATCCAGGCGCAGGGCGTGCGTGCCATCAACCACAGCTGGGGCATCTCCACGCGCAACATGACCGCCGCCGCGCTGGACCAGCAGTACGCCAACATCGGTGCCGACTACGGCGTGTACGGCAGCATCTACGCCAGCAATGGCGATACCCCGGGCTCCACCCTCATCCAGGTCTGGTCGGCTGGCAACGGCAGCGGCGCCGTCGCCGGAATCACGGCCGCCATGCCGCGCTGGAAGCCCGAACTGGAACCGTACTGGCTGGCCGTGGCCAACGTCCGCCGGCCCAACGCCGCTGCGGGCGAAACGGACTACGTGATCGATGGAAGTTCCAGCATCTGTGGCGTTGCCGCCAACTGGTGCATCTCGGCACCCGGCACCGACATCGTCAGCACCATCGTTTCCGGGGATATCCAGGGCCGCATCGAGAACACCTCCGCCTACGTGCGGCTGATCATCGACAGCGAGAACACCCAGTATGTCTATGGCACCAAGACGGGCACATCGATGGCGGCGCCGCACATCACCGGCGCGCTCGGCCTGCTGATGGAGCGCTTCCCCTATCTGGACAACGCCCAGGTCCGCGACGTGCTGCTGACCACCGCACGCGACCTGGGTGCAGCGGGCATCGATCCGATCTACGGCTGGGGCATGGTGGATCTGAAGAAGGCCATCGAAGGCTATGGCTCGCTGCGCGTGGACACCAATGTGGTGATGAACCAGAAAGCCGGCGGCCTGAAAGTCTGGGAAGGCGATGCCTGGGACAACTGGACCAACGACATCGGTGGCCCTGGCAAGCTGACCAAATCCGGTATCGGCTGGCTGCGCCTGAGCGGCAACAACAGCTTCAACGGCGCGGTACTGCAGGACGGTACGCTGGAATTGAACGGCACCAACACCCTCACCTCGGCAGTCGAAGTACAGGGTGGCCAGTTGCTGCTCAACGGCAGCCTGGTCTCCACCGCACTGACCACTACCGGTGGCGTGAGCACGGTCAGCGCCAGCGGCGTGCTGAACAACAGCAACCTGGTGATCAACGGCGGCGTGGTGTCCTTCAACGGCACGCAGACCGGCGGCACCACCACGGTCGGCGCCAATGGCCTGCTGAAGGGCGTCGGCACGCTCGGCAATACCCGCGTGGACGGCATCATCGCGCCAGGCAACTCGATCGGCACGCTGACCATCAACGGCAACTACGTGCAGAGCGCCACTGGCGTCTATGCCGCCGAGCTGGCCCCGGGTGGCCGCAGTGACCAGTTGCACGTGACCGGCACCGCCACCCTTGGCGGCACGCTGGTCGCGCTGCCGGAGCCGGGCGTGTACTACCTCGGCGAGCAGTTCAACTTCCTGCGTGCCGACGGAGGCGTCAACGGCCAGTTCGCCAAGACCGACTTCAGCGCGTTCTCCCCGTTCCTGCAGTTCAGCCTGGCCTACGGTACCAACGGCACGCGCATCGACGTCGCCCGTGGCGCTTCACTGACCACGGCTGCCAACACGCCCAACCAGCGTGCAGTGGCAGCGGCCGCCGACCTGCTGCCGATCGCCCAGGGTCTGCCCAAACCACTGACGCAACTGTTCCCGCAGCAGGTCGGAGGCGTGCTCGACGGCCTCAGCGGCGAGCTGCATCCGGCCACGGCCATCGCCCTGATCGAGGGCAGCCGCTACGTGCGCGATGCCGCGTTGTCACGCCGTGCCGGCGCCGCCGCACCCGGTAGCGACGTGGGTGACGCGACGGGTGCATGGGTGCAGGCCATCGGTGGCAACAGCAAGCTGGACGGTGACGTCAACACTGCCCGCACCGAAGCCAACAGCAACGGCCTGCTGGTCGGCATCGACCGCGAGTTCTCCGGCTGGCAGGTCGGCGTGTTGGCCGGCACGGGCCGCACCGACGTGAAGCAGCAGGCGCGTCGCGCCAAGTCGAAGATCGACAACACCCACTTCGGTGCCTACGCCAGCCACAACTGGGGCGGTTTCGGCCTGCGCGGTGGTGTGGCGTGGAGCAAGCACGAGGTGAAGAGTACGCGTGATGTCGCCTTCGCAGGCTTCAGCGACAGCCTGAGCGCGCGCTACGACGCCCGCACCCGCCAGGCCTTCATCGAAGCCGGCTACCGCTTCGGTGGCCCGGAAGCCGGGCTGGAGCCCTACCTGCAGGTCGCACGTGTCGAAGTGGACCTCAAGCGCGTCAACGAACGCGGTGGAGCAGCGGCACTGCAGGGCAAGGTGGACGATACCGGAACCACGATTGCCACTGCCGGCCTGCGCTTCGACAAGGGACTGAAGGCTTCGTTCCAGCAGGAGAGCTGGCTGCACCTGCGCGGTGGCGTCGGCTATCGCCGCGCTTCCGGTGATCGCAGCCAGGTCGCCAACCTGGCCTTCGCCAACGGAAGCACGACGTTTGCGGTCAACGGCGCGCCGATCGCCGACAACGCGGTGGTGGCCGAACTGGGCCTGTCGGCGTGGCTGACCGAGCGCCAGCAGCTGGAACTGGGCTACAGCGGCCAGTACGGCAGTGAAAGCCGCGACCACAGTGCGAATGTGCGCTGGTCGGTGCGCTTCTAGTTCCCATCACGTGTTCTCATGAAGGATTGGGGCGGCCTGATGGCCGCCCTTTTTTATCACCGGCCGAGGCTAGCGGCAGCCGCGCAACATCGCCGCGGCGACCAGGCTGGCCACTGGCAGCAACAGCCCATAGGCCACCAGCGGCCATACCGTATCGCCCGGCAGCAGCACCGTAGCCAGTGTTCCGAAGCAGGCCACGATCAGGCTCTGCATCGCGTAGTAGAGCGCCACCGCCATACCCGACGCATCGGCAAACTCACTCAACGCGCCGTTGGCAGCCACCGAAACCACCATCACCAGCCCCACCGCGATGCCCCACATGGGCAGCACGACGCTGGCGAATGACAGTGGCAACTCCGCAGCGAGCGCCATCAACAACACACCCGCCACCATCACGCACAGGCCACGCACGAATGTGCCAGGCACCGCCCAGCGCGCGATGAACGTCTTCGCCATGCGCGACATGAGGATCATCACCAGTGCCACCGTCGCGAACGCCAGGCTGAAGGTGATCTGGGAGTACTGCATGCGCTCGACCAGCACGCGCGGTGCGATCGAGAAGAACACGAAGAACGTGCCCATCGCGGCACTGAATCCCAGCGTGTAGACCCAGAAGGCACCACTGCGAAGAATTTTCTGCAGTGCCGGTCCAGCGTCCCTGCGCCCTGCGGGTCGGGTTTCCTGCCACAGGCGTTGCGCGCGCAGGACGGCGACCAGGCCAAGCACACCCAGCAGCACGAAGATCGCACGCCAGCCTGCTGCCGCAGCCACCAGTGCACCCAGCATCGGCCCCAGTGCCGGCACGAAGGCCAGCATCGAAGCGAACAGTCCATACAAGGACGCCCCCTGCGGCGTATCCGCGTATACGTCGCGGACGGTGGCAAACGTCGCTACCAGCGCAGCCGACGCGCCAATCGCCTGCACTGTGCGCCAGGCCAGGAAGAACCCGCTATTGCTGGACAGCGCCAGCGCAAACGAGGCAACGGTGAACAGCAGCGCCCCCAGCAACAGCACGGGGCGGCGCCCGATCCGGTCGGACAACGGGCCGAACAGCAGTTGGCCGACGCCGAGCACCAGCAGGTAGATGCTCAGCGTCAATTGCACCCGCGCAGGCGATGTTCCCAACGCGCCGGGCATCAAGGGCACTACAGGTAGATAGATATCCATGGCCAGCGAGGCCAGGAGGTCGAACGGCGCCATCAGCGCAATGGCCGATGGCAGGGTATGGGTCCAACGCGGAGCCTGTGGATTGAACATGGGGAGTCTCCGCCCAGAGTGAGTCCGGCGGTGATCCATCCACTTCGCATGCATCGCAGGGATGTTCACCGCAACAACGTCTGCATCGTTGTTGCGGCTCAGCGAACTGTCTGCGGACCGTTCCCGTTGTTCATGGTGCTCATTGTTGGCAGTGCGGAACCGGCAAGAGTGTAGCAGCGACCGATTCAGGGTGGCCGGGGCAGCGGTGCCGCCCCGGCCGCGGCGTCCCTGGGGAGTGGGACGCCGCTGATCGTCAGGCCGCCTTCATCGCATGCTTGCGCGCGCGCATCACGTTGTGGCATTCCTGCACTTCCGGCAACAGCTGGGTGACTTCCTGGCGTACCGCCGGCGGCAGCTCGTTGTCCTTCAGCACGTCCTTGAACGCGCCCAGCAGGCGGTCCTCCGACTCTTCCAGCTCGGCCACATAGCCATAGTTGGTGTCACCGAAGGCTGCACGCACCTTGCCGTAGAACTGCTGCATCGAACCCACCACGGTGCCATGCTCGGCCGGCTTGCCGCCGCTGGCAGCCACCGAACCACTCAGCGCCGCGACGATGCGGCCCTTGACGCCGGCGATGCGGGTGAACAAGGCCGACAGCTCGGCATCCTTCACCTTGGTCGCCGCTTCTTCATAGAACGACTTGCCGTCACGAGCGATCTCGATCAGGTCGTTGAGGCGATGTTCGATGGTGGACTGGGTGCTCATGGCGTTGCTCCTGTATCTTCGTTTCAGGGGAGAAAAGCAGCTTCGACTGCGCTGCCTGCGTATCCACTGTGGACATGCTTGTGTGGTTCCCGGGTGAGCAGCGATTGATACGCACATCACGTCACCCAACCCGCACTGACTGCTTCACGCCACAGTGGCGCGTGGATCACATCGAGCGAGCCCGGGCAGGCTCACCAAGGTACGAAAAGGATGATCAGCACGATCACCAGGACTGCGGCGAGCGCTCCCATCAGCACGTTTCTCTGGCGCCAACTGGGTTTCGGTTTTCCGGGAGTATTCATGCCTGCTACCTGTCTCTGCGGATGACCCCGGCAGACTGATGGATCGGCGACGGTGCGTGCGTGCAGGACACGTGCAGGCGACGTGCAGAGCACCGGCACCCATGTCGATTTCCGGCACACTCGCTCGTCAGATCATCAAAGCCCTCCTTGATTGCGGACCCCATGCCTCCCATCCTCACCGCCTTCGCCACCTCCCCCGACCGCGGCCAGGGCCTGGCCCGTGACATGCGCGTGCGCTGGGCACTGGAGGAACTGTCGGTAGCCTATGACGTACAACTGCTCACCTTCACCGAGATGAAGCAGCCCGTACACCTGGCACGCAATCCGTTCGGGCAGATTCCGACCTGGCAGGAGGGCGACCGGACCCTGTTCGAATCCGGCGCCATCGTCCTGCATCTGGCCGAACAGCACCCCGGCCTGCTGCCGCGCGATCCGGACGCCCGCATGCGCGCGATCATGTGGATGTTCGCTGCGCTGAACACGGTGGAACCCCCCATCGTTGAGCGCTCCATGGCCTGGGTGCTGGAGCGCGAGCAGCCGTGGTACGCACAGCGGCTGCCGATGCTGGATGAGCGGGTTCGGGCGCGACTGGCGCAACTGTCGACATGGCTGGCCAAGGCGCCGTGGCTGGACGGCGATTTCAGCGTGGGCGACCTGATGATGGTCTCGGTGCTGCTGCGCCTGAAGAGCAGCGGGCTGCTCGACGAGTATCCGACGGTGGCCGCCTATGTGGCCCGCGCGACGCAGCGGCCCGCCTACCAGCGCGCCTTCGCCGCGCAGCTGGCGGTATTCCAGAACGGGTAGTTCCACGCCATGCGTGGAAACACTCAGCGCAAGCTGCGCCGGCAGGCGGCCTGCACCAGCATCAGCTGCGCCACCAGGATCAGCATCGCGCAGCCTGACAGCAGCCACGGGTCGATGTACCACTGCTCATTGAAACTGAAGTCGCCTGCGGAAATGCGTTTCCAACCGTTGAAGTGCTGCATCGCTGCCACCACGAACGCGAAGCCACCCGCGGTGTACGACAACCAGGGCACGATGAGGCTCCCCGGGCGCGCGAACAGCGTCAGCAGGCCGAGCACGCCGATGACCGTGCGCTGCACGCGGCAGTACGGGCAGACATAGGCCATCCCGCTCCATTCCACCGCCCAGGCCAGCAGGCTGACCAACATGCCCGCCACTGCGGCGGCGTGCAGGACTTTCGGCGTGATCGTCATGCCACTCTCGTGTGCCATCCCGTGCTCCTTGGTTGAAAGACCCGGGCAGGGTAGCAGTGCTGCAGCGTCATCCCTTCTTGATGACGGTCCGCTTGCCGATGGTGCTGGTCTTGCCAGCGGTCGGCCTGGCCAAGCCAGGAATCAGGAAATCGGTGACCTTGTGGCCCATCGACACCTTGGACGCCAACCAGCGCGGCATGCGCCCGCGACCGGTCCAGGTCAGGCGCTTGTATTCCGGGTCGCGATACTTGGGCGCGACTTTGCCGGATTTACGGCGGACGGCTTTTCGGGCCGGCGCAGGTGTTTCCGAGGCTTGGCCGCCAAAGAGTTCTTCAAGGGTGTAGCCGGCTTCGGCGGCGGCGGCCTTCAGCATCCGCCGCACCGCACTGGCCGGACGGCGGCTGGAAATCAGCTGTTTCCGCCGTTCAGCGGCAACCACCAGGGCACCCAGCTCGCGAAGGCTGAGCGATTCAATATCGATCGTCATGCGGGAAAGGTCTACTGCAGCGCGGCAGCTGTCAAGGCGCCCTGCCCGGCGCGTAGACACGGGCTTCACCGCCGGTGGGCTCCGATCGCCTGCGTCGGCCATCTCCGAGGACCTCGACGTGAGCACTTCATCGCATTCGCTCGCCTACCTGCTTGCACGCATCCTGCTGATGGCCCTGTTCCTGGTCTCCGGGCTGGGCAAGCTCGGCGATCTCAGTGGTACCCAGGGCTACATGGAGGCAATGGGAGTTCCCGGCATCCTGCTCTGGCCGACCATCGCCTTCGAAATCGGCAGCGGCCTGTGCATCCTGCTCGGCTTCCAGACCCGGCTGGTGGCGGTCGTGCTCGCAGGCTTCAGCCTGGTCACCGCTTTCATCTTCCACCACAACTTCGCCGATCAGACCCAGCAGATCATGTTCCTGAAGAACCTGGGCCTCGCCGGCGGCTTCCTGCTGCTGGCGTGCACCGGGGCGGGACGTTACAGCATCGATGGGCGTGGGCGGCGCGGATGAGCGCGCGGCATGCCGCCATCACCCCTGGCCCATGGGCGCGACGCGCCGCAGGCGCAGGTTGCGCCATGTCGGCTGGGAGCCGCGAAAATCCACCGCTTCGCCATCGCTGGTGAACAACAATCCTGGCTCCACCTCAGCAACCAGGCGGATGCCATCGATGTACAGCCAGCCGTGTCGTTGCTCCAGCACAACGAACATCGATGGTTTGCCCCATTGGTCAACGCGATAGCGTCCCAGCCAGGGTTGCCAATGGGGCGCCTGCGGCCCGGTGGGCCCATCGATGGGATCGTTCTGGTCCAGGCCATCCTCGCCGTTGCTGCATTCCAGGTACGCCGGCAGCATGTCCGTCGCCGCATGGTAACGGTACGTCGCAACCTCTCCATCGGTGTCCACAGTGAAAAGTTGATCGCCGTCGATGGCCGCAAAGCGGGTACCCTCGGCGTGCGCCCCTCGATGCAGTTGCAGCTCCCCGTTTCCGGCAACCCCGATCTTCGCCTTGCCGCTGCGCCCGATCCAGCTTCCCGCCATCTGCTGCATCTGGTCCTGGTTCAACCTGATCGGCGCCAGGCTTGATAGGGGCACACGCGGCTGACGGGGCCCGAAACGCGCCGACAACAGCTGATCGAGCAGACGCTCGCCGATGCCGTACCCCGCAGACGTCGCGCGATTGAACATCGCGGCAAATCCAGCGTTTGCCTGCCTGCAGTAGGTGAACACGCACCCGAATCCGAAGCCCCCGCCGCGGTGGTGCAGCAGCCGCACCGGTGTACTGCCGTAGAGGCGTTCGCTGCGCATGACACCGAGCCCGTAGTCGCCGCCCAGGCCGAAACCATGCATCTCGTCCCAGAGACGGGGCTCAAGCAGTTGCTGCGCACCGGATCGGCCGCCACCGAGCAGGAAGCCAAGATACTTCGCCATGTCGGCGGCACTGGTCCACACGCCTCCCGACACCACCAGCGGCGTCACCGGCGGTACCTGCGTATGGCCTTCCTGGGTTCCCAGTGCCCGCACCTTGCTTGCCAGGTAGACCGACGCATCGGCCGTACTGTCGTGCATTCCCAGCGGCTCGAAGATCCGGCGCTGCAGCCAGGCCGGATAGCTGATGCCCGCAACCTGCTCAAGGACATGACCGGCAAGGTCGAAGCCCAGGTTGGAGTAGCGATAGCGCGTACCCACCGGAAAGCGCAGCCATGTCTGCGAGATGCTGCGGACGTGCGCATCAAAGCCCGGCGACGCCGGTTCGTAGTTGTTGCCCAGGGGCGCCTCGTGCGTGAATCCCGCGCGATTGGCAAGCAGCAGGCGCAGGCTGATGCGCTCCTGTGGAGCTTGCTCGAAGCGGCTGCGCACCGTGAACGACGGCAGATAGCGGGTAATGGGCGCGTCCAGATCAAGGATGCCGTCCTGCACGGCCAACAGCACCGCCACCGCCGCGAAGTTCTTCGAGGTGGACTGGATGCTGAACATCGTGCTGGCGTCTACGGGCACGCTGCCCTGGCCTGATACGTGACCGAAGCCTTCAGTCCAGCGCACCTGCCCGCCTTCGACCAGGCAGACGGCAGCGGCACCGATGCCGCTGCCGTCCATGGCCGAGCGGATCACGCCGCGTTCCGCGTCGATCAGGCTCGCGGTGGTGACGCTTGGCCGCACCGGGGTGGCAACACCGGTGGGAATGAGCGTGGCCGCCGGAACAGCCGCGGCATTGGCCAGGAAGGTGCGACGACTGAGCGTAACAGGCATCAGATCACTCCACTTCAGGATGCCGCCATCTTCCCGCCAGCAGAAATGGCAGGGCATGTGTCATTCGGCACAGAGTGCGGTGATCGATGGAGCTGCGCCTTCGCTGGCTGAGCAGGCCTCAGCCCGGAGGGTCCGGCAAGCGGATTCCCTGCGCCGAAACAAAGGCGCGGGACTCGCTCCAATAGGCCTGTGGCGGTTCCCGCAGCTCTGGTCGCGCCCAGTAGTCGTTGCCATGCAATGCGCTCATCACATGGCACCAGCCGTCACGCGGATCGTGAACCTGAAGTCGTCTGCGATGATGGCGCGGATGATACACGTAGTGACCAAGCGCCTCCTGGCGCGCTTGATCCGGCGAACGACCCGCCTGATGGACCAGCGTCCATGCACGCATGTGGCGTGCATGCGCGAGCGCGCCCAGGTACTCGTCCTCATCCAGCAGTGGCACCTGCTCACCGCGGGCCAGGCACAGTGCGTCCGATTCGGCTTCGTAGTCCAGCGACGGCTCCGCCAGTTCCGGGTGCTGCTGCCAATACCCTTCGCCCTTCATGTGCAGCATCGCCCAGTGCCAGGGCTCGTCGTGGAAGATCAGCGCGTGTTCGTATTCGCGGCCGGGGCTCTGGTCGGGATAGCGCTTCCGTGCCTGTTCGAGCGCCTGCGCCTCGGGCACCTGGCCATGGTGGACCAGGCACCAGGCGAACAGGTGCCGGCTGTCTTCGATTTCGGTGGTGAAGTCCTCCACCGGCGTTTCGGTGCTGGGCATGGTCGATCCCTGTGTGCGGATCAGATGGTACCGACGCTGCGGGGCGCGCGGGGGGCGGGGGCAATGAGATCTGCAACAGGTCGTGCGAGGTCGCGTGGGGGCCCATCACGATTCGAATCTGGAATCGACGGGTTATGGGACCTCTACAGCGCTTCCACGCGCCTCCACAGACCTTCCAGCCGTAAACCACGCGGCTGATTCCCAGGCCCCGCGACCATCTTCGCTCATCTTTGTGCACCTCCTTCCGCTGACAAAAGGTCGCCGAGCGGTCGCCAATGGGCGCAATGAAGGGAATGCTCGGAGAGAACGGACTGGCCACCTTGCCGATCGGCCAACGGGCCTCGGATCCAGCGTCGCATGGTGTGGGCTGCCCGGATGTGCGGAAGCTCGCCGGCGGTGGGCTCAGGTTCCGCTGCAGATACACCAAGGCCAACAGTCAACGCGATCGCGTCGCGGCCGCACCAGGAGGGAGGGCGCAACCTTCGCGATGAGATCGCAACTGCGGCGGCCGCCGTCGGGCTAGCGAGAGAACAAGCCAATTGCTACCGCGGCACGGAATGGCCATTTTGCCACTCATGCGCTCGCCTTCCGAGGAAGGGTATTTGTCGCTTTACGTCCACCGATGCGTGACTGAGAACACGCAAGAGCCAAGCGTAGCCAGCTGCAACGAATTTCTGGTTGACAGTGAATATCACCCCGCAATATGAAATCCCGGGAATCGAGAGGCAGGGGATCAGCGCCGAAATCAGCTATCACCACGGCCCGAGGCTCAGTCCATCGCAGAGCTCCGCGACGACAAGGGAAAAGGAATCAGGTGAAGATCAGTAGAATTCTCATATATGGAATGTTCGTCATCGGCGTAGTCGCAACCATTTCCTGGTTGGCCTGCAGACCATCCGATGTCACAGGAAGCAAAGGAGATGAGGTTCCTCTCAGTGAAAAAAGCACTTCGTCAACGGATATCGCATCTGAATCAAGCATTCATCAATCCTTGCGTTCGCCACACCAATCCATCGAATCAACAGTGGCTTTGGGTGGCAAGGCATTTCTGCTCAAGATCGAAACACCTCACTACGAAGGCGACGCCTCGGAATACATTGACAGGCGCATCGCGGCTGCAAGGGCGGGCGATGCCCAGTCGAGCTATGAGATCCATAACCGCATTGCCAGTTGCAAGCGGGCGCTTAACTCAGGTGATGCCGATGAGTACAAGGCCTACGCATCAGTGGGCCTGGGGGAGCAGTACTCAAGGAAAATCGACCAGGAGATTGACCATTGCCAAGGGCTGATAGGGCGAACGGAACTCGGAGATGAGAATTGGCTCTCTCTTGCTGCCGCCCAAGGGTCGGTCGAAGCGAGACTGATTTTCGCCAAAGACCCGAAAGCCATCATTGGAAACTTGACGGAAGCGCTCAAGGATCCGGAACGGATAACCAATTATCGAAGGGATGCGATTGATTATCTAAATGAGTCGGTATCGCAAGGAAGCGTCGACTCGATTGAAGCCCTTGCTGACATCCATGACCGCGGGATCATTGCCGACAAATCCCCTGAAAAGAGCCTTGCATACTGGCTCGCATATCAGCGCGCGCACCCCAACAGCCAATCAGCGGCATCCATTGCGAGACTCTCCAAACTGTTGCAGCCCAACCAGATAGAGCGATCCAACGAGATGTCTGAGGCCATATACAGAGCCTGCCGCTTGTAACCCAACAGAAGTTTCCTACTCACCCAACATGGCGCACGATGAAAGCAATGATTTCGAAGAAATGGTTGATTGCAACCTCCTTGATTGTCGCAATTGCTTCCTCTTGCCCACCCACAGCTCGCCCCTTCCAACTAAACGAATAATCCAACACTGCGCGAAATCTCCCAAAATCGCTGTCAGGCGGGGGTTCCGACCCGTGCATCACAAGACGTTGTGCTAGATTCGGGACAGTGTTCCTGGCGCGAGAGGTACCTTCATGGATGCATGGCTCGACAAATGCGCTACTTCATCAAGGCGCGGAGATCGGAGTCACCTCCGGCTTGCAGCGTATCGCTGCCTCTCAATAGCCGTTTCAGCGTTGATACTGTCAGCGTGTTCGAGCGGTGCCTCACCAACCCCATCGCATAAATCTAATCAAAGACAGTCCCTCAGATCAGGGAGTGAAATTGGTATGGAGCGATTCAAGAACGACATCGAGCGCCTGTCCAGTGTACGTTTTGATGATGTCGACGCGTTAAATGAACAGCTCCACACGCATCTGGGAGAGCCGACACGCCAGGACGTGATGGACGAACGGATCGCAGAACACGGAATGTTGGGCGACCTTGAGGTCCGGAACATCAGGCTGAGAAGTGCTGCTGACGATCCTGCGCTCGCGAACCTGATCTTTGAGATCGCACCACCAAGCATTGCGCTCGAGGGAATCATCTGGGAAAACTCGACCAAACATCCACCTCGGCCTGACGCGCCTGGCTCTCGCCCTTACTGGTCTGCGCAGGTGAACGATGCAAAGGTCGTGCTCGGACTCGATTCCGATAACGTGACGCTGACCTACATATCGATCAGTCAGCGCTGATCCCTGTTATTGCGAAGGTGCCGGAGCATGGAGTGTACTGAAGAATCTGGACTGCCACAGCCGCAGGAGGGAGGCCCCCAATGGGGCAGCCGGTGAAGGCACTTATCTTATACCCGGCGTCAAGATCGTTATTGACGAGAATGCGATTGGGCAAGGCTCAAGGATCGCAAGTTCTCTTGCTCACGAAGTTGGGCACCATCTCTTCACCGAACCCGAAAATCGAACTTCCAAGCAAGCCTATGTGAACAGCGAGCTGCGAGGAGAAGCCGCCGCGACTCTCAGCAATGTCCAGGTCCAGCGTGAGATCGTTGCAGCTGGCGGTCCAGATATTGGCGTTTCCGGCACAGGTAATCGTCCACAACAATACGGAACCATTGCGGCGGAACTCCGGGCCGGACGGATCAACCGTAACCAAGCACTTGGGCAGATCGCTGAGGTGTTCAAGACAGAGGCGCCGTCTGTTGGTCCTCATGCGACATACGAACTCTACTATGGCGACTACTACGACCGGGAAATAGCACCCACGCAACGGCGGCGTAGGCCAGATCCAGAATTTGACGCCGAGCGCATTGCGGTTGCGGAAAGAGTCGGTTCGGACACCGACGACTCGCCCTCACGGCAGCGAGCATCCTCCTCAGCCCCTGAACTCGGCGATGCTGACCGCTCTCTCTACATGCAGATTAGGGTAGGTGTGGAACGCCTGGACGCAGAGCATGGGAAACCTTGGGACGAGGCGAGTCAGCGCATGTCTGCAAGCTTGCTGGTACTGGCGAAGGAGCAGGGCCTTTCACGGGTTGACCATGTTGTCTTGAACAACCCGACAGAGAACCTAGCTAGAGGTGAGAGGGTCTTCATAGTCGAGGGAGCAATGGACGATCCCGCCCATCGTCGAGGCCATATGAATACGATGGATGCGCTTCGCGCACCGGAGGCGGAATCGCTCCATCGCGCTGATGCGTTGAGCCAATCACAAGCAGCGAGCCTTGAACAACAACCGGCACAGCAGGCACATACGCAAGACGGGCCATCGTTCTCGAGATAAAACCGTCACTGTGCTATCGGCGCCATTCATTCCACCGCCTTGGCCCACAAGTGAGCGCCCACGCTGCAGCTCGGGCGCTCTCGAATCATCATGCGGTCGCCTCCAGTTCGAAGGGTTCGAAGCGGATCACCTCCTGCCCCAGTCACTCGTTGATCGCGGCCATGCGCGTCTGCAGCGGCGCCAGTTCCATCGCCGCCCACACGCCCGCCGCGTCGCGGATCGACCCAAACCCGCCACTGTTCTGCGGCACGATACCCAGAAGCTGCGGTGGCACCCGGAGCACCGCCAACATGTCATCGCGGGTCACACTCTTGATCCCGCTGAACTCATCTCGGACCGCCACCTCACTGACCGGGATCACCTGCAAGCCGTCCTTCTTCCCATTGGGCGAGTGCACGAACAGGTTCTTGAAATTGCCCGGCCCGCGCGACTGCCGCAGCGCGTCGCGCAACGCGTCCACGTCCAAGCCCTCGGGTTGGGGGTCGGTCATGTAGAGGATGTAGCCGGCGTGCGAACCGTTGTTGTAATACTTCCGGCGGAACAGCGTGGCCGACTCGTTCAGCAGCGCGGCCTGTACGGCTGGCATCCACTCCGGCAGGCCGTAGATCTCCTGATCAGCATCTGCCTCTCGCAGCTGGCACACCTCACCGGCGGGAAACTCATGCTCTACCCGTCCGGCACGCACCGGGAAGAACTCACCGGGCTGCACGCCACGGCGCACGTACTGCGCCAGCGGCACCGCCAGACTGTGCGCGGTTCCTGGCATGGGGCGGCGACACTCGACATACCCCATGCCGAAGGTGGTGTAGTCCAGCGCCAGCTGCGAGAACGCCTCACGGCTCAGCAGCCGGTGCGGTCGGAACGTGCGCACCAGCATGTTGCGTTTGTAATGTCAGGCCGCTGTGCAGGTACGGGTTGGAGCGCGTTGTGCGCGACAGCCCTTGCAGATCCACCGGTGGCTCGAAGTAGCGGCCATTGCGCCAGCATTCGAGGTAGTCGAGGAAGCCGCGTGATTCCAGCACAGGGCTGGCCTCGCCAAGGTGAAGGCTTCGATACTCACCGGCGGCGCGGCGATGGTGCTCTGGTCGGTGTCGGTCATCAGAAAATCTCCATGGTGCCGCGCGCAGCCTGTCCGCCTTCCAGCGGCACGCTCTGCAGCGCGTGCATGAGTGCCCAGGCCAAGTCGGCATGGCCAGTGGTACGCGAGCGCCCTGCGGTGTAGGTCACCTGGCGCCCGCTCGGGGTGATGGTTTTCTGGATCGCCAGCAGTGACTGCGCGAGGTCGATCCAGCCGGCGTCGTATTCCAGCCGTTCGTCATTGATTACGTCATAGGCTTTCAGCACCAGCCGCGTTTTCACCTCGGGCGAATAGTTGAAGACAGTCACGCCGGGGAAGAACTGGCGCACCAGCTGAGCAACGCCGGTGCCCATACCGGTCGCATCCACGCCGATGTAGGTCACCCAATAGCGCTTGGTGATCTGCCCGATGAACGCCGCCTGGTCTTTGAACTCCATGCCCTTGAACTGGTGGCGTTCCAGCACGCGGAACTTGCCCCCAGGCACCAGCGGCGGGGCCACCACCACGATGCCCGCGCTGTCGCCGGTCTCAGCCGGGTCGTAGCCGATCCACACGGCGCGGTCGCCGTAGGGCCGGACGGCAAACGGCTTGTAGTCGTCCGCTCACTCGACCCAGCTATCGACCCGGCAGGGCTGCAGCATGGTGAGCGGGAACACGCTGGCGCTGTCGTCCACGAACTCGCACATCAGCAGGTTGGCAAATTCCTCGGCGCTGTAGTCGCGGCGTAGTTCCTCGATATCGAACAGGTCACAGCCACGGCCGGCCGCATCGAGAACGGTCACGATCTGGCGCCAGATCGCGTCCTCGCAACGCCGGCCACCCATCAGGCGCGCGTGGCTCACGTCCAACAACGAGGGCAACCGTGGCGACAAGCAGGATGCGGCCGGGCACAATCGCCCGCCACTACGGGCCGCTACGATCACGACTTGCCAGTCGTGAAACCACCTCGCAAGCGTTGAGTTTTCCCCCGAATTTTCCCGCTGGCACAAAAAAGGCACTTGGGCGTAAGCCTAAGTGCCTGTTTTTTTATGGTGGGCCCACCAGGATTCGAACCTGGAACCAAGGGATTATGAGTCCCCTGCTCTAACCGTTGAGCTATAGGCCCTGCGCAGCGCCACAGTGTAGTGGAGGCCACGCTCGATCGGCTACCCGGCAGCAGCAAGAGCCTCAGCAACACGACCCAACCGTTTCTCCGCCACTTCCGCGAACCACATCTGCCGCCGCAGATATGCCTGGAACAGCGCCACCGTCCGCCTGGCCTCTTCCAGCGCCTTCTGGTTGCCGCCGTCAAAGCCCTCGACCAGTTCCGCACCAGACAGCGTCAGCAACGCATACGTCGTGCGGCGGGCAAACCCCAGCCGATCCTCACGCTCATCCTGCATCACCTCATCCCAATCAAGCAGCGACGAAAAATCAGTCTGCCGGGAATCAGACAGATCGTGCTCCACATCATTCATGGCGTTACTCCGGATGCATGGCAAATCAGTGCCGCAGGCCGCATGTGATGTACGTGACCTGCTGCGCGCTTGCATCAGCGCCGATGGAGACCGGCCTGCCTACGCGATGTGTTGAGCATCTGCACGGTCAGCGTGCGGCCACTGCAGGAAGTAATCAAATGGCAGACGCGACATCGTCAGGATCCGAGCGGCATGGCCGGGAACGACCAAAGAAAAACCCCGCACCAGGCGGGGTTTTTCTCAACGCTTCAACAGCCGCTGGCTATCAATCGATATCCAGGAAGCTGCGCAGCTGCTCCGAACGGCTCGGGTGACGCAGCTTGCGCAGGGCCTTCGCTTCGATCTGGCGGATGCGCTCGCGGGTCACGTCGAACTGCTTGCCGACCTCTTCCAGCGTGTGGTCGGTATTCATGTCGATGCCGAAGCGCATGCGCAGCACCTTGGCTTCCCTCGGGGTGAGGCCGGCCAGCACGTCGCGCACGGTTTCAGACAAGTTGATGTTGGTGGTGTTCTCGATCGGGGACTCCACGTTGGTGTCCTCGATGAAGTCGCCCAGATGGGAATCCTCGTCGTCGCCGATCGGGGTTTCCATCGAGATCGGCTCCTTGGCGATCTTCATCACCTTGCGGATCTTGTCTTCCGGCATGTCCATTTCCTTGGCCAGCTCCTCCGGCGTAGCCTCGCGGCCGTACTGCTGGAGCATCTGGCGGGAAATGCGGTTCAACTTGTTGATCGTCTCGATCATGTGCACCGGAATACGGATGGTGCGTGCCTGGTCGGCAATCGAGCGGGTGATCGCCTGGCGGATCCACCAGGTGGCGTAGGTCGAGAACTTGTAGCCGCGGCGGTACTCGAACTTGTCCACGGCCTTCATCAGGCCGATGTTGCCTTCCTGGATCAGGTCGAGGAACTGCAGGCCACGGTTGGTGTACTTCTTGGCAATCGAGATCACCAGGCGCAGGTTGGCCTCGACCATTTCCTTCTTGGCCTTGCGCGCCTTGGCTTCGCCGTAGGCCATGGCACGGCTGATTTCCTTCAGCTCTTCCAGGTCCAGCTGGGTCAGCTTCTCGATGTCGATCGTCGCCTGCTGTTCGGCGATGATCTGGTCCTTCACTTCGCGCAGGGCCGACGACCACTTCTGCTTGCGCTTCAGCGCGTCTTCCACCCACTCCAGGTTGGTCTGGTTGCCTTCCCAGGAACGGATGAAGTCCTTGCGCGGCATGCGCGCGGTGACGGTGGCCAGGTTCAGTACACGGCGCTCATGCGACTTGATGTCGGCCATGGTGTCGCGCAGCTGCTTGGTCAGCACGTCGGTCAGCGGCAGCGGCAGCTTCAGGGTGACGAACACCGCCGACATCTCTTCGCGCAGGCGCGGCAGGTTCTTCTTGTCGCCCTTGGTCGCGGCCTTCTTGAAAGCGTTGAAGGCATCGCTCAGTGCCTGCATGCGCGCGGCGACTTCCTCCGGATCCGGACCGGTCGGTGCGGCTTCTTCATCGCCACCGTCGACATCGTCGTCCTCGTCCTCGTCGCCCTCGGCGTCCGCATCGGCGCTGTCATCGGCAGCGACCGCCGGCGGTGCCGGCTCTTCGTCGACCAGGTCGTTGAAGCCGACGATCACTTCGGCCAGGCGCTTCTTGCCTTCCTTGTGGGCTTCGTAGTCGTTCAGCAGCGACTCGACCGAGACCGGGAACTGGCCCAGGGCGGCCTGGACCTGCGAAAGGCCTTCCTCGATCCGCTTGGCGATGGCGATTTCGCCTTCGCGGGTCAGCAGCTCGACGGTGCCCATTTCGCGCATGTACATGCGCACCGGGTCGGTGGTACGGCCACCTTCGGTGTCGAGCGCGCTCAGCGCGGCGGCAGCTTCTTCAGCCGCGGTGTCATCGACTTCGCGGTTGCCGGTGTTGCCATCGTTGAGAAGCAGGGTTTCCACATCCGGCGCAACTTCATGGACATCGATGCCCATGCCGTTGATCATGCCGATGATGTCTTCGATCTGTTCCGGGTCGACCATGTCGTCCGGCAGATGGTCATTGACTTCGGCGTAGGTCAGGTAGCCCTGTTCCAGGCCCTTGCTGATCAGTTGCTTGATTTCGGATTGGGCAGGACGTTCGTTGGCCATGTAGTGCTCGCGCCACCGGCTAGGGAGAAATAGGGAACGTAGCATTATACCAGCCCGGGGCCCCGCCTGCCGGGCGGTGGTCCCGCAGGCTCAGGGCCTGAGAAGGAAGGTCACGGGACCGTCATTGACCAGGCTGACGACCATATGGGCGCCAAATCGGCCAGTTTCCACCCCCGGCGCGTGATTTTCACGACAGATCTCGACAAATCGATTGAACCCGCGTTCAGCCTCGTCCGGCGGTGCGGCCGTCGTGAAGCTGGGGCGCATGCCCGAACGGGTATCGGCGGCCAGGGTGAACTGGCTGACCAGCAGCAGGCCGCCGCCGGTGTCGCGCAGCGACCGGTTCATCTTCCCGGCCTCGTCGGCGAACACCCGGTAGCCCAGCAGGCGCTCGGCCATCCGTCGCAGCTGGGCCTCGGTATCGCCCGGTTCCATGCCGACCAGGGCCAGCAGGCCGGGGCCGATCTGCCCCACCACTTCCTGGTCGACATGGACGGCGGCCTGGCTGACGCGCTGGATCAGGACGAGCATCGTGGGCTTCCAATGAACAGGGCCGGCCACGATAGCAGCGCCCTTGGCTAAACTGGCGCCGATGAATCCGCAACGCAAAGCCCGGCTGGTCTACCGCACCACCACCCTGTTCGCCCGCCTGCCCTGGCCAGTGTTGCGGGCGTTCGCGCATGCCCTGGCGTGGACGTGGGTCCGTCTCAACGCTCGCGAGAGCCGCGTCACCCGGCGCAACCTGGAACTGGCCTACCCGGAACTGGACGGTCCGGCGCGCGACCGCCTGCACCGCGAGCTGCTGCGCTCCACCGCCCTGCAGGCCATCGAGACGCTGCGGCTGTGGAGCCAGAGGCCGGCCGACAACCTGCGCCTGCACCTGAAGCAGCGCCACGGCGAATCCCTGTACGACGCGGCCCTGGCCAGCGGCAAGGGCGTGATCGTGGCCGCACCCCACTTCGGCAACTGGGAGCTGCTGAACCAGTGGCTGGCCTCGCGCGGGCACATCGCCATCGTCTACAAGCCACCGGAGGACGAGGCCAGCGACGCCTTCCTGCAGCTGGTGCGGGGCGGCCAGAACGTGCAGCAGGTACGCGCCGAGGGCCCCGCCGTGCGCCAGCTGTTCAAGGTGCTCAAGGACGGCGGTGCCACCGGCATCCTGCCCGACCAGCAACCCAAGGCCGGCGACGGCGTGTTCGTGCCGTTCTTCGGCGTGCAGGCACTGACCATGACCCTGGTCAACCGGCTGGCCGAGCGCACCGGCGCCACCGTGCTGTATGGCTGGTGCGAGCGCGTTGGGCCGGACATGGAATTCGCCCTGCACATCGAGCCGACCGACCCGGCCGTGGCCGACCCGGACCCACAGGTGGCGGCCACCGCGCTCAACGCCGGCATCGAGCGCATCGCCCGCCGCGACCCGACGCAGTACCAATGGACCTACAAGCGCTATACGCTGCGGCCACCGGGCAGCGGCGAGGAAGACCCGTACGCGACCGAAGAGCATCCGCACTGACGGTCGCACCACGCGGGCCCGTCCGGCCCCTGCGACCGGCGGCCGCACCACGTTGAATACGACGCCGGCGCCCCCATAGAGACTGCGATGTCCGCCTCCCCCGGTCCTGCCATGCCTGCTGCCTCTTCCCTGTTCGGCGATCCCGCCGCGATCCGCTGCGAACGCGCGGTGGCCGAACTGCGTGCCGGTCGCCCGGTACTGCTCCACGATGGCCAGGGCCAGCGCCTGGCGGTGATTGCACTGGACAGCGCCACTGCCAGCAGCTTTGCCACGTTCGCCGGTGCCGCGCGCGAGCGCCACTACCTGTTCCTGACCGCGACCCGCGCCCGCGTGCTCGGCGTGGAAGCACCGGAAGGCGCGCGCCTGCCGCTGGCTGGCATTGCCTTCGATACCCTGCCCTCGCTGGGTTACCTGCGCGAGCCCGGCCCCATGCCCGACGGCTGGGCGGCCGGCGACGCCTTCGATGCCGGCGCGGTGGAGCTGGCCCGCCTGGGCCTGCTGCTGCCGGCGATGGTCGCGGTGCGCCTGGACGTGGATGACCACACTTTCGACGGTGCCGCCGAGGTGGCCCTGTGCGACCTGGCCGAAGGCGCGGCACATGCGGCCCACGACTACGAACTGGTGGCGCGTTCGCCGGTACCGCTGCGCGACGTCGGCATGACCACCTTCGCGGTGTTCCGCGGCGGCGTGGCCCAGCGCGACCAGGTCGCGATCATCGTCGGCGAACCGGACCTGTCGTCGGTGGTACCGGTACGCGTGCACTCCTCGTGCCTGACCGGCGACCTGTTCGGCTCGCTCAAGTGCGACTGCGGCGACCAGCTGCGGCGCGGGCTGCGCAAGCTGAAGGAACTGGGCGGCGGCGTGCTGCTGTACCTGGACCAGGAAGGCCGCGGCACCGGTATCGCCGCCAAGATGCGCGCCTATGGCTACCAGCACGACGGCCTGGATACCATCGACGCCGATGCACAGCTGGGCTTCGGTGCCGACGAACGCCGCTACGGCAGTGCGGTGGCGATGCTGCATGGCCTGGGCATTTCGCGCGTGGCTCTGCTCAGCAACAACCCGACCAAGGCACAGCGCCTGCGCAATGCCGGCATCGAGGTGCTGGACTGCATTCCGGTCACCGGCGAGATCACCGCGGAAAACGAACACTACCTGCGCACCAAGGCCGATCGTGCTGGCCACCTGCTGGATGTCGATGCGCTGATCCAGGCTGCCCAGTAACGCAGCCGACCTGCTACCGTCTGCGCGGTGCGGCCACCGCCGCCGCTCGCCCTGCCACCTGACGGAGCCCGCGTGACCGACGTCGCCCCCATCGCCCCGCCCACCGATGCCTGGCAGTCGCTGCCGCAACGTGCCGCCCGCCTGGCCGCACTGGAAGGCGCCTTCGGCGGACTGTTCGTGCCAGGTCTGCCACTGGCCGCAGCTGCCTGGTTCTTCGATCTGCCCGGCGGCCTGTGGACTGCCACCCTGGGGCTGCTGATCGGCATCCTCTTCGGCGCCTGGCTCGGCCGCCGGCGACTGACCCGCACCCGCTGGCGCCTGGATGACCAGGGCCTGGGCCTGCGCCGCGACCTGATGTGGCAGCTGGAAACCCGCATTCCCATATCGCGCGTACAACACCTGGACCTGCGCCGGGGCCCGTTGGAGCGCCGCGCCGGCCTGGCCACGCTGATCGTGCACACTGCCGGTACCCGCATGAGCGCGGTCACCGTCAACGGCCTGGATGAAGCCGACGCCGAGCGCCTGCGCGACACCCTCTCGCACCAGCTGGACCAGGACGCCGACGCCCTGTGAGCCTGCCGCCGCCCCTGCCCGCATCGCTGCCTGCCGGTGGCGAGGACCATCGCCTGCACCCGTGGTCGTGGCTGTTCGTACTGCTGATGCAGCTGCGCCACTACTTCCTGCCGCTGGTCGCGCTGCTGGTGTTCGGCCAGCGTGGCGAGCGCGACCCGATGTGGGCGCAGTTGATTCCACTGTCGGCGATCGCGGCACTGGTGCTGGTCTCGGTGCTGCAGTACCTCAGCTACCGCTACCGCATCGGCAGCGATGCCATCACCGTGCGCAGCGGGCTGCTGGCGCGCAACCGCCGCGAGATCCCGTTCGCCCGCATCCACAACGTGGAAGTGCGGCAGAACCCGCTGCACCGGCTGTTCGGTGTGGCCGAGCTGCGCCTGGAATCGGCCGGCGGCGTGCGGCCGGAAGCCGAGATGCGAGTACTGAGGCTGGACCAGGCGCTGGCGCTGGAACGGCTGGTGCGCCAGCGTGGGCAGGCACCGCAGCCCGCCGACGTCGTCGCCACGCCCTCGATCACCGGGACCGACACCGAACAGGTGCTGCTGCGCCTGTCGAGCTGGGACGTGGTGCGCATGGGCCTGCTCTCCAACCGCGGATGGGCACTGGCGATCGCCGCCTTCGGCGTGCTGTTCCAGACCGTGCCGCGGCCGGTGATGGACGCGGCCATCCAGCGTGGTGGCAGGGAGGCCTTCGGCTACGCAAGCCACCTGCATCCCGGCGTGGCCGGCGCCTTCCTGCTGCTGGCCGCAGCCCTGCTGCTGGGCTGGCTGGCGCTGCGGGCGTTGTCGGTGGTGCTGACCCTGCTGCGCTATCACGGCTTCACTCTCAGCGAGCAGGATCGCCGGCTGACCGTCTCGGCTGGCCTGGTCAGCCGAACCCGCAGCAGTGTCGCGCGTCGCCGCATCCAGGCCTGGACGCTGCACGAAACCACCCTGCATCGCTGGTTCGGCCTGCGCCAGCTGCGCATCGACAGCGCCGCCGGCGGCCCTTCGCGGGACCAGGACCGCGCCCTGCGCGAGCTGGCACCGCTGGCCCCGGCAATGCGCTGCGAGCAGTTGGTGCAGCACCTGCTGCCACAACTGCAGTGGCCACCGGCGCAGTGGCAGTCCATTCCGCAGCGTGGCTGGTGGCGGCTGTGCCTGGGTGCGCTGCTGCTGGTCCCCGTGCTGGCCGCAGCCGCGTACTGGCGCTGGGGATCATGGGGCCTGATCGTGCTGGCCTGGTTGCCGCTGGCGCTGCTGGTGGCACATCGGCAGATGGCGCGCATGGGCTGGTATCTGGATGACCACTACGTCGCCGTGCGCGGCGGTTGGTGGAAGCGCTGGTGGCGCTGGGCCGAGCTGGACAAGGTGCAGGGCCTGCGCCTGCTGCGCTCGCCACTGGACAAGCTGTTGGGCACCAGCAGCCTGCAGCTGGATACCGCCGGCGCGCATGGTGATGTGGCGTTGATCCTGCACTACCTGCCGCAGGCGCAGGCGCAACAGGTGATGGAGCAGCTGGCGCGGCGCAAGCTGCGCTGGTGACGGCGGGGCCGGATCCCGGCCGCGCATCCACGCATGGCGTGGATCTACTGTAGAGCCGAGCCCACGCTCGGCTTACCGCTGCGACGGCCCCCAATACCCCAGGTCCTTGCGGATCTGCAGGTCGCGCACCCAGCTGCCGAACGGCTTGCGCCGCAGCACGCCCATCTCGCCGGACAGGAAATCCTCGGTAGCCGCAATCACGCGCTCGCTGGACAGGCCATCGCGGTACGGATGGATGGCATCGGCGTAGCGCACGATCTCCGCCTGCAGCGCGGCGTCGGGATGCAGCGCGCGCTGCAGCATCGCCGGCAGCTGCACCGGGTCGTCGAAGTCGATCATGTGCGGCTTGGGCACCCGGTTGCGGAAGGTCACCACCGGCTTGTGCTGGACGATGAACTCCGAAACGATCGAGGACGTATCGGACACCAGCACATCGGCGGCGCGCTGTGCGGCCATCACCTGCTCCGGCTCGATGAAGCGCGCATTGGCACCGGCCAGCGCGCGGTAGCGTTCGAACAATTCCGGTGGGCACTTCGGGTGCAGGGTCAGCAGCCAGTAGCGCTTGCCCTCGGCGATGTCGGCAGCAATCTGCGCATGCAGGTGCGGGGCTGCGCTCAGGCGTTCGGTGAAGGTCGAACCGAACAGGATCACCGGGCGTCCTCCAGCGGCGGCGCGCAGCGCGGCGCTCTCGCCACCATCGTCGCGGAACAGCGGATCCAGCTTCGGCCAGCCGGTCTCGGCCACCGCGAAGTGGCCCTGCAGGGCCGCGATCTCGCGGAACGGCCCGGTGGTGGCCGGCCCCTGCGTGCAGTACAGGTCGAACATGCCGCGCACCCGGAAGTGGCCGCGCGCACTGTCCCGCTTCTCCACGTTGAAGCCATGGAACAGCTGCACCTTGGCTCCCGAAAGGAAGGTCGGCACCCAGTTGGCGGCGCTGAACACCGCCCGCGGCCGCATTGCCAGCGCCTGCTTGAGGCCGATGTTGGGCACTCCCGGCAGCTGGCTGCCGGCCGCGCCGCCCTCGAACCAGGCTGCCACCTCCTGCCCGGAGGCGTGCAAGGCCTGCGCCAACGGGGCGAGAATAGGCAGCGCATAGCGCTCCGTCGCAAACAACAGGTACCCGGCCATCATGTCCTCCACGACCGCTCCCATCGAACGGCCTCGCATCTCGGCCTGCATTATCGCGTTCAACGAGGCCGGCCGCATCGGCGACTGCCTGGCCTCACTGGCCTTCTGCGATGAGATCGTCGTCGTGGACTCCTACTCCACCGATGCCACCGTGGCCATCGCCGAGGCCGCAGGCGCCCGCGTGCTGCAGCGCCCGTTCGACGGCTTCCGCAGCCAGAAGGCGTACTGCGTCGAGCAGGCCCGCCACGACTGGGTGCTGTGCCTGGACGCCGATGAGCGGATCAGCCCGGAACTGCGTGCGGCCATCGAACAGGCCCGCGACGGTGGCTTCGCTGGCCATGCCGGCTATCGCTTCGCACGCCTGTCGGAGTACTTCGGCAAGTTCCTGCGCCATGGCAATGCCTACCCGGACCGGGTGATGCGCCTGTTCGACCGCCGCCGTGGCGGCTGGCGCGGCAAGCGCGAGATCCACGAGGCCGCCAGCGTCGATGGCAGTGTGGGTACCCTGCGCGGCGACCTGGTCCACTATCCCTACCGCTCCTTGCAGCAGCAGCTGGCCAAGACCGAGAAGTACGCGCGGATGATGGCCGAGCACGAGTTCGCGCGCGGTAAACGGGCCACGCTGGGCAAGCTGGTGCTGGCACCGGCCTGGCGGTTCTGGCGCGGCTTCGTGTTCCGTGGCGGCTTCCGCGACGGCTGGCATGGCCTGGTCTACGCCTATGTGCGCGCCAACTACGTGCGCCAGAAGACCATCATGCTGTGGATGCTGGGCAACGGCCAGGCCGTGGCCGACCCGCCGAACCCCTGATCGCCGGGCCCTGCCCGGCGCGCCGATGCGTCACGCCCCGGTGGCTGCCCGGTAGCGCGCGCCTTCGACGATCGACAGGCCGGTCAGCAGGCCGACCAGGGTCACGTAGAAGCTGGCGGTCATCTGGTGCGCGAACATCGACTGGGTCAGTCCGCACAACGCGTAGGTGATCACCAGCATGATGCCGGCTGCGGCCGGCCCACGGAAGGTTGACCGGCCACTACGGCGATGCAGGCGCACGAACAACCACAGCGGGATGCCATACACCGCCAGCAACAGCAGCAGGCCCGGTACGCCCTGGGTCGCTGCCCATTCGGCAACATCGTTGTGTGCATGCCCCAGGTGGCAACGCAACTCTTCCGGATTCTCCCGGCAGACCGGCACGCGCAGCATCGCGCTGTCGAAATGGCCGATGCCAACACCCACCAGCGGGTGATCGAGGAAGGTCTCCCAAGCCACCTGCAGGCGTTCCACGCGGGCACCGGCGGAAGAATCACTGTCGCCCAGTTCCATCCGCTGCACGTCACTGTGCAGCTCGCTCAGGCGCACCTGGTGACGCAGCTCCGGCACCGACAGCAACAGGGTCGCGCCGATCGCCAGCATGCCGGCCAGCACCGACAGGCGCGCCGCACCGGTGCGCCAGCGCAGGCTCAGTGCCAGCACCACCAGAAGCGCCAGCAGGGCGGCGAACACGCCGCGGCTGCCGGTCAGCACGATGGTGCCGCAGCCGGCGGCCGTGCCGAGGATCACCAGCGACCAGCGCCGCGACGGGCGACAGAACACCAGCAGCACCATCAACACCATCACGATGTCGGCCAGCACGATGGCGTTGGTGAACAACTCTGCGCGCGGGGCGCCACCCAGCACCTGCCACAGCGACATCGCGAAGGTGGCGAGCAGGCCGGTCAATGATCCGTACCAGAGCCACCGCAGGTTGGGACGCAGCGCGCAGACCCAGAGCGCGATCCACGGGATCACCACGAATCGCGAGCGGTTGTCGACGTCACGCAGGCCCTGCTCGAACAACACCACCGAAAGTACGCCGAGCGCCAGCACCGCCAGCATCAGCCAGGCCAGCACTTTCACCGGCTGACCGGCCATGCCGCGCGCGCGCCACAGCAGCTCCGGCGCCAGCAGCGTGCTGAGCAGCAGCAGCAGGCCATACGGCAGCAGGTTGATCGGCACGGTCAGCACCAGTGCCGGCAGGCAGAACAGGCCCAGCTGGGCCAGCGCATGCGCGGCCCCATGGCGCCCACCGGCGGGAACGCCCAGCGGGTCGCCGGCCATGGGGTTCAGGTTGTCCGGTGAAGCTGGCACGTCGGGAAGTATCGCTGCAATCTGCGGGAAGAACGGGAAGGACCAACGGAGGCCGTCCCAGCCTGCTGTTTTACTGCCTTTGGGCCCGCTTGGGCAGACTGGACAAGCCGGAATCGTGGTGGCTAGTCATGTTCCTGCAAACGCCGTTCACGTTCGCGCTCCTCTGCAGTGACCACGCAGGGCACCTTCACCGCTGCTGCCGGCACCAGCCACCAGCGCCGCCGGTTGGCCACGCCGGCCAGTTCAGAACGGTTGCGGTCGACGCACGACAGCATCGCGTATTCGTGCACCAGCAACCAGCGGCGTCCGGGCGCCAGCCGCTGCCAGCGCGTGGCCGCAATCAGCTGCTCGTCCCAGTCCGTCTCGAAACCGAAGGTCGCTGCGGGGCGGTCGGCCAACAGCAGATGCTGCTCCTTCCAGGCCACCAGCCCCAATTCGGCATCCGGTCCCAGACGGTCACCAACCGTGCGCATCAGGCCGCGGGCGGAACTGGAATCGTTCAGCAGCGGATAGCCGACCAGGCTGTACAGCACCCAGACCATCGCCAGGGTCGACACCAGCGCCAGATGCCGGCGACGGCCGCAGGCCAGCAGGCTCACTCCGCCCCACACGCCCATCGCCAGGATCGTCCAGGCCAGTGCGTCGACGGCGCCGGGCGCCAGCCCGCGGCTGTGGGTCAGGCGCAGCTCGAAGGCCGGCTCGCCCAGCACCGCCATCGCACCGGCCAGGGCCAGGCCCAGTGACAGCAGGCCGGTGAACACCCCCACCACGGCCTGCACATCGCGCCGCCTCAGCAATCCAGGCAACAGCGGCGCCAGCACCAGGCAGAACATCGGCAGTGCCGGCAGGATGTACACATCGCGCTTGCCGGCGGGAATCGAGAAGAACAGCACCACCATCAGCCACCAGGCCAGCGGCAGCAGATAGCGCGGGTCGCGGCGGCGCAGCCGGCGGCGCCAGGCCGGAATCGCCCAGGGCAGGGCCAGGAACGCCGGGATCCACATCAGCGGCATCGTCGCCAGGAAGTACCAGGCGGGCTGGTGATGGTCCCAGGAATGGGCGTAGCGCCGCGCCGTCTGCTGGAACAGGATGTCGTCCATGTAGGCCAGGTACTCGTCCGAGCCGGTGGCAAAGCCGGCCAGCAGCATCGGCGCCAGCCACAACGACACCGCCAGCAGGAAGGCCAGCGGCGCCAGCCAGAAACGCGCGTCGCGCGCATGCAGTCCCACCCGTGGCCACTGCAACGCCGCGGCGATGGCCGCAGGCACGAGCATCAGCAGCGCCAGCATCCCCACGCCCTTGGTGATCACGCCGATGCCAGCAAAGAACCAGCCCAGCCACCACCAGCGCCAGCTTGGTCCCAGCAAAAGGTGGCGCAGCAGGCCGTAGTTGGCCAGGGTGATGAACAGCAGCAGCAGTGGGTCGATCTGCGCCTTCTTCGCCTGGAAGGTGAACTGCAGCGCGAACAGCAGCGCCCAGCCGGCGTACAGCCCCACCCGCCGCGTCCACAGGCGTCGCCCCAGGTCGACCACGCACCACAGCGTGCCCAGGGCCGCCAGCAGCGACGGCAGCAGGAAGGCCACGCGCCACTGCCCGACCAGGCTGTACAGCGTCGCCTGCCACCACATCAGCATCGGCGGCTTGTCCGAGTACAGCTCGGTGCCGCGATGCGGGAACAGCCACTGCCCGCTGTCGAACATCTGCTTGGCCACCAGCGCGAAGCGCGGTTCGTCCGACGGCCACGGATCACGAAGGCCCAGCCCGGCCCCCAGCACCAGCAGGGCCATCGCCACGAACAACCACGTCTCGCGCGACGCGCGGGATTTCAGCATGGGACTCGGAACGTCAGCGGGGTCAGGCTGTTTTTAGCAGACGCGCGTAAAAGAAACCGTCAGCATCGTTGTCACCCGGCAGGCGCTGGCGCGCAATCCCCTCGCAATCGAGGCCGAATGTGTCATCCAGAGGCTGTGCCGCTGCGTCCGGATGCCACTTCAGGAAGGCTCGCACCTGATCGACGTTCTCGGCGCGCAGGATCGAACAGGTGGCGTACAGCAGCACGCCTCCCGGGCGCAGCATCGACCAGCAGGCCTCCAGCAGGCGGGCCTGCACGCCGACCAGCGCATCGATGTCCTCGGCGCGGCGGTGGAACATCACGTCCGGCTGGCGGCGGATCACGCCGGTGGCCGAGCACGGGGCATCCAGCAGGATGGCGTCGAACGGCGTGCCATCCCACCAGGCCCCGGGATCGCTGGCATCGGCCACCCGGGTCTGCGCGCCCTCACCCACACCGGTGCGGGTATAGGTATCGCGGGCGCGCGCGAGTCGACGCGCATCGATATCGAGCGCCAGCAGGCGCAGACTGGGGTCACGTTCCAGCAGGTGCGCCGACTTGCCACCGGGTGCCGCACAGGCGTCCAGCACGCGGGCGCCGGTCGCGGGCGCCAGCGCGTCGGCTGCGCATTGCGCCGACAGGTCCTGTACCGACAGTGCACCGTCGGCAAAACCCGGCAGCTGGTTCACCGCAACGGGGGCCGCCAGGCGCAGTGCATCGGCGCAGAGCGCGCTGGGTTCGGCAGCAATGCCCGCCTCGGCCAGTGCCGCCAGTGCCTTGTCACGGCCGCCGTGCTGGCGGTTGGCACGCAGCCACAACGGTGCCGGTTGCAGGCTGGCGCTGAAGATCGCGTCGGCCTGTACCGGCCAATCGCGTTCCACCGCATCGGCCAGCCATTCCGGGAAGGCATCGCGCGCCGGCTGCTCCGGGAAACCTTCGCGCTGCGCGCGGCGCAGGATCGCATTGACCAGGCCGGCCTGGCGCTCACGGCCCAGCGCACGCGCGGCATCGACCGTGGCCGACAGCGCCGCATGCGCCGGCAGTTCCAGAACGTCCAGCTGGGCGAAGCCCACCATCAACAGGGTGCGCAGATCGGCGTCGCGCGCCGACAGCGGCTTCTGCATCCACGACTGCAAGGCAGCGTCATAGGTACTGCGGCGACGCAGCACCGCAAAGCACAGCGCTTCCAGCAAGGCACGATCGCGGCTGTCGGCCAGCTTCGGCAGCGCCCAGGCCAGTTCGGCCTTCAATGAACGGCCACGGGTGAACACCTGTGCCAGCACACGTGCGGCCAGCATGCGGGTGGCCGCGCCCGGCGCCGCCTTGGCCACGGAGAAATCGTTCTGCTTCGACACCGCTTATGCTCCCACGCGCAGATCACGGCGGGCGTTGAGGTAGTCGGCGGCGGTGATCGCCTTGCCGCCTTCGCGCTGCAGCGTACGCAAGCGCAGTGCGCCCTGGCCACAGGCGATGTCGATGCCATCGCGGCTGGCCGCCAGCACCGTGCCCGGCGCTTGGCCGTGGGCCTCCTCCAGCGCCACCGCGCCATGGATGCGCACGCGTTCGCCAGCCAGCGTCGCTTCGGCGATCGGCCACGGATTGAAGGCACGCACGGTACGCGCCAGCACATCGGCGCCCTGCGCCCAGTCCAGACGGGCTTCGGCCTTGTCCAGCTTGTGCGCATAGGTCACGCCCTGCTCCGGCTGCGGCCGCGCGATCGGCTTGATGCCGGCCCGCAGCAGGCCCAGGCCGTCGGACAGGACCTGTGCACCCAGCTCGGCCAGCTTGTCATGCAGCTGGCCACCGGTATCGGTGGCAGCGATCGGCAGTTCCTGGTGCAGCAGCACCGGGCCGGTATCCAGGCCTGCTTCCATCTGCATCAGGCACACACCGGTCTTTGCGTCACCGGCCTGGATCGCGCGCTGGATCGGCGCCGCCCCGCGCCAGCGTGGCAACAGCGAGGCATGCACGTTCCAGCAGCCGTGGGTCGGGATCGCCAGTACCGCCTTGGGCAGGATCAGGCCGTAGGCCACCACCACCATCAGGTCCGGCTGCAGGTCGCGCAGCTGCTGCTGTGCAGCCTCGTCCTTCAGTGATTCGGGCTGGTAGACCGGAATGCCACGGGCCACCGCCTCGAGCTTGACCGGCGACGGTGCCAGGCCACGGCCACGGCCGGCCGGCCGGTCAGGCTGGGTATAGACGGCCACGACCTCGTGGTGGCGCGCCGCGGCGCGCAGCGACGACACCGCGAATTCCGGCGTACCGGCAAAGACAATCCTCATGGCTACCCCACTTGCAGGATGGATTCGTGCAGGAAAGAAAACGGCGCCGTCGGCCGGCGCCGTGCAGCCCGCGCGCGTCGCGCAGGCACGGGCCACCCAAAGGGCGGCCCGGATGGGCGATCACGCCACGTGCTTGCGCTGCTTGGCCAGCTTCTTGCGGACCATCTCGCGCTTGAGCGGCGACAGGTAGTCGATGAACAGCTTGCCGTCCAGGTGGTCCATCTCGTGCTGGATGCAGGTGGCCAGTACTTCACCGGCCTCCAGCTGCTGTTCCTGGCCGTTGCGGTCCAGGTACTTCACGGTGATGGTGTCGGCGCGGGTGACGTCGGCGAAGATGCCCGGGACCGACAGGCAGCCCTCCTGGTACACCCGGCCCCCGTCCCTGGCGACGATTTCCGGGTTGATGAACACATGCGGTTCATTCTTTTCTTCGCTGACATCGATGACCATGAAGCGCTTGTGCACGTCCACCTGGGTGGCCGCCAGGCCGATGCCCGGGGCGTCGTACATGGTCTGGAACATGTTGTCGATCAGTTCCTGGAAGGCCGGCGTGGTGACTTCGGCGGCGTCGATCAACGCAGCCTTGGTACGCAGGCGCGGATCGGGGAACTCGAGAATGGGGAGAAGGGCCATGGCTGTTTCCGGATAGGGGGCCGGCACGCCGGCATACGTCGCAGATTCTAGCTCCAACGCTTGCCTTGCGCCCCGGTTTCTGGACTATAGTGCGTGGACCTGTTGGGGAATCAGGGCTTCACACCTATGTTGCTTCGTTTTCGTACGGTCGTCGCCGCGGCGATGCTGACCGTGGCTGCCTATGCTACCGCCGTGGAAGTGAATGGCGGGCACCCGGACACCTATGTGGTCCGAAAAGGGGATACGTTGTGGGATATCGCCGCACGTTTCCTGCAGAAGCCTTGGCTGTGGCCGGAGATCTGGCAAGCCAATCCGCAGATCGCCAACCCGCACCTGATCTATCCAGGTGACGTGCTGAGCCTTGCCTACCTGGACCGGGTGACCGTGTCCCAGGCCGGCCCGCGCCAGGAGGCCCCGATCGACGCCATTCCGCTGGCCCAGGTCGAGCCGTTCCTGAAGCAGCTGAGCGTTGTCGACAGCATCAAGCAGCTGCCCTACGTGGTCGGCCTGGAGGACAGCCGCCTGCGCGTGTCCGGCGGTGACACCGTCTACGTGCGCCTGGCCGATGCCCAGGTGGGCCAGCGCTGGGCCGTGGTACGCCCGACCGTACGGTACGCCCAGCCCAAGCCGACTGAAGACCTGACCGCCAATGGCGACGTGACCCCGGGCAGCGGCAACCTGTGGAAGGCCTACAACGCGCCCAACGCCCGCCGTGGCGTGCTCGGCTACGAGCTGGCCCAGGTCGCTACCGGCACCATCACCCAGATTGCCGGCGGCAAGGTCGAGGCCTCCACGCTGGTGCTGGACAAGAACGACGGCGGCCGCGAAGTGCGCGCCGGTGACCGCCTGGTGCCGGTCGAAGCCAAGCCGTACGACCTGCAGTTCATCCCTCATGTACCCGCTGCCGGTGTCGAGGGTGTGGACGTGCGCGTGCTGGCCGTCACCGACATGTTCAATGCCGGTGGCCCGCGCGACGTGATCGCGATCTCGGCCGGCCGTGCCCAGGGCGTGGACAACGGCACCGTGTTCTCGCTGTGGCGCCCGGGCCGCCATGTGGCGCACCGCATGAAGTACCCGAACTCCTCGCGCATGGACGACTCGCTCAGCACCGGCGCGGGCCGGGTCTCGCTGCCGGATGAGTATGCCGCACACGCGATGGTGTTCCGTACCTTCGACAACGTCAGCTACGCGCTGGTGATGCAGGGCGTGAAGCCGGTGCAGGTCGGTTACAACGCGCTGCACCCGGACGCGAAGTAACCGTTGCCGGGCGTGCCGGCCGCTGCCCGGCAGGCGTCTGCGGGAAAACCTGACGATCACGTGCGAAGGCGCCCTAGGGCGCCTTTGTTGTGTGCGGCCGATAGTGGGGGATGACCACGCATGCATATGAGGCGCTGCTGCGCCTGTTGATGGCGGGAGGCGCACTGGCGCCACGACGGGCCCTGCTGCAGGCCGCGGGCGGTGCGCAAGCCGCCATCGCGCAAGGCCCGGCGAACTGGCGCGCGCACGGCTGCACGCCGGAGCAATGCGCCGCGCTGGAACGTCCCGACGCCCGGGCGCGTGCAGCCGCCCTGCGCTGGCTGGAACAAGACAACCATCACCTGCTGCCCTGCACCGATCCGGCCTTTCCACCCTCGTTGCTGGAGGTGCCCAACCCGCCGCTGGCGCTGTTCGTCGCCGGCGACCCCAGCCTGGCCTGGCGCCCGTCGGTGGCGCTGGTCGGCAGCCGTTCCCCCACCCCGGGCGGGCGCGCACTGGCCGCGCGTTTTGCCGGCTGTTTCGTCGAAGCGGGCCTGGCGGTGACCAGCGGCCTGGCCGCAGGCATCGATGCGGCTGCGCACCAGGCCACGCTCGAGGCCGGTGGCTGCACCGTGGCGGTGATCGGCACGGGCCCTGACCGCGCCTATCCGGACAGCCACGCCCAGCTGCAGGCGCGCATCGCCGCCGAGGGCGTGGTGCTCAGCGAGTACCTGCCAGGTACGGCGGCCCGCCCAGGTCACTTCCCCGCGCGCAACCGGCTGGTGGCCGGGCTGGCGCTGGCCACCGTGGTGGTCGAGGCCGCGCAGCGTTCGGGCGCGCTGATCACCGCGCGCCTGGCCGCCGAGGCAGGCCGCGAGGTCTGTGCCCTGCCCGGGTCGGTGCTCAACCCGCGCGCGGCTGGTTGCCACCGCCTGATCCGCGAGGGCGCGGCGCTGGTCGAGCGCCCCGAGGAGGTTCTGGAACTGCTCGCCCCTGCCCTTCGCCTGCAGCTGCCGGGCTTGCAATCGCGGCTGTCCACCCCCACTGAACAGGCACTGCCGGCCCTCCTGCCGGCGCGCTGGGCCGACGACCCTGACTACCAGTGCTTGTGGCGAGCCCTGGACCACAACCCAAGCGGTATGGATTCACTGATCACGCGCTGTGGATTGACGGCGCCCCAGGTGTCCTCCATGCTGCTGGCCATGGAACTGGCGGGAATCGTGGTGTGCGTACACGGCCGCTACTGTCGAACTCCCTAGTTTCTTCACCTCCACAGCGTCGCGCGACGCAGGCCGAGGGGCAATGAAAGAGAGCATCCTGGATGTACTGCTGTACCTGTTTGAACACTATTTCAGCGAAGATGCGGACCTGATCCGTGACCGCGATTCGCTGCAGAACGGCCTGATCCAGGCCGGTTTCAGCCCCACCGAGATCAACAAGGCGTTCGACTGGCTCGATGCCCTGGCCGCGCAGCGGCCGAGCGTGGCCCAGGCGCGGGTCGATGGCCCCGTGCGCATCTACCATGGCCCCGAGCTGGACAAGCTGGATGTGGAATGCCGCGGCTTCCTGCTGTACCTGGAACAGCACGGCATCCTCGACGCCGACCAGCGCGAGCTGGTGCTGGACCGGGCGATGGCCCTGGACCAGGACGAACTGGACCTGGACGACCTGAAATGGGTCGTGCTGATGGTGCTGTTCAACCAGCCCGGCTCCGAAGCGGCCTATGCCTGGATGGAGACGCAGATGTTCATGGACGAGCCAGAACCCCTTCACTGACCGTACACTTGGGGGCATAGCGCATTCAGGAGCGTCCCCGTGAGCGAGTGGTTCCATGCAGAAGGCAACCGGCAGCAAGGCCCGCTGCCGGCGGAACAGTTGGTCGAGTTGTTCCGAAACAACCAGATCTCCCTGGACACCCTGGTCTGGCGCGACGGCCTGCCGCAATGGCAGCCGTTGCGCACCGTTGTCGACGAGCTGGGCCTGATCGTGCCGGCGCTGGACGTTGCTGCGCCGGCCCAGCAACCCGAGCCGGAACCGGAACCGGTGGCCCCGCCTCCGCCGCAACCGCCTGTACTGCCGCCGTCCACGCCCTATGCCACCCAGGCGGCGGCTGGGGTCCTGCCGCCGCCGAAGAAGAAGCTCTCCGGTTGCGCCCTTACCGCGATCATCGGCGGCGGCCTGCTGCTGGTACTGGTACCGGTCATGGCCATCCTCGCGGCGATCGCCCTGCCCGCATACAACGACTACACCGTGCGTGCCAGGATCGCGACTGCGGTCAATGCCCTGCAGCCGCTGAAGCAGCAGGTGCAGCACTTCGCCGACGATGAAGGCCGCTGCCCCGGCGCCAACGATGCCGGTTTCCCGGCCCCGGGTGACTTCACCCAGGCCGGCCTGTCGGCGGTGAACATCGGCCGCTTCAACAACGGCCACTGTGGCATCGAAGCAACGCTGGCCGTGCCCGGCAAGAGCCTCGATGGCGACCTGCTGTGGCTGGAATATGATCGCGACAGCGGCCGCTGGGAATGCAGCGGTGAAAGCGACGACAAGTACCTGCCGACGTCATGCCGCGGCTGAGCCACGCGCACGGCAGCACATCCAAGGACGATCCAACAGGGAACATGCAATGACTGAGTGGTACTACGCCGTAGGACAGCAACGCCAGGGCCCGCTGTCGGTCCAGGAGATCCGCCAGCGCTTCCAGCGCGGCGAACTGAACCTGGACACCCTGGTCTGGCGCGAAGGCATGGCCCAGTGGGCTGCACTGCGCCAGGTGGTCGATGAACTGGGCCTGCAGACGCTGGCCGACGCCAGCACCGCCACTGCCAGTGGCGGCTTCGACCTGCGCAGCGACTACGCCGCCATCGACAACGGCACTGCGCCGCTGCCTGGCACGGGCGCGCTCAGCAGCTCACCCTACAACGCGCCGGCCGCCGCCGCTGCCGGTGGCGCGCGGCCGGTGATCGGCGGCGAGGTGGTCTACGCCGGCTTCTGGAAGCGCGTCGCGGCCTACATGATCGACTACTTCGTGCTGGCCGTGCCGGGCGGCATCATCGGCGCCATCATCGGCGTGGTGCTTGGCGCCAGCATGGGCGCGGTGGGCAGTGGCGAGACCTCCATCGAAATCGTCGCGCAGCTGGCCAGCGCGCTGATCAACATGGCCATCGGCGTGGCCTACTACACCTGGTTCCATTCCTCGCAGGGCGGCGCCACGCTGGGCAAGATGGCGGTCGGCATCAAGGTCGTGCGCAGCAATGGTGACCGCCTGACCCGTGGCCGCGCCTTCGGTCGCTACTGGGCCATGCTGCTGAGCAGCTTCACCCTGGGCATCGGCTTCCTGATGGCCGCCTTCACCGAGCGCAAGCAGGGCCTGCACGACATGATCTGCGACACCCTGGTGGTCGACCGCTGGGCCTACACCGACCAGCCGCAGCTGCAGCGCCATGAGCTGGGTACGGTCACCATCGTGATCCTGGTACTGACCGGCCTGCTGACGGTGGCGGGCCTGGTGCTGCTGGTGGCTGCGGTCGGCTTCATCGCCAAGATGGCCTCATGAACGGCCATCCTCACGTCTGGCTGCTTGACAGGGGCTGGCCGGGCGTGATTCCTCTAATAAGGTGAAACCTGAACGCCCGGCACACTACCGGGCGTTCAGCGTATTGATTTGTCCGTGGCCGCTTCACTAATGCGGCCGTTTGCTCCACCCTAGCGGCCCCTTCCCTGCGGCTCGCCCCACAGACACTGCTGCCATGCCCAAGCACCTGCTCATCGTCGAATCGCCGGCCAAGGCCAAGACGATCAACAAATACCTCGGCAAGGACTACACCGTCCTGGCCTCGTATGGGCATGTGCGTGACCTGATTCCGAAGGAAGGCGCGGTCGACCCGGACAACGGGTTCGCCATGCACTACGACGTGATCGACAAGAACGAAAAGCATGTCGATGCGATCGCCAAGGCCGCCAAGGGCGCCGACGACATCCTGCTGGCAACCGACCCGGATCGCGAGGGTGAAGCGATCAGCTGGCATATCGCCGAGATCCTGAAGGAACGCGGGCTGGTCAAGGACAAGCCGATGCAGCGCGTGGTGTTCACCGAGATCACCCCGCGCGCCATCAAGGAAGCGATCAGCCAGCCGCGTGCGATCGCCAGCGACCTCGTCGACGCCCAGCAGGCCCGTCGCGCACTTGACTACCTGGTCGGCTTCAACCTGTCGCCGGTGCTGTGGCGCAAGGTGCAGCGCGGCCTGTCTGCCGGCCGCGTGCAGAGCCCGGCGCTGCGCATGATCGTCGAGCGCGAGGAAGAGATCGAAGCCTTCATCGCCCGCGAGTACTGGTCGATCGCTGCCGAGTGCGCGCACCCGTCCCAGCACTTCAATGCCAAGCTGGTCAAGCTGGACGGGCAGAAGTTCGAGCAGTTCACCGTCACCGATGGCGACACCGCTGAAGCGGCGCGCATGCGCATCCAGCAGGCCGCGCAGGGCTCGCTGCACGTTACCGACGTCGCCAGCAAGGAGCGCAAGCGCCGCCCGGCGCCGCCGTTCACCACCTCCACCCTGCAGCAGGAAGCCTCGCGCAAGCTCGGCTTCACCACCCGCAAGACCATGCAGGTGGCGCAGAAGCTGTATGAAGGCGTGGCCATCGGCGACGAAGGCACCGTCGGCCTGATTTCGTACATGCGTACCGACTCGGTGAACCTGTCGCAGGACGCGCTGGCGGAAATCCGCGACGTGATCGCCCGCGACTACGGCATCGCCTCGCTGCCGGACCAGCCCAACACCTACCAGACCAAGTCGAAGAACGCCCAGGAAGCGCACGAAGCCGTACGCCCGACCTCGGCCCTGCGCACCCCGTCGCAGGTCGCCCGGTTCCTTACCGACGACGAGCGGCGCCTGTACGAGCTGATCTGGAAGCGTGCGGTGGCCTGCCAGATGATCCCGGCCACGCTCAACACGGTCAGCGTCGACCTGTCGGCCGGCAGCGAACACGTGTTCCGCGCCAGCGGCACCACCGTGGTCGTGCCCGGCTTCCTGGCCGTGTACGAGGAAGGCAAGGACAACAAGAGCGCCGAGGACGAGGATGAGGGCCGCAAGCTGCCCGCGATGAAGCCGGGCGACCGCATCCCGCTGGAACGCATCCTGGCCGAACAGCATTTCACCCAGCCACCGCCGCGCTACACCGAAGCGGCGCTGGTGAAGGCGCTGGAAGAGTACGGCATCGGCCGTCCCTCGACCTACGCCTCGATCATCCAGACCCTGCTGTTCCGCAAGTATGTGGAAATGGAAGGCCGCAGCTTCCGCCCGTCCGACGTGGGCCGCGCGGTGTCCAAGTTCCTGTCCAGCCACTTCACCCAGTACGTGGATTACGACTTCACTGCCAGGCTTGAGGACGAGCTCGATGCCGTCTCGCGCGGTGAGGAAGAATGGATCCCGCTGATGGCCCGTTTCTGGGAGCCGTTCAAGGAACTGGTCGAAGACAAGAAGGAATCGGTCGACCGCGCCGAGGCCAGTGGCGCGCGCGAGCTCGGCACCGACCCCAAGACCGGCAAGCCGGTCAGCGTGCGGCTGGGTCGCTTCGGGCCGTATGCCGCCATCGGCAGCACCGCCGAGGACGCCGAGGAAAAGCCGAAGTTCGCCTCATTGCGCCCCGGCCAGTCGATGCACACCATCTCGTTGGAAGACGCGCTGGAACTGTTCCTGATGCCGCGCGCACTGGGCGAGGACAATGGTGAGCCGGTCAGCGTCGGCATCGGCCGCTTCGGCCCGTTCGCCAAGCGCGGCAGCACCTACGCCTCGCTGAAGAAGGAAGACGACCCGTACACCATCGACCTGGCCCGCGCCGTATTCCTGATCGAAGAGAAGGAAGAGATCGCGCGCAACCGGATCATCAAGGAGTTCGAGGGCAGCGACATCCAGGTGCTGAACGGCCGCTTCGGCCCGTACATCAGCGATGGCAGGATGAACGGCAAGATCCCCAAGGATCGCGAGCCGTCATCGCTGACCCTGGCTGAAGTGCAGCAGCTGATGGAAGAAACCGGCAAGCCGGTGCGCAAGGGCTTCGGCGCCAAGAAGGCCGCTACGAAGAAGGCACCGGCCAAGAAGGCTGCGGTGAAGAAGGAAGCAGCGCCGAAGAAGGCCGCGGCCAAGAAAGCGCCGGCCAAGAAGGCTGTGAAGAAAGCTGCCGCAAAGAAGGCACCGGCGAAGAAGGCCGTCAAGAAGACCGCTGCAAAGAAGTAGATCCACGCCATGCGCGGATGAGGGGTAGTGCCGGCCGCTGGCCGGCAACACCTGGAAGCCTCGGATGCCGGCCAGCGGCCGGCACTACCGAGCGGGCGCGTTCCACCCCTTCTGCACGCAGCGGGGGGATAATGGAGGCCCACGCCGGGCCGGTCGCCGTCATGAAAGAACTCACCCTGAACTCTGCTGTCGCCACGCTCCGCGCCGGTGGCGTGATCGCCTATCCGACCGAAGCGGTCTGGGGCCTGGGCTGCGATCCGTCACATGAAGCTGCGGTGCACGCGGTGCTGCGGCTGAAGCAGCGCCCGATCGAAAAGGGCATGATCCTGGTCGCCGCCGAACTGTCGCAGCTGGAGGGCTGGGTCCGCCTGCAGGCATTGCCCGACGCCCGCCAGCGCGCGGTGCTGGCCAGCTGGCCGGGCGCCAACACCTGGATCCTGCCGGCCGGTCCGCACGCGCAGCCCTGGGTCACCGGCGAACACAGCGGTATCGCGGTGCGCATCAGCGCCCACCCGCTGGTCGCCGCCCTGTGCCGCGCCTGGGGTGGCCCGCTGGTCTCCACCAGCGCCAACCTGGCCGGTGAACCACCGGCCCGCAGCCGTGCCGAGCTCGATCCGCGCCTGCTGCGCCTGCTCGATGGCCTCCTCGACGGCGAGACCGGCGGCCTGGCCCAGCCAACCCCGATCCGCGACGCGCTCAGCGGCAACGTGCTGCGCTCCTGAACCGACGATTGCACTGCCGCGGACAATCACGCACCCTGCCGCCATGAACCTGCTGCGCACCGCCCTGGGCCTGTGCCTGTTGCTGCCATGGACCGCACCCGCCGCCGAGGACGTGCGCGTGTACCGCTGTGTCGCCAGCAACGGCGCCGTGGCCCTGCAGGACAAGCCATGCAGCAGTGGCCGGCAGGAAGTGCGTGACCTGCAGCGCCCGCGCGACCCGGCCCCCCGGGTGGTGCGCAGCGACGCGGCACCCGCCCGGCCGGACGAGGTTCCGGTGATGCGCGATCGCGAAGTCCGCCACGTCTACATCCAGCCGCCACAGCCGTTGTACGAATGCGTGAGCGACGACGGTCGCCGCTATACCAGCGACAACAACGAGGGCAATCCGCGCTGGGTACCGTTGTGGACCAGCGTCTGGCTTCCGCACGGGCACCACGGCCCGGTCCATCCCGGCCCACGCCCGGCCTTCGGCACGCCGGTCGGCACCCCCATCGGTGAAGGAACCGGCTACCGGCCGCCCGCGGTGGGTGTCGGTGTGCAGGTCCCGGCCGGCAGCGTGCTGGTCCGCGACAGCTGCCATGCGCTGCCGCCGCAGGAAGTCTGCGCGCGCCTGCGCGACCGCCGCTGGGAACTGGACCGCCGCTACAACAGTGCGCTGCAGAGCGAGCGTACTGCCATCAGCAACGAACAGCGTGGCATCGACGCACGCCTGTCGCGGGACTGCGACCGCTGAGCGCAGCACCTGCCGTGGCATGTACGCTGTGCGCATGAAGAACCTGATCTGGCTGGCCCTGGGCCTGTTCGCCGGCAACGCAGTGGCCGACGACGGGGTGATCTACCGCTGTACTTCCAGCAGCAGCGATGTGCCTACCCTGCAACGCACGCCCTGCCCCACCGGCAGCAAGCAGCAGGTGGTGCGGATTCCGGCGTCCGCCAGTGCGCCGCCTGCATCAGTCACAGCAGCACCTGCGCCGCCGCCCGAACCGGCGACAGCGGGTACATCGCCCGCTTCGGTGCCCAGCCCCCGCCGCCCGGGCGAAGGACGCACGATCATGGAAGCCGGCATGGTCGAACGTGAAGGCGGCGATCTGATACTCGACAGTGCATCGCTGCCACGCCAGGCTGATGCCGCGCCGGACAGCAATGCGCCGCCGAAGCCGCCGCTGCCGCCCATCTTCCAGTGCACCGACAGCCAGGGCGGTGGCTACCTGCACGAATACGAAGCTGCCCCAGGCCGCTGCGAACTGATGACCGTGCAGGGCCTGGGCGGCGCCACACCGGTCAACGCTGCAGGCTGCGAAGTGGTGCGCGACCGCTGCGAGGAACTGCCGGAAGCGCAGCGCTGCAGCAGGTGGCAGCAACGCTTCCGCGACGCACGTGGCCGCGAGCGGTTCGCCTCGCCGGAGAACCGCGACAAGGCCCGGGGGGAACGCGAACGGTTGCAGGGCGTGCTGGAGGACAGCAACTGCCCGGTACCGGGGTGACTGCCATGCGGTAGTGCCGGCCGCTGGCCGGCAACTGCAATCACCTGAAGATCCCGTGGTTGCCGGCCAGCGGCCGGCACTACCACCGCATGATCAGAACCCGTAGCGCAGGAAACCGCCATCCACTGCGATGCATTCGCCGGTGACATAGCTGGCCGCCGGCAGGCACAGGAAGCCCACGGCTGCGGCCACTTCCTCCGGTTCACCGATGCGGCGCATCGGCGTGCGGTTGATCACTTCCTCGTAGTAGTCCGGGTCCGACAATGGACCGGACGTGCGCCGCGTGCGGATGTACCAGGGCGCCACCGCGTTGACCCGGATGCCATCCTCGGCCCACTCGACGGCCAGGTTGCGGGTCATCTGGTGCATCGCGGCCTTGGTCATGCCGTAGACCACGCCACTGCGCACGTGGGTCAGCCCGGACACGCTGCCGACATTGACGATCGACGACGACGCGTGCCGGGCCAGCAGCGGATGCGCGTAGCGCGACAGCTCGAAGGCCGAGAACAGGTTGGTTTCGAAGATCTTGCGCCACTCGTCCTCGGAATACTCCGTGGCCGCCTTGGTGACGTTGCCACCAGCGTTGTTGACCAGGATGTGCAGGCCATCACTGTGGTCTTCCACCCAGTCCAGGATCTGGCGGCGGTCCTCGTCATCGGAGACGTCCGCGGCCAGCGCATGCACCTGGTGCTGCGGATACACATCCAGCAGTTCGTCGCGCGCGGTCTCCAGCATGTCGATATCGCGGCCGACGATCATCAGATCGGCGCCGAGCCCCGCCAATTCATGCGCGATGGCCAGGCCGATGCCGGCGCTGGCGCCGGTGATCAGGGCCGTCTGGCCGTCCAGGCGCCACCGTTGCTGGGTCATGTGTCCTCCGGGGCCGCGCCCACTGCATTTCGATGCTGCAAGGATACGCGCTCACGGCGGCGCTCGGCCGGGGATGCGACACTTGCCCATACGCCCACCGCGGAGAGCCGCCATGCGCATCCTGATCCTGTCCACGTCGCTGCTGGCCAGCCTGCTGCTGGCGGCCTGCCAGCGGCCGCCCACGCCGAACCCGGAGAAGCCACCGGTGCCACGAGCGATGTCGCGTGCGATCAACGAGCCGCTGGACCGCGCCAAGGACGTGCAGAAAACCGTCGATGATGCTGCCGCGCGTGAGCGCAAGGCCGAGGCCGACGCGGCGCAATGACCGGTGGGGTCAGAGCCCTTTGCGAAGCCAAGGGATCCGACCCCATGAACGAAAACGCCCGGCCTGAGCCGGGCGTTTTCATTCGATAGCGTTGCCGGTCAGAACCCGCAGAAGCAGTACGCCAGCGCCTTCACCGGTGCGCCGTTGCCCTTTTCGCGGGCCGCGTTCTCGACGAAGCGCAACTGAGTGTCCACTTCCGGCATCGTGCGTGCCAGCATCATCCGCGCCATGCCCGAATCGGACAGCATCCAGGCACCGGCACGACTGCCAGCGAAACCGCTGACGAACTGCGCGAACGGCGTGGCTGCCTTCTCGATGTAGCGCACGCGATAGGCATCTGCCTTGCCCAGCTTGGCGCGGCTGGCCGCATCGGCCACCGCATCCTTCAGGCCACCGAAGGCATCGACCAGGCCGCGTTCCTTGGCCTGTGCACCGCTCCACACGCGGCCGCGGGCCACCTCGTCCACGGCCTCGACCGGCTTCTTGCGCGCGTCGGCGACGCGACCGGTGAAGTCGGCGTAGCCTTTGTTGATCACCGACTGGATGACCTGTCCCACGGCCGGATCCATCGGGCGGGTGACATCGAATGCACCCGCAAAACGGGTGGTGCCGACACCGTCAGTGTGCACGCCGATCTTGTCCAGCGCGCGGCTGAAGTTCGGTACCATGCCGAAGATGCCGATCGAACCGGTGATGGTCGACGGATCGGCGTAGATGCGATCGGCATTCATGCTGATCCAGTAGCCACCGGAGGCAGCCAGGTCGCCCATCGACACCACCACCGGCTTGCCAGCGGCCTGCAGCGCCACCACTTCACGGCGGATCTGCTCGGAGGCGAACACCTCACCGCCCGGCGAATCGACGCGCAGCACCACGGCCTTCACGTTGTCGTCGTCGCGCGCGGCGCGCAACAGCGCTGAGGTCGACTCGCCGCCGATGCGGCCGGCCGGCAGGTCGCCACCGCTGATCTCGCCGGCAGCCACCACCACGGCCACCTGCGGACGCGAGTCCACCGGGTTGCGGCGGGCGTCGAGCAGGGCCAGGTAACGGCCGAAGTCGACGTTGCGGAAACCACCGTCGGCGTCTTCGTCGGCCACGCCGCGCTCGATCATCAGATCCTCGAATTCCTCGCGGGTCTTCAGCGCGGTCACCAGCTTCTGCTGCAGCGCGAACTTGGCCAGGTCGCCACCGGCGGCGGCAATGCCTTCCGGCAGCGTGTCGATGCCGGCAGCCAGCTGCGCCGGATCCAGGCGGCGCGCCTTGGCGATGTCGCCCAGGTAGCGCTGCCACACATCGTTCATCCAGAACAGGTCGGCTTCCTTGGAGGCCGGCGACGCGGCGTCAAGCACGTACGGTTCGGCCGCGGACTTGTACTCGCCCACCTTGAACAGGTGCACGTCCACGCCCAGCTTGTCCTGCAGGCCGGTGCGGAAGTACTGGCGGTAGCGGCCGAGGCCTTCGAGCACGACCGAACCCATCGGGTCCAGGTAGACCTCGTCGGCCTGCGCGGCAAGCAGGTACTGCGACTGGCCCATGCTCTCGCTGTAGGCCACCAGCTGCTTGCCGGAGGCACGCAGATCCTGCAGCGCGGCGGCCACTTCACGCAGCGAAGCGAAGCCGGACGGCTGCAGCTTGTCCAGCTCCAGCACCACGCGCTCGATCTTCTTGTCGTCCTTGGCCGACTCGATCACCCGCAGCAGATCGCGCAGCTGGATCTCTTCGGCACCGTTGTCACCCACCGCCTTGGCCAGTGCGCGGCTGACCGGATCGGCACTGAACTGCTCGACCAGGCGGCCTTCCGGCGCGATCACGAGCGTCGTGCGGTCCTGCAGCGACTTGCTGGCACCGGCACCCATGCCGGCGGCGATGACGAACATCACCAGCAGCAGGAACAGCAGGCCGAAGAACACCAGGTTGAGGATCAACCGGCGGGTGAAGTTCATGACGTCCCACAGCCCGATGAAGAAACTGGCGACGGGGTTGCGACGCGCCGGGGGCAGCGGGGGCACGGGTTGATTCATGGAACGCTCCGGATGGCTTCTTGCCGTGGTACCAGCATAGCCGGTGCCGCGTGATGCGGCATCGGACACAAGTCAGGGGATCGCCCGCCATGGGTCGGCATGGCGGGCAGGAAGATCAGGACAGCGCGGACTGCCCGATGCGCTGGCTGCTGCGGCGCAGGCGCCAGCCCATCAGGATGGCAGCGGCGGTCAGGCCGACGATCAGGCCGATCCACATGCCCTGCGGGCCCATGCCCAGCCCCAGGCCGAGCCCGGCGCCGAGCGGCATGCCCAGGCCCCAGTACGCGAACATGGCGATGAACATCGGCACGCGGGTGTCCTTGAGGCCGCGCAGCGCACCCGCCGACAGCACCTGGATGCCGTCCGGGAACTGGAAGGTGGCCGCGTACAGCAGCAGGGTCGAGGCCAGGCCGGCCACGGCCAGGTCGTTGGTGTACACACCGACGATGGCATCGTGGCCGAACAGCAGCACCGCCGCTGACAACGTCTGCGTGCCCATGATGATCGCGTAACCGGCCCACGCCGCACGCCGCACGCCGAAGCCGTCACCACGGCCGACCGCATGGCCGACGCGCACGGTGGTGGCCTCGGCCACGCCCATCGGGATCATGAAGCACAGCTGCGCGACGTTGATCGCGATCTGGTGTGCCGCCGCTTCATTGGCACCCAGGCGGCCGATCAGCAAGGCGGTGACGATGAACAGGCCGCCTTCCATCAGCACGGTGATGCCGATCGGCAGGCCGGTGCGCAGCAGCTCCCAGATCGCCTTCCAGCGCGGTCCCTCGAAGTGCGAGAACAGCTGCAGATGGGCGAAGCGCTTGGTCCGCCACAGATACAGGGCGAATGCGGTCGCCTGCAGCCACATCATCACCGCCGAAGCGATGCCGAGGCCCTCGGCCCCTAACTCCGGGAAGCCGAGCTTGCCATTGGCCAGCACGTAGCCCATCGGTGCCAGCACCAGCAGGCCACCGAAGCCGAGCAGCATGGTCGGCAGCGTCCAGTGCATGCCCTCGCTGAGATAACGCATGCAGAAGTACAGGGTCAGCGCCGGGCCACCCCAGCGCACCGCATGCAGGAACGCGGTCGCCCCCGGCACGATGTCCGGCGCGATGCCGAAGGCCGGCAGCAGCGGCGGCACCACGGTGAGGAAGGTGAACATGATCAGCCCCAGCCCCAGCGCCAGCCACAGTGCCTGGCGGAACAGCGGGCCGATCTCGCGCTCGCGGCCGGCGCCGTGCAGCTGCGACACCGAAGCGGTGAGCGAGATCAGGGTGCCGATCGGAATCAGCATTGGCAGCCACAACAACGCCGTACCGATGGTGACTGCGGCAAGGGTCGCCGTAGCGTGGTGGCCGGCAATCACGTTGTCGACGAAGGAGATCAGACCGGTGGACACATGGCCCAGCACGAGCGGCAGGGCGAGCAGACCGGTGGCGCCGACTTCCTTGCTGAAGCGCGGCGTGGAGGTTGCAGTAGACATAAGGTGCTTGACGCGAACTGCGGTTGCGCGCGAAGGGCACAGGCACCGGGTTGCGGGCGCCCATCTTACGCGGGCGGCGCCTGCATTCCCATGACATGGCGTGAATGCTGGGTTTCAGCCGCCCCAAGCAAAAAGGGGACGGAGGGGATTAAGTCGCATTCGGCACTGACTGGCCTGATACGACTTAATCCCCTCCGTCCCCTTTTCTACTGGCCGGCCTGGCGCTTTAGCCAGCTGTCGCGCTCGGCGGCGGGCACGGCGAGGAAGGCGCTGCGTACCGTGTCGCGTTCCTGCGGCGGCGTGCGCTGCGCGACCAGGGCCAGCTGGGCCAGCTGCGCCGGGTTGAGCTGGCGCAGCACGGCCAGCGCGGTCTCGCGTTGCTCCGGTGGCACGAATCCGAACAGTCCGTGCAGCTTGGGGAATTCCAGGCCCAGCTGCGGGCCCAGCCGCCATCCGTCGCGGAACGCCTGATCCTGCGCCTGGAATTGCTGCCGCATGCGCTGCTGTTGATCGGCCGGCAGCGAATTGAAGCGCGCAGCCGCCTGACGGATGCGCTCGCGCTCTGCTTCCGGCAATGCGCGCCAGGCGGCGTAGTCGGCACGGCGCTGTCGCTGCTGCTGCGCATCCAGCTGGACGAATTCGGCAGGTGCTGTTGCAGCGGTCGACGCCGGCGTGGCCGGCGAACTGCCCGGAACCGGTGGCGGCAACGGCACGCTCAACGGCTGCGGTGCGGCGGACAGCGACAGCGGCAGGGCCAGCAGCAAGCTGGCGAGCACGTACTTATTCATCGGCGGCAGCCGTTTCCAGCGTGGCACTGGCCGGCTCCGGCCGGCTCGGCTTGGCTTGCGATTCATCCACCGGCAGCGGGCCGCCCGCGGCAGTCCACGCGTACAGGTCGGCATCGGCGACCAGCGGGTAGTCGCGATCTGCCAGCATCGCTGCGTCATCATTGGCTTGCGCCTGGCCCGCGTCCGGTCTGGCGTCCACCTTGCTCGGTGGCAGGGCTTCCACGGTCACCGGACCGGCTTCGCCCACCACGCCCTCCGGCAAGGGTGCATCGCTGCCGAACGAATGTCCCTGCAGGTGGCGCCACCCCAGCGCGGCGGCCAGCAGTACCGCCACGGTCACCAGCAGGATCAGCGGACCGCGCCAGCGCGGCCTGGCATTCGCGCGGCGGCGCTTGCCGTTGGCGGCCGCACGCTCGTCCCGCTGCGGTGCGCGCCAGCTGGAGGCCGGTGCTTCATTGTGGGTGGTGGGTGCGGCCGGCTGCTGCAGTTGCTGCAGGCGTGCGGCCGGCAGGTCACGGACACGGGCCTGTACCTGCTCGGCCAACTGGCGCCAGGCCACGGCATCGGGCCGACCCTGGGCATCACGCGGGCAGGCATCGGCCAGCAGGTGCTGGTAACCGGCCTCGTCCTGGTCGAGCACGCGCATGGCGATGCCCTCGTCCAGGCTGCCGCCCACCCGCAGCAGCAGCGCCAGTCGTGGAAGTGGCGGCATCGCGCCCAACGCGGCCAACGACGGGGCCCACTGCCCGCCCGCCGGCTCGCGCAGCGCCTGGCGCTGGCCCAGCAGGGTCCAGAAGCGGGTCGGCCATTGCGCCATCGGCAGGTCGCTGGCGACCGCCGCAAACGCGCGCATCACTGCCACCAGGGTCTGCTCGGCACGCGCGGCATCGCCGCACTGCAGTTCAGCCACCACCAGGGCGCGGCGTTCGACGCCACGCAGGAACGCCGACAGCGCGCCGGCCGCGGTCGAGGAAACAGGGGCGGGCACAGCCGTCATCGGTCACTCCAAAGGTCTGCCGGCATGATAGCGGCAGCCCATCGGCACCCGTAGGACTTGCGCCCACAGGCACTTCGTGCTGCAGGTTGTGCACAGCACCACGCTCCCCGCGCGGGAAATTGCGGCATGCCGCTGAATTCACTCTGTTTCAGCAATGTTTCACACTCAAGTTGTTGATTTTGAATAACTTTGAAGTGTGGCGATTTTTTGACCAACCCAAGGGTGAGCTCGTCGCCATCGGCCTCCTGCGTTCCCGTCGACCGGTAACGCACAACGTTATCCACAGAACATGTGGATAAGACTGAATCTCCAATGGACACCGATATTTAGGTGACATTTATGATTCAACGGTCGTCGCCCGGGCACGTCTGCCCCCTGCCATTCGCGCATGCATGGCCCGTTACACTGGCCCGATGCTTTCACCCATTCCGACCCTGCAGGTCGCCCTGCCCGTCCCCCTGCCCCGCCTGTTCGACTACCTGTCGCCGGAGGGCGATGGCCCCACGGCCGCGGTCGGCTGCCGCCTGAAGGTGCCGTTCGGCAACCGCGAGCTGGTCGGCGTGGTGGCCGGCCACGGCCAGACCGACGACGGCCAGGGACTGCGCCAGGCGCTGGCCTGGTGCGACCGGCAGCCGCTGCTGCAGGGCGAACTCTGGCAGAGCCTGCAGTGGCTGGCGCGCTACACCCATGCGCCACTGGGCGAGGTGCTGAGCACCGCCCTGCCCGGCCCGCTGCGCCATGGCGAGGCCCTGCCCGACACCCACCACTGGGGTTGGCAGCTGACCACCGAAGGCCACGCCCAGCGCGAAAAGCTGCGCGCCGGAAGCCGTCCGCGGCAGCTGGCCGAGCTGCTGGCAGGAGCGATCGTGGATGAGGACGTGCTCGGCGAACGCATGGCCGACTGGCGCACCGCTGCACGCAGCCTGGCCAAGCGCGAACTGGCCGAGCGCGTGGCGATGACGGTGGCACCGCAGCATGCGCAGCCGCTGCCCGGCCCCACGCTCAACCCGGACCAGGCCGGGGCGGTGGCTGCGATCAACGCTGCCGACGGCTTCCAGCCGTTCCTGCTGGACGGCGTGACCGGCAGCGGCAAGACCGAGGTCTACCTGCAGGCGATCATCCATTGCCTGGCGCAGGGCAGGCAGGCGCTGGTGCTGGTACCGGAAATCGGCCTGACCCCGCAGACCCTGGCACGTTTCCGCGGCCGCCTGGGCATCGCCGTGCACGCCTTGCATTCGGGGTTGAACGACAACGAGCGCGCGCGCGTCTGGGCGGCCGCCTCCCGAGGCGAAGCGCGGGTCATCGTCGGCACCCGCTCGGCGGTTTTCACGCCATTGCCGCAGGCCGGCCTGCTGATCGTCGACGAGGAACACGACGGCAGCTACAAGCAGCAGGACGGCATCCGTTACCACGCGCGCGATTTCGCTCTGGTGCGCGCCAAGGCGCTGGGCATTCCGGTGCTGCTCGGCAGTGCCACCCCTTCGCTGGAAACGCTGCACAACGCCTACGCCGGGCGCTACACGCACCTGCGCCTGAAGCAGCGCGCCGGCGATGCCCGGCCACCGCGCGTGCGCATCCTCGATGTACGCAAGCGGCCGCTGCACGATGGCCTCTCGGCCGATGTGCTGGCCGGCATCGGCGAACACCTGCAGCGTGGCCAGCAGGTGCTGGTGTTCAAGAACCGCCGTGGCTACGCACCGGTGCTGCTGTGCCACGACTGCGGGTGGACCGCGCCTTGCCAGCGCTGCGATGCGCCGATGACCGTGCATGGCGGCGGCCGACGCCTGCAGTGCCACCACTGTGGTGCGCGGCAACCGGCGCCGTTGGCATGCCCGGCCTGCGGCAGCCTGGCGCTGCAGCCGCAGGGCATCGGCACCGAACGCCTGGAAGAACACCTCACCGCCGCCTTCGCCGATTTCCCGGTGGTGCGCATCGACCGTGGCACCACCTCACGCCGCGATGCGCTGGAGCAGCAGCTGGCGAAACTGGGCGACCAGCCCGGCATCCTGGTCGGCACGCAGATCCTGGCCAAGGGCCACGACCTGCCGAAGCTGACCCTGGTGGTGGTGGTCGGCATCGACGAAGGCCTGTTCTCCGCCGACTTCCGCGCCAGCGAGAAGCTGGCGCAGCAGCTGATCCAGGTGGCCGGTCGTGCAGGACGTGCGCGTGACCCCGGCGAGGTCTGGCTGCAGACCCATCACCCTGGTCACCCGCTGCTGGAAACCCTGGTGAGCGGTGGCTACCACCCGTTCGCGCAGGCCGAGTTGAACCAGCGGCAAGCCGCAGGGTTCCCCCCGTTCGCGCACCTGGCGCTGATGCGCGCCGAAGCGCAGCAGGTCGAGCACGCCAATGCGTTCCTGCTGGCTGCGCGGCAGTTGCTGGGCGAGCAGAACGTGGTGGAGGCGTACGGCCCGATGCCGGCGCCGATGCCGCGGCGCGCGGGCTACCAGCGCACACAGCTGCTGCTGTCGGCGCCGCAGCGGCCACCCTTGCATGGCGTGCTCGCGCAGCTGGTTCCGCAGCTGTATGCGCTGCCGGAAGCACGCAAGGTGCGCTGGTCGCTGGATGTGGATCCAACGGACCTGTATTGAGGGGTCAGAGCCCACCCGTCGGGTGGGATCCGACCCCGATGCCCTGGGGTCGGATCCCTTTTCGCAGAAAAGGGCTCTGACCCCTTACGTCAGCGGCGACATCACGCCGCGCTGGTAGGCCGGGCGCTCACGCAGCCGCGCATACCAGTCAGCCAGATGCGGCAGCTCCGGTCGCTGGATCGGCAGCTCGTACCAGGCGTAGACCAGCGAGCCCAGCGGGATGTCGCCCATCGCGAACTTCTCGCCCGACAGCCACGGCTGCCTGGCCAGGGTAGCGTCGGCCATCGCCAGGTAGTCACCGGCGCGCACGATGGCGGCATTGATCCGCGCTTCATCGCGGTCGGCCGGCCCGGTGCGCATGATGCCCCAGACCAGGTCGCTGTACAGCGGCGCCATCCGCGACGTGCTCCAGTCCATCCACTTCTCGGCCTGGGCGCGTTCCATCGGGTCCTCAGCGTACAGGGTGCCCAGTGCATAGCGGGCGCTCAGGTAGCGCACGATGGCGTTCGATTCCCACAGCGGCAAGCCGTGGTCTTCGATCACCGGCACCAGGCCGTTGGGATTCATCGCCTGGTACTCCGGCGTCTGCGTACCACCATGGCTGCCACCGACTTCGATGGATTCGTACGGCAGGCCGATTTCCTCGGCGCACCACAGTACCTTGCGGACGTTGCTGGAATTGCGGCGGCCCCAGATCTTCAACATGCGGGTTTTCCTTGCTGGCAATGCGAGCGGCAACGATACGCCTGATCGTTACGGGTGTGTGCGTGCCGGATGCGGGATCTGGCATCCGGGCATTGCCGGCCAGCGGCAGGCACTACCTGTTCTTTTTTGGCAGCGCGCGCACGTAGGACGACTTGCCGTCCTTCTTCAGCTCGAACAGGCCGATCGCCGCCAGCAGGTCGCTGAGCTTGCCGTAGCCATAGTTGCGCGGATCGAACGAGGCCTGGTTGCCGATCTGGCTGCCGACCGGGCCGAGGTGCGACCAGCCATCCTCACCCTCGGCCGCAGACACCGCACGGCGCAGCATCTTCACCAGCCGGGTGTCACTGCGCATTTCCGCACCGCTCTTGCGTGGACGCGCATCGTCGTTGGCCACCGGCTCGTTCGAGGCCTGCTCGCTGGACGCCTGTTCGGCATCGGGCACGCTGGCATGGGTCTGGCCCAGTGCCTCCAGGTAGGTGAACTTCGAGCACGCATTGACGAATGGCTCGGGCGTCTTCTTCTCGCCGAAGCCATATACCTTCACGCCATCGGTCAGCAGGCGCATCACCATCGGGGTGAAGTCCGCATCGCTGGAGACGATGGCGAAGCCATCAAGGTTGCGCGCGTACAGCAGGTCCATGGCATCGATCACCATCGCCATGTCCGAAGCGTTCTTGCCCTTGCTGTAGGCGAACTGCTGGATCGGGCGGATCGCGTACTCATGCAGCACCGCTTCCCACCCCTTCAGTCGCGGGCTCTTCCAGTTGCCGTAGGCACGGCGCACGTTGGCCACGCCGTAGCGGGCGACTTCGGCCAGGACCTCGTCGATCTTCGAGGCCGGCGCATTGTCGGCGTCGATCAACAGGGCGATGCGCTTTTCCGGTTCGCTCATGGGCTCCTCACGGGCCGTTGCCTGAACCCGAGTATCGCCGATCCGGGCAGGCGCTGACGTGACAGGTGGCCGCCGTGCGAAGATGCCAGGCGCTTCCCCCGATGCCCCACTGGAGTGAGTCGATGAGTCGCGAGCGCGTTCCCCACCTGGTCGTTGTCGGCGGCGGTTTTGCCGGTCTCTGGGCCACCCGTGCCCTGGCCCGCGAGCGCATACGCATCACCCTGGTCGATCGCCGCAACCATCACCTGTTCCAGCCGCTGCTGTACCAGGTGGCCACCGCCGGCCTGTCCGCGCCGGATATCGCCGCACCGCTGCGCCACATCCTCGGCCACCAGCGCAATGTGGAAGTCCGCCTCGGCGAAGTGGTGGCCATCGACAAGCGGGCGCGGCAGATCCGCATGGCCGATGGCAGCACGCTGGACTACGACAGCCTGCTGCTGGCCACCGGCGCCACCCACGCCTACTTCGGCAACGATCAGTGGGCCGATGATGCGCCCGGCCTGAAGACGCTGGACGATGCCATCGCGCTGCGCCGCAAGCTGCTGCTGGCGTTCGAACGCGCCGAGGCCGAACCGGACCCGGCGAAGAAGGCGGCGTGGCTGAGTTTCGCCATCGTCGGCGGTGGTCCCACCGGCGTCGAACTGGCCGGCACCCTGGCCGAGATCGCGCGCCACACGCTGCGCAACGAATTCCGCCACATCGACCCGGCCAGCGCCAGGGTGCGGCTGGTCGAGGCTGGGCCGCGCGTGCTGTCCTCGTTCCCGGATGTGCTTTCGCTGAAGGCGCGCCGCCAACTGGAAAAGCTGGGCGTGGAAGTGCTGACCGGTACCCCGGTGAGCGACATCGACAGCCAGGGCTTCAAGCTCGGCGAACAGTTCATACCGGCGCGCACCGTGGTCTGGGCCGCCGGCGTGGCCGCTTCACCGCTGGCGCGCACGCTGGACGTGCCACTGGACCGCGCCGGACGCGTGCCGGTGCAACCGGACCTGACCCTGCCCGGTCACCCGGAGCTGTTCGTGGCCGGCGACCTGGCCGCACTGAGCCAGGCCGACGGCAAGCCGGTACCCGGGGTGGCACCGGCCGCCAAGCAGATGGGCAAGTACGCGGCCGAGGTGATCCGCGCGCGCCTGCACGGCAAGCCCGAGCCCGGCCCGTTCAAGTACGCCGACTACGGCAACCTGGCCACCATCGGCCGCATGGCCGCGATCGTGCACCTGGGCCGGCTGCAGCTTTCCGGCGTGCTGGCCTGGTGGTTCTGGCTGGCCGCGCACGTGTTCTTCCTGATCGGCTTCCGCAACCGCATCGTGGTGCTGCTGAACTGGGCAGTCGCGTACTGGAGCTACCAGCGCAGTGCGCGGATCATCTTCGGTGATGACCGCGACGACCGGCGGCCGAAGCGGTAGGGCTGCACGCAACGGGGTCCGATCCCTTTCCGCAGGAAAGGGATCGGACCCGGTCAACACCCTCCACGCATGGCGTGGATCTACCGGTTCATCGGGCCACCGGACACCCGTCGTTTCGACGAGGTCCGGCAGAAGTCCTCCTTCCTTGCGGTGTCGGCAATCTGCGCGGTACTCCAATGCCGGGTGATCCAGATCGTCAATGCGGTACTGCTGAGCTGCCAGCGCAGCATGCCGCGCTGCGGTTGCCGCCACAGGTAGCGCCGGGCAATCCAGAAGGCCTCCCGCTCCACTTCAGGCACCTTCTTCATCGCGTCGTTGTCGAAGAACTGGGCGGTGTAGCGCCAGGGGTTCATCGGCTGGTATCCCGCCCGTGGCTCACTGCTGCACGCAGCCACACCACTGGGCGCACGGTCGGCCGGCGTCGGCCGACCGCCTGCCAATGCCAGCCCGAGCAGGTACAGCAGGCCAGGCAGCAGCGCGATGCCGGCGACCAGCACGACGACGGAGATCCATGCCTTGCCAGCGGCACGCATCGCTCACTGCGCCTTCGGCTTCGGGTACCACAACGCGTTGACGATGACCCAGCGCTGGCCGAAGTGCCCCATGTGGAAGTAGTCGACGAACCACGGGGTTTCCAGCCGCACCGAGGCCACGTTGCCGGTCACGTCCAGCACCGTGCAGCGGCGGTCCCACTGATCCTTCGGCGTCTTCAGCACGCCCTGCTTCGTCAGCGAGACCAGTTCTTCCTTCGACATCCGGCGCAGGCCCAGGCGTTCGTCGGGTGTATCGCCGAGCACAGCGCGCTTGGCCAGGTCCGGATGCAGGGAGCGGGCGACGCGCTGCGGGTCGGCCTCCAGCTGGCCGTCGACGTAGTCGTGGCAGGTGGCTTCGATGGCCGCGAGGGTGGCCGGGTCGGGGGCAGGGCTCGTTGCGGCGGAAAGAGCGAACAGCAGGGCGATCGTGGACATCCGGGTCTCCAGCTCTGGGCGCGGGGCGATCATCGCATGGGCCGGGTAGCCCATCCACGCGTGGCGTGGATCTACAGGACCGGCGCCTGCAGCCAGGCCAGCTTGCGTTCGCGCGGCTGCTGCTTGAGTTGCCACTCGGCCCGCGAGGCGGCGGCCCGGTCCGGGTACTCGCGCACGGCCAGCACGCGCAGCGGTGGCCGGGCCCGGGTGTAGCGCGCGCCCTTGCCGGCCTGGTGGGCGGCGAAACGCGCATCCACGTCGGTGCTGATGCCGGCGTAATAGCTGCCATCGCGGCATTCGAGCAGGTACAGGAACCACGGGCGGAGGGACGGGGCCATGCCCGGATTATGCCGTGCTGCACTGCAGCGGATATACTGGCGCCCGAATGCAGGAGAGTGGCGCCGCGCTGGTGCCCGCCGAAGGCGCAGGCTCCCATGATCGCTCAGGCCGGTGGGCTGGAATCCCACCAACCATGCATTCGACTCGCCGAGCTGGAGAGAGGTCACCGGGCACGCCCGGGACGATCCGCCGAAGGGGCACGCGGCCAACGCCGCTGAACTCTCAGGCAAAAGGACAGCGGGAGCGGCACCGGTCATCGTCATCCCGTCATTGCGCAGGCAGTGGTGGCAGTTGCGCATGGCCGGCCCCACCGCGCCCGGAGCCTGTCCCATGCTGCTGTCCATCATCTACCTGATCGCCATTTCCGCCGAAGCCATGACCGGTGCACTGTCTGCCGGCCGCCGCCGCATGGACCTGTTCGGTGTGGTCATGATCGCCTGCGTCACCGCCCTCGGGGGCGGCTCGCTGCGCGACATCCTGCTCGGCCACTACCCGCTGGGCTGGGTGAAGCATCCCGAGTACCTGGGTTTCACCGTGTGCGCGGCGCTGATCGCCACCTGGGTGGCGCGCTGGATGCACCACTTCCGGCGCACCTTCCTGGTGCTCGATGGCCTGGGCCTGATCGCCTTCACCCTGATCGGCTGCTCGATCGCGCGCGAGGCCGGCCATGCGATGCCGATCGTGCTGATCGCCGGCATGCTGACCGGCGCGTTCGGCGGCGTGCTGCGCGACATCCTCTGCAACGAGGTGCCGCTGATCTTCCAGAAGGAGCTGTACGCGATCATCGCACTGCTGACCGGTGCGGCCTATCTGTTGCTGCTGCATTGGGGCGTGGCCGATGCCACTGCGATCCTGTGCTGCCTCGGCGGCGGCTTCGCGCTGCGCCTGCTGGCGATCCACTATCGCTGGGAAATGCCGAAGTTCGTGTACCACGACGAAGTGCATTGAGCCTCTTCGTAGCGTCGAGCCATGCTCGACTGCGCTTTGCAGGAAGCCAACGCGCGTCGCGCGCACGTCGAGCATGGCTCGACGCTACAAATATCGGCATCACCACCCCGGCGATGTACCTGGCGCTGTCGCTCATGCGCAGCGCCAGGCGCATCGCCGGTGCAGATGGGCCGGTCTCCAACTCCGGCCGGCCCTGATCGCGGCCGCACCCCCGCAGGCGCTGGCCGCCATCCACACACGTGCCGCACTCAGGCGGCTTCGGACACCTTCACGTCGCGACGGGCGCGCACGGCCGCAGCCAGTCGCTCCAGCACCGTCACGGTGGTGTCCCAGTCGATGCAGCCATCGGTGATGCTCTGCCCGTAGACCAGCGGCTGGCCTTCCACCAGTTCCTGGCGGCCCCCGACCAGATGGCTCTCGATCATCACGCCCACGATGCGCTGTTCGCCGTCTTCCATCTGAGCGGCGATGTCGTCGATCACCTTCGGCTGGTTCTCGGGGTTCTTCAGGCTGTTGGCATGGCTGGCATCGATCATCAGTCGCGCCGGCAGCTTGGCCTTGGCCAGCACCTGGCAGGCCTCGGCCACGCTGCCAGCGTCGTAGTTCGGTTGCTTGCCACCGCGCAGGATCACATGGCAATCCGGGTTGCCGGTGGTCGACACGATGGCAGTGCCCCCCTGCTTGGTGACCGACAGGAAATGATGCGGATTGGATGCCGCACCCACCGCGTCGGCGGCGATCTTCACGTTGCCATCGGTGCCGTTCTTGAAGCCGACGGGGCACGACAGCCCCGAAGCCAGCTCGCGATGCACCTGGCTTTCGGTGGTGCGTGCGCCGATCGCGCCCCATGCCACCAGGTCGGCGATGTACTGCGGCGAGATCACATCGAGGAATTCAACACCGGCCGGCAGGCCGAGCTTGTTGATGTCGCGCAGCAGGCCACGGGCGATGCGCAGGCCCTTGTCGATCCTGAAGCTGCCGTCCAGGTCCGGGTCGTTGATCAGGCCCTTCCAGCCCACCGTGGTGCGCGGCTTCTCGAAGTACACGCGCATGACGATTTCCAGCTCGCCAGCCAGCGCATCGCGCAGCGGCTTCAGGCGCTGGGCGTACTCGATGGCGGCCTTCGGGTCGTGGATCGAGCACGGGCCCACCACCACCGCCAGGCGATCGTCGCGGCCGTGCAGGATCTGGTGCAGGGCCGCGCGCGAGGCGCTGACGGTGTCGGAAGCTTCATCGTCACAGGGCAGCATCGCCAGCAGCTGGGCAGGCGGTGTCAGCGGTTCGATGGTGCGGATACGCAGGTCGTCGGTGTGCGGGGGCATTGCAGGAGATCTCCGGAACGTTGGGGGTCCCCAGCGTGGCGGCATGAAAAAAGCCGCCAGGTTCGCTGGCGGCTTTCGGGAATGCGTCTGAAGCTTTCTTCAGGGTGAGCGCAGTCCTTCCTCCGCCAGTGGCTTCGGAAAGTAATACCAGTAAAAGCGGGTAGCGGCTGCGTTCATGGGATCTATTGATAGCACAGCTTTTGCGCAGTGCAAAATGTTTCATCCGCAACTGGGGGCGCGGTTCAGTGATGCGCCTGACTGCGCAGCGCACGCGGTGGCCGCTGTGCAACGTCGCTCATCTGCCATGCACTTCCACGTCCAGCAGCAGGCCTTCGTGGATGTCGGCCCAGCGCTCCAGCACGCGGTCCAGCTCCTGCCGGGCCTCGTCCAGCTGCTCGGGATTGAGCAGGGAACGGGCGGTGTAGAGATCGGACACCAGCCGGCGCAGTACCGCTTCCGGGATGGCCACCGAGGGCTCTTCCATCTGCGGCAGCTGCAGTGCCGGCGTATCACCCTGCGGGCCGTACAGCGTTACCTGGAGCGTGCTCTGCATGATCAACTTCCCTGCGGATGGACATGGGCAATGTCCTGTTTACCGCGTCCGGGTGACAGGCGCATGTGCCATGCGCGTCCGGAGGCGCTGCTACAAGGCGGCCAGGTCGGCAAGGTGCTGCCCCATCCCATCGTCTGCGCCGACGGCATTGGTGGTGGCGAAGTACTGATGCCAACCGGTGGCGGCAATGCCTTCCAGCAGGGCGTCGGCGTCTCCCCGGCTCGCGCACCTCCATACAGCGTAGAACTGCTCGCTGCCACCGTGCGCTGCGCCCTCCGCGACACGCCCCATCGCCACCGGTGCGATGCGAACCGGATCGAACTGCTGCATGCCTGCGCCGATGCGGGTGAAGAAGGCGGTGCGTTGGTCAGGCGGGAGAGCGGTCCAGGCCGGGGTGGCGGTGTAGAGCTCGATGAGGGTGTAGGACATGGAAGGTCTTCCTTGAGGTTGATGAGATTGCAGGCCGGCAGCCGGCACTACCGCAACGAGCGCAGGGCGCGTTTGCGGATGTAGGCATTGGCATCGCCAGGGTGCTGCTGTTGCCACCGCGCGCACAGCTCACGCAGCCACTGCGGTTGAGTCTTGCCGGCATCGTTGAGCCAGTTCCCGACCGAGTCCTGCACGTAGCGCGCCGGGTCGTTGGCCATTGCTTCCAGCATCGGCAATGCGAGTTCTGGATGCTGCTTGAACAGCACGATATGCGTGGACCACACGCCTCGTGGGCGCAGCGCTTCGCAGGCGAAGCGGCGCAGGTTAGGCGATGCTTCCTGCGCCCACACTTGCAGGTACTCAAGCGCCTGCAACGGTGCGGCAACGATGTCGCTGCGCAGCGCCAGCCATGCCCATTCGCGCACGCCGAAGTGCGGGTCGTCAGCCAGCGAACGCATCGCCCGCAGCTTGGCCGGCAGCGCCGCGCCGGCATCGCTGCCAATCAGGTAACAGGCCCAGCCACGCACGGTGTCTGATGCGTGTGCCTGCCAGCGCGCGGGATCACCCTGCCCGGCTTCGCGCAGCAACCGCGCCGCCAGCGCCATGCGCTGGGTGATGCCCTTGCCGGAGGCGTTGCGCATACGTTGCAGCGCTTCCGGCTCGAGCACAGGTGCCACCCCCTGTAGCAGTGCGGCGAAATCCACTGCCAGGCATTCGGCCAGATGCGTGGCAGCGGCATCACCGCTGTTGAGTGCACGCAGCCGTTGCGCGTGAATGGGCGTGCTCATGCGGAGGCTTCCCGCCCGGTGTCCGTGTGCTGCCAGACCTTGCGCAGCAGCTGTGACAGCTGCTGCCGTTCATCAGCATCCAGGCCGTTGAACAGGCCGCTGATCCATTGTGTGTGCTGCTCGAACAGCGATTCGGCCAAACGCTTGCCCGGTGCGGTCAACACGATCTGCAGACGACGGCCATCCTCGCCATCGCTGCGACGCTGCAGCAGGCCTTCGCGCTGCAGGCCATCGAGCAGGCCGCTGATGGTGGCCCGGGTCACGCCAGCGCGCTCGGCCAGCGCGTGCGGCGCCAGTGCGCCGCCGGCCCCGTGCAGCAGGAACAGCACGATGAAGCGACCCTCGCTGAGCCGGTGCGGTGCCAACCGTGCAGCGCAGTCGCGATCGATCGACGAGGACAACGAGAGCAGCTGGAAGCACAGGCGCAGCTGCGCGATATTGGCGTGGCCGCGCCGCTGCGCTTCCTCCAGCAACGCCTGATGCTTGGCTTCGATCATCCTTTCTTCACAGCATGATTAGGCGCCTAATCATATGGGGGAGTAGCCAGTGGAAGCAAATCGGAGTTGACTCAGGAAGTGCGTCCCAGCAGCAGCCGCGCGATCAGTCCCCCGCCCTCGCGGTGCAGCAGCTGGAGTTCGCCCGCGTGGCGCTTTGCCACGTTGGCAGCCACGGCCAGTCCAAGTCCGGCGCCCCCGGTGGCGCGGCTACGCGAGCCCTCGCTACGCTGGAACGGTTGCAGCAGGCGTGCGCGATCGATCTCGGCGATGCCAGGGCCGCGGTCCATCACGTCCAGCTGAACCCCGTCACCCGCCATGGCGACCCACAGCTCCACGGCACCCGCGTAGCGCTCGGCGTTGTCGATGAGATTGTCGACCGCGCGCCGGAGCAGCAGCGCATCGCCATGCCAAGGCAACGTATCCGGGCCCTGAAGGGAAATGTCGACCCCGCGCAGCAGCGCCGCCTGCACGCACTCCTCCAGCAGCGCTGAAAGATCCAGCATGCGCATCTGCAACGGCTGCAGCTCACCGCGTGCGTAGTCGAGCACCTGCTCGATCATCGTATCCATGCGCTCGATGTCTGCCACCATCCTGGCGGCCTGTGGAGCGGGAGCGAACTCCGCGCGCAGGCGCAGGCCGGTCAGGGGCGTGCGCAGGTCATGCGCCACGGCCGCCAGCATATGCGTCATGTCCCTTGCCTGGGCGCGCAGACGTTCGCGACCGGTGCTGATCGCTGTGGCCAGTACCTGCACTTCGCGTGGACCGTCATCAGGCAATGGCGTTTCAGCCTGCAGGTCGACCCGTGCGCTGGCTTCAGCCAGGCGTCGCAGCGGGCGCCCCAGCCGGATCGCCGCCCACGCCGCCAGAGGTGCCAGCAGGATCGCACCGCCCAGCAGGGCGAGCATCACCTGGCGGCGCCAGGCCGCCAGGTCACTGTGGTCGCTGCCGACCACCCGCCATCGGCCATCGGCCTGCCGCATCCCCAGTTCGAACGGCGGCCACTGCATGGCGGTCAGCAACGCGGCCTGCGATTTCAGCACGCCAGCACGAGCGGAGGCGTCCAATACCGCGCCACCCTCGATGACCTGCACATCGGGCGCCCTGCCCTGCCCCTTCCACACCAGGCGTACATTCCTGGCCGGCAGGTCCATCTGCACCGCCGCCAACTGGGTGAGCCAGTCACTGGCGCTGCCCCGGGGTGGCGCGTCCTGCGTCGACATATGCAATCCCAGTCGCGCCGGCGCCTGTTCCCCACGCAGCACCTGCATCGCATGGTCCAGCCGCATCGGTGGCGGCGCGGGCCGGGGCATCCACCCCACTACCGCAACGCTGACCAGGGTTGCCAGCAGCAGGCTGGCCAAGGCCAGCATCGCGATCCAGCGGGTGGTCGACCACCGGCTGCTCACAACACCCCTACCTCCGCGTTGAAGCGGTACCCTTCACCGCGCAGTGTCTGCACAAGGGCTTCAGCGCCGGACGCGGCCTGCCCGAGCTTGCGGCGCAGGCGGCTGATCGCAAGGTCGACGGCACGGTCCACGCTGTCACTGGCTTCTCCGCGACTCAACTGCAGCAGCTGCTCGCGCGCCAGCACCCGCCCGGGACGTTCAGCCAGTGCCAGCAGCAGGGAGAATTCACCGCGGCTCAGCGCCAGTTCGGCACCATCCGGCGCGAACAGGCGACGCTGGTCAGGCAGCAATCGCCAGCCATCAAACCGCAGCTCGCTGGCCACCTGTGCGCGCAGCTTGTCCTGCCTGCGCAGCAGCGCGCGCACCCGCGCCAACAGCTCGCGCGGGTCAAACGGCTTGGCCAGGTAGTCGTCCGCGCCCATCTCCAGGCCGATCACGCGATCCGGCGCGGCCCCCATCGCCGACAGCATCAGGATCGGGATCGCCCGCGCCTGCAGCCGGCGGCATACCGACAGGCCATCCTCACCGGGCATCATCCAGTCGAGGATGATCAGGTCAGGTCGTTCAACCTGCAGCAACACGTCCAGCGCTGTTGCATCCGCCGCCACACGCACCTGGTAGCCGTGCAGCAGCAGGTGGTCGGCGATGGCGTCACGAATGCTGGCATCGTCATCGACGACGATGACGCGGATGGGAGTGTTCATTGCCCCAGTATCCCGCACCTGTGTATCAGGACGGTATCAATGCAGATATCGCGTTGATACGCCGCTGCGCGCCAATGGTCGCCCACGATCACTGCGGAGTCTCCCCTTGCGCCTGTTCCTGCTGCCTCTGTTCGCCATCCCCTTGCCCGCGCTCGCCTCCGATGCCGCCGAGCACGTCCTGCCGATGTGGATGCAGGGCGGTCATCCGGCAGTTGCGGTCTCGCTGGATGGGCGTTCCGAGCCGCTGCGCTTCGTGGTCGACAGTGCCGCCGGGTCAACCCTGGTCGATGCACGCGTAGTGCGGCGCTACGGTTTGCAGGATGCGGAAGCGGCAGTGTCGCAGGCCCAGGGCGCGAGCGCGAAGACGGCGCGGTTGCAGCGCATGCGCAGCACAGCGTGGCAGCTGGGCAGTTGGCAATTGAAGGCCAGTGGCATGCAGGTCGACCTGTCATCGCTGGCGAAGGGCGATGATCCGGCCATTGACGGCTTGATCGGCAACGACCTGACCGGGCGCTGGGACACCCGTTGGGACTTCGGCCGAAATCAACTGGCGCTGTGGACACCCGGCGGCTTGGACCTGGAAGGACCGGGTTGCCAACCCAATGCGCTGCCCGGCCGCAATGAAGGCCTGCGCCAGTTCGGCTTCATCACGCTTGCCTTGGGTACGCCCGGCGTGGACGCCATCGCCGTGGTCGACACCGGTGCCGCGCAAACCGTCCTCAACGCCGAAGCAGCCCGCGCACTGGGCCTGCGCACCGACGGTAGCGATGCTCGGGTGCGTGCACGTGAAGAGGGCACTGGGGGGCTGGGTGGCGGTGCACAGGCAACCTGGCTGTACACCCTGCCCGGCATGACCGGCGGCAACTGGCAGCACCCGCCGATGGAGGTCCGGATCAGCGAACTGCCGGTGTTCAGGGCGATCGGCCTGGAGGCGCGACCGGCCTTGATCCTCGGTGCCGACGCGATGCGCGATGGCCAGGTGGACATCGGTGCGGGTGCCGCGCGGATCTGCCTGCGCCGACCCGGCTGACGTCCGGCGCATGACGGCGGGACCTGGCAGGCGTAGCATCGCGCCACGTCCTGCCAGGAGTTCCACGCATGCGCCGTGCTGTCCTGCTGTTGCTGACGCTGCTCCCGCCGGCCGTGCTGGCCGCGCCGCCGCTACCCTCGCCCGCGCGCATCGATGCCGAAGCACAGCGGCTGATGCAGGCGGCGCATGCGCGCGGGATGGCGCTGGCGGTGATCGATGGCGGCAAGGTGGTACACGTGGCCGCCTACGGCGAACGCAACGCCGCAGGCGAGCCGCTGCGCACCGATACCGTGATGTACGCCGCCTCGCTGACCAAGATGGCGTTCGGCCACCTGGTCGCACAGCTTGCCCAGGACGCACGGATCGAGCTGGACGCCAGCATCGCCACGGCGCTGGACAAGCCGCTGCCGGACTACCCGCCAGAGCCGAAGAAGTACGCCGACTACAGCGTACTGGCCGATGATGCGCGCTGGCGCCAGCTCACTCCGCGCCTGCTGCTCAACCATTCCAGTGGCTTTGCCAACTTCGGGTTCCTGGAACCCGATGGCCGCCTGAAGTTCCACTTCGATCCGGGCAGTCGTTATGGGTATTCCGGCGAAGGGCTGATCCTGTTGCAGTTCGTGATCGAGCGTGGACGGCTTGGCCAGGACGTGGGCGCATTGATGCAGCGGCAGGTATTCGACCGCTTCGGCATGGTCCGCACCAGCATGATGTGGCGTGAGGATTTCGCCGCCAACCTGGCCGATGGCTGGACGGCGGAAGGCACGGCCGAGCCGCACGATGAACGCAGCCGCGTGCGTGCGGCCGGTTCGATGGATACCACCATCGCCGACATGGCGCGCTTCGCCGCCGGCTATGTCCGCGGCGATGGGCTGTCGCCTGCAATGCGCAGGGAACTGGTGCGGCCGCAGCTGCCGATCACCACCGCCAGCCAGTTCCCCACGTTGCAGCCAGAGCTGCCCGTGGCGCAGCAACGCAAGGATCTGGCTGCGGGCCTGGGCGTGGTGACGTTCCGCGGCCCGCAGGGCGCGGGCTTCTACAAGGGTGGCCACGACGATGCGGTCGGCAACACGCTGGTGTGCATCGAACGTTACAGACGCTGCGTGGTGATTCTGGGCAACGATGTACGGGCGGAAGCTGCGTTCCCGGCACTGGTGGCATTCGTACTGGGCGATACCGGCGTGCCGTGGCAGTGGGAATATGGCGCGGCGAAGGTATTCGTCGAATGAGGGTGCGATGACGCCTGCATGACGAACGCGGCTGGGAGGGGAGCATCCACGCCATGCGTGGATGGCACTCCTCAGCGCGCCTGCTCGAAGAACATCAGGTACACCAGCCGGCCATTCTCCGGTCGATCACCGAACGCTGGCCCGGCGGTGTGCCAGAACCAGGGCCGCAGCAGCACCAGCCGGTTGAAGCGCATCGGAATGCGCATGGTCATTTCCCACTGGCTGTCGTCGTTGCTGTCGCGCTCGATGATGTCGCGATGCATGTCGCCGCCGTTGGCGTAGCCCAATGCGGCCAGCTCCGCCGCATCCAGGGCCATGCGTTCGGTGCCGGTACGACGGTGGCGGAAGAACTCGGTGCCGCCCTCGCAGTGCTCCGGTGCACTCAGGTAGAGAATGCCCGACCAGTGCGAGTGGTCGGCGTGTACCTTGGCGCGGCCGATGTCGCCGGCAAAGGTAAGGCGGAACTTGCCGTGCGACTGCAGCGGGTTGACCGGCCGCAGCGGTTCGTTGACCAGTCGCGAGACCGCGCCGGACAGTCCATCCAGCTCCAGCCGCTGCTGTGAATTGCGGCCGGGGAATGCGCCCTCCTGGACGGGATAGTCCAGGCCCAGTGCCGCCTGGCGCAACCCCTGCGCATCGGCGGGAGAAAGGAAGTCGTCAACGACGATGAACGAGGTAGGCATGGTCACCGAGCGTAGCGATGCACTACGGCGACGGCAACCGGGCAACAAAAAACCCCGCCTTGCGGCGGGGTTCTTCCTTACATCACATCGGGAAGGCGTGCCGACCGAGGCCGGCGACGACCGCCGGAGGCGTGGACTTAGAAGTCCATGCCGCCCATGCCGCCCATGCCACCCATGCCACCAGCGCCGCCCATGGCCGGCTCGTCCTTCTTCGGAGCTTCGGCAACCATGGCTTCGGTGGTGATCATCAGGCCGGCGATCGAGGCCGCGTTCTGCAGCGCCGAACGGGTCACCTTGGTCGGGTCCAGGATGCCGAACTGCAGCATGTCGCCGAACTCGCCGGTGGCCGCGTTGTAGCCGAAGCTGCCGGTGCCTTCCTTGACCTTGTTGATGATGACCGACGGCTCGTCGCCAGCGTTGGCCACGATCTCGCGCAGCGGGGCTTCCATCGCACGCAGGGCGATCTGGATGCCGTGGTTCTGGTCTTCGTTGGCACCCTTCAGGCCGGCCAGCGCGGTGATCGCGCGGACCAGGGCAACGCCGCCGCCCGGGACCACGCCTTCTTCAACGGCTGCACGGGTAGCGTGCAGGGCGTCGTCGACGCGATCCTTCTTTTCCTTCATTTCGATTTCGGTCGAGGCGCCGACCTTGATCACGGCAACACCGCCGGCCAGCTTGGCCACGCGTTCCTGCAGCTTCTCGCGATCGTAATCCGAGGAGGTGTCCTGGATCTGGGTCTTGATCTGCGCCACGCGTGCATCAACGTTGGCCTTGTCGCCGACGCCGTCGATGATGGTGGTGTTCTCCTTGGAGACCTGCACCTTCTTGGCGCGGCCCAGGTCCTTGATGGTGGCCTTTTCCAGCGACAGGCCGACTTCCTCGGAGATCACGGTGCCACCGGTCAGCACGGCCATGTCTTCCAGCATCGCCTTGCGGCGGTCGCCGAAGCCGGGGGCCTTGACGGCCACGACCTTGACGATGCCACGGATGGTGTTGACCACCAGGGTCGCCAGCGCTTCGCCTTCGACTTCTTCAGCGACGATCAGCAGCGGCTTGCCGGCCTTGGCGACGCCTTCCAGCACCGGCAGCAGGTCACGGACGTTGGAGATCTTCTTGTCGTGCAGCAGGATGAACGGATCATCCAGGTCAGCGGTCTGCGACTGCTGGTTGTTGATGAAGTACGGCGACAGGTAGCCGCGGTCGAACTGCATGCCCTTGACCACGTCCAGCTCGTTGTCCAGGCCCGAGCCTTCTTCAACGGTGATGACGCCTTCCTTGCCGACTTCCTTCATCGCGTCAGCAATGATCTGGCCGATCGACTCATCCGAGTTGGCCGAGATGGTACCGACCTGGGCAATCGCCTTGTCGTCGGCGGTCGGCTTGGAGATGTTCTTCAGCTCGGCGACGGCAGCCGAAACGGCCTTGTCGATACCGCGCTTGAGGTCCATCGGGTTCATGCCGGCGGCAACGGCCTTGGCGCCTTCGCGGATCAGGGCCTGGGCCAGCACGGTGGCGGTGGTGGTGCCGTCGCCGGCATCGTCGTTGGTGCGCGACGCAACTTCCTTCACCATCTGCGCGCCCATGTTCTCGAACTTGTCAGCCAGTTCGATTTCCTTGGCGACGGAGACGCCGTCCTTGGTGATGGTCGGGGCGCCGAAGCTCTTTTCCAGCACGACGTTGCGGCCCTTCGGGCCCAGGGTGGCCTTGACGGCATTGGCGAGAACATTGACGCCGCGCACCATGCGCGAACGGGCGTCTTCACCGAAACGAATATCCTTGGCAGCCATTGCATTTACCTCATTGGTAGCGCCGGACGAGGCCCGGCGGCTGGGAGTTTGGGATCAGGTTGAAACAGGTCGCGCCGAGGCTCAGCCGATGACGGCGAGCACGTCGTCTTCGCGCAGGACCTTGTATTCGACGCCTTCGCTCTTGTACGAGCTGCCGGCGTACTGGCCGTAGATGACCTTGTCGCCGACCTTCAGCGACGGCGCGCGCACGTTGCCGTTGTCCAGCGGCTTGCCGGGGCCGACGGCCACGACCTCACCCTTGGTGGACTTTTCCTTGGCCGAGTCGGGGATGACGATGCCACCGGCGGAGATTTCGTCGGCTTCGATCGGCTTGACCACAACGCGGTCGTGCAGCGGCTTGATGCTCATAGGAGACCTCTTAAGTGATTGATTGGTCTAAAAAAGTCCGGCGATGTTAGCACTCGCCCCAGGCGAGTGCCAGAACCGCACGTGAAGAAACCCGACAACGTCGGGAGCAGGGCAGAGATGGAGCCCCGCCGTCCCCTTTCAAGGGCGGAATGAAAAAAATTTTTCCGCCCGCGCGCGTCGGCCAGGCGTCGGTCCTGGACAATTTCGGTGACAAGCGTCGCACTGTCAGATATCTGACGTTCATTTACGGCAAAGTGTCACTGGATCGGCCTTAGGCTCGGTCAGGCATTCCCAATCACAAGGAGTAGTCGATGCGATTGCTGTCCCCGCTTGCCGCCGCCTGCCTGCTGGCGCTGGCCGCCGCGCCGGCCCAGGCCGAGGTCTTCATCAACGAACTGCACTACGACGACAGCACCGCCGCCGGTGACGTCGGCGAAGCGATCGAGGTCGTAGCCACTGCCGGTGAGGACCTGTCCGGCTATCGCCTGTACCTCTACAACGGCAGCAATCCGTCGGCCGCCACCGTCTATGCCAACACCCCGGTCCCGGCCGGCACCGCCGCCGGCTGCGGCAGCGCCAGTATCGCTGTGGTCAACTATCCGACCAACGGCATCCAGAACGGACCGAACGACGGCATCGCGCTGGTCGATGCCAGCGGCAAGGTGGTCCAGTTCCTCAGCTACGAGGGTGCCATCACCGCCTCCGGTGGCCCTGCTGCCGGCATGACCAGCCAGAACATCCCGGTGGCCGAAAGCAACAGCACCGCGCCGGGCACCTCGCTGCAGCTGACCGGCAGCGGCAGCCAGTACGCCCACTTCACCTGGGCCGAATCGGCCGGCCAGACGTTCGGCAGCTGCAACAACGGCCAGACCTTCAGCGGCGGTGGCACGCCAGGCCCCAACACGCCGCCGTCAGTCTCCACCACCACCCCGGCGCAGGGCAGCAGCACCTTCCCCGCTGCCGCCGACCTGGAAGTGGTGTTCAGCGAGACGGTGAACCTGGCCAGTGGCGCCTTCGCCCTGAGCTGCGGCACCTCCGGCAGCGTGCCGCTGACCTTCCCGGCCAGCGGCCGCAGCGTGAAGCTGTCCACCAATACCGCGCTGGTGGCCGGTGAAGCCTGCCGCTTCGACATCCGCGCCGCGCGCATCACCGACCTGCAGGGCGCGCATCCGGCCGCCGACAGCCGCATCGCCTTCACCGTGGCCAGCACCGGCGGCAATCCGGACCCGGGCAACCCGGGCGTGCCGGCCGGCTACTACTCCAGGGTCAACACCAGCAGCCCCAGCCAGCTGCGCTGCTCGCTGCACGCCACCATCAAGGGCCACACCGCCTACCCGTACAGCGGCTCGGGCACCAGCACCTGGACCATCCTGGAAATCGCCGACGAGGATCCGAACAACCCGAACCGCATCCTCGATGCCTACCGCAACCGCAGCTACGCCAAGGTCAGTGATCGTGCGGGCACCGGCAGCGGCCTGACCTACAACCGCGAGCACACCTGGCCGAACTCGCTGGGCTTTGCCACCACCACCGGTGACAAGGGCCTGCCCTACGCGCCGTACACCGACACCCACATGCTGTACCTGACCGACGCGCAGTGGAACGCCGACCGTGGCAACAAGCCGTTCGCCAAGTGCGATGCCAGCTGCGGCGAGCGTGCCACCGAAGCCAACAATGGGCAGGGCGGCGGCAGCGGTGGCTACCCGGGCAATTCCAACTGGGTGCGCACGCCGGACGGCAACACCGGCACCTTCGAGGTGTGGGGCAAGCGCAAGGGCGACATGGCGCGTGCGGTGATGTACATGGCGATCCGCTATGAGGGTGGCAAGGATGCGGCCACCGGTCAGTCCGAGCCGGACCTGGAGCTGACCGACGACCGCAGCAAGATCGTCAAGACCAGCAGTTCGCCGGCCTACATGGGCCTGCTGTCGACGCTGATCGACTGGCACCTGTCCGATCCGCCGGATGATGCCGAGCGTGCCCGCAATGACGTGGTCTACAGCTTCCAGGGCAATCGCAACCCCTTCATCGATCACCCCGAGTGGGCCACCCCGGCCCTGTTCACCTCGGCCAAGCCAGCCACCTGCCAGCTGGCCAACTGACCGCGCAACGCTGCGGTCCACTGCCGCCGCCGGGCCCAGACCCGGCGGCGGCCCTATACTCGACGGTCATGCCGACCGTCGATCCCGTCCTGCTGCTGTTGACCACCTGCCCGGACCGGGCCAGTGCCGAGCGCATCGCGCACGCGCTGGTCGGCGAGCGCCTGGCCGCGTGCGTGACCCGCCTTGATGGCGCGCAGTCCACCTACCGCTGGCAGGGCGAGGTGACCACCGATGCCGAGCTGCAGCTGCTGGTAAAGACCACCGCGAGCCGCGTCGATGACGCAATCGCCCGGATCGTCGAACTGCATCCGTATGAACTCCCGGAGTGCATCGCGGTCGAAACCCGGGCCGGCCTGCCGGCATATCTGGACTGGATCCGGGCACAGACCCGGGAGGACACTGATTGAAGACTCTGTTTGCGCGTGGCGCTGCCTTGTGCGCCCTGTTGTGGCTCTCGCTGCCCGCCTTGGCCCTGGATGAGAAGGACCTGCTGCCGGTGGACCAGGCGTTCGCGCTGACCGCCACTGCCCCCGAACGGGGCCAGGTGCAACTGCAGTTCAAGATCGCACCGGGCTACTACCTGTATCGCCACCGCACCAGCGTCAAGGCGGATCCGGCCTTCAATGCCGGCACGCTGCAGATGCCCAAGGGTGACAGGCACCACGATGATTTCTTCGGCGAGGTCGAAACCTATCGCGAGCGCCTGCAGGCCACCCTGCCCGGCACGCCGACCGACGCCGCCGGCACCATCAGCCTGGAAGTACGCTACCAGGGCTGCGCCGATGCCGGCGTCTGCTACCCACCGCAGAAGCGCGTGGTGCAGGTCACCCTGCCGGGTGCCGGTGCGGCGGCCGCGGTGCCTGCCGCGCGTACCGGTGCCGCCAGTCCGTTCAACAACCCGCTGGCCGGTGCCGGCAACAGCGGTGGCCTGCGCCTGCCGGGCGCGGCCAACAACAGCCAGGCGCTGCCGCTGCCGTCGGAACAGGCGTTCGGCTTCGATGCCATCGCCAGCGACGGCAACACCCTGCTGCTGCGCTTCAGCCCGGCACCCGGCTACTACCTGTACCGCGACCGCACTTCGCTGAAGCTGGAAGGCAGCGCCGGCGTGCTCGCCGACAAGCCGCGCTGGCCGGCCGCGCAGTCGCATCGCGACGAGCACTTCGGCGATGTCTCGGTGTACTTCAACCAGGTGGAAGTGCCGCTGCCGCTGCGCCGCACCGTTACTGATGCGGTCGACAGCACCCTGGTGGTGACCTTCCAGGGCTGCCAGACCGATGGTATCTGCTACCCGCCGATGACCCGTCGGGTGAAGCTGTCGATTCCGGCCGGCAAGCTCAACGCCGACACCGGCCAGGCGCCAGTGCGCGAGGAAGCAGTCAATGCGCTGGGCGCTGCCGGTGCGCCGCGTGAATCCGCCAATGGCGTACCGCTGCGCCTGCTGCCGACCGTACCCAACGACGGCAACACCGCTCCCGCCGCCAGCGGCAGTGAGGGCGCGCGCAATGAGTTCGCCGCCGATGCGCGCGATGGCAACGCCCTACGCACGCGTCCGCCGGCGACCACCCCGAACCCGGACCGATCGTTCGTCTGGGTGCTGCTGCTGGCGCTGGCCGGTGGCCTGGTACTGAACCTGATGCCCTGCGTGCTGCCGATCCTGTCGCTGAAGGTGCTGAGCCTGGCGCAGAGCGGCGAGAGCCCCGAGCGCGCGCGCAGCCATGCCCTCTGGTACACGTTGGGCGTGCTGGTCGCGTTCGCGGGGATCGGCGCGCTGATGGTAGGCCTGCGTGCGATCGGCAACGCCGTCGGCATCGGCTTCCAGCTGCAGCACCCGGGCGTGGTGGCGGCGCTGGCCTACATCATGTTCGCGGTGGGCCTGAGCCTGTCCGGCGTGTTCACCCTCGGCGGCGGCATCGGCAATCTTGGCCAGTCGCTGGCCAGCCGCAGCGGCCCGGCCGGTGACTTCTTCACCGGTGCGCTGGCCTGCGTGGTCGGCAGTGCCTGCGTCGGCCCGTTCATGGGCGGTGCGATCGCCTACGCCTTCATTGCCCCGCCGCTGAAGGCGATGACCGTGTTCCTGTTCCTCGGCCTGGGCTTGGCGCTGCCGTTCCTGCTGATCGGCTTCGTGCCAGCGCTGGCACGCCGCCTGCCCAAGCCCGGCCCGTGGATGGAAACGCTCAAGCACGTGCTGGCCTTCCCGATGTACGCCACTGCGCTGTGGCTGCTGTGGGTGCTGGGCAAGCAGCGCGGCGTGGACGGCATGGCGCTGGTGCTGGGTGGCCTGCTGCTGTTCGCGTTCGGCCTGTGGCTGTTTGAACGCAACCGCTGGACCGGCTCGCGTGCGGTGACCCTGCTCGGCGTGCTGCTGGCGATCGGTGCGCTGGTTCCGGCCTGGGGCGTGACCCAGCTGGCACCGCCGGCGAGGGCCGCACAGGCCGCCAGCGACAACGTGGTCGAGTATTCGCCGCAGCTGCTGGACCGCCTGCGCGCCGACAACCGCGTGGTGTTCGTCAACATGACCGCCGACTGGTGCGTGAGCTGCAAGGCCAACGAACGTGCGGTGCTGTCACGGCCGGAGTTCAAGGAACTGCTCAAGCGCACCAATGCGGTGTACATGCGCGGTGACTACACCAACGTCGACCCGCAGATCACCACGTTCCTGGAAGAGCACAAGGCGGTTGGCGTACCACTGTACGTGGTGTACGGCCCCGGCGCGCCGCCGACCGTGCTGCCGACCCTGCTGACCCAGGCGGTGGTCGAGGAAGCGCTGCTGCGCACCGCACGATGAAGTGGCAACGGCCAGCGCTGCTGTGGACAGCGGTGCTGGCCGCCGGCCTCGGCCTGTGGGCCGGGCATCGTCTGTCACCCGGCACATCAGCACCTGCCGCGCCAGCAACGGCTTCCAGGGCGACGGCCGTGAAGCCCACGCTGCAGGTGGGCGATCAGTTGCCTACGCTGACACTGCCGGACTTGGCGGGTCAGCCATTGGTCCTGCGCGATCACTTCGCCGGCCGGCCGCTGCTGATCAACGTCTGGGCCAGCTGGTGTGCGCCCTGCGTGGAAGAGATGCCCGAACTGGCGCGCTTCGCCGATGCCCAGGGCGACAACGGTGTGCAGGTGCTGGGCCTGGCGCTGGACACCACGGACGACGTGCGCGGTTTCCTGCAGCAGGTGCCGGTGGACTACCCGATCGTGATCGAGACACCGGGCCCGCGCGATGCCAGCGTGCAGCTGGGCAATACACAGGGGCTGCTGCCCTACAGCGTGCTGTTCGATGCGCAGGGGCGGCTGGTGAAGGCAAAGCTGGGACCGTTCGCCCACGGCGAGATCGACAGCTGGGTGAAGTGAGGGTTCGGCAGGGCTGCGCCCTGCACCTGCCGAGGCCACCGCAACGGCCAGAGCCAAAGCGGATTTCCGTGGGATGGCGGGGCGGTGCGGCTGTGCAGGACACGCCGTAAACCCATCCATGGGGGCTCGATGGCGCCATCCATGGCGCCAACGGTCCTGCCCAGCCACACCGCCCCACCTCTGACAGATCTTCGCGGCTGTTGGTAGGTGTCGACCTTGGTCGACACATCTGTCAGATATCGATATTCAGAACGGAATCAGACCCCGTGCCGACCAACGGTCGGCACCCACCAAAGCAGAACGCCGTTCCGACAGATCGCAGGAAACTGTCGAAGGCGGGGTGGGTCCGGTTGAGGGAGTGTCCGCGGCATGGATGCCGTGACCAAGGCTACAGGGACGTACTTGCGCCGTCCCCCGCAACCGGACCCACCCCGCCTCCTCACAGGAAACCCGCTGTTGCTTCGGCTCTTGCTTCTGAGGTTGCCGGCCAGCGGCCGGCACTACCGCGGGTGCCGGGTGCCGCCCGGCCGGTACCTCCAGCTTGACCGCAGCCGGGGCGCCACGGAGAATTACGCGACTAATTCTCATTTGCTGTTGCGCAGGATGCGGGCGGCAGCCTCCCGGGCCCCTCTCCTTCGATGTTCAAGAACGTCCTGTTCCAACTGCATTGGCTGCTGGGCATTACCGCCGGTGCCGTCCTGGCCGTGATGGGCCTCAGCGGCGCCGTGCTGTCCTTCGAGGACGAGCTGCTGCGCGCCGCCAATCCCGGCTTTGCCGAGATCGCCGAGCACCATGCCGACGGACAGCATCCCCTTGCACTCAGTGAACTGGTGCCGCTGCTCCAGGCCGGCAGCGAACGCCCCCTGCAACGCCTGCGTATCGATGCCACCGGACAGCGGCCGTCGGTCGCGCGCTTTGCCGGCGGCAAGGACCACTGGGTGTACTTCGACCCGTACAGCGGTGAGCGCTTCAGCGCCCTGCGCGGCCAGGCGTTCTTCGACTTCGTCGAGGACCTGCATCGCCACCTTGCCGCGGGCGAACGCGGCAAGTGGATCACCGGCAGCTGTGCCATCGCCCTGCTGTTCTTCACCCTGTCCGGCCTCTACCTGCGCTGGCCACGACGCTGGTGGCACTGGCGCAGCTGGCTGGCAGTGGAGTGGAAACGCAGCGGGCGCGGCTTCCTGTGGAGCCTGCACTCGGTAGTCGGCACCTGGGTGCTGCTGATCTACCTGATGAGTGCGCTGACCGGCCTGTGGTGGTCGTTCGACGGGTATCGCAGCGCGGCCAGCACGCTGCTGGGCGTCCCACCGGCGGCCAAGCACCAGGTTGCCACCGATGCATCGCTGGACCTGCACCGCATTGAAGCCACGCTGTACGCGCTGCCGGGCGTGCGCGCCGGCTTCATTGACCTGCGCCTGCCGGAGAAGCCCGGGCAGGCGCTGAACGTGCGGGTGATGGCCGGTGATCCGTCGCAGCGCGGCGGCCACCACGATCGTGCGCATGACCTGCTGCAGCTCGATCCGGCCAGCGGTGCGGTTCTCGATGCCCGCCCGTACGCACGCCAGGGCGCGGGCGGACGGCTGGCCACCAGCGTGTTCGCGCTGCATTCGGGCAGCTACTTCGGTGTACCCGGGCGCGTGGTGGTGATGCTCAGCAGCCTGGGCATGAGCCTGTTCTTCATCACCGGCTGGATGCTGTACCTGGACCGCCGCCGCAGCCAGCGTGCCGCGCGCGGGCTGCGCCAGGCGCTAACGATGCCGGCCAGCGACGCCGGCAACGCAGCGTGGCTGGTGGTGCATGCCAGCCAGAGCGGACTGGGCGAACAGCTGGCGTGGCGCGCGGCGGCCCAGCTGCAGGCGGCCGGCCATGCGGTGCAGGTGCTGCCGCTGGCGCGCATCGATGCCGCGCTCCTGCTGCGTGCATCGAGCGCGCTGTTCGTGCTGAGCACCTTCGGCGACGGCGAGCCGCCCGACGCCGCACGGCGCGCAGCGCGGCAGTTGCTTGCACAAGCGCTGGACCTTTCGGGCCTGCAGTTCGGCCTGCTCGCGCTGGGTGACCGCCAGTACCCGCACTACTGCGGCTTCGGCCGCCGGGTCGATGGCTGGTTGATCGGAAACGGCGCGCGTGCACTGTTCGAGCGCGTCGACGTCGATGCCGCCTCGGTCCCCGCGCTGCGCCGGTGGCAGCAGGAGCTGGGTGCGCTCACCGGCATCGTCACCGATGACAGCGTGCTGCCTGCGGCTACGCAGATGCATGAGTGGCGCCTGCTCGGCCGCGACCGCCTCAACCCTGGCAGCGTCGGTGGAGCGATCTGGCGTATCCGTCTTGCCGCACCGGCCGACGTGCAGTGGCAGGCGGGTGACATCCTGCACATCGCGCCCCGCCACAATGCGCAGCATGCCGGTGCCGTGTTGAAGGCGCATGGGCTGGATCCGCTGCTGCCCTTGCTGGTCGATGGCCATCCGCGCACGCTGCTGGCGCTGGCCAGCGAACGCGAGCTGCCCGAGGCCGATGCCGCGCTGGCAGTGCAGGATGCCTGCCTGTGGCTGGCCGGGCAGCCGCTGCTGCCCAGCCGCGAGTATTCGATCGCCTCCTGCACGGATGATGGCGTGGTGGAGCTGGTGGTGCGGCTGGTGCATGACGCCTCCGGTCGAGCCGGGCTGGGCTCGGGCTGGCTGTCGTTGCATGCGCCGATCGGTGCCGGCATCGTCGCCCGCGTGCATCGCAACCCCGGTTTCCATCGTGTCATTGGCGCGCCGATGGTGCTGATCGGCAACGGCACCGGCATCGCCGGCCTGCGCAGCCTGTTGCGCGAAGCCGCCCGTGCAGGCGAACACGGGCACTGGCTGTTGTTCGGCGAGCGCCAGCGTGCACACGATTTCCTGTTCGCCGACGAGATCGAAGCGTGGCAGGCCGATGGCCATCTCGCGCGGGTGGACCTGGCGTTCTCGCGCGATGGCGACGGCGGTTATGTGCAGGATCGCCTGCAGGCGGCCACCGGAACGCTGCGCGACTGGATGCGGCGCGGCGCGGTGATCCATGTCTGTGGGTCGTTGCAGGGCATGGCCGAGGGCGTGGACCAGGTGCTGCGAACGGCGCTGGGCGATGAAGCGGTGGAAATGCTGCTGGAAAACGGGCGCTACCGCCGCGACGTGTATTGATTCCTGCCGCCGAACGCTGGTGTGAGCCGAGCATGGGCTCGGCTCTACAGTGTTCCTGCAGCCGATGTAGCGCCGAGCCTACGCTCGGCTGACTAGGCCGCGGCGGCGCGCGCCTGCGGCATCGACCGCAACCGGAACGCGCCCACCGCGTCGGCCAGGGCACGCACCTGGACCTGCATCTGCGCCGTGGAGGCACCGGCCTCTTCCACCAGGCTGGCGTTGCGTTGGGTACTGGCTTCCATCTGCACGATGGTCTGGTTCACCTGTGCGATGCCGGCATGCTGGTCCTGCGACGCACTGCGGATACCCGCCAGCAGCTCGGCCAGCTGCTGCACGCTGCCGACGATCTCGCCCATCGTGGTGCCGGCCTGTTCGGCCTGCTGGTTGCCCTCTCCCACACGCGCCACCGAATCCTCGATCAGGCCCTTGATCTGCTTGGCCGCCTCTGCGCTGCGTTGTGCAAGCAGGCGCACTTCCGCGGCTACCACGGCGAAACTGCGGCCCTGCTCACCGGCACGGGCCGCTTCCACCGCCGCATTCAGCGCCAGGATGTTGGTCTGGAAGGCGATGCCGTCGATCAGCTGGGTAATGTCGCCGATCCGCCGCGATGCCGCGCTGATGCCCTGCATGGTCGCCACCACCTGGCCGACAGCCTCGCCGCCGCGCTGCGCCACCGCAGCCGCTCCCTTGACCAGCGCGTCGGCACGGCCTGCGGCATCAGCATTGCGACCGACCGTATCGGTCAGTTCGTGCATGGAAGCGGCGGTCTCTTCCAGGTTGGCGGCCTGCTGCTCGGTGCGCTGTGACAGATCTTGATGACCGGCAACGATCTCGCCAACGCCGGTATCGAGACTGGAGGTGGCGTGCTGGATGCGGGTGACGATGTGGCCCAGCTGTGCGACCGTCGCGTTGGCATCATCGCGCATGCGCGCGAACACGCCCTGCAGCTCACCCTCCATGCGCACGCTGAGGTCACCACGGGCCAGCGCAGCCAGCAATGCCTGCAGGTCGCCGAGGTTGGTTTCAAACGTCGCCAGCAGGCGGTTGATGCTGGTCGACAACGTGCGCACGAAGCCCTGCTTGCCCTCCAGCGCGATGCGACCGTGCAGGTCGCCGTGTGCTGCAGCATCGACCAGGGCAGCGACCTCGGTTTCCAGCAGGGTCTCCAGCGCACGACTGCGCCATTCCACCGCTACGCCGAGGAATTGCCCTTCATCGATGACGGGGTTGGCAATCAGCTGGTAACGCGTGCCGGCATGGCCGATCTCGCGCTCTTCGCGCTGGCGCACGCCGGCCAGGCTGGCCAACGCCGGATGCAGGCGTACCGCGTCGCTGCCCACCAGCGCTTCGTTCCGCAGGTCAAGCAGCTGCAGCAATGCCGGGTTGGCGTAGGCGACCTGCCCTTCCGCATCGATCACCATCAAACCGGTCTGTGCACTGTCCAATGCCTGGCGCACCCGGGTGTTGCCGCGCGCCACGGCACGCTCGGTCTCGATACGCGCGCGCAGGCGCTGCTGCATGTCGACCAGGCGCTGCGCCAGCTGGCCGATCTCGTCGTTGGCGTTGTAGACGCGCAGGGTGGTGTCCAAGCAGTCGTCAGCGATGTCGCTGGCGAAGCGCAGGGTGTCCTGGATCGGCTGGCGCACCGCACGCAGCACCAGGACCAGACTGGTGATCAGCACGCCGGCCACCAGCAGCAGGGTCAGTGCGAACAGCACGCTCATGGTGCGCGCGCCGGCCTGCTGGCGTGCCTGCGCCCCGGCCAGCGCCGCCACCTGTGCCTGCTGGAATGCGGCCAGCGCAGGCGCTACGCGCGCGGCGGTATCCAGCAGCGACTGCGCTTCCACATCCAGGCCGACGCGGGCCGCGGTATACCCCAGCAATGCGGCCTGATACGCATCCATCCCGGTGCGCAGGGTGACCTGCGCATCCGCGGGCAGGCCCGCCAGCGCGAGATCGAACGGCAGCTTTTCTTCGCTGGCGCGGTCGGCGTGGGTGGAATCACCGTCGAGCAGCAGCAGGGCCTCCTGCCGCCGCATCTTCTGCAGGGACAACGCCAGCGCATCCCGCTGCTGCGCATCCACCTGCCCCTGCAGCGTGTCTGCAGCCTGTTGCAGCTGCGCGGCGAGGCCGGCCTCACCACGGCCCATCTCGTCGCCCCGTTCGAACAGGGCGGCAACACCCTGCGAGAACGCGTCTGCAGCTTCGGTCAGCGCCTGCAGGGCCTTGCGCCGGCCGGCATCCATCGGCATCGTGCGCAGCGCCTGCAGATCGTCCTGCAGCGCCTTTTGCGTGGCCAGCAGCTGCGCGCGGTCGGCATCATCGAAACTGCGTGCATACTGGATCTGCAGGCGGCGCGCTTCGGCCACCCGCGTGGCCAGGCGCGCGGCCAGATCACTGCCGCGCTGGTAGCTGGCCTGGCTGCGCGCAGCCTGCGTGCTGGCATGCCCGGTCCAGGCATAGGCGGCGGCGATTGCAACCAGTCCCAGGCCACAGACCCACAAGGTCGCCTTGAGCTTGTTGGCTACGCTCAGCCGATGCGGTTGCAGCCACAGCAGCAGGCCGGAGGACGCCGGGCGCAGCGCCGCAAGCCGCGTGCGCAGGGACCGGAGGTGGGGGACAACGGCCGACATGACAGACTCCAGGCAGAAGGACGCACCTGTATCGGCCGGATTCAAGGCAACTTTAGAACTTTCGTTGTCCTGGCCCAGCGGTGACGGGCGGACGCGGCCTTTGTACCGGGTGCAGGCGACGCTGGCGTGACACGACCAGCGCCCTTGACCTCAACCCCGGTTGGGGGAGCACAGTGGACCTCCCCTCCCGCCCGGTGCCGCCATGACGACGCTCGATGTCCCCCGCTACCTGCAGCGCCTGCAGCTGGATGCCCCGCCACCGCTGACGCTGGCCGGCCTGACCCTGCTGCAGCAGCGCCACAACGCAGTGCTGCCGTTCGAGACCCTCAGCTGCCTGCTGCGCGATGCGGTACCGATCGACCTGGACAGCGTGCAGCGCAAGCTGCTCGACGACCGTCGTGGCGGCTACTGCTTCGAACTCAACGGCGGCCTGCTGGCGCTGCTGCAGGCGCTGGGCTTCGATGCACAGCCATTGAGCGCGCGCGTGCTGCTGGCTGCCCAGGACGGCGAACTGACCGCACGGACCCACCTGCTGCTGCGCGTGCAGGTGGACGGCGATGACTGGCTGGTGGATGCCGGTTTCGGCAGCCTGACCCCGACCGTGCCGCTGCGGCTGCATGATCCGCAGCCGCAGGCCACGCCGCACGAACGCTATCTGCTGCAGCGGCTGCCAGGCGAGGGGGATTTCGTGCTGTCCGCCGAATCCGCTGACGGCTGGCGGGCGATGTACCGTTTCGACCTGCACGTGCCGGCACCGATCGACAACGTGGTGGGCAACTGGTACGTGTGCACCCATCCCGACTCCAGCTTCCCTGGCCAGCTGCGCGCGTCGCTGACCGGGCCGGACTGGCGACGCACCATCGGCAGCGGCAACTACACCGAGTACCGCCCCGGCCAGGCACCGGACAAGCGTCCGCTGCATGATGTGGGGGATGTGCGTGACGTGCTGCAACGGCGCTTCGGCATGCAGCTACCGGACGACCCTCGACTGGACCCGGCCATCAATGGCTGGCTGCAGCGCTCACGCGCCGCGACCTTGTAGCGCCGAGCCCATGCTCGGCTGAGCTTGGGCGGCGGGGCCAACAACAGCCGAGCGTGGGCTCGGCTCTACAGAGCTGCGTGCGCCTGCAACGCAATGCGGTTGCCTTCACTGTCGCAGATCTCGGCCACGCGCCAGGCTCACCTCCAAGTCCATACCGACACCTGCGGCCTCGTCGGCAAACGGAAGGTAGGCCATCCTGCAGTCGTGCAGCATGACACCCCTTGCAGGGCAGTGCTGGCATGCTGGCTGCCCCTTTCCTCGCGGAGTCCTGCATGTCCCTGGCCGAACACCAAAGTGCACTGGCACCGCAGGGTTTCCTGCGCGTGGCGATCAACCTGGGCAACCCGGTGCTGGCGCAGGGCGATGCGCACTCACCGCGCGGACCGTCGGTGGAGCTGGCCACGACATTGGCGCAGCGCCTGGGTGTGCAGGCACGCTTCACCTGTCACGATGCCGCAGCCTCGGTGGTCGCTGCGGCAGGCGAAGACGGCTGGGATCTGGCCTTCCTGGCCATCGATCCGGCACGCGCCGACCGCATCGCCTTCAGTGCTCCGTACGTGGAGATCGAAGGCACCTATCTGGTGCGCGAGGACAGTCCCGCGCAGCAGGTGACCGACCTCGACCGCGAGGGGCTGCGCATCGCGGTGGGCCGCGGTGCAGCCTACGACCTGTTTCTCAGCCGCGAACTGCGCCACGCCACGATCGAACGGGCCGAGACGTCGGCGGCTGCGATCACCCTGTTCGATCTGCAGCGCCTGGATGCCGCCGCCGGCGTGCGCCAGCCGCTGCAAGCATGGGCGCGGGCGCATCCCGGCCACCGCGTGCTGGCCGACCGTTTCACCGCGATCCAGCAGGCGGTGGCGGCGCCGGCATCGCGCCCCGCCGACGCGCTGCAGGCGCTGTTCAAGGAAGTGCAGGCGATCAAGGCCGGCTCGCTGCTGGAGGAGGCGTTCGCGCGTGGCGGGCAGGCGGTCACGCTGGTGCGATGAGTGTAGCGTCCGCCGTGTGCCGCACGTGTTCGGCAGCCTGCGCGTGCAGCCAGTCGCGGAAGGCAAGAAAGCCGCGGTGGCGGGCCGAACGCTGCGGGTAGACCAGCCAATGCGGCCAGGCGGTTTTCAGGCGCAGGTTGGACAGCGCAACCAGTTGGCCGGAATCCAGCAACAAGCGCGCCCGCGTCACCCGCCCCAGCGCCACGCCCACCCCGTCAAGCGCCGCACGGTGGTGTGCCTCCGAATCATCCAGCACCGCTACGAAGCGCGACGGCGGGGTCTGCCCGCTCAACGCGAACCAGGCCCCCCACGCACCATCGGGGTCCCCCAGCAGTGGCCACTGGTTCAGTGGCACCCGGTCGATCCCTCCCATGCGTTCGATCAGCGCCGGGCTCGCCATCGGCAGCAGCCACTCGTCGAACAGCGGCTCAACCACCAGGCCCGGCCACTGCCCGCTGCCCAGCCGCAGCGCGGCGTCGAACTGGCGCTGGCGCTCGAAATCAATCAGGCGCTCACTCGACTGCAGGTTGATCTCGATCTGTGGGTGCTCAGCCACGAAGTGACCCAAGCGCGGCACCAGCCACGCCGACGCCATCGACGGCACCGCACTGATCGTCAGCACGTGCTCGGCGCGGGCCGCATAGGGCTGGAAAGCTTCGTTGATCGCATCCAGATGCGGGCCGACCTGGTCGAGCAGGCGCTGCCCCTCCAGGGTGAGGGCGACGCCACGCGGTTGGCGGACCAGCAGTGGCTGCCCGAGCCGCTCTTCCAGCTGGCGCATCTGATGGCTGAGCGCACTGACGGTCAGATTCATCGACGCCGCTGCCCGTGACAGGTTGCCCAGCCGCGCGGCGGCCACGAATCCCTGCAGGGCATGAAGGGGCGGACGGGACATCAGGCTTGAATTCCTCTCAAGGCATGCTTGCGGAAATGTCGCTTTTTGCGCTTCCATGCTGCCCGTATCGTGCAATCCACTCAAGTGGAGGCACGCTCATGAACATCTTCGGCAGCCTGTTGTTCCTGCACGGCCATGTGGCCAACGCCGAGCTGGCACGCCAGCTGGCCAGCCCGTCCACCGCCTCCCCTGCGTGCGCGGCGCAACCGGCCGCGCCGGTTCAGCAGCCGGGGACCCGTTGAACGCGGCTCAACCTGTGTACCAGCGTTGGACGTATTCAGGCAGACAGGGCATTGGATCGATATCCAGTGCCCGGCAACCGTCGAGCGTGTCACGCAGCACGCCCTCACCGGGGCCACCGGGAATCCGCAGGCCTTCTTCTTCCGGAAGCTGCACCACAGCCCAGTCGTGCAGCCGGTCCATGCGCAGGCGTAGCGCCGCCTGCAGCCATGCCTTCAGCGGGTAACAGCGATAGCCTTGTTCACCCAACGCAGCAATTGCGAGCGACAAGGCCTGGTTGGCACCACGTACCCATTCAGTACGACCCCCAGCCTTGTGCTGGATCGTCATCGGTGCCGGTGCGCGGTGCGCCTTGAACGGCGAACGCAGCTGCAGCTCCAGATCACGTGCATCGCGCTCGCCCTCCGCTTCCACCAGCGCACCGGCATCGAGGTCGAAGAACTCGAACCATCGCCGATGCAATGCGCTGATGCGTCCGAGCGGATCACGTGAAAAGCCGATCTTCGCGTAGTCCTCCCACGCACACGGGAAGACGTAGGTGAAGACACGACCGTCGATGCGGATATCCGATTGCATGTGCGCAGGCTGCCTCGACCCCAGCCCGGGCGCAACCGGGCGTTGCCGTGGACGCTGCAGCGCTCCGGCAGTGCGGCTTCGTGCAGCCGGCAAGAACTATTCTTGCTGACCGTCGCTGCGATCTCCGCCCGCCATGCCGTCTGCTGCGCCCGCCCCCCTACCGATTTCGTCCATCACCCTGGAAGCGGCAACCTCCGCGGTGATCCACCAGCACAACGCTGAAGCCGCGCGGCAACCGGCATCGCTGACCAAGCTGATGACCGCCTATGCCGCTTATGCGTGCGTCGAAGAGAACGGACGCTCGTGGGACGACCCGGTCACCATCGCCGCCGACGATGTGCACGCCGTGGCCGATGATGAAACGCGCATGGGCCTGGTGCCCGGCGAGACAATCACTCTGGCACGCCTGCTGGAAGGGTTGATGGTGGTTTCCGGCAATGACGCTGCATTGGCGATCGCGCGTCACCTGGACGGATCGCAGGCCGCATTCCTGGAACGCATGAACCGGCACGCACGCCAGCTCGGGCTGCGCAGCACCTGGTTTGCCAGCGTGTCCGGCATCACCACACCGCACCATGTCTCCAGCGCGCGCGACATGGCGGTGCTGGCCGCCCGCCTGTTGAACGACCATCCGCAGATCCTGGCGATCACCGCGCAGCGCGCGTTCGCCCATGGCAGCTTCAACCGCAGCAACCAGAACGCCCTGCTCGGCGAAGACGGCGTGGACGGCTTGAAGACCGGCTACACCCAGGCCGCAGGCTTCTGCCTGGCCGCCACCGCGTGCCGGCCAGTACCCGGGCGGGACCAGCCGGTACGGCTGATCACCGTGGTGCTGGGCTCTGCAAGCCGCGACGCGCGCGACGTACTGGTGCGCGACCAGCTGGCCGCGGGATTCGCCGCCCTGGCCGGCGGCTGACCGCTCGTGCGGCTCAGCGCCGCTTGACCGTCGCCACGATCAGCCGCTGCAGCTCGGCCACGGCACCGGCCTTGTCCAGCGCGCCGGCAGCCACGCCCTCTGAAAGGGCTTCAGCCACACCGAGAATGGCCCAGCGCCCCGCCAGCGACACCGTGCCGTCGGCGGCGAACGGGCCCAGCCAGACCTGGCAGTTGTCGATGAAATCCTGCTGGTAGCGCCGTCGCACCTCATGCAGTTCCGGCGCCCCCACCAGCGCGGCGAGGATGCCTTGCACTTCACTGCCCTGGCTGAGGACGCAGTCGATGTAGCCGGAGGCGATGGCCGCCGCCCGATCGACCAGTTGCGCCCGGGCGCGGCCGATGCGCTCGTGGAAGACCACGGTCTGGCGTCCGTCATAGTCATCGTAGAGCGCCGCCAGCAAGCCATTGCGGGTCACGAAGTGATCGTAGGCCACAGGCTTGGTCACGCCCGCCGCCTCGGCCAGCCGCCCCAGCGTCAACGCTCCGGTACCTTCTCCGCGGACCAGTGCCCAGGCCACATCCAGCAACTGGCGGGTGCGTTGCTCCCGGGTCATTCGGCGGCGCGTGGGGGTGGCGTTGGCGGGCATCGGCGGAGCACGGCGATCAGCGCATTGGAACACCAATTTTACGGCCGATCGCCAGCGCGGTCTGCAGATGCGCGTCAGCGGCACCGGTATCGGCGTCCAGCAGCAGGTGGGACGACAGCACGCGTGCGCCGCAATAGTCGAAGATGCCCATGTCGATCTGCGTCCTCATTGCCGCGTCGTAGCCACGACGTTCGACCATGGCTGCGTCGGCGCCGCCCAAGCCGACCAGATGCACATTCAGGCGCTGCAGCTTCTTCACCAGCCTGCCCTGCGCATCCTGTGCGTAGGCCCAGTCGTTGGTGAACACACGGTCGATCCAGCCTTTCAGCAGCGCCGGGAACGACCACCAGTACAACGGGAACACCAGCACCAGGGTATCGGTGGCATCCAGCCGCGCGTGCTCGGCAGCGACATCGGCGGGTACCGCGCCGGTGCTGCGGAACAAGGCCTGGTCCTGCGGGTTGAAGCGCGGATCGAAGCCTTCAGCCATCAGGTCGGCATAGGCCACGGTGTTGCCGGTGTCGGCCGCGGCAATGGCATCACCGATGCGACGCGCCATCGCGTGGGTCAGCGAACCGGGCTCAGGGTGGGCGATGACAATGAGGCTGTGCATGGGGATCTCCAGGAATCAATACCTACCAATGGTAAGTAGCGATTCCGGGGAAACCAGCGCCACCGATGGGACGCTGTTTTCGCGTCCAACGTATAGTGCAGCGATGCCCTGTGGGACACCCGGACATGGATCGACGCCTGCCCCTGACGATACTGACGCTGCTGCTGTCGCTGCCATCCGCCTTCGCGGGTGAGCTCAGTCCCAGTGACGCGAAGGCCCTGCGCGATGATGTGCGCGCCCTGATGACTGCCTACGCCCGCGGCGATGCGGACTTCCTCATCGAGCGTACGCATCCCAGCCTCAAACGGCTGGCCGGCGGCGATGAGGCCTTCCAGGCGATCACCCGCGATGCGCTGAAGAAGCAGCACAGCGGCGGCGTGGTGGTCATCAGCGAAGACGTCGGTGTGCCGACCCGGACCTATGCGGCGGGGGAGGAAGAAGTCTGCTTCGTGCCACGCCAATCCCTGGTACGGGTGCGTGAAACCCCGATGCGCAGCACCACGTTCATGGTGGCCGTGCGCCGCATTGGCGGTTCCGGGTGGACGTATCTGGATGGCACGGGGCTGCAGGACAATCCACGCCTGCTTCGCCAACTGCTGCCAGCGCTGGAACCCGGCGTGATCCTGCCCAAGCGGGAGATCGAGGCGTTGTAGTCGCCGGCCCTTCCCGCCATGCAGGGCGCGGGGCTACTGGAACAACGCGTTCAAGGCAGCCCCGGACGCCGCCTGCTGCAGGCCATCGAAGCGTCCGTCCTGCACGATCGGCTGGGTCGCCTGCATCAATCCAGCCCACGCGGCACGCGCCAGCGCACCGCCCAGGCTGACCCGGCGAACGCCAAGTGCGGCGATGTCCTGCAGGCTCAGTGCTGTGGGTCCAGCGACCAGCAGGTTCACCGGCTTCGAGCCCGCGGCGGCGACCACCGCACTGATCTGCTCGCGCGTACTGATGCCCGGTGCGTACAGCACGTCGGCTCCGGCCTCGGCATAGGCACGCAGGCGCCGCAGGGTGTCCTGCAGATCCGGTACGCCCACGAAGAAGTTCTCCGCTCGCCCGACCAGCAGCACGTCGCCGCCCGCGCGGTCGATGGCCGCACGCGCCGCGCGCAGTCGCTCGACCGCCTGCTCGATGGGCCTCAGTGGTGCATCGGCCAGGCCGCTGGCGTCCTCGATCGACAACGCCGCAATGCCGGTAGCGAGCGCCGCGGCCACCGCCTCCTCCACCGCCTGTGGCGTAGCGCCGAAACCATCACCGAAGTCGGCATTCAACGGCAACGGGGTCGCCGCCGCCATCAGTCGCAGGTGCTCCAGCGTGGCCTGCAGCGATACCGCGCCGTCCGGCCGCCCCTCACTCCAGGCGCAGCCGGCACTGGTGGTGGCCAGGGCCTGAAAGCCCTGCCGCTGCAGATAGCGCGCACCGCCGACGTCCCACGGATTGGGCAGCACGAAGCATCCTGCTGCATGCAACTGGCGGAAGCTGGCGCGCTTGCGCAGGGTGTCGGCATCAGGCGAGGCCATGGCGGGCTCCGGGGCGGTAGACCTGCACCCTAGCCCGCCGTTCGGTCGCGCTCAAGGCGACGAAGGCAGCCGTGCATGAAGTGATGCCGGCTGCTTATTGGACGCCCCCGGCAGCCCTGCCCGAGCGTGGACGCCTGCCCCCACAATGCCGCCACGGAGCACCTCATGCACCCGGACCCGCAGCCCCTCACCGACGCAGGCGACGATGACGCCCACTGGGCCGACCTGCTTTCGCCCACCCGCCGGCGCCTGATCGCGTCGGCCGGCCTGGCCGCCGGTGGCCTGGCCAGCGCGTCCACCGCCACCGCCGCCGCGCGCGTCGGCAGCGCCGTGAACACCACCGAACCCGGGCGACCTGGCTTCCGCGCCATCGTTCCGCCAGCGCCCAAGGGCCGCAGCCCCTGGGGCCAGGCCACGGCCAGCGAACCGACCCCGCGCCCGGCCAGCGTGCGCCCCGGCGAGGCCACGTTGCCCACCGCCCCGCGCGCCTACACCGACATCAAGAGCTACCACGCCCATATCTATTTCGATGAGGACAGCTTCGAGAAGGCAGCCCTGCTGCGGCGCTGGGCCGCCGAGCGCTTCCCGGTGGAGCTGGGCAACTGGAACCTGGAGCCGCGCGGCCCGCACGTCACGCCCTCTTTCTACTTCGGCTTCACCAACGACCTGCTGCCGGTGCTGGTGCCCTGGCTGCAGCTCAACAGCCTGGGGCTGACCATCCTGATCCACCCCAATACCGGCGACGGTCGCGCCGATCACCTGTATTACGCCTTGTGGGTGAACCGCGCGCAGCCGGTGAACGCCTACAACTGGCCGGCGCCACAACCGGGGGAACAGGAGCCGTTGGAGGAGGTATTCCCGAACGTGGTGCCAACGGTGCCGCTGGAAACCTGAGCGGATGTCCGATTGGGGCGCTGGGGGTGTGCAGCGCACCTTGGGCAGCCCACTCGGTGGCTGCGTAGCTTGCTGCGCACCGCACTTCCTTCATCCACGCATGGCGTGGATCTACCGCATCATGGGCCGTTGCGGCATCGCCCCTCGCCCGGCCCTGCCGTGATCGTCGGCCTATGTGCTCGCATCCACCGCCTGCACGACGTTCAGCGCGCCTTGATCCAGCGCCCGCCGTACGGCGACAAGCCCTGCAGCCAATTTCAAACGGACGATTGAAACGCTGCAAACTTCGCCGAACTGGACAGCATCCGCCGGTTCCGCCAGACTGCCGCCCTTTCCCGTCTTCCGGATCCCATGGCGAAGCTGCTGGTCCTGCACGGCCCCAACCTCAACCTGCTCGGCACCCGCGAGCCGGAGGTGTACGGCCACACCACGCTGGCCGACATCGACCAGGCCCTGGCCGCGCAGGCATCCGCTGCCGGGCACGCCGTGGAGAGCCTGCAGTCCAACGCCGAGCATGTGCTGGTCGACCGCGTGCAGGCTGTGCGCAACGACGGAACCGCTTTCATCCTGATCAACCCCGCCGCCTTCACCCACACCTCGGTGGCCCTGCGCGATGCGCTGGCAGCGGTGGCGGTGCCGTTCATCGAGATCCATCTGTCCAACCCGCATACCCGCGAACCCTTCCGCCAGCACAGCTACTTCAGTGACAAGGCGGTGGGCGTGGTGTGCGGCTTCGGTGCCGACAGCTACCGCTACGCGATGGACGCGGCGCTGCTGCGCGTATCCGCCACCTGATTGTCGACCCGGGCGCCCACGGCGCTCTCCTCACCTAGATAGAAACCAAAGAGGCCCTCATGGATCTGCGCAAAATCAAGAAACTGATCGACCTGCTGGAAGAGTCGAACCTGGCTGAAATCGAAATCAAGGAAGGCGAAGAGTCGGTGCGCCTGTCGCGCGCTCCGGTCGCTGGTTATGCCGCGCCGGTCGCAGCTCCGGTGTACGCCGCCCCGGCGGCGCCGGCGGCGCAGGCGATGCCGATGCAGTCGCCGACCGAAGCCTCCACCGGCGGCACCGCCAAGCCGGGCCCGGCGCTGCCGGAAGGCCATGTGCTGCGCTCGCCGATGGTCGGCACGTTCTATGCCTCGTCCGCCCCGGACAAGCCGGCCTTCGTCACCGTGGGCCAGCAGGTCAAGGAAGGCGAAACCCTGGCCATCATCGAAGCGATGAAGATGTTCAACCCGATCGAAGCCGACACGTCCGGCACCATCGTCGCCATCCTCGGCGAGAACGGCCAGCCGGTGGAGTTCGACCAGCCGCTGTTCGTGATCGGCTGAGGGGCGCGCCATGCTCGACAAAGTCGTCATCGCCAACCGAGGGGAGATCGCGCTGCGCATCCTGCGCGCGTGCCATACCCTCGGCATCCGCACGGTGGCCGTGCACTCCACGGTCGACCGCAACCTCAAGCACGTGGCCATGGCCGACGAGTCGGTCTGCATCGGTCCGGCGCCGTCGCCGCAGAGCTACCTCAACATCCCGGCACTGATCGCCGCTGCTGAAGTCACCGACGCCCAGGCCATCCACCCGGGCTACGGCTTCCTGTCGGAGAACGCCGACTTCGCCGAGCGCGTGGAAGAGTCGGGCTTCATCTTCATCGGCCCCAAGGCTGACACCATCCGCATGATGGGTGACAAGGTCGAAGCCATCCGCGCGATGAAGGCCGCCGGCGTGCCGTGCGTGCCCGGTTCGGGCGGCCCGCTGGGCGATGACATCGTCGCCAACACCAAGATCGCCCGTGAGATCGGTTATCCGGTCATCATCAAGGCGGCCGGCGGTGGTGGTGGCCGTGGCATGCGCGTCGTGCACGCCGAAGCCTCGCTGAAGACCTCGATCGAAACCACCAAGAGCGAGGCCAAGGCCGCGTTCGGCAATGGCGAGGTCTACATGGAGAAGTTCCTGGAGAACCCGCGCCACGTGGAGATCCAGGTGCTGGCCGACGGCCAGGGCAACGCCATCCACCTCGGCGAACGCGATTGCTCGATGCAGCGCCGCCACCAGAAGGTGGTGGAAGAAGCACCGGCACCGGGCATCACCGCCGAACAGCGCGAGCAGATCGGCAAGGTGTGCACCGAAGCCTGCATCCGCATCGGCTACCGCGGCGCGGGCACGTTCGAGTTCCTGTACGAGGACGGCCGCTTCTACTTCATCGAAATGAACACCCGCATCCAGGTGGAACATCCGGTCACCGAAATGGTCACCGGCATCGACCTGGTGGCCGAGCAGCTGAAGATCGCCGCTGGCCAGAAGCTGTCGATCAAGCAGAGCGACGTGGTACTGACCGGCCATGCCATCGAGTGCCGCATCAACGCCGAAGATGCTGAGACCTTCGTGCCGAGCCCGGGCACCATCACCGGCTTCCATCCGCCGGGCGGCCCCGGCGTGCGCGTGGATACCCACATCTACAGTGGCTATCGCGTGCCGTCCAACTACGACTCGATGATCGGCAAGCTGATCGTGCACGGCCCGGACCGCGAAACCGCCATCGCCCGCATGCGGGTGGCGCTGAGCGAGATGGTGGTCGATGGCATCAAGACCAACATCGCCCTGCAGCAGCGGATCATGCGCGACAAGGGTTTCCAGGCCGGTGGACAGAACATCCACTATCTGGAAAAGCGCCTTGCCGAGCGCAAGAACAAGCCGATCGCGCTGACCTGATCGTCACCCGATGCTGGACATGGAAAGGGCGGGGATATCCCCGCCCTTTTCTGTTTTCCTTCCGGCAGCGCCGAGCCGTTCCCGGCTTGCGGGCGAGTGCAGCCGAGCATGGCTCGGCTCTACTGATGCGGCCTCAGCGCGCGTCCGCCGCCGTCGGCCGGAATCTGCGAATTGGCCAGCGGCCGCACGCCATTGGGCGAGGTCGGATCGACGATCACCATGGTCTCGGTCGAGCCATCCGGCCACACTACCTGGAAGGTGCTGCCAGCCGGCAGTGAAGCGAACGGCATGCCCGTCTGCGCGCGATAGACCGCAGCGACCTGGCTGGCGCCGGCGCGGCGCACGTCTTCCTGCGCCTTCACCGTGGTCAGTTCCACCTTCGACAGATGCCGGTACCGATCCTCGTAGGTATCGATCATCAGCAGGCCGACCGCACCGGCAGAGTAGGCCACGAACAGCGCCACCCAGAACCAGAACTTGGCCCCATGCAGGAATCGACGGTAATTCATCGCCCGTCCCTCTTTCCAATCAATCGCTTGATCCATTCCTTCATTTTCCCAGCACCTTGCCGCGATACCGCAGCGTCATACACGAAATCCCGGAAATCCTGCGCTCCATCCTGCGAACAGATCCCTCCGTTCGCACAAAAACTGTTGACCAGCACGCTGTCCGCTCCACACGGTAGACCGAGTTCGCAGGCCGCAAGCCGCCATGCAAGCTCACTGAGCTGTTCGCCCGCCACCAGGCCGTCGAGTGCGCTGTCACCGGCGGCACGCACGCCCATGCCCGGCGCGATCGCCATATAGGCCTCCGGGTCACGCGAAGTACGCACGCGCTCGACCAGGTCGCGGCGGTACTCGGCACTGTCATGCAACGGCTCACCCTCGGCGAACAACGATGCTTCTGCGGCCAGGTTGCCCTGCGCGGCCGCCTTGCGGCGTTCGGCCAGCACCAGCGCAGCGCCCAGCTTGTCGCCCGGAACGAAGCCGCCACACCGCTGCGCCACGCGCTCGCGGGCCTCGATCATCGCCGGCGCCGCGATCAGGCCCAACCCGCTCAACACGTTGTTGTCCAGGCGGTAACCACCCGGATCGAGTGCGTACTGCGCGCAATAGTCATACACGCGGCTGAGCATCCAGCGCGCTTCATGGTTACCTGTATCGGCCTGCACGCGCAGTCGCTGGGCGTAGGCGTACAGATCGCTGGCATCTTCGATGTCAGCGCGGAGGTCCAGCGGCAGGCCCGACGGCAGCGTGTTGCCGCGCTCGACGGTGGCCAGCCGGCGCGCCAGGGCTTCCGGCACCACCGGCAACGCCGCTCCGCTGTCGCGGCTGGCCACGACGGTCGGCAGGTCCGGCGACGGTGATGCCACGCCCGCCGCATGGCCGCTGGCCCGGTACCCGGCCACGCCCAGCACGGCCACCGCCGGCAGCACGAGCAACCAGGTTTTCAGGGTCGGGGCGAAGGCCATCGGCGGCGGTGAGCGTTCACGGCGCACAGGAAAGTGCCGAGTTTAGCAAGGCCCGGCAGGCCTGTCTGAACTGCCCCCGTTCATCTCAGGGCGGCATCTCAGGCAATACGGAGACGCCCCGATGGTCTAGCATGGCCCCCTTTCCCGTGATTGCCCCCACCGCCATGCCGTTCCTGGAACTGACCCTGCGCTGCACCGAAGCCACCCAGCCCCGCTATGAAAATGCGCTGGAGGACGTCGGCGCACTGGCCGTGACCCTGCTCGATGCCGAAGCCGACACCAGCAACGAACAGGCCATCCTCGAACCCGGCGTGGGTGAAACGCCGCTGTGGGACACCCTGGTGCTGAGCGCACTGTTCCCCGCCGACAGCAATGCGCTGTTGCTGCTGGCCGCGCTGGAATCATTCGATCCGGAACTGGACTGGAGCAACGGCAGCTTCCGCGCCGTCGAGGATGAAGACTGGGAACGCGCCTGGCTGGACCAGTTCCAGCCGATGGATTTCGGCAGCCGTACCTGGATCGTGCCGTGGAACCATGAACTGCCGGACGCCGCGCAGGCCGCCGATGCCGCCGTGGTGCGGCTGGACCCGGGCCTGGCCTTCGGCTCGGGCACCCACCCGACCACCGCCCTGTGCCTGCGCTGGCTGGACCAGCTGGCCGTGGACGGCCAGTTGCAGGGCCAGCGCGTGCTCGACTTCGGCTGCGGCTCGGGCATCCTCGCCCTGGCCGCGCTGAAGCTCGGTGCCGCCGAAGCGATCGGCGTGGACAACGATCCACAGGCACTGGTCGCCACCGCCGACAATGCCGAGCGCAACGGCGAGCAGGCGCGCATGCACGTGTACCTGCCGCAGGACGAACCGGTCGCCACCTACCCGATCGTGGTCGCCAACATCCTTGCCTCGGCACTGGACGCGTTGGCCGAGCTGCTGGCCGCGCGCGTTGCCGTCGGGGGCCGCATCGCCCTGTCGGGCATCCTGCAGGGCCAGGAAGGCGAACTGCTGCAGCGCTACGCCGCGTGGTTCGACGACCTGCATGCGACCCAGGATGGCGACTGGATGCGCATCACCGGCATACGCCGCGCCTGATCGTGATTGAATGACCGCTGGATCCGAGCCCGCACCCTGAGCATGTCCGAGCCGAACCCGCCGCGCCGCCCGTTGGCCACCTTCCTGCGCCCCGCGTCGGAAGGCGAGGCTGCACCTGCGACCGATTCACGCACGCCCGACCCGGCGATGGATGACATCCCGCCAGCCCAAGCCCGCGCCCCCCTCGAAGCGGCGTTGCCACCGATGGCGGAAACGCGACAGTGCGATGACATCGTCAACCCCGACGAAGCGGCCGTGATCGAACCCGTCCTTGCCGCTCCGGTCCCGCAGGCCGTGGCCGGAGATGCACCCAGTTTCCTGGGCACCTCGCGGCCACGCGCACTGCCGACGCCACGCTGGCACTGGGGGCTGGTCGCCGGACTGGCACTGCTGCTGGTCCTGCAGAGTGTTCTGGCCGATCGTGCGCGACTGGCCGCCGACGCCGGCAACCGCGCCTGGCTGGGCGCACTGTGCGGCGTATTGCGCTGCAGCCTGCCGGCCTGGCATGAACCCACCGCGTTCACCATGACCAGCCGCGAGATCCGCCCCGTGCCGGGCCAGGCCGGCGTACTGCAGGTGCAGGCCAGCATCCGCAACGATGCGCGCTGGGCACAGGCCTGGCCGGATCTGCGCCTGTCGCTGTCCGATGCCGATGGCCGGGTGATCGGCAGCGGCGTGTTCGCACCGGCGCAGTACCTCGGCGAGAACCCCGGCGCGGCCGTGCTGGAACCTGGCCAGAGTGCACGCATTGCGTTCCGCGTGCAGGAACCCGCCGCATCCACCGTCGCATTCACCTTCGACTTCCTCTGAGCAGGATAGAGGCGACCAGCCGTGGCAGGTCGGGCACGCTCGCGCTAGACTGGCCGCCACCACCTCGTCCGGCCGCGCGCTCCGCGCGCACGGGCCAACCGAATCGGGAACCCCCTTGAACGCTGTCCTCTCTCGTCCTGACAACAGTCGTGGCGCTCCCCGGCCACCGCTGCGTGAACACGTCGCCCAGTCCGTGCGCCGCTACCTGCGTGACCTTGATGGCTGCGACGCGGACGATGTCTACGAGATCGTGCTGCGCGAGATGGAAATCCCGCTGTTCGTGGAAGTGCTCAACCACTGCGAAGGCAACCAGAGCCGCGCCGCGGCGATGCTGGGCATCCACCGCGCCACCCTGCGCAAGAAGCTGAAGGAATACGGCATCAGCGCGTAAGCGCGCGTGGGTAGTGCCGGCCGCTGGCCGGCAACCCCATGAACGATGGCAGGAAGTTGCAGTTGCCGGCCAGCGGCCGGCACTACCGGTGGATCCACGCCATGCGTGGATGGAAGCCCGGCAGAATCATCCGCCTCCGCCCGTCAGTAGATCCACGCCATGCGTGGATGAAGGCCCGGTAGGATCACCCGCCCCCGCCCGCCTTCCAGTAATACCGCACCACATGGAAGAACACGGGCGCGGCGAAGCACACCGAATCCAGCCGGTCGAGCATGCCGCCATGGCCCTCGATCATGTGGCCCCAGTCCTTGATGCCACGGTCGCGCTTGATCGCCGACATCACCAGCCCTCCCCAGAACCCCATCAGGTTGATCAGCAGCGACAGGCCGAACGCCTGCAGCGGCGTGAACGGGGTGATCCACCACAGTGCCGCACCCAGCGCACTGGCACTCAGCACGCCGCCCACGAAGCCCTCCACCGTCTTCGACGGCGACAGCTTCGGCGCCACCAGGTGCCTGCCCAGCAGCTTGCCCCAGATGTACTGCAGCACGTCCGAGGACTGCACCACGATCACCAGGAAGGCGAACAGCAGCACGTTGCGCGACGGGTCATGGCCAGGCACGTGCAGGTTCAGCAGCAGCGGCACGTGCGAGATGCAGAACACGCAGATCATCAGCCCCCACTGCACCTTCGCGGTGCGCTCCAGGTAGTGCGTGGTATCACCACCGATGGTCGACAGGATCGGCAGGAACAGGAATGCGTAGACCGGAATCAGCAGCGTGTACATGCCGTACCAGTCGATCCACACCAGGTAGTACTGCCACGGCAGCACGATGTAGAACGCGGCCAGCAGCGCGTAGTAGTCGCCCGAGCGGGTCGGTGCCAGAGTGATGAACTCGCGCAGCGCGAACAGCGAGATGATCGCAAACAGTACGATCACCCCGGCGCGACCGAAGAACAGCGCCAGCCCGACCACGATCGCCATCACCCACCAGGCGCGGATGCGCGACACTAGGTTGGCGATCACTGCACTGGGCTGCCCACGCTGCCGCCAGCGCAGGGTCTCGGCCACCAGCGTGGCCAGCACCAGCACCGCGCCGACGCCGGCAAACAGCAGACCGGTCTGCTGGCCCACGCTGCGCGCGGCCAGGTTACCGGACACGTCCATCAGATAGCTCATGCGCGCCCTCCATTCGGCGCCAGGTCCAGCAGCGCCTGCCGGCTGCGGGCCAGGAATGCAGCCTTGTCCTCGTCGGCCTGCAGCCGCAGCGGCGCGCCGAACGTAGCCGTGCACAGCAGCGGCAGCGGCAGGAACCGGCCCTTCGGCATCACCCGCTTCAGGTTATCGATCCACACCGGCACGAACTCCAGCTCCGGCCGTTGCCGCGCCAGGTGGTAGATGCCGCTCTTGAACGGCAGCAGCGGCTCATCACCCACATTGCGCGTGCCTTCCGGGAACAGGATCAGCGAGCACTCTTCGTCGACCGCATCGCGCAGCACCTGCAACGGGTCCTGCTGGCGATGCCCGGCCTCACGCTCTACCAGTACACCGTTGAACACCGCATCGATCAGGTAGCGGCGCAGGCCGTCGCGCTGCCAGTATTCGGCGGCGGCCACCGGGCGTACCTGTCGCCGCAGCGCGGGCGGCATCGACGACCAGATCAGCACGAAGTCGCCATGGCTGGCGTGGTTGCCGTAGTACACGCGGCGCTCGCTGGACGGCGCACAGCCGATCCACAGCGCACGGGCGCCCGTCACCACGTGGATCGCGCCGCTGCAGGCGCGTGCAATCAGTTCGGCGAACATCGGTCCCTCCCGTTCACGTCTGCGGCCACACTACGGCCAGTACCAGTAGTGCGGCCTGCACTGCCGTCAGCAGGTACTGGCGCAGCAGCAGCCGGCGCATGCCGTCCCAACGCACGTCCCAGCCGCGCAGCGGCGCATCGGCCGGTGTGCGGCGCAGGCCACTGTCCTGCAGCAACTGGTCGGTACGGCGTGCAGCGGCTTCGCCTTCCAGGCCTTCATCGCGCAACAGCTGCAGCAGGCTCGCGTCCAGCCCGACCCGCCATGCATGGTAGGCCTGCACGAGCCCAGCGCCCACACTGAGCAGCAACAGCCCGGCGGCGATCATCGCCAACCCCGCTTCGATGCCCAGCAGCAGCAGCGCCACCAGCAGCAGCCCCAGCGACAGCAGCGCGGGCCAGCGTCCCTGGCGCAGCAGCAGTTGCATGGTCGCCAGATCGGGAACGGCACTCATGCGCGCACTCCATCCGCTGCGGTGATGGCTTGCAGATGCTCCGGGCCCAGCACGATGCCGGGGCGTGCCGCACGCACGATAGCGACCGCCGCTCCGACTTCCGCGGCACGGCCCGTGCGCAGCAGCCACGTCGCCACGCTGGCGGCACTGCGCGAATAGCCCAGTGCACAGCACACCAGCAGCGGCCCCTGCGGCCGCAGACGCTCGATGGCCTCGGCGGCCTCGCGCAGCTGCTCCGGCGTGGGCACCACCAGGTCCAGCATCGGCACGCTGCCATACGCCGCACCCGGCGCGCAGCAGGACAGCTCGGCGCAGGCATCGACCACGCCCGCCAAAGGTGCCGGCAATACCGTGCAGGGAATCCGGCCCAGCCACACGCCGTCCAGCACCGGCACCGGCTGCGGCGCACGCCGTGTCCACAGCCGCGAGTTGACCCAGGCGGCGCCCAGGTACGGTGCCAGCAGCCAGCGTGCCGCCATGGTCAGGCGACCCTCGGCGCGCTTCTGGAACACCGCCGTGCCCAGCCCGGCATACGCCAGCGCCACCAGCATCAGCGACACCACCGGCCACAGCAGCCACAACGCCGTACCCCGCAGCAGGACCACCGGCACCAGCAGCACGGCGGCCGCCAGCAGGTACAGCGCAGCCAATCGCCACCGCTTGGCATGCCGCGCGATGCGCCAGGCCCGCAGCGGTGGCGTGCCCTGCTCCGGCCACAGCCACACGCACAGCCAGCCGGCCAGCAGCCCGGTCGGGAAATCGATGAAATGATGCTGGAACGTGGTCAACACCGAGACGCCGATCAGCAGCGCCCACACATGCAGTACCCAGCGCCAGGCACCGTGCAGGTACTGCGCGAACTTCACCCACAGCACGATCAGCAGCACGATGTGCAGCGATGGCGCCTGGTTGAACGGCTTGTCGAAACCCAGCAGCACATCGAACAGCCAACCGAACACGCCGCCGATCTCCGGCCGCTCGAAACTGAAGCGCAGCGGCCACAGCAGGAAGCAGCTCACGGCGATCAGCTGTGCACTGAACAGCCGCAATGCGTGCCGGTCCAGTTCGAGGCGCTGCCGGCACAGGAAGAACGAGACCGCGTAGAACAGGTCGATCGACCAGTACGGCACGATCGTCCATGGCACGAACGGAATCTGCGTTTCCCAGCCGAACGCCATCACCGGCAGTTCGGCGTGGCGGCCGGCCATCCAGTTGGCGAAGCCGTAGCTGGCAAAGAAGAACGGGCCCAGCAGGGCCAGCCACAGCAGCGCGCGCCGCCAGGGGCGCCCCGCCGTGGCAAGCGGAGTTGCAGCCAGCGTCGCCATCACGCGGTCCGGCGTGCCAGCGACACAGTGAAGATGCCGAAGTCATCGATGCGCTGCGCCACTTTCTCGAACCCGGCCAGGCGCACCAGTTCATCCATTTCCTGCTGGGTGCGGCGGCGCATCACCCAAGCAGCGCCACCACGATGACTGGTCAGCGCGCGGGCGATGAACTCCAGCTGCGGGTGCCAGGGCTGGCCGGTGTAGGCCAGGTAGCCACCCATCGGCACCGTTGCGGCGATGCCCTGCAGCGAGCGCAGCACGGCGTCGTTGTCGGGGAACAGTTCGTACAGGCCCGATACCACCGCCAGCGTCGGCGCCGGATCGACCTGCGCCAGCTGCACCGGATCGAACGCATCGCCCTGTTCGAAACGGGCGATGTCGGACGCACCGAGGCGCTCGATCAACGCCTGGCCCTGGGTCACGTTCAGACCGCTGAAGTCGCGCAGCACGATGCGCTCGGCGCGTTGCTCGCCCTGGCCCAGCGCTTCCAGTACATAACGGCCATGGCCAGCGGCCACGTCCAGCACGCGCACCGGCATGCCCTGCCCGCGCAGGCGTTGGGCGGCATCGCGCAGCAGTTCCTGCAGGTGCCGACCGCGAATGCGGATGCCGCGCCAGCCGATCGCATCCAGGTAGTTGCGGTCGACCAGGCGCCCCAACGGGCCCTTGCCACGTGCTTCGTCGCGATAGATGTAGTCCAGCGTGCTGCCCGAATCGAAACCGGTCTGCAGGCCCAGTGCAATGCCTTCGGACAGTCTGCCGCCAAAGCGCAGGCCACCGCGCACCACGCGCCAGCGCAGGTCGGCCAGGCTGTTGCGCTCGGGCGGCCAGGCCAGGATTTCAGACTCCTCAAATGTCGGCCCATGGCGGTGCGCATCGCGCCGCGACAACTCGCGCAACGGTTCGGCGAATCGCGCCTGGATGAAGCTGCGGATACGTGCCAGTGCCGGTGCCCGATCACGCTCGCCCAGCGTGTCGTGGAAGAAGCCCGGCAGATGCACGCGCTCCTTGATCGGGCTGGACAGGCGCTCGTAGAAGCGGTCCTGCGGGCCACGGTGCACGACGAAGTCCGAGCCGGACACCAGCAACTGCACCGGCACGCTGATGGCCTGCGCATCGGCGACGATGCGATCGGCCGCCTCATACAGGCCCAGCAACACGCGCACCGAGATCGGCCGGGTGATCAGCGGATCGGTGCGGTAGCTTTCCACCCGCGCCGGATCGTGGGTCAGCCATTGCGGCTTGACGTAGCTGTTGACGAAGAAGTTGCCGCGCAGCTTCTGCATCAATGCCAGGCCCGGGCGTGCGAACGGCACGTACAGCTTCACCTTGAACGCCGGCGAAGCCATCACCAGCGCGCGCAGGCGCGGCGCGTAGTCGTGCACCCAGGTGGCGGCGACCACGGCACCCACGCTCTGCGCGATCAACACGATGTCTTCCACCGCGATGCCATGCTCGGCGCCGATGTGGGCGATGAAGCTGTCCAGGTCGCGCACCAGCGCCGGAAAGCCCGGTGCATCGCCACGCGCGCCCGGCGAACGGCCATTGCCGCGCGCATCCCAGGCGAAGAAGGCGGTGTCAGGCAGGTCCAGCTCATCGACCAGATGGGTAACGCGCCCGGAGTGCTCGTGCCCGCGGTGCAGCAGCACGATGGCCCGGGTGGCCGGGGTGGCGGTGGTGCCCGCCCAGTACCGGTAGAACAGCGGTACCTGGTCGAAGCTGTGGAATTCCCGTTCCTGCGCCTGACGCATGCAATCTCCTGATTGTCTTTTTCTATCTGCTTGATTAATTTGGCGAAACTGCGGTTTCCCGCAGTCCGCGACGGACCCGGTTGATCATCGTCAGCACGCACAGCACCGCCATGGCCGCGGCCACGCCCGTGATCGTCATCGCGCCAACCCACTCAAACGCCAGCAGCAGGCCCAGCGCACCGATCACGAAGGCGCGGTCGCTTTTGCCCATCGGGCCGTCATAGCGGCGGCTGGCGCCGACCATCAGCCCCAGCACGCCGGCGTATTCGCTCAGCGCCGCGGTCCAGGCCAGCAGCCACAGCGCCTCCGGGCGCACGCCCGGCACGCTGAGCAGGCTCAGGTACAGCGCCGCATCGGCGATCACATCGCACAATTCGTTCAGATAGGCACCCAGCCGCGACTGCTGGCCGAATTCGCGGGCCAGCATGCCGTCCACCGCGTTGAGCGCCATGCGCAGCAGCATCCACAGCGGCAGCAGCAGGTACAGCCATGGCTGGGCCGGCGCGCAGCACCAGACGGCGCCGGCCACCAGCAGCGAGACCACGGCAGCGGCCACGGTCACCGCATTGGCGGTGATCCCCATGCGGTACAGGCCGCGTACGGCCGGACGCAGGAGGTCCTGAAAACGTCCTTTCAATGCATAGATCGACACGATCCGAACCCGCTGATCCTTGGCAGTTCCCGCACAGCCTACCCGATTGGGGCAGCGTGCCCCATCGAATTGATTGCGGACCGCCCCCGGCCAGACGGTGCTGAAGGCGGCCACAGGCCATCGGTGCGGGTTGATTGCCACCACCAGCGCCCGCCACCGGCCGCCACCGCCTACAATATCGGCCCCGCTCCGCTGCCGATTCTGTCCCATGACTGCTGATCTGTTGCCCGTCCGCCGGGCCCTCCTCTCCGTTTCCGACAAGACCGGTCTGGTCGAGCTGGCCACTGCGCTGGCGGCAAGCGGCGTGGAGCTGCTGTCCACCGGCGGCACCGCCAAGGCGATCCGCGAGGCGGGCCTGGCCGTGAAGGACGTGGCCGAGGTCACCGGTTTCCCGGAAATGATGGACGGCCGGGTCAAGACCCTGCACCCGATGGTGCACGGCGGCCTGCTGGGCCGCTCCGGCCTGGATGACGCGGTGATGGCCGAGCACGGCATCGGCGCCATCGACCTGCTGGTGCTGAACCTGTACCCGTTCGAATCGGTCACCGCCAAGGCCGACTGCACCCTGGCCGACGCGGTCGAGAACATCGACATCGGCGGCCCGGCCATGCTGCGTTCGGCGGCCAAGAACTTCGCCCGCGTGGCAGTGGCCACCGACCCGTCGCAGTACCCCGAGCTGCTGGCCTCGCTGGAGGCCAACAACGGCCAGCTGACGGCTGCCACCCGCTTCGCGTTCTCGGTGGCCGCGTTCAACCGCGTCGCCCAGTACGATGCGGCGATCAGCAACTACCTGTCGGCGGTCACCGCCACCGACGCCGCCGTGCCGGCCCGTGCCGAATACCCGGCGCAGATGAACTCCACCTTCGTGAAGGTGATGGACCTGCGCTACGGCGAGAACCCGCACCAGAGCGGCGCGTTCTACCGCGACCTGTACCCGGTGCCGGGCACGCTGGCCACCTTCCAGCAGCTGCAGGGCAAGGAGCTGAGCTACAACAACCTGGCCGATGCCGATGCGGCGTGGGAATGCGTGCGCCAGTTCGATGCGCCGGCCTGCGTCATCGTCAAGCACGCCAACCCGTGCGGCGTGGCCGTCGGCGCCGGCAACGGCGATGCCTACGAGCTGGCCTACGCCACCGACCCGACCAGCGCCTTCGGCGGCATCATCGCCTTCAACAAGCCGCTGGACGCCGCCACCGCCAAGGTGATCCTGGACCGCCAGTTCGTGGAGGTGCTGATTGCCCCGGACTACGAGCCGGCCGCGCTGGAATACGCGCAGAAGAAGGCCAACGTACGCGTGCTGCGCATCCCGCATGGCGACGGCCTGAACAACTTCGACAGCAAGCGCGTCGGCTCGGGCCTGCTGCTGCAGTCGTCGGACAACCGCGGCATGACCCGCGACGAGCTGAAGGTGGTCAGCAAGCTGGCGCCGACCGACAAGCAGTTCACCGACCTGCTGTTTGCCTGGAAGGTGGCCAAGTTCGTGAAGTCCAACGCGATCGTCTACGCCAAGGACAATCGCACCATCGGCGTGGGCGCCGGCCAGATGAGCCGCGTGTACTCGGCGCGCATCGCCGGCATCAAGGCCGCCGATGCGAACCTGGTGGTCGAGGGTTCGGTGATGGCCTCCGATGCGTTCTTCCCGTTCCGCGATGGCATCGATGCCGCCGCTGCCGCTGGCATCAAGGCGGTCATCCAGCCGGGCGGTTCGATGCGCGATGCCGAAGTGATCGCCGCCGCCGACGAACATGGCCTGGCCATGGTGTTCACCGGCGTGCGCCACTTCCGCCACTGATCCGCATCACCAAGCCGGGCCCTGCCCGGCTTTTCTTTTCCGTTTCCGAGAACCCTGTCCCATGAAGATCCTCGTCATCGGCTCCGGCGGCCGCGAACACGCCCTGGCATGGAAGCTGGCCCAGTCCTCCCGTGTCACCGACGTGATCGTGGCGCCCGGCAACGCCGGTACCGCCAGCGAAGACAAGTGCCGCAACGTGGCGGTGAAGGTGACCGATATCGACGGGCTGCTGGCGCTGGCCCAGGCTGAAGGCGTGGCGTTGACCGTGGTCGGCCCGGAAGTACCGCTGGTGGCCGGCGTGGTCGACCGCTTCCGCGCCGCCGGCCTGCGCATCTTCGGGCCGACCGCCGCCGCCGCGCAGCTGGAAGGCAGCAAGGCCTACGCCAAGGACTTCCTGGCCCGCCACAACATCCCCACCGCGTTCTATGCCGTGCACACCGACGTGGACGCTGCCCTGGCCTACATCCGCGAGAAGGGTGCACCGATCGTGGTCAAGGCCGATGGCCTCGCCGCCGGCAAGGGTGTGATCGTCGCAATGACGTTGGCCGAGGCCGAAGACGCGGTGCGTGACATGCTCTCCGGCAACGCGTTCGGCGATGCCGGCGCCCGCGTGGTGATCGAGGAATTTCTCGATGGCGAGGAAGCCAGCTTCATTTCGATGGTGGACGGCGTGCATGCGCTGCCGATGGCCACCTCGCAGGACCACAAGCGCGTCGGCGACGGCGACACCGGCCCCAACACGGGTGGCATGGGCGCGTACTCGCCGGCCCCGGTGGTCACCCCGGAGGTGCATGCACGCGTGATGCGCGAAGTGGTGAACCCGACCGTGCAGGGCATGATCGCCGACGGCATCCCGTTCACCGGTTTCCTCTACGCCGGCCTGATGATCGATGCCAGCGGCGCGCCGAAGGTGATCGAATTCAACGTGCGCTTCGGCGATCCGGAAACCCAGCCGGTGATGCTGCGCCTGCAGTCCGATCTGGTCGAACTGGTCGAAGCGGCCATCGACGGCCGGCTGGACCAGGTGGAAGCGCACTGGGACCCGCGCCCGTCGCTGGGCGTAGTGATGGCTGCCCGGCCGTATCCGGAATCGCCGATCACCGGTGATGTGATTTCCGGCCTCGGCGACGTGCCGGCCAGCGCCAAGGTGTTCCATGCCGGTACCGCATTGGATGCGCAGGGCCAGGTGGTCAGTGCCGGCGGCCGCGTGCTGTGCGTAGCGGCACTGGGCGACAGCGTGCGCGACGCGCAGGCCAATGCCTATGCCGGCGTCGCCAAGGTGAGCTGGGCCAACGCGTTCCACCGCACCGACATCGGCTGGCGCGCGATCGCACGCGAAGAGTGACGACCGCGCCGCAGCCACGCATGGCGTGGCTCTACTGACACTGGGTAGATCCACGCCATGCGTGGATGAGAACCCCACCAAAAAGAAAAGGCCCGGCAATGCCGGGCCTTTTGCTAGCTTCAACGCCATCCCGCCTTACGCGGTGAACAGCGCCTTCATCTTCTTCAGCGCGTTCGCCTCGACCTGGCGGATGCGCTCGGCGGACACGCCGTACTCGTCGGCCAGCTCCTGCAGCGTCACCTTGCTGTCGGCATCCAGCCAGCGACGGCGGATGATGTCGCGCGAACGCGCATCCAGTTCGGCCAGGCCTTCGCGCAGCAGCTGCATCTGGTTGTCTTCGCTGTCCTCGCGTTCGTAGGCCATCGACGGGTCTTCGTCATCGGCAACCAGGAACGCAGCCGGCGACGGCGGGGCGTGCTCGTTGTCCTCGTCGGTCGGCGCATCGAAACCGATATCGCGACCGGACAGGCGCGACTCCATTTCCATGACCTCGCGCTCGGACACGTTCAGGTCCTTGGCCACCGCGCTGACTTCAGCCGCGTTCATCCAGCCCAGGCGCGTCTTCGACTTGCGCAGGTTGAAGAACAGCTTGCGCTGCGCCTTGGTGGTGGCGACCTTCACGATGCGCCAGTTCTTCAGGATGAACTCGTGCATTTCGGCACGGATCCAGTGCACGGCGAAGGAGACCAGGCGCACGCCCATGTCCGGGTCGAAGCGCTTGACCGCCTTCATCAGGCCGATGTTGCCTTCCTGGATCAGGTCACCCAGCGCGAGGCCGTAGCCGTTGTAGCCGCGGGCCACGTGGACCACGAAGCGCAGGTGCGAATGCACCAGCTCGCGGGCGGCGTCCAGATCGTTGCCGTCGCGGAAGCGACGGGCCAGGTCCTGTTCGTCATCGACCGACAGCACCGGGATCTGGTGCACGGCACCGATGTAGGCGTCCAGCGAACCGAGCGCACTGGGAATCGGGAGATTGTTTGCCACAAGGGCAGTAGAGGTGTTCTGGCTCATAGGCACCCATCTTAGCAGTCCGGGATTTGGACTGCTAAAGGAGGAAAAAGTTCCAGCATCCTATTGATGCAACACTGGTCCCAAACAGAGCCCTACCGTAGCGCGATTTGATGACAGTGGCGAGCATGCTTTTCGGGATTCACAATCCCTTGGAATTCAAGCAATTACCTGGCAGAAACCGGCCGATTTCAGTCAAGCGGAGCTGAACGGGCCGTTCTGCAGACCCATTCAGGCGCGGAGACGTTGCCCGCTGTTCAGGCCCAGCAGCCCGACGGTGCTCAGAGCGCCGAACGCGGCGGCAGCGACCAGTCGATCGGGGCCTGGCCGCGGCGCTGCAGGTACTCGTTGGCCATCGAGAAATGCCGGCAGCCGAGGAAGCCACGATGGGCCGACAGCGGCGACGGGTGCGGCGACTTCAGCACGCGATGGCGACGGGTGTCGATGACCTTGCCCTTCTGCTGCGCATAGGCGCCCCACAGCATGAACACCAGGCCTTCGCGTTCGCGGTTGAGCACATCCACCACGTGATCGGTGAAGCCCTCCCAGCCACGTCCCTGGTGGGCACCAGCCTTGCCCTCTTCCACCGTCAGCACGGCATTGAGCAGCAGCACCCCACGTTGCGCCCACGGAATCAGGCAGCCGTGGTCCGGGCGCGGGATGCCGAGATCGCTCTCGATCTCCTTGTAGATGTTCAGCAGCGACGGCGGCACCGGCACGCCCGGCGGCACCGAGAAACTCAGGCCATGCGCCTGGCCGCGGCCGTGGTACGGGTCCTGCCCGAGGATCACCACCTTCACCTGCTCGAACGGTGTGGCGTCGAACGCGGCGAAGATCTGCGGGCCGGACGGGAACACCGCCGCGCCACTGGCCTTGCGCTGGCGCAGGAAGCTGGACAGCTCGCGCATCTGCGGCTGCAGCAGGTAATCGCCGACATGCTGCTTCCAGCTCGGTTCCAGCTGGATCGTCGGGGTGTCGGCTACTTCATCCATCATCGAATCAGGGGTCCATCGTTCAATCGGGCCAGGCGCAGCTGGAACAGCACCTTGGTGACCAGCAGCCGCTCTTCGATCGGCTTGAGCACCAGGTCATTGGCACCGGACTGCAGCAGCCCGGTCTGGTTGTGCGGGTTGCCATCACCGGTCATCACCAGCACCGGCAGGCGGCGCTTGCCGTAACCGAAGTCCACGCGCACGCGCTGCACCACGTCGCGCCCGCTCAGTTCGCCCTTCAGGGTGACATCGGTCAGCACCAGGTCGATGCGGTGGCGGCTGCGGCCCAGCGACTCGGCAGTGAGCAGGGTGAATGCCTCTTCGGCGCTGACCACGTGCAGTACGTTCAGCTGCTGCCGCTCAAGCATGCGCTTGGTGGCCTCGGCCACCACGCGGCTGTCCTCGATGTAGAGGATGGTGGCGCCGGGGATGGTCTGCGGCTGCACATAGCCACGGATGAAGGTCGCCAGTGCCTCATGGCCCAGCGCCTTGTCGAAATAGTCGGTGACGTACTCGGTGAAGCGACGCTGCTCCAGGTGCTGCTGGGCATCGCCGGACACAACGATCACCGGCACATAGGCCTGGCCGGCGGCTTCGCGCACCATCCGCGCCAGCGCCAGGCCGTCGCCATCGCGCAGGGTCAGCGAGGTCGTCACCAGATCCACCGGGCCTTGCGCCAGCGCCTGCTGCGCATCCTCGATGCTGTCGCAGCCGATCACCTCCACGCCCGGCAGGTCACGCTGCAGGACATCGGCGATCAGCTTGCGGACCAGCTTCGAACCATCGACCACCATCACCCGCGTCGCGGGCCCTTCAAGGTGCTTCAGCGCTTGCGGTTGCATGCCGGTCTCAGGTGTCGGTCGGGCGGGTCTGGCGGAGGAAGTGGCCGGTCACCAGCCAGGCGCCCAGCCAGCCCAGCAGCAGCGTGCCGACCAGGACCAGGCCGCCGTGCAGCAGGTCCAGGCCATGCAGCACGAACGGGCTGCCGTAGCTGCGCGAGAGTTCGGCCAGCGGCACGCGCAGGGCGGCACCGGCGGCGCCGATCAGGGCCAGCGCTACCGCGCCGGCGCCCAGCCCGTACCACGCGCCCAGGTACAGGAACGGACGGCGGATGAAGCCATCGCTCGCGCCGAGCAGCTGCAGCACGCCGATCTCTTCGCGACGGGCCTGGATGTCAAGGCGCACCGTGTTGCCGACCACCAGCGCGGCGCCCACGCCGAGCAGCACCGACAGCACCTGCACCAGACGTGCACCGAACGCCAGCCAGGCGTCCAGGCGCTGGCGCCACAGCGCATCGTGCTGCACCAGATCGGCCTCGGGCAGGCTTTCCAGCGCGCGTGCCAGGCGTGCGTCGTCCTTGCCCTGGCCCGGGGTGATCACCAGCAGCGAGGGCAACGGATTGTCGTTGAGCGCATCGATCGCCTCACCGAGGCCGGCATCGCGCAGTTCCTGCAGGCCCTGCTCGGGTGTGCGCACATTCACTTCGGCCACGTCATCGCGGTCGCGCAGCTGGCCGGCCAGGCGAAGCGCACCGGGACCATCGATGTTGCCCTTCAGGAACACGTTGATGTCGCGCGACTGCTGCACGCTGCCGGCGAACTGCTTGAGGTTGTCCAGCGCGATCGACAGCCCCAGCGGCAACGCCAGGGCCAGCGCCATGACCATCACGGTCAGCAGGGTCGCCCACGGCTTGCGGCAGGCGCGGCCCAGGCTGAACACCACGCTGTGCACGTGGTGCTGGAACCAGACGCCCACGCGCGACGGGGCGGCGGCTTCGCTGTTTTCGTTCTTCGCCATCGGTTACTCCGCCAGGTCCTGCGGCGAGATGTCATCCACCAGCCGGCCGTGGTCGAGGATCAATACGCGCTTGCGCATGCGGCGCAGCAGCGGCAGGTCGTGGCTGACCACCAGCACGCTGGTGCCGCGCGAGGGCAGCTCGGCGAACAGGGCCATGATCTCCGCTGCCAGGGTCGGGTCGAGATTGCCGGTCGGCTCATCGGCCACCAGCAGCTTGGGCTCGCCGACGATGGCACGGGCGATGCCGACGCGCTGCTGCTCGCCGGCCGACAACTGCGAGGGCAGTGCCTTCTCACGATGGCCCAGGCCCATGCGCTCAAGCACTGAACGCACGCGCTTGTTGATGTCGCCACGGCGGGTACCACGCAGGATCAGCGGCAGCGCCACGTTCTCGGCAATCGAGCGGTCCATCAGCAGGCGGTGGTCCTGGTAGACCGCCCCCACCGCGCGTCGGTGGCGCGGCACGTCGCCGCCGCGCACCTTCAGCAGGTTGCGCTCGTCGAACACCACCGCGCCACGGCTGGGCCGCTCGTCGAGGTGGATCAACTTGAGCAGCGTACTTTTGCCCGCACCGGAATGGCCGGTGACGAACAGCATCTCGCCCGGCGCGACCTCGAAGCTGACATCGGTCAGTGCCTCGTGGCCACCGGCGTACTGTTTGCTGACATTGTCGAAGCGCAGGACACTCATGCCCCGATTATGCAGGACCGGCGCGACGGCGTGGAGATGGTCACGGGATCGGTAGTGCCGGCCGCTGGCCGGCACGCCCATGAAACCACCCGACCAACGGTCGGGTGCTACAGGATCAGTTGCCCGACAGCATCCGGCGGATCTTGCGGCCGATGCGGGTCAGGAACGAATCGCCGGTATCAGCGGCGGTACGCACCGGCTTGGCCACCACCTGCACCGGGGTCACCGGGCTCGCGCCGTTGCCGGCGTTGGCCTGCACGCCCTCGGCACCCTCGACCGGACGGCCATGGCGACGACGACGGCGCTTGCGTGGCTTGTGTTCACCCTCCACGGCACCTTCCGGTGCGCCTTCGGCGCGCGGCGGGCGCGGCGGACGCGGGGCCGTGGCGGCGGCGCCTTCAGCACCGGCGACCGGGGCGGCAGCGCCCTGCTCGCCTTCCACGCGCGGCTTGCGCGGGCCGCGCGAACGGCGTTCGCCGCTGCGCTCGCCGTCACGGCCACCACGACCACCACCACTGCCGGAACGACCGCCACTGCGGCCACCACCCCGACGCTCTTCCTCGGCGGCGCGGGCTTCGCGCGCTTCACGGAAGATCTGGCCGACGCTTTCGTTGTCCTCGCCTTCCTCGCCTGCAGCCGGGGCCGGGCGTTCCGGGCGCGGCAGCGGCGTCAGCAGTTCCTTGGTGACCGGCTCGGAGGGAATCTTCTGCTCGATGTAGGCCTCGATGTCCGGCAGGCCCATCGCGTAGCGTTCGCAGGCGAAGCTGATCGCATCACCTTCTTCACCCAGGCGCGCGGTACGGCCGATGCGGTGCACGTAGTCTTCGGCATCGAACGGCAGGTCGTAGTTGTAGACGTACTTGATGCCATCGATGTGCAGGCCACGGGCGGCGACGTCGGTGGCCACCAGGATTTCCAGCTGGCCCTTCTGGAAGCGGTTGAGCAGGCTTTCGCGCTTCTTCTGCGGCACATCGCCGGACAGCACGCCGACACGGTAGCCGGCCTTCTCCAGCGAGCGGGCGACGCGCTCGACGAACACCTTGGTGTTGACGAACACCATGGTCCGCGCGCCTTCGCTGCGCGACAGCAGGCCCAGCAGCAGCGGAATCTTCTCGTCGTCGGCCGGGAAGTAGATGCGCTGGCGCACGCGGGCAGCGGTGATGGTCTCGGCTTCGACCACCAGCTTCTGCGGCTCGTTCATGTGCTCGTAGGCCAGCTCCAGCACGCGATGGCTGAGGGTGGCGCTGAACAGCAGGGTCTGGCGGATGGTGCGTTCCGGCATGCGGCGCAGCAGGAAGCGGATGTCCTTGATGAAGCCCAGATCGAACATGCGGTCGGCTTCGTCGAGCACGCAGATCTCGCAGGCATGCAGCGAAACCACCTTGTGCTGCTTGACGTAGTCGATCAGGCGGCCCGGGGTGGCGATGATCACGTCCACGCCCTGCTGCAGCAGCTCGCGCTGCTTGTCGTAATCCACGCCACCATAGACCAGGGCGAAACGCAGGCCCAGGTCGGAACCGAACTTCACCGCATCCTTGTGGATCTGGATGGCCAGCTCACGGGTCGGGGCGAGGATCAGGGCGCGGGGGTCTTCCGGCTTGCGGTCGGCCAGCGCCGGACGGGTCAGCAGGCGGTTCACGACAGCGACCAGGAAGGCCAGGGTCTTGCCGGTACCGGTCTGGGCCTGGCCGGCAACATCACCACCGGGCAGCGCGACCGGCAGGGTCAGCGCCTGGATCGGGGTGCAGCGGGTGAATCCGGCTCCTTCAAGGCCGGCCTGCAGGGCCGGGTGCAGCTCGAAGGAGGAGAAGGTCAAATCGGTCAGCGGTTTGTCGCTCATGAGTCCGTCTTGGTATGGCCGCCGGCCCGTGGGGCGGCTGGCACTTCATCGTCTGGGGGCACCGTCGCAAACTGCGGCCCCTGCGGCGGGTTGGCAGGCAGGGACCACCGGTCCGCACGCCGCGCAATGCCCCAGTTTAACGCACTCGGGCAGGCAAACCGGAATGCGGCGTCTCACGACACCCAGAGACGCCACCTTCACCCAGCCACACTGGACTTGAACGGCCCGGTCTGGGGCGCTGGTGTCGCGCACTGCCAGCCCCATGTACAGGAGGACAGTGAAATCCGACACATACCGGGCATCGAAGCGATCACGATACGCTGGGTTCCAGACGGCGCCTGTCCCTGCCCCGCGATAGGGGTACACTGCCGGCCGTGAGCGTCCAGGCATCCCGCCGAACGCACCGCGGCAGTGCGCCGCGAGGCAACGACGAGGGTCGCGCCACCGGGCAAGGCCCAGTTCACCCACCTCCGGCATGGCCGGGTGCAATCCAAGACGAGAAACCAAGATGAGCGACAAGGTTGTACATGTCGGCGACGCCGACTTTGATAGCGCAGTACTGAATTCCAAGGAACCGGTGCTGGTCGATTTCTGGGCCGAGTGGTGTGGCCCCTGCAAGATGATCGCCCCGGCGCTGGACGAGCTGGCCGATGCCTACCAGGGCCGCGCCAAGATCGCCAAGGTCAACGTTGACCACAACCGTGCGCTGGCCGCGAAGTACCACGTGCGTTCGATTCCGTACCTGGTCGTGTTCAAGGATGGCGAGAAGGTCGGCGAGCAGATCGGTGCAGTGGGCAAGGCCCAGCTGGCCGGCCTGCTGGACAAGGCCCTGGCCTGATCCTGCCGGTCTCCGGCAGCCGCCGAGCGCGGCTGCCGGCGGGCGCACCACGCCCATGATGAATGCTGTTCCCGGCGACCCTTGCATGGCGCCGCAGGCCGATGATAGTGTCGGCATATCCGGCCGCGTTCGCGTGCCGCACCCTCTGGACGCAGTTTCTTCCAGACCCATTCCCAACGTTCGCCGCCCCAGCCGGGCGCTCGCACCGTCAAGCGAGGAATAACGCTCTTGTCCGATAACACTTCCGAAACCGGCAGCGCTGATGCGCCCGCCGAAAAGCGCGTGCGCAAGCCCCGCGTGAGCAAGGCCGCCGCCCCGGCAGCCGCAGAAACCAGCGCCGCTCCGGCGCAGCCGACCCTGCCGCTGGCCGCCGCGCCCGAAGCACCGGCGCCGGCCGCAGCACCTGCGCCGAGCGCGCCCGCCGCCGAGGCCCCTGCCAGCAGTGGCGGTGGCGAGGGTGGCGAGGGCCGCGAATCCGGCCAGCCGCGGCAGCAGAATCACCAGGGGGGTGGCCAGAACCAGGGCCAGAACCCGTACAACCAGAACGGCCAGCAGGGCCAGGGGCAAGGTCAGGGCAACCGACGCGACCGCTTCCGCAACCGCCGCGACCGTGACCGTGACCGCAACAATCGCTTCCGCGACGACGGCATGTCCAATGACGGCGGCGAGCAGCAGCCGTTCGTGCCGCGCCCGCACGCCAACGTGCCCGAGGGCTTCCCGGTGTACTCGCTGAGCGACCTCAAGCGCATGCCGGCACAGAAGCTGCTGGAAATCGCCGAGCAGCTGCAGATCTCCGAAGGCGTGGCCCGTGCCCGCAAGCAGGACGTGATCTTCGCCCTGCTGAAGGTGCTGACCCGCCACGGTGACGGCGTCGCCGCCGATGGTGTGCTGGAAATCCTGCCGGATGGCTTCGGTTTCCTGCGCGCGGCCGAAGCCAGCTACCTGGCCGGCCCTGACGACACCTACATCTCGCCCAGCCAGATCCGCCGCTTCAACCTGCGCACCGGCGACCACATCTCCGGCCGCATCCGCTTCCCGAAGGACGGCGAGCGCTACTTCGCGCTGAACATCGTCGACACCATCAACGGCGAGCCGATCGAAGCGTCGAAGAACAAGGTGCTGTTCGAGAACCTGACCGCACTGTTCCCGCGCCGCCGCTTCACCCTTGAGCGTGGCAACGGTTCGTCGGAGGACATCACCGGCCGCATCCTCGATCTGATGGGGCCGCAGGGCAAGGGCCAGCGCTCGCTCATCGTGTCGCAGCCGAAGGCCGGCAAGACGATGATGATGCAGCAGGTCGCCACCGCCATCACCACCAACCATCCGGACGTGCACCTGATCGTGCTGCTGATCGACGAGCGCCCGGAAGAAGTGACCGAAATGCAGCGCACCGTGCGCGGCGAGGTCATCAGCTCGACCTTCGACGAGCCGGCCGCGCGCCACGTGCAGGTGGCCGAAATGGTCATCGAGCGCGCCAAGCGCCTGGTCGAGCACAAGAAGGATGTGGTGATCCTGCTCGACTCGATCACCCGCCTGGCCCGCGCCTACAACAACGTGGTGCCGAGCTCGGGCAAGGTGCTGACCGGTGGTGTGGACGCCAACGCCCTGCACCGCCCGAAGCGCTTCTTCGGTGCCGCGCGCAACGTGGAAGAAGGCGGCAGCCTGACCATCATCGCCACCGCGCTGGTCGACACCGGCTCGAAGATGGACGAGGTGATCTACGAAGAGTTCAAGGGCACCGGCAACAGCGAAGTGCACCTGAGCCGTCGTATCGCTGAAAAGCGCGTGTTCCCGGCCATCGACATCAACCGTTCCGGTACCCGCCGCGAAGACCTGCTGATCGAACCGGAACTGCTGCAGAAGATCTGGATCCTGCGCAAGCTGCTGCATCCGATGGATGAGATGGCCGCGATGGAATTCCTGCTGGACAAGATGAAGAACACCAAGTCCAACGACGAGTTCTTCGGTTCGATGAAGCGCTGATCCACGCCATTGCATTGAAGAGAACCTGCCGCCCGCTGCGGCAGGTTTTTTTTTGCCTGCAGGGCGACCTGTTTCACTTTGCCGCCGCTGACTTTTGGCGATAATTCGCCCCATACCCTGCCCGGCCCCAAGGGCGTGGCCACCGATTCCCGCTGTCGCCCCTTCCGGAGAACCGGTCGGGTCCAGCCTCCTGCCGGATCCGTCGACGCATGCGAACGCTGTCCCCCCGCCTCAACCTGGGCAAGCTGATCCTCGCCCTGGCCCTGCTCAGCGCCATCATCGCCCTGGCCAATACCCTGCTGGCCAGTTACCGCGTGCAGCGCGACCAGCTGGTCGGCAACACGCTGGAGGCCAACCGCGTCTATGCCACCAAGCTGGCCGAGACCACCCAGAATTTCCTGCTGGCCGCGCAGCAGGAGCTGGCCTACGCCGCCACCCGGCTCGGCCAGAATGATCTCGATCCGGCACAGGCCCAGGATGAAGCCAGCCGGCTGCAGCTGCAGACCAACAGCTTCAACTCCTCGCTGGTGGTCGACGCCGACGGCCTGGTGATCGCCACCTCGCCGCAGACCCTGCAGCTGCAGGGCGAGATCCTGCACAGCGCCGGCAACAACGCCGCACTGGCCGCGCGCCAGCCGATGATCAGCGATCCCTACCAGTCGACCACCGGCAAGCTGCTGGTCTCGCTGTCGCACCCGATCTTCGATCGCCAGGGCCGCTATCGCGGCTACGTCAGCGGCACCCTCTACCTGCGCCAGCGCAGTGCGCTGCACACGCTGCTGGGCAAGCACTACTACCGCGACGGCTCGTACCTGTACGTGGTGGACCGCAATGGCCGCCTGCTGTACCACGCCGATGGCAAGCGGGTCGGCGACTACGTGGTCGGCAACCCGGCGGTGAAGGCAGTCGTGCGCGGTGAACGCGGTGCGCAGCAGGTCCGCAACAACCTGGGCGTATCGATGCTGGCCGGCTATGCACCGGTACCGGCCACCGGCTGGGGCATCATCGCCCAGCGGCCGACCGAGGCCACGCTGCAGCCATTGTCACGGTTGATGACCGCGGTGATCTGGAATGCGATCCCGCTCGGCCTGCTGTCACTGCTGGTCACCTGGTGGTTCGCCCGTCGCATCTCGATGCCGCTGTGGCAGCTGGCGCGAAACGTGCAGGGTGGCGAGGACACCGGCAACGCGATCAGCCACGTCAGCGGCATCCGCGCCTGGTACTTCGAGGTGGCCCAGCTCAAGCAGGCCGTGCTGCACAGCTTCAACGCGCTGCAGGACCGCATCGGCACGCTCAGCCGCGCCAACCGTACCGATCCGCTGACCGGCCTGCTCAATCGCCGCGGCCTGCAGCAGGCGCTGGATGCGCTGCAGGTGCAGGGCATTCCGTTCGCGATCCTGGCGCTGGACATCGATCGCTTCAAATCGATCAACGACAGCCATGGCCATGACGTCGGCGACGCGGCCATCGTCCATATCGCCGACCAGATGCGCCGCTACTCGCGCGACAGCGACATCCTCTGCCGTGCCGGCGGCGAGGAATTCCTGCTGCTGTTGCCGGGCATCAGCACCGACTCTGCGCGCCAGGCCGGCGAGCGCCTGCGCCAGCACATCGCCGATCATCCGTTCGAGCCGGTCGGCACCATCACCGTGTCACTGGGCGTGGCCCACTTCCCCAGCTTCCACGTCGATGCCGAGCAGGCACTGCGGCTGGCCGACAAGGCCCTGTACATGGCCAAGGAACAAGGCCGCAACCGGGTGGTGGTCTACCCGTACGCGGACTGAAAAGCGGCCGGCCTGGCCGACCGCTTCACCGCGCCGGGCTCAGCGTTGCGCCAACGGTGTCAGCAGGCGCAGGCCGCGCTGGGTGCCATCGACCATGTACACGCCCCCGGCTGGCAGCAGATCACTGCCCGCCTGTTCGACGGCATCCGGCTTGCGCCACGGTGCGGCCTGGCGTGGGCCGGGGATGTAGGCACGCCAGCGGCCATAGCGCTCCGGCTGGGCATTGCCGTTGCTGCCGGTGTCGCTGTTCAGGGCGAAGTTCACCGGCACGCGTACGGTCCAGAAGTCGCGCGTGCTGTTCTCGCCGGTCGTGGGCGGGATGAAGGTCCACTTTCGGGCGCCGCTGGTGCTGGCCTTGGCGAGCAGGTCGCGCATCTTGGCCAGGGTCCGCTCCGGCGCGACCACGGTCATGTTCACCTGTTCGGCAATGACGTCGGCCACGGTCCCGTCGCGGGCCACCTTGACCAGCAGCAGCACATCACCCTGCCCGCCACTGCGGAAGACATCCTCGGGGTAGCGCGGTGGCGGCATGTTCTTCCGGGTCACCGAATCGGTAGCCTTCGGGTCATACTCACTGAAGTCGACACTGGTCATGCTGACCTGGTAGCTGCCGTCGTCCTGCTCCTTGCCACGCAGGCGCACCCGCAGTGGTGCGTGGACCGCCACCGGCTTGCCATCGCGCAGCGTCGGCTCGAACTGCCATCCACGGATGGTGCCCTCCACGAACGATGCAATACCCGGTGCGAGCATCGCCTGCTGGTCCAGAACCAGCGCGCTGACCGAGCCGTCGGCCGCCACATCGATACTGCCCGACAGCGCCATGCTCATCTCGGCGGTGGCGCGCACGGCGCGCGCGTTCTGGGCGACGGCCTCGGATGGCAGCAGCGGGGCAGCTGCGGAGAACGCCAGGGCCAGCGCAAGGAACAGGGGGGAACGCATCATTGCCGGATCCGTGGTGATGAAGTGAGCACCGAGCGTACCGCAGTCCTGACCGGACCGGCATGTGCTTCACGCCACGCCGTTCAGGCCAGGCGATGGGCCGCCGCGTAGGGCGGCGTATCCGGATAGTTCCCCTCGGCGAAGCGCGCCTGCAGGTCCTGCCACCACGCCGGATCGAACAGGTGCCGGTAGTGCTCCCTCACCGCCGCCAGTTCGCTGGCGGGCAGCCCCATGAACGGGCCGAAGCGCTCGGGAAACACGTCGCGTGGACCGACATGGAACCAGGGTTCATCGGCCATGGCTTCCTCCGGCGTACGCGGCTGCGGCCATGCGCGGAACACGCAGTCGCTGACCAGGCACAGCTCGTCGTAGTCGTAGAACACGGCCCGGCCATGTCGCGATACGCCGAAGTTCTTCGGCAGCATGTCGCCGGGGAAGATGTTGTTGCGCGCCATGTCGGTGATCGCCTGCGCATAGTCGAGTACCGCTGCGCGCACCGCCTCGCCACCCTGCTCGCGCAGGTACAGATTCAATGGCCGGAAGCGGCGCTGCACGTAGCACAGTGCGACTTCCACATGGTCGCCATCGACCCGCACGGTCTGCGCGCATTGCTGCAGCAACTCCTCCAGCAAGGCCGGTGCGAAGCGATCGCGCGGGAAGCGCAGGTGGCGATACGGCTGCGCATCGAGCAGGCGGCCGACACGGTCGAGGTTGAACACCAGCGCGTACTTCTCTTCCACCTGCCGCCGCGACATCGCCTTGGGCCAGGCGAAGCGGTCGCGGATCAGCTTGAACACCAGCGGATAGCTGGGCAGGGTGAACACCGCCATGACCATGCCCGGCGTGCCTTCGGCGGGCACCAGCCGCTCCTGCGGATGCTCGTTGAAGTGGCGGAAGAAGGTGCGGTAGCGCTCGGTCTTGCCTTGCTTGGCACGGCCCAGCACGGTGTAGATCTCATCGATGGGCTTGCCCGGCAGCAGGCTGCGCAGGAACACCACCGCATCGCCCACCGTGGCAAGGTCGGCCTGGAAATAACTGCGCGACACGCCGAACAGATGGGCGACGTCGCGGCGCCGGGTCAGCACCGCGTCGGCACGCAGTCCACGCTCATCGTTGACCAGTGCGATCACGCAGGGTGAGAAGCGGTGCTCGCCGAACACGCGGCCCACCAGATAGGCGCGGCGCTCGCGATAGAACACGGTGTCGAGCAGCTCGATGCTGCGCACCGGCGTATCGCCCCAGTGGGCCAGATCGTCCTGCAGGCGCACGGCGATGGCCGCCGCGCAGCGCAGCTGGTGCGCATACGGAATGTCGAAGCGGTAATCGGCCAACACGCGCTGCAGGGCCTCCACCGGCCGCGTGGGTGAAACCGCGTAGGTATGCCGCGCAACCGGATGGGTGATCGCATCGGACGGCTCGACGTCAAAGGCGATGAACTCCAGCGCCGGGTCCACGCCACGGGTGGAGAACAAGCGCCGCGACAGCGTGTTGTAGAAGGTCTTGTACAGTTCGGCATCGATCAGCCCCCGCAGCAATGCGCTGTAGCGTGCATGCACCTGCAGCCACAATGCGCGCTCCCCGATTGCTTCGCCGGCAAGGCGCCGCAGTGCATCCATCTGTTCGGCAATGCACAGGTCGTACAGCGCGATGCGCTCGACTGCATCCTGGCGCGCAGCCGCCCAGTCGCGCTGCTCGAAACGCTGCCGCGCACGAGCGGTGATCGCCGCAAAGCGGGCGTGGTACTGCTCGAAGCCAGCGTGGATGGCGCCAGCGATGCGCGACGCCAGTTCGGCATCGATATCAGGTTCGGACATGCAGGACTCATCCGGGAGGACCGGCTTCACCATACGCTGGCGTGTGCAATGGCGTCGAGTGCGAAGGTAGTGCCGGCCGCTGGCCGGCAGCACCTGGACCGTCGATGGATCGATGCAGACGCCGGCCAGCGGCCGGCACTACCGGCTCAGATCGCCAGTTCGGCCTCCACGTCCTGCACCTTGCGTCGGGCCAGTGCAAGGTTGGACTTGGTCCGGTCCAGCACGATGTAGAAGAACAGTCCCTTCTTCTTCGCGACCGGTCGCATGATGTGGTACGCCTTGCCCAGCGAGATCAGGATATCCTCGATGCTGTCATTGAGGTTCAACGAGGCGGCGGTCTTCATCTTGGCCCGGATCACTTCGGTGTTGCCGGCAGCGGCCACCTCCATGTCCATGCCGGCACCGGCTTCGCCCAGCAGCATGCCGCTTTCGTAGTCGACCAGCGCCACTGCCTGCGCGCCGTCGATGCCCATCAGTGCGTTCAACGATTCATTCAATCCAGCCACGTCGCACCCCTTGTCGATGTTGGTTCGAGCCCCTCGTTCCCCTGCGGCCGGGCTCACGATCCGCCGAGTTCGGCCAGGATCGCCTGGCCACATTCCCTGCTCTGCCACAGCACCTGGCCGATCACGCTGCGCTGGTCGCAGGCCGCCATCAGCAGCAGCGGTGCACGTCCCTCGGCCTGGATCGCCAGCATCAGCACCTTCCCGCCCATCGCTTCCAGCATCAGCGTCTGCAGATCGCCCAGCAGCAGTTCGCGCCCCACCGCTGCGGCCAACGCCAGCATCGCGCTGGTCATCGCCGCCAGCCGTTCGCCGCGTCCTTCGGCACCGGCGCTGACCAGGGCAAAGCCATCGACGCTGGCCAGCACCACCGTGCGCACGCCCTCCACCCGCTGCTGCAGGTCCTGCAGCAGCGGCTGCAGGCGCTCACGCTGGCCCGCATCGGGCAGTACCGCCATCTGCCCGTCACCCATGCGCGGCCACCAGTGCGTGTGCTTCCATTTCGCTCATCAGTACATCCATCAGCAGCAGTCCCTGTTCGCGGTCACGGGCATCCACGGCCAGTAGCGGCAGCGGCTGGTCATCGAGGCAGGCACGGGCGGCCCAGTCATCCAGCGCCGCCTGTGGCGCCTGGTCCAGGTGGGTGACCGCCACGACCAGTGCCAGGGATGATGCGAACGGCTGCAGCACCTGCAGGTAGTCCTGCATCTCGCTGGCAATGCCGACGCGACGTGCGTCCAGCAACAGCACCGCGCCCCGTGCACCCTGTAGCAGGATCGGCCACAGGAAATCGAAACGCTGCTGGCCGGGCGTTCCGTACAGACGCAGGCGTTCTCCGTTGGGCAGGTCGATGTCCGCATAGTCCAGCGCGACGGTGGTGGAGGCCTTGTCGGCCCCGAAACGATCACTGTTGGCCACATCGGTGTCGACTACCGCGCCGGCCGCGATGCTGCGCACCAGCGTCGACTTGCCGCTGCCCATGCCGCCCAGCACCACCACCTTGTGCTCACGCATTGCGCTCACTCCCGCGCAGGTGCCGCCACAGGCGGGCAAGCAATCCGTTGTCGGTGCGGGTGCCACCGGTCGCCATCATCGGCGTCGCCGGGGCGGCCTGCAGCTGCGCGTAGCCACACAGGTAGGCCGCGTGGATGAAATCGCGAACGGCCGCCGCCGGCAGCTCAAGCAGCATCGCGCATTCTTCAACCGTACAGGCGCGCTTGAGCAGCAACGAGCACAGGCGGAAACCATCGTGGTCGTGCCCCAGTACGCGGAAATCCGGCCAGCGCAGCAGCTTCACCGAAGCGCCGCGCAGGCGTTCGTCCAATGCCTGCCAGTGGCGGCTGCGTTGCGCCCATTGCCACAACAGCGGCCGCAGCGGCTGGCGTGGTCGCTCACCAGCCAGCGCCTGCAGGCGCGCTGGCGTCAGTGCATCCAGCTGCAGGCGTTCGAAAGCATCGGCCAGGCGCTCCACCAGCGCGCTCGCGGGTTCCTGCAACAGCACGGCCTGGTCGTGCTCCAGATCCATCAACAGCAAAGGTTCGCCCGCATCACTCAACAGTGCCTGGCCATGGCGCAGCGGCAACCGCTCGCGCAGCAGGCGGGTGATGGCGTGTGCGCCATCGGCCAGACGTATCAGTGCGGGTGCGGGCATGGCCAGGGGCTCCGGTGCCAACTGCATGCGACGCAGCGCGCGGCCGATGGCACCGTCGTCGAGCACATCCTGCTGTCCGTCGCCGTCGCGCAGTTGGCCGCCGTTGTCCTCGATCCAGCATTGCAGGCGCGGTCGTTGCTGGCGCATGCGCTGGGCCGCGTTGCGCAGTGCCGGGGTATCGCGGATGACCAGCAGGTCGCAGTCGTCCAGGTCCTGGCTGCGGCGGACCTGGCCGTCCGGCAGTGCCGACGCCAGGCGCAGCCGTTGCAGCAGGGCCTGCTCGCCCTGGATGTCGGTTCCCACTACCAGCACGCGTGCCATCTGTGTTCCCCGAGCGACCACCTCCCCGGTGGTCTCGCGTCGCCAAGGCTAGGGCATCGCCAGCGGCAGCCGTCGTGATCGACTGCTCAGATCGGGAGCGGTTGCAGGCGGTGTCCGATCGGTTCTGCGACGGCTATCGCGGGCAAGTTTCATGCCCCGTTGACGGCATTCCGACAGCCGACGGAAGTCACGGTTTCATCGCCTGGGGTCAGATCCCTTTTGCGTGGCAAAAGGGATCTGACCCCAGAGCCCAAAAAGAAACCCGCGCCGAAGCGCGGGTTCCGGGGTCACGGCCGAACGGCGACGGATCAGCCGCGCAGCTGCTCCAGCGCGGCGTTGAAGGTCGCGCTCGGGCGCATCGCCTTGCTGGCCTTGGCCACGTCCGGACGGTAGTAGCCGCCGATGTCCACGGCCTTGCCCTGCACTGCGATCAGCTCGTCGACGATCTTCTGCTCGTTGTCGGTCAGCGCCTTGGCCAGCGGGGCGAAGCGTGCCTTCAGCGCGGCATCCTCGTCCTGCGCGGCCAGGGCCTGCGCCCAGTACAGGGCGATGTAGAAGTGGCTGCCACGGTTGTCGATGCCGCCGAGCTTGCGCGACGGCGACTTGTCGTTGTCCAGGAACTGGCCGTTGGCTTCGTCCAGCGCCTTGGCCAGCACGCGGGCGGCGGCGTTGTCATAGCGGTTGCCCAGGTGTTCCAGCGACGCAGCCAGGGCCAGGAACTCACCCAGCGAATCCCAGCGCAGGTAGTCCTCTTCGACGAACTGCTGCACGTGCTTCGGGGCCGAACCACCGGCGCCGGTCTCGAACAGGCCACCACCGGCCATCAGCGGCACGATCGACAGCATCTTGGCGCTGGTGCCCAGCTCCATGATCGGGAACAGATCGGTCAGGTAGTCGCGCAGCACGTTGCCGGTCACCGAAATGGTGTCCTCGCCCTTGCGGATGCGGTCCAGCGAGAACGCGGTGGCTTCCACCGGCGGCAGGATGCGGATGTCCAGGCCGTTGGTGTCGTGGTCCTTCAGATACTGCTCGACCTTGGCGATGACCTGCGCGTCGTGGGCGCGGGCGGCATCCAGCCAGAACACGGCCGGGGTGCTGCTCAGGCGGGCACGCTCGACGGCCAGCTTGACCCAGTCCTGGATCGGCGCGTCCTTGGTCTGGCACATGCGCCAGATGTCACCGGCTTCCACAGTGTGCTCGAACACCAGGTTGCCGGCGTCGTCGGTGACCTTGACCACGCCATCGGCAGCGATCTGGAAGGTCTTGTCGTGCGAGCCGTACTCTTCGGCCTTCTGTGCCATCAGGCCGACGTTGGGCACCGAGCCCATGGTGGCCGGGTCGAAGGCGCCGTGCGCCTTGCAGTCGTCGATGACGGCCTGGTACACGCCGGCATAGCAGCGGTCCGGAATGACCGCCTTGGTGTCCTGCAGCTTGCCTTCGGCGTTCCACATCTTGCCGGAGTCGCGGATCATCGCCGGCATCGAGGCGTCGACGATGACGTCGCTCGGCACGTGCAGGTTGGTGATGCCCTTGTCCGAGTTGACCATGGCCACGCCCGGGCGCTGTGCGTACTCGGCAGCCAGGTCGGCTTCGATCGCGGCACGGGTGGCTTCCGGCAGCGACGGCAGGCGCGCAGCCAGGTCACCGATGCCGTTGTTGGCGTCGAAACCGGCCTGCTTGAGCACGTCGGCATGCTTGGCCAGCACGTCCTTGTAGAACTCATTGACCGCCACGCCGAACATGATCGGGTCGGAGACCTTCATCATGGTCGCCTTCAGGTGCAGCGAGAACAGCACGCCCTGGGCCTTGGCATCGGCGATCTGCTCACCGATGAACGCGGCCAGCGCCTTGCGGCTCATCACCGCGGCGTCGACGATCTCGCCGGCCTTGACCGCGGTCTTTTCCTTCAGCACAGCGGTGCTGCCGTCGTTGCCGTGGAAGGTGATCTTCAACGAACCGGCATTGACCAGGGTGGCCGACTTCTCGCTGCCGTAGAAATCACCGGCGGCCATGTGCGCGACATGCGACTTCGAATCCGGCGCCCAGGCGCCCATACGGTGCGGGTGCTTGCGCGCGTAGTTCTTCACCGACAGCGGTGCACGGCGGTCGGAGTTGCCTTCGCGCAGCACCGGGTTCACCGCGCTGCCCTTGACCTTGTCGTAGCGCGCCTTGTAGTCGCGCTGCTGGTCGTCGGCCGGGGTTTCCGGGTAATCCGGCAGCGGGTAGCCCTGGTCCTGCAGTTCCTTGATGGCCGCCTTCAGCTGCGGCACCGAGGCGGAAATGTTCGGCAGCTTGATGATGTTGGCGTCCGGGGTGGTTGCCAGCTGGCCCAGTTCGGCAAGGTCGTCGCTGACCTTCTGTGCATCGGACAGCAGTTCCGGGAACTGCGACAGGATGCGGCCGGACAGCGAGATGTCACGGGTTTCCACCACGATGCCGGCCGTGGCGGTGTAGGCGTCAACGATCGGCAGCAGCGACTGGGTGGCCAGGAACGGTGCTTCGTCGGTCAGCGTGTAGAGGATCTTGGACATGGGGGACTTGGACTCTGTAGCAATGCTCAGGGGAAGGCCGGCGCCAGCGCCGGGCCACGTGCAACCGTGTCGCGCGCGGGGCGGAGCCCCACGCTTTCCCCGTCGCCGTCAGGGTGGGCGCGCGGCGGGGAAACCCCTGCATTGTCGCGTTTTCAGCCGCGCGGGGCAAAGCCACGCCATACGCGACGGTACTGCATGGCGGCAACGCTGTGATCCATCCACGCCTGGATGAAGCCCGCCCACAGCATCAGTGGATCCACGCCATGCGTGGATGAAGCCGACCATCGCACAACAAAAAAGGACGCAGCCTCGCGGCTGCGTCCATCGTGAGCCCTGCCGGGAGAGAGTCGGCTGGACTTACTTGACCTCGAACTCCTGCGGCGTTCCGGCCGCCTTGCCATCGACGGTGACTTCGGCGCGGTACTTGCCGGCCGGCCAGCCCTTTGCATTCTTGAACGTGACGTTGGTGGTTTCGGCACCGCTGGTGTTCAGCGTGGCATTCTGTTCGCCGGCCACCTGGCCGTCCTGGTAGGTCAGCTTCGCGCCAACGGTGACGTTGTTGGCGGCGCCGTCGGTCTTGACCGAGACGATGATGTCGTCCTTCGGCGCGAACAAAGCCGCCGTCGCAACCGACTTGTCGGCGGCTGCGGTCTTGCCGACCGTGACCGACGAGACGCTGACGGCGGCGGCTTCGGCCATCGGCGGCGGCGCGCCGGTCATCGGGGCCGGTGCCGCCGGCTCGGCCGGAGCAGTCGCTGCCGGAGCGGCGTTGTTGTCGGTCGACTCTTCTTTCTTCTTGCAACCGACCAGGGCGACGCTGCCCAGCAGGGCGGCGATCAGGGCGGTCTGGAGCGGGGTGGTCTTGATCATTCGGGGTTCCTCCCAGGGATTGTCGGACGGCGTTCTGGCCGGCTTACTTCGGCGGCAGTTTCAGGGTCTGGCCCGGGAAGATCTTGTCCGGGTCATCAAGCACATCGCGGTTGGCTTCGAAGATCTTCTTCCAGGCATTGGCGTCGCCCAGATGCTGCTTGGCGATCTTCGACAGCGAGTCACCCTTCTGCACGGTATAGGTGCCGCCGCTGACAACGTCCGCGGTGCTGTCCACCGAAGCGCTGACGCCGGAGAAGTCCGCCTTCGGCACCTGCTCGGCGGTACTGTCGACACTGCCACTGACGCCGGAGAAATCGGCTTTCTTCTCGGTACTCATCCACAACTCCCGTCTGCATGACTACGTGACTGGCACGGTGCCATGGCGGTTGTTAAATGGGGATGGTGCAGATGTGAAGCCGCCCCCCGGGGCGGCTGAACAATCGGGGGAACGGACGTCCGGTAGTGCCGGTCGCTGGCCGGCTTTCCGTTGCCCTGGACGCGGGTTCCTTGCGGTTGCCGGCCAGCGGCCGGCACTACCGGTTACTGCCGCAGCTCGCGGTAGGTCGCAGCCGGGGCGGTGATGCCGGGGCTGGCGCGCCAGGGGTTGATGTCCAGGCCACCACGGCGGGTATAGCGGGCCTCCACTTCCAGCCATTGTGGCTGGCAGCGCGCAGATACCTCGCTGAAGATCCGCTCAACGCACTGCTCGTGGAACTCGGCGTGTTCACGGTAGCTGACCAAGTAGCGCAGCAGGCCCGCGCGATCGATCTTCGGCCCGCGGTAACGCAGGCTGACCGTGGCCCAGTCCGGCTGGCCGGTGACCGGGCAGTTGGACTTCAGCAGCGCCGAGACCAGGGTCTCCTCCACCACCTCGCCCGCATCGGCGGCGAGGAAGTCCGCCTGCGGCGGGCCGTAGCAGTCGATCTCCACGTCCAGCCCGTCGATGGATTCACCGAGCGGCGTCTCGCGCAGGCCCGGCAGGCCGAACTCGACCTGGACCGGCACACCGGCGCAGGCCGACAGATCCGCCACCAGGCGCTCGCGCAGTGCCTCGGCGCTGTCGACGCGGGTGCTGTTGAGGGAGTTGAGGTACAGCTTGAACGACTTCGATTCGATCAACTGCGGCGAGGTGCACGGCACCTGCACGGTGGCGACGGCCACCTGCGGCTTGCCGCGCGGATCGAGCCAGCTCAGCTCGAAGGCATGCCAGCGGTCATGGCCGACGAACGGCAGCGCGGCGTCATCGAGGCCGATCTCGGCGCGGGCGCCGCTGCGCGGGATGGGAAACAGCAGGCCGGGATCGTACTGCGACGGGTAACTGACCTCGCGACCGAGGCTGGAATCCTGTGGGGTGTTCATGGAGGTCATTGTATCGCGCGGAAGGCGGGCGTTCGGCCGGGCCGGCCAACGGCGAAGCCCCTCCGTGGTGGTTCAGGCACGATCTCGGGGTCGGCCGGGAGGGTGGGTTGGCTGGGGGCCGCTGCAAGTACGTCCATGTAAGCTCGGTCGCCGCATCCATGCGGCTCACGCCCCCAGCCAACCCACCCTCCCGGCCACGGACAGTTTCCTGCACCACCACGGGAAAGATCAGAAAAATCAAGATCAAAAGCCGATCCTTCAGACGTTCATGACGTCCGCCGTGTCGACCAAGGTCGACACCCACCAAAGCAGAATGTCGTTCCGACAGCCGCGGGAAACTGTCGAAGGCGGGGTGGGTCCGGTGGCAGGGGCGTGAGCCGCATGGATGCGGCGACCGAGCTTACATGGACGTACTTGCAGCGTCCCCTGCCACCGGACCCACCCCGCCATCCCTCAGGGAACCAGCTTTTGCCGTTGACGTGGCTTTGGTCTCGGCGGGTGCAGGGCTGCAAGCCCTGCCGGAAACCCTCAGCCAGCAGGAGTGCCCGCACCGTGCAGGTAATCCAGGCTCACCTGCAGCAACGCCCGCAGTCCCACATCCAGTGCCTTCTCATCCAGCAGGAACTTCGGCGAATGGTTGGCCGGCGCCGTCGCTGGGTCGATGCCCACGCTGGTGGACCCGACGAAGAAGAACATGCCCGGCACTTCCTTCGCGTACAGCGAGAAATCCTCCGCGCCCATCTGCAGCGGCGGCTCGTACACGTTGTCCTTGCCCACCACCGCCTGCAGGCTCGGCAGCATCTTCGCGGTCAGCGCCGGGTCGTTCACCGTGGCCGGGTTGCCCTCCGACTCGTAGATGTCGGTCACCGCCTTCGCACCATGCGCGGCGGCCGTGTGCTCGGCCACGTTGCGCAGGTCGGCAAAGATCTGCTGGCGCATGCCTTCGTCAAAGGTGCGGATGGTGCCGACCATCTCCACTTCATCGGGAATGATGTTGTAGCGGATGCCGCCGTTGATCGCGCCGAAGGTCAGCACCGCCGGTTGCTTGGACAGGTTGGCGCGGCGGCTGACGATGGTCTGCGCGGTGCCGACCAGATCGGCGGTGGCGACGATCGGGTCAACACCGTTCCACGGTGCCGAGCCATGCGTCTGGCGACCGATCACCTTGATCCCGAAGCGATCCGAGGCGGCCATCAATGGGCCGCCGCGCACAGCGATCTGGCCGGCCTGCACGCTGGAGAACACATGCAGGCCGAACACCGCTTCGGGCTTGAAATCGGCAAACAGCCCTTCCTTCAGCATGAGTGCGGCACCGCCCTCTTCCGGCGGCGGCGCGCCTTCCTCGGCCGGCTGGAAGATCAGCATCACCTGGCCCGGCAGGTCCTTCTTCATTGATACCAGCGCTGCGGCTACGCCGAGCAGGGTGGCGGTATGCGCGTCGTGGCCACAGGCATGCATCACGCCCACGGTCTGCCCGCGGTACTGGTCGGTGGCCTTGGAGGCGAACGGCAGGCCTGTCTGCTCGGTCACCGGCAACGCGTCCATGTCCGCGCGCAACGCGATCTTCGGGCCTGGCTTGCCGCCTTCGATGATCGCCACCACGCCGTGGTGGGCGATGCCGGTTTTCGGCTTCAGGCCCATCGCACGCAGGCGCTTGGCGACCTCGGCCGAGGTGCGCGCCTCGCGGTTGGACAGCTCCGGGTGCTGGTGGAAGTCACGACGCCATTCGACCACCTGGGCCTGCAGCCGCTGCGCGGCGGCGGTCACTTCCGGGCGTTGCCCGTCCTGGGCATCGGCAAGCGCCGGCAGGGCCAGCAGCAGGGCGGACAGCAGCAGCGAACGGCGCATCGCAATCTCCACAGCAAGAGGGTTCCAGCTGAATGTAGGGCAACACCGGCGCCACGGGAACCTCCGGTGCCGCATCCGGTCTTAGCGCCCGTCCCATCCGTCATGCAGGAAACGTGATGTGGCACAGGTATGCTTTGCGCATTGTCCCGGCGTCCCGTCCGGTCCAGCCCTCTCGGAGTCCTCGTAATGTCACGTGTTTGGAAGATCGTGCTGCTGGTCGTGGCGATCCTGGTGCTGGCCGTGGTCGGCCTGCGCGTCATTGGCGGGGGCAAGGACAAGGCTGGAAAACCTGCTGCGGGCGCGCGCCAGGGCGGCGAAGATCCGAATGCCGGTCCAGTGCCGGTGACCGTGGTGGAGGCCACGCGCCAGGACGTGCCGGTGTATGCCAGCGCGCTGGGTACGGTGACCGCGATGAACACCGTCACCGTCAGCCCGCAGGTCGGCGGTCAGCTGATGAGCCTGAATTTCCGTGAAGGCCAGGAAGTGAAGCAGGGTGATGTGCTGGCGGTGATCGACCCGCGCACCGCCCAGGCCAGCTACGACCAGGCCGCTGCAGCCAAGCGCCAGAACGAGGCCCTGCTGGCCACCGCGCGCTCCAACTACCAGCGCTCGAACGCGCCGGAGTATCGCCAGTACGTCGCCAAGACCGATCTGGATACACAGCGAAACCAAGTGGCACAGTACGAAAGCGCCGTGGCCGCCAACGAGGCCAGCATGCGCTCGGCGCAGGTGCAGCTGCAGTACACCCGGGTCACCGCGCCGATCTCAGGCATCGCCGGCATCCGTGCGGTCGACGCCGGCAACGTGGTCAGCGCCGGTACGGCTCTGGTCACGCTGACCCAGATCCATCCGATCCACGTGCTGTTCAATCTGCCCGAGCGCCAGCTCGGCGATGTGCGCCAGGCGCAGGCCGCCGGCACGGTACCGGTGGCGGCGCTGGACCGCGCCGATTCGCACGTGCTGTCCGGCGACGGCAAGCTCGATGTGGTCGACAACCTGATCAGTGCCGACAGCGGCACGTTCAAGGCGCGCGCCCTGTTCGACAACACCGACAACGGCCTCTGGCCGGGCCAGTTCGTCAACGTGCGCATGCAGCTGCGCACGATTGCCGGCGGCGTGGTGATCCCCACCCAGGCGGTACTGCGTGGCCCGGATGGCGAGTACGTCTACATCGTGCAGGGCGACAACACGGTAAAGATGCAGACCGTGCGCAGCGGCGTGGAAGTGGGCGACAGCCAGGTGCAGATCGCCGAAGGCCTGAAGGGCGGCGAGCGGGTGGTCAGCGAAGGCCAGTTCCGCCTGAAGCCGGGCAGCAAGGTCACCGCGCTGAAGCCGGGCGAGACCCCGGCCGCGCCGACCGAGGCCGAACTGAAGGCAGCCGAACAGAAGAACGCGGGCGGCGGTGGCCGTCGCGGTGGTGGCCCGCGCTGAGCGCAGGCCACTGATCTCCCTCGCGCCGGCGGACCTGCCGGCGCCGACATTGAAGTGCCAGCAAGGATCAGTCCGTGGGCTTTTCGACGATCTTCATCCGCCGCCCGATCGCCACCTCGCTGTTGATGGCGGGCCTGTTGCTGCTGGGCATCCTCGGTTACCGCAAGCTGCCGGTGTCGGCGCTGCCGGAAATCGATGCGCCCAGCCTGGTGGTCACCACCCAGTACCCCGGTGCGAACGCCACCACCATGGCCTCGCTGGTCACCACCCCGCTGGAGCGCCAGTTCGGGCAGATTTCCGGGCTGGAGCTGATGACCTCCGACTCGTCGGCCGGGTTGTCGACGATCATCCTGCAGTTCTCGATGGACCGCGACATCGACATCGCCGCGCAGGACGTGCAGGCGGCGATCCGCCAGGCCACCCTGCCCTCGTCGCTGCCCTACCAGCCGGTCTACAACCGGGTGAACCCGGCCGACGCGGCCATCGTCACCCTGAAACTGACCTCTGACACGCGCCCGCTGCGCGACGTCAACAATTACGCCGATTCCATCCTGGCCCAGCGCCTGTCGCAGGTGCAGGGCGTGGGCCTGGTCTCGATCGCCGGCAATGTGCGCCCGGCCGTGCGCATCCAGGTCAATCCGGCGCAGCTGTCGAACATGGGCCTGACCCTGGAGCAGCTGCGCAGCGCGCTGACCCAGGCCAACGTCAATGCGCCCAAGGGCTCGTTGAACGGCAAGACGCAGTCCTACAGCATCGGCACCAACGACCAGCTGGCCAGCGCCGCCGAGTACCGCGACACCATCATCAGCTACAAGAATGGCCGCCCGGTGCGGCTGTCGGACGTGGCCGAGGTGATCGATGGCGTGGAGAACGACCAGCTTGCCGCCTGGGCCGACGGCAAGCCGGCGGTACTGCTGGAAGTGCGCCGCCAGCCCGGTGCCAACATCGTGCAGACCGTCGAGCGCATCCGCGCCATCCTGCCGCAGCTGCAGGGCGTGCTGCCAGCCGACGTGCACCTGGAGATCTTCAACGACCGCACCGAGACCATCCGCGCCTCGGTGCATGAAGTGCAGTTCACCCTGATCCTGACCATCGGGCTGGTGGTGGCGGTGATCTTCGTGTTCCTGCGCCGGTTGTGGGCCACGATCATTCCCTCGGTGGCGGTGCCGTTGTCGCTGGCCGGCACCTTCGCGGTGATGGCCTTCGCCGGCATGTCGCTGGACAACCTCTCGCTGATGGCGCTGGTGGTGGCCACCGGCTTCGTGGTCGACGATGCGATCGTGATGATCGAGAACATCGTGCGCTACATCGAGCAGGGCAAGAGTGGCAAGGAAGCGGCCGAGATCGGCGCACGCCAGATCGGCTTCACCGTGCTGTCGCTGACGGTCTCGCTGGTGGCGGTGTTCCTGCCGCTGCTGCTGATGCCCGGCGTCACCGGCCGCCTGTTCCACGAGTTCGCGTGGGTGCTGAGCATCGCCGTGGTGCTGTCGATGCTGATCTCGCTGACGCTGACCCCGATGATGTGCGCCTACCTGCTCAAGCCCGATGCCCTGCCCGAGGGCGAGGACGCGCATGAGCGCGCGGCGGCGGCCGGCAAGCAGAACCTGTGGACGCGCACCGTCGGCCTCTACGAGCACAGCCTGGACTGGGTGCTTGGCCACCAGCGGCTGACCCTGGCCGTGGCCGGTGGCGCGCTGGTGCTGACCGTGCTGCTGTACGTGCTGATCCCCAAGGGCCTGCTGCCCGAACAGGACACCGGCCTGATCACCGGCGTGGTGCAGGCCGACCAGAACATCGCCTTCCCGCAGATGGAGCAGCGCACCAGGCAGGTGGCCGAAGCGCTGCGCCAGGATCCAGACGTGACCGGCGTGTCGGCCTTCATCGGCGCCGGCAGCATGAACCCCACCCTCAACCAGGGCCAGCTGTCGATCGTGCTGAAGGAGCGCAGCCAGCGCGATGGGCTGGAGGAGATCCTGCCGCGCCTGCAGAAGGCGGTGGCCGGCATTCCGGGCGTGGCGCTGTACCTGAAACCGGTGCAGGACGTGACCCTGGATACCCGCGTGGCCGCCACCGAGTACCAGTACTCGCTGTCGGACGTGGATTCGGCGACGGTGGCGACCCAGGCCACGCGCCTGACCGAAGCGCTGCGCAAGCGCCCGGAACTGGCCGACGTCGACAACAACCTGTCCAACCAGGGCCGCGCCCTGGAGCTGAACATCGACCGCGACAAGGCCAGCGTGCTGGGCGTGCCGATGCAGACCATCGACGACACGCTCTACGATGCGTTCGGCCAGCGCCAGATTTCGACCATCTTCACCGAGCTCAACCAGTATCGCGTGGTGCTGGAAGTGGCACCGGAGTTCCGCACCAGCACTGCGCTGATGGAACAGCTGGCCGTCGCCTCCAACGGCGCCGGCGCATTGACCGGCACCAATGCCACCAGCTTCGGCCAGGTCACCTCCTCCAACTCGTCCACCGCCACCGGCATCGGCGCGCAGAACACCGGCATCACGGTAGGCGCCGGCAACATCATCCCGCTGTCGGCACTGGCCGAAGGCAAGGTCAGCAGTGCGCCGCTGGTGGTCAGCCACCAGCAGCAGCTGCCGGCGGTGACCGTGTCGTTCAACGTGGCGCCGGGCTATTCGCTGTCCGAAGCGGTGCGAGCGATCCAGGAGACCAAGGACAGCCTGGACATGCCCACCCACCTGCATGCCGAGTTCATCGGCAAGGCCGCCGAGTTCACCGGCAGCCAGACCGACGTGGTGTGGCTGCTGCTGGCCTCGCTGGTGGTGATCTACATCGTGTTGGGCGTGCTCTACGAGAGCTACATCCACCCGATCACGATCATCTCCACGCTGCCACCGGCCGGTGTCGGCGCGCTGCTGGCGCTGATGCTGTGCGGGCTGAGCCTGTCGGTGGATGGCATCGTCGGCATCGTGCTGCTGATCGGCATCGTCAAGAAGAACGGCATCATGATGGTCGACTTCGCGATCGAGGCGCGCCGCGCCGGTGCCAACGCGCACGAGGCGATCCGCCGCGCCTGCCTGCTGCGCTTCCGCCCGATCATGATGACCACCGCCGCGGCCATGCTCGGCGCACTGCCGCTGGCGCTGGGCACCGGCATCGGTTCGGAGCTGCGCCGCCCGCTGGGTATCGCCATCGTCGGTGGCCTGCTGCTGTCGCAGCTGGTGACGCTGTACACCACGCCGGTGATCTACCTGTACATGGAGCGCTTCTCCGAGTGGCTGGCGCGCCGCCGCGAACAGCGTGCGCTGCACGAGGGTTCGCTGCAGGAGCCGCAGGCATGATCCACGCCCCGCTGCCGTGGGCGGCCGCACGATGAACCTGTCCGGCCCCTTCATCCGCCGCCCGATCGGCACCGCGCTGCTGGCCATCGGCTTGTTCATGGTCGGCCTGATCTGCTACCTGCGCCTGGGCGTATCGGCGCTGCCGAACATCGAGATCCCCGTGATCTTCGTGCATGCCAGCCAGTCCGGCGCCGACGCGGCGACCATGGCCTCCACGGTCACCGCGCCGCTGGAACGCCATCTCGGCCAGCTGCCAGGCATCGATCGCATGCGATCGTCGAGCTCGGAAGGCAGCTCGCTGGTGTTCATGATCTTCCAGAGCGGCCACAACATCGATTCGGCCGCGTTGGACGTACAGACCGCGATCAACTCGGCACAGGCCGACCTGCCTTCGGGCATGGGCTCGCCGATGTACCAGAAGGCGAACCCGAACGACGACCCGGTGATCGCCATCGCGTTGACCTCGCAGACGCAGTCGGCCGACGAGCTCTACAACGTGGCCGACTCGCTGCTGGCGCAGCGCATCCGCCAGATCAGCGGCGTCGCCTCGGTCGACATCGCTGGCGCGTCGACGCCAGCGGTACGCGTGGACGTCAACCTGCGCCTGATGAACGCGCTGGGCCTGACCGCCGATGACCTGCGCAACGCGGTGCGCGCGGCCAACGTGACCTCGCCCACCGGCTTCCTCAGCGATGGCAACACCACCACGGCGATCATCGCCAACGACTCGGTGGCACGCGCCGCCGACTTCGCCGACCTGGTGGTCAAGACCCAGGGCGACGGCCGGGTGATCCGCCTGAAGGACATCGCCAACGTCTACGACGGCCAGCAGGATGCCTACCAGGCGGCGTGGTTCGACCACAAACCGGCGGTGGTGATGTACGTATTCACCCGCGCCGGCGCCAACATCGTGGAGACCGTGGACCGGGTCAAGGCGCAGATCCCGACCCTGCGCGACTACCTGCAGCCGGGCACCACGATGACGCCGTACTTCGACCGTACGCCGACCATCCGTTCGTCGCTGCATGAAGTGCAGATCACCCTGCTGATCAGCCTGGCGATGGTGGTGCTGACCATGGCGCTGTTCCTGCGCCGGCTGGCACCCACCCTGATCGCGGCGGTGACCGTGCCGCTGTCGCTGGCCGGCGCCGCGCTGGTCATGTACGTGATGGGCTTCACCCTGAACAACCTGAGCCTGCTGGCGCTGGTGATCGCGATCGGCTTCGTGGTCGACGATGCGATCGTGGTGATCGAGAACATCATGCGCCACCTCGACGAGGGCATGCCGCGCATGCAGGCGGCGTTGACCGGTGCGCGCGAGATCGGCTTCACCATCGTCTCGATCACCGCCTCGCTGGTGGCGGTGTTCATCCCGCTGCTGTTCGCCAGCGGCATGATGGGCGCGTTCTTCCGCGAGTTCACCGTCACCCTGGTGGCGGCCATCGTGGTCTCGATGATCGTCTCGCTGACATTGACCCCGGCGCTGTGCAGCCGCTTCCTCAGCGCGCACGACCACAGCGCGCCGCCGTCGCGTTTCGGCCGCTGGCTGGACGCCGGCCACGAGCGCATGCTGCGCATCTACACCGTATTCCTCGACTTCTCGCTGCGCCACGCGCTGCTGCTGTCGCTGACGCCGCTGATCCTGATCGGCGTCACCATCTTCCTGTTCGGCGCGGTGAAGAAGGGCGCGTTCCCGCCGCAGGACACCGGCCTGATCTGGGGCCGCGCCAACTCCAGTGCCACCGTGTCGTTCGAGGACATGGTCGCGCGCCAGCGCCGCATCACCGACATGCTGATGGCCGACCCGGCGGTGAAGACGGTGGGTGTACGCCTGGGCAGCGGCCGCCAGGGCTCCAGTGCACAGTTCAACATCGAGCTGAAATCTCGCAGTGACGGCCGCCGCGAAACCACCGCGCATGCGTTGGCGCGCCTCAGCGCCAAGGCCGATCGCTATCCCGACCTGCAGCTGCGCCTGCGCGCGATCCAGGACCTGCCCAGCAACGATGGCGGCGGTTCCAGCCAGGGCGCGCAGTACCGCATTTCGCTGCAGGGCAACGACCTGGCCGCACTGCAGGAATGGCTGCCCAAGCTGCAGGCGGAATTGAAGAAGAACCCGAAGCTGCGCGACGTCGGGACCGACGTGGACAATGCCGGCCTGCGCCAGAACATCCAGATCGACCGCGCAAAGGCCGCGCGCCTGGGCATCACAGTGGGCGCCATCGACGGCGCGCTGTATGGTGCGTTCGGCCAGCGCCAGATCTCCACCATCTATTCGGACATCAACCAGTACAGCGTGGTGGTCAATGCCCTGCCCTCGCAGACAGCCACCCCGGCGGCGCTGGACGAGGTGTACGTGCGTGCGCGCAACGGCGACATGGTGCCGATCACCGCGGTGGCCACGCAGATGCCTGGCCTGGCCCCATCGCAGATCACCCACGAGAACCAGTACACGACGATGGACCTCAGCTACAACCTGGCTCCCAACGTGAGCATGGGCGAGGCCAAGGCGATCATCGACGCGACCGTGGCCGGCATGCGCATGCCCGGCGACATCCGCCTGGCCGACGATGCGGGCTTCGGCTTCAACTCCGATCCCAGCGACATGCTGATCCTGGTGTTCGCCGCAATCCTGACCGTGTATCTGGTACTGGGCATGCTCTACGAGAGCCTGATCCACCCGGTCACCATCCTGTCCACGCTGCCGGCGGCGGGTGTCGGTGCGCTGCTGGCCCTGTTCGGCACCAACACCGAGCTGTCGGTGATCTCGATGATCGCGCTGGTGCTGCTGATCGGCATCGTCAAGAAGAACGCGATCATGATGATCGACTTCGCACTGGTGGCGCAGCGCGAGCATGGGCTGGCGCCGCGCGATGCCGCACGCGAGGCCAGCATCGTGCGCTTCCGCCCGATCATGATGACCACGATGGTCGCGATCCTGGCCGCAGTGCCGCTGGCGATCGGCCTGGGTGAAGGGTCCGAGCTGCGCCGCCCGCTGGGCATCGCGATGATCGGCGGCCTGCTGTTCTCGCAGAGCCTGACCCTGCTCAGTACGCCGGCACTGTACGTGATCTTCTCCTGCCTGGCCGAGCGCTGGCGCGCCCGTCGCGCGCGCAGGCGCGAAGCGAAGCTGCTCAAGCGCGCGCAGCGGGCGTAGTAGAGCCCATCCACGCATGGCGTGGATCTAGTTCTCGGTACTGCGAATCTGCCGGCCAGCGGCCGGCACTGCCACCGGCGCGGAGGGTGGGTGCGGACCGTTGGTCCGCACGCCTCCCGGTTTGACGTGCTGTAACGAAAAGAGAACAATTCCCCTCCAGCCATGGTCCTGCGCCCCTTCGCGGCGCCCCGCTGCCCTCTCCGGCAAGCCTGCGTGATCCCAGCCATCAACCTTTCCCCCCATGCGGGCGGATGGCGCGTGGCCGTTCGCCGAGGATGACTGAACCATGCTCCTGCACCCACTCTGCCGCCCGGCGCTGCTTGCCGTTTCCCTGTCACTGGCCTGTGCCGCGCATGCCCAGTCCGTACCCGAGCGCATCAATCGGAACCGCAGTGCCACCGATCTGGATGCGGTGAAGGTCACCGCCGAACGCACCCACGCCGATACCGGCGCCCTTGGTGATCGCGTGCTGCGTGATACCCCGTTCGCGATCACCGCCGTGGGCCGCGAGCAGATCGAGCAGCGCCAGGTGGTCTCGCTGGGCGAAGCGTTCCTGCTCGACCCTTCGGTCACCACCCAGGTCAGCGCCTATGCCAGTGGCTGGAGTTCGCCGATCCGCAACCGCGGCATCGACCTGAACTTCGACAGCTATCGCGTCAATGGCCTGCAGGTTTCCTCGTGGGGTACCGAGTGGCCGCTGGAAGTGATGGAACAGGTCGATCTGCTGAAAGGCCCGGGTGGATTCCTTTATGGTTTCGGTGCCCCCGGTGGCATCGTCAACTACATCACCAAGAAGCCGACCGACACGCCCACCTTCTCCGCCCAGCTGGGCTGGCGCGAGCAGGGCATCGTCAGTGGCGGGATGGACGTCGGCGGCCGCTTCGGCAACGAGCAGATGTTCGGTTATCGCTTCAATGCTTTCGAGGAAAAGGGTGAGACCTTCAATGGTGGCCACGTCGATCGCAAGGTGGGCGCACTGTCGCTGGACGCGCGCCTGAGCGACGCACTGATCTGGACCTTCGACGGCGTGTTCCAGTCACGCGACCTGCGCGAGGAATCGCCGCAGTACTACTTCCGCGGACTGACCTCGTTGCCCCGACCGATCGCCGGGAATACCGGCAACAGTGTCCCCGGCACCTACTACGACACTCGTTCCAGCCTGTTGTCGACCCGCTTGGACTGGCAGATCAACAGCGACTGGAAAACCAGCCTGAGTTACGGCGTCACCACCTCGTGGAATGACGTCAACAAGATCTTCGCCTACATCGATTCGCCCAATGGCGACTATGACGTCAACGTCTATGAACTGGGCGGCAAGAGCGAGTGGAGGCTGGCCCAGGCGATGCTGCAGGGCAGCTTCCGCACCGGTCCGCTGCAGCATCAGGTGGTGGCAGGCATCAGTCACCAGACCGGGCTGGGCTGGGACCGTCCCTACGAATGGAGCCTGATCGGCCGCGCCAACCTGTACCAGCGCCATGACATCCGCCATGACGCCGTCGGTTCACGGATGATGACCCGTGGCGACGAGACCGTGCAGCAGGCCGTGTTCGCAAGCGATACCGTCGATCTCGGCAGCGGCTGGTCGGTGCTGGCGGGCTGGCGCTACAACGATTACGAGACCAAGGGCCGCTACCACACCTATCCGGTCACACCGACCTATGCCGTGATGTTCAAGCCCAGCGAGGCGGTCACCCTCTACGCCAGCTACATCGAATCGCTGGAAGCGGGCAGCCGCGTAGGCAACAACTACGTCAACGCCGGTGATGTGCTCGACCCGACCCTCAGCAAGCAGTACGAGATCGGCGCGAAGGCCGAGGCCGCACGCTGGAACGCGAACGTGGCGGCGTTCCGGCTGGAACGTGGCGCCAACATCGATGAACTCACACCGGCCGGCAAGCGCCTGGTGCAGGACGGCATCACGCTGTACGAAGGCATCGAGGCCAGTGCCGACCTGCACCTCAGCGATGTCCTCACGGTTGGCGGAGGCGTCACCTGGCTGGACCCGACCTACGACAGGCTGTCCCCGGCCAGCGCTGCACAGGAGGGCAACCGTACCGCCGGTGCGGCGCGCTGGAGCGGGGTCGTGCACGCCACCTACCAGCTGCCGTGGGTGGATGGCCTGGAAACATACGCCGCGGTGCGCTACTACAGCGATGTCTGGTACGACGCCGACAACACCCTGAAGCTGCCCGATTACACGCTGGTCAATGCAGGCATCGGCTACCGCCTGCTCGCCTCCGGTCATCCGGTGACCGTGCGCGCCAGCGTCGAGAACGTGGCCAACCGGAAGTACTGGTCCAACGCCGGCACAGGCCTGCCACGCACGTTCGCTGTGAGCGTGCGGTTCGACATGTAGGGTCCGGCAGCACCGTGGGTGCGGACCGTTGGTCCGCACTCCATATTTCACGCGTAGCCCGCAATAATGGTGGAAGACCCTTCCACCGAGCCTGCATGTCCGCCCGCCAATCCCGCCTCAGCCGACTGTGGGCCCACGAAAAGGCCAGCTACGGCCTGCGCGTGTTCATCGCGCTGACCGCGGCCGTGGCCGTGTGCTGGCAGTTCGAGGCGCTGACCGCCCTGCCCGGCGTGTTCCTCGGCATCATCGCAAGCGCCATCGCAGAAACCGACGACAACTGGTGGGGCCGGACCAAGGCCGTGGTGTTGTCCCTGTTGTGCTTCTGCATTGCGGCGGCTTCGGTGATCTGGCTGTTCCCGTGGCCGTGGATCTTCATCGGCGCGCTGGCATTGTCCACCTTCGGCCTGACCCTGCTTGGCGCGCTCGGCGAGCGCTACGCATCCATTGCCCAGGCCACGGTGACGCTGGCGATCTACACGATGATCGGCCTGGAACAACATGGTGCCAGCGACCTGCACAGCGCACTGGAGGCGGTCAGCCATCTGCTGGCCGGTGCGGTCTGGTACGGGCTGTTGTCGATCCTGTGGGCCGCGTTGTTCGCCAACCGGCCGGTGCGCGAACGCGTGGCGCGGCTGTACCTTGAGCTGGGCCGCTACCTGCAGCTGAAGGCTGCGCTGTTCGAGCCGGTGCGCGAAGCCGACCTGCAACGTCGCCAGCTCGACCTGGCCGAACAGAACCGCCGTGTGGTGGGTGCACTGAACGAGGCCAAGACCGCGATCCTGGCCCGCTTCGGCCGCTCCGGCCGGCCCGGGGTGAACTCCGGCCTGTACCTGCGCCTGTACTACATGGCGCAGGATTTCCACGAGCGCGCCAGTTCCTCGCACTACCCGTATGGCGCGCTGGTGGATGCCTTCTTCCACAGCGATGTGCTTTACCGCTGCCAGCGCCTGCTCGACCTGCAGGGCCAGGCCTGTGCCCGCCTGGGCGAGGCGATCCGGCTGCGTCGTCCGTTCGTATACGGTGAAAGCAACCAGCAGGCCGGGCGCGACCTGGCAGACGCGCTGGCCTACCTGCGTGACCAGCAGCGCCCGCAGTGGCAGCGCCTGCTCGGCTCGCTGGACCTGCTGGTTCACAACCTGCGCAGCATCGAGCGCCGCCTGCTGGATGCCGAACGTTCCGAAGCCAGCCTGGACAACGTCGACACCCGCCTGCGCGACAGCAACCCGCATACCCTGCGCGAGATGGGCGTGCGCGTCCGCCAGCAGTTCACGCCCGGCTCGGTGCTGTTCCGCCATGGCCTGCGCATGGCACTGGCGCTGATCGCCGGCTTTGCAGCGATCCGGCTGTTCAATGCACAGAACGGTTCATGGGTACTGCTGACCGTCGTGTTCGTGTGCCGGCCCAACTTCGGTGCCACCCGCCAGCGCCTGGCACAGCGCATCGTCGGCACCGTCGCCGGACTGGTGCTGACCTGGGCACTGCTGCAGCTGTTCCCGCAGCTGCACGTGCAGTTGCTGATCGCCCTGCTCTCTGCGCTGCTGTTCTTCTTCACCCGCACCGACCGCTACCTGGTGGCATCAGCCGCGATCACCGTGATGGCACTGACCTGCTTCAACCTGATCGGCGATGGCTTCGTGCTGATCGTGCCGCGCATGGTCGATACGCTGCTGGGCTGCGCGATCGCAGCGGCGGCAGCATTCCTGATCCTGCCTGACTGGCAGGGCCGGCAGCTGCATCTCGTCCTGGCACGCGTGCTGGACACTGCGGCTCGCTACCTGGATTCGGTGCTGGGCCAGTACCGCAGCGGCATGCGCGACGACCTGGCCTACCGCATCGCCCGCCGCGACATGCACAACGCCGACGCCGCGCTGTCCACCGCGTTGTCGAACATGCTGCGCGAACCCGGCCACGTACGCCGCAACCTGGATGCCGGCTTCCGCTTCCTGGCGCTGTCCAACACGCTGCTGGGGCATCTGTCGGCGCTGGGTGCGCACCGGGACCAGGTGGACAGCTACGCTGGCGATCCACTGGCGCTGGCCGCGGGCGATCGCGTGCGCAAGGCACTTCAGCAGCTGGCGACGGCGCTGACCGCGCGGCAACCGGTCGCGGACGATGACAACGACGCCGACCGCGCGGTGGCCGCCGAGCTGGAGCAGATCGACGAGGCGATGCCGCCGAAACTGCAGTTGATCCGTACCCAGATGGCGCTGGTACTGCGCATGCTGCCGAAGGTGCGTGCCGCGGCCAATGAGGCGGTGACCAACCTGACCTGATCCGTCATCGCTGCGGGCATCCCATCCACGCAGGGCGTGGATCTGCTGCGCCGCGTGCAACGGCGCGTTGCACCTGGCGATGCAGTTCGATCACGCCGCCACGCGGATACTGGGCAGCTCCCGCTCCGGATCATCACCATGAAAATCGAACTCAGCGGCCGCACCGCGCTGGTGACCGCCTCCACCGCCGGCATCGGCCTGGCCATCGCCCTGGGCCTGGCCACCGCAGGCGCACGCGTCGTCCTTAATGGCCGCAGCACCAACAGCGTCGAGCGCGCCCGCCAGCATCTGCTCGCGGCTGTCCCGGGAGCCGACGTATTCGGTGTCGCCGCCGACCTCTCCGATGCGGCCGGTGTCGATACGCTGCTGGCTGGGCTGCCGAAGATCGACATCCTGGTCAACAACGCCGGCATCTTCGGCCCGCAGGACTTCTTCGAGACCGATGACGCCACCTGGGAGCGCTACTGGCAGACCAACGTGATGTCCGGCGTACGCCTGTCGCGTGCGCTGCTGCCAGCGATGGTCGATGCCGGCTGGGGCCGCGTGCTGTTCATCTCGTCCGAATCGGCGCGCAACATTCCGGCCGACATGATCCATTACGGGGTCAGCAAGACCGCGCAGCTGTCACTGTCACGCGGCCTGGCCAAGCGCGTGGCCGGCAGTGGCGTCACCGTCAACGCAGTGCTGCCTGGCCCGACCCTGTCCGATGGCTTCGCCGCGATGTTCGAGGATGAACGCCAGCGCAGCGGCAAGCCGCTGGAACAGATCGGCCGCGAGTTCGTGATGGCGCACCGGCCGTCTTCGGTGATCCAGCGCACCGCTACGGTCGAGGAAGTGGCCAACATGGTGGTGTACCTGGCCTCGCCACAGGCCTCGGCGACTTCCGGGGCAGCGCTGCGCGTGGACGGCGGCGTGGTCGACGATATCGTCTGAGGGTGCTGGCAGGTGTGCGGACCAACGGTCCGCACCCACAGGTCCGCACCCACAGCGGATGGGCAGGAATGCTAGGCTGCGCCGGTCAAGGAGGCTCCATGTCCGGTCACAACCAGTTCGCCCTGCTGCGCCAGCGCCGTTTCCTGCCGTTCTTCGTCGTACAGGCGCTCGGTGCGTTCAACGACAACGTGTACCGGCAGGCGATCATCAGCATGTTGCTGTTCATGGCCGTGCCGGAGGAAGAACTGGGGTTGTACGCCACCCTGGCACCGGCCATCTTCATCCTGCCGTATTTCCTGTTCTCGGCGCTGGCCGGGCAGATCGCCGACAAACTGGAAAAATCGCGGCTGATCGTGATCACCACCACCATGGAGATCGTGATCATGTCGCTGGCGGCCACCGGCTTCCTCACCCAGAGCCTGCCGGTGCTGCTGGTCGCGCTGTTCTGTACCGGCATGCAGTCCACCCTGTTCGGCCCGGTGAAGTATTCGGTGCTGCCGTCGGTGCTCAGGCCCGAGGAACTGACCGGCGGCAACGGCCTGGTCGAGATGGGCACTTCAATGTCGATTCTCTCCGGCATGATCGTTGGCGGCCTGGTGTTCACCGTGGCCGGCAGCCACGGTACGGTGGTGGCTGCGTGCGCGATCATCGCCCTGGCGATCTGCGGCAACATCGCCGCGCGCCTGATTCCCAGGGTCGATGCAGGCGACCCGACCCTGAAGATCAACTGGAACCCGTTGCCGGAATCGCTGGCGGTACTGCGCATGGCGCGCCAGCAGAAGGCCGTGCGCAACTCGATCCTGGGCGTGTCCTGGTTCTGGTTCGTTGGCACCGTGCTGACCTCGCAGCTACCGGCCTACGCGGTGACCAACCTGGGCGGCGAGCCGACCCTGTACATCTTTGCGCTGGCCCTGTTCTCGGTCGGCACCGGCGTCGGCTCGCTGCTGTGCGAGAAGCTGTCGGCACGCACGGTGGAAATCGGCCTGGTGCCGCTGGGTGCGTTCGGCATGACCGCCTTCCTGCTCGACCTGTACTTCGCCCGCAGCGGCGAAGCGACCGTGCACGGGCTGACCATTGGTCCGTTCCTGCAGCAGCCCGGCAGCATCCGCATCGTCATCGACCTGATCGGCATCGGCCTGTTCACCGGCATCTTCGTGGTGCCGCTGTTCGCGCTGATCCAGAGCCGCACGCCGAAGGCGCAGATGTCGCGCGTGTTCGCCGCACTGAACATCCAGAACTCGGGCTTCATCGTCGCTGCGGCGTTGCTGTCGCTGGCCGCGCACAAGCTGCTGCACTGGACCATTCCGCAGCAGTTCCTGGCGCTGGCCATCGCCAACGCGCTGGTGGCGATCTACATCTTCACCATCGTCCCTGAATTCCTGATGCGCTTCCTCAGCTGGCTGATGGTGCGCACCCTGTACCGGCTGCGCCCGCACGGCATCGAGGCCAACGTGCCGGACGAAGGCGCCGCGCTGCTGGTCTGCAACCACGTCAGCTACATGGACGCGCTGATCCTGTCGGCGACGATTCCGCGCCCGGTGCGCTTCGTCATGTACTACAGGATCTTCAACATCCCGGTAATGCGCTGGATCTTCCGGACCGCCAAGGCAATCCCGATCGCCGGTGCTCGCGAAGACCCGGCACTGATGCAGCGCGCGTTCGACGAGATCGACGCTGCGCTGGCCGAAGGCGAACTGGTCTGCATCTTCCCCGAGGGTGCGCTGACCCGCGACGGGGAGATGGCGCCGTTCAAGTCCGGCGTTGAGAAGATCCTCGAGCGGCGGCCGGTGCCGGTGGTGCCGATGGCGCTGCGCGGCATGTGGTCGAGCATGTGGAGTCGCCGCGACAGCCGCCTCGGCCGCATGCGGGTGCCGCGCCGTTTCCGCGCCACGGTCGAGGTCGTGGCGGCACCGGCCGTCGATGGCCACGCCACCCGCGCCCCGGTGCTGGAGGCGCAGGTACGGGCCTTGCGTGGCGATCACGCCTGATCGGCCCGGCAGCCGTCGGTTGCGCTTCCAGGCGATAGCCCCAATCCCTGGAATGACGGCCTCTGTTTCATGACAGAGGCCGGTCCAATAGCGCCCAGTCAAGGGCCATGCACGCCACCATCTGACTGTAAACGCATACATGCAGCGCAGGTTGAGGTAGATTACGCACCCACAGGGGGGAGGTTCGGCCAATGCACCAAGGCCGGCCACCAAGGAATGGAGTCTTGCTTTGAATCAACCGCCACCGCTCAGCCGTCCGGTCTACATCCCCAACCATCTGGTCTGGGCGATCCTGACGACGCTGTTCTGCTGCCTGCCGTTGGGCGTGGTGTCGATCGTCTATGCCTCCCAGGTCGATGGCCGCCGCGCAGCCGGCGACCTGCCGGGGGCCTACAGCGCGTCGCGCAAGGCGGGCTGGTGGGCGGTGGCTTCGGCCGTGGCCCTGCCGGTCCTGTTGCTGTTGTGGTTCGGGCTGTTCGGCGGCTTGGCCGTACTGGGCGCTCTTTCCGACCAATGATTCACCACCACCACCCATCAAGGAGCTTGAACCCATGAATACCGCCACTCCACAGGTCCCGAACAATCTGGTCTGGGCCATCCTGAGCACCCTGTTCTGCTGCCTGCCGGCCGGCATCGTGTCGATCGTCTACGCTGCCCAGGTCAACGGCAAGCTGGCCGCTGGCGACATCGCCGGTGCCCAGGAATCCTCGGCCAAGGCCAAGAAGTGGGCCATCTGGTCGGCCATTGCCGCCGTCGTGGTCGGCGTGCTGTACGGCATCCTGATCGTCGCTCTCGGCGGCATGGGTGCGATGAGCAACAGCGGCTACTGATCCGCGTGGACGGATCCGGCGCCTGCGCCGGATCCGTTGCTGCATGTCCGCACTGCCCACCCGATCCCGACTGGCCCGCTGGGCACCGCTGCTGGCCGCCACCGGCCTGGCCGCCGGTGCCGCGCTGGTGCTGCGCAACGTCAATCCGTATGTCGCCGGCAATCCCTTGCCGAGCTGCCCGCTGTACGCGCTGACCGGCCTGTACTGCCCGGGCTGTGGCAGCACACGCTGCCTGTATTCGCTGGTCCATTTCGACCTGCCCGGCGCGATGGCGATGAACCCGCTGCTGGTCATCAGCCTGCCCTTCCTGCTGCTGATGCTGCTGAACGTCGCCGGCATCCGTCCGCGCCTGCTGGACCCGCTGATGCGGGTGCTGGCCAATCCCACGTTCTGGCTCTGGGTACTGCCTGGGTATGCGCTGCTGCGTAACCTGCCGTGGGCACCGTTCACGGCGCTGGCACCGATCTAGGATTCCAGCCAACGGCGCAGCCCCTCGTGGTGGGCGGCGTTTGAAGGCAGAAGCCTTGGGGTCGGCCGGGCGGGATGGGTTTGCGGGGGGACGCCGTGAATCCGTCCATGGAGCAACTGTGTTGACGGAGGGGCCTGGCCCCTCCATGAGACGGGCACGGTAGTGCCGGCCGCTGGCCGGCAGCCTTTTGGGGCACGCGCAGGCTGGCTTCAGGCGGGGATCGATCCGCCTTGAGCATCACGCACGCGGGCGTTGAGAATCACCAGCATCTTCCGCATCACCGCCACGATGGCCACTTTCCCTTCCTTGCCGCGGGCCCGCAGCGACCGGTAAAAGTCCCGCAATCGTGGCTCATGTCGCATGGCCGACATGGCCGACATGTAGAGCACCTGGCGGATCTCGGCCCTGCCACCGTGGATGCTTCGCCTCCCTCGCATGGCCCCGCTGTCGTGGGAGATCGGCGCCACGCCGACCAGGCTGGCAATGGCTTTTCCGCTGATCTGACCCAGCTCAGGCAGGTAGCTGGCCAGCACCGCCTGCAATGCCGGGCCAACCCCTTTCATCGACTTCAGCACTGCCAGTTGGGGCTGCTGCGCGACCTGTTCAGAGATCTGCTTCCCCAGTCGCTCGACCAGTGTCTGCAGGCCAATGATGTTGCCTTGCATCTGCCGGCGTAGCTCGCGGTCAGTCACCATTTCCTGCTGTTGGCGGGCTACGGTCAGTGCCTGCATCGTTTGTCGACGCGCCCGCACAAACTCGCGCAGTTTCCGCTGCCAGGGCTCCAGCGGCTGATAGGAAGGCAGTTCCACCAGTGCGGCCATCTGCGCCAATACAAGAGCGTCCAAGCGGTCCGTCTTGGCCACTTTACCCAGCCCCTGAGCCAGTCTACGCGCCCGCAGGGCGTTGGCGCGGATCACCGGATGGCCGGCCTTGTGAAGGAAGTCCAGGACAGTCTGCTCATAGCCGCCAGTGGCTTCCAGAACGATCTGAATGGCCGGCCGCGTGCTCAACCAAGTGCTCAATTCAGCATAGCCAGAGGGGCTATTGCTGACCTGCACAGTCTCGCCGTCTGTCGTGCCGATATCCAGTCGGCGCTTGCTCACATCGATCCCGATCCCGTTCATTGCCCGACTCCGTATAGTCTGGAAGGGTCGAGAGCTCCCCCGCTTGCCCAGTCTTATCGCTTCGAGTGTCAGCTCCAGCAACTGTTCGGGCGGATCAAGGGAGAATCCGGTGTGGGCGCCAAGCTCCATGGCGATCGTCGAGATCCAGGCTCGTACGGCGGCCCACGCCGGCTCTCGACACCTACGCTGACAGATTTCCATCAGATAAGGCTTGGCCGCGGCATCCATGCCGCGGACACCCCCGCAAACCCATCCCGCCCGGCCACGGACAGTTTCCGTGTGCGTCCACCACGGAAAAGAAAGAGAAGATCAAAAGCGGAAGCGGATCGCTTCGCTCTGCATCCACGCATGGCGTGGATCTACCGTGTCGACCAAGGTCGACACCCACCGGCAGTCGCAGTTGACCCACCGTCACCGCGAAACTGTCGGGGGTGGGGCGGTGTGGGGCCGCAGGACCGTTGGCGCCATGGATGGCGCCATCGAGCCCCCAGGGGTGAGGGCGCTTTGCTTGCGAAGCACTGCTTCGCAAGCGCCCGAACGCACAGCCGCCAGCGGCTGGGCCGGTTTGGGGGTTTACGGCGTGTCCTGCAGCCCCACACCGCCCCGCCCAATCAACAGCAACCCAGAGCCGCTGTTGCTGTTGCTTCAGCAGGTGCAGGGCTGCAAGCCCTGCGAAGCACCTACGTCACCCAGCCTGCAATCACCAGCAACGCGAGGATCGCCAGCCACAGCAGCAGCATCCGCCACACCAGGCTCATCGCATCACGCAGGTCCGGCAGCCGCTGCCACACCGGCAACAGCCCCGCCTCGGTGTAATCGTGCGCGTCCTCGCGCAGCTCGGCGTTGACGCTGGCCCGCGCCACCGCGCCCAGGAACCCGATGGAGCCGGCCAGGCGTTCGCCATGGGCCTGGCGCCAGGCCTTCCACGCCGTATCGAAGTTGCCGACCAGCGCCATCGAGAACGCCATCAGTTGCGCTACCGGCCACTCGATCCAGCCCAGCAGGCGCTGCGCCAGCGCCAGCGGCTCCACCGGCACGCGTGCACGCATCGGGCTTTCCGCCATCAACGCCAGCAAGCGGTAGCCCAGCGCACCGGCCGGGCCCAGCAGCAGGAACCAGAACAGCACCGCGAACCAGCGACGCAGCGCATTGAGCACGGTCGCCTCGACCAGCGACGGCACGTCTTCGCGCAGGCTGCCACCGGCGGCCTGCAGGTTGCGCACGGCTGCCTGCCGCGTCGCGGCGTCGTCCGCATCAATGATCGCTTCGATATCCCGATCCAGGTCACGCGGCCCCCAGCACCAGGCCAGCACGGCCACACCCAGCAGCAGCGACGGCAGGCCGAACAGCACTCCGCGCAGCAGCAACGCCAGCAGCCCCATCAGCAGCAACGGCGGCAGCAGCGCCAGCGCCACTCCAGCCGGTCCCTGCCAGGCCTTGCCACCACGCGCGTCCAGCCAGCCCAGCCAGCGCCGGAAGCCGTCGAAACGGCGCATCGAGGCGGCAGCGGCCGGGGCAACGTGGCCCAGGGCCAGCGCCACCAGCACGGCGGCCAGAGTGGTGAACATGGCAGGTCTCCCTACGAAACAGAACGCTCGGCGCCGCTACCTTACCTGTCGCAGCGGTGCCCTCGCGGGTGAACCGGACTGTAACCCGGGCCGTGTTCAGGTGGCGGCAATACAGCTGCCACGACCGGCCCGGCCGAAACGCCGACTCAGCCTCGCTGCTGGCGGTACCAGTGTTCGATCAGGCCCCGCGAAATCGAGATCGGTGGCGACAGGCGGATGCCCTGGCCGTCGTCCTCCACATCGCGCGCCAACGCGGCGCCGACCTCGTCGGCACTGAACCAGCGCGCGTCTTCCAGCTCGCCATCCACGGCCGGCAGGTCGTCATGCGCCTGTGCACGGAAGCCGACCATCAGCGCGCCGGGGAACGGCCACGGCTGCGAACCGAGGTACTGGCAGGCGGTCACCCGCACCTTGCTCTCCTCATGGACTTCGCGCACCACGGTCTGCTCGAAGGTCTCGCCGGGTTCGACGAAGCCGGCCAGCACCGAGTAACGGCGCGGGGCCCAGTTCGACTGCCGGCCAAGCAGCAGCCGGCCCTGGTTTTCCACGGCGACGATCACCGCCGGATCGACGCGCGGATAGTGTTCGGTGGAACACTGCGCACAACGGCCGACGAAGCCGCCACGGGCAAACGCCACCGCGCCGCCGCATACGCCGCAGAAGCGGGTGCGCGAGTGCCAGTAGGACATGCCACGGGCATAGCTGAAAGCGGTGGCATCGGCCATCGGCCACAACAACGCAGCCTGGCGCAGATCGAGTCGGCGTGGCGCGCTCACGGTGACATTGCTGGCTTCAACCGAGAACCATGCCTGATCACCGCGCAGCCCCAGGAAAACTGCGGCGCCCGGGCCACCGCCGACGTCGGCGCCGGTCAGGGCCAGCGGCTGGTCGTCATCGCCGGTGAAGGCGCTGCCATCGTGATCGAGGACGAGGATGCGCGCGCCCGGCCACAGGCGCGCCAGTACATCAGCATCTTCGCGCAGGGCATCGGCGCGCTCCAACGGTTCGCCAACGAAGGCGAAACCGGAAAGCGGCGAAGGAGTATTGGGCATCCGCCAAGCGTGCCGCCAATCGATGCAGGTGGCAAGCCGCAGGCTTTGCGGAAACCGCCTGTGGGTGCGGAGCTTGCTCTACACACCTTGTCGCGCGGGACACAGGCCCCGCGCCCTGGTTACATGCTGAAACTGCTGCCGCAGCCGCAGGTGGTCTTTGCGTTGGGGTTGCGGATCACGAACTGGGCACCGGTCAGGCTCTCGGTGTAATCCACCTCCGCGCCCATCAGGTACTGCAGGCTCAGCGGGTCGACCAGCAGGGTCACCCCGCTGGTCTGTACCGCCAGGTCATCCTCGGCACGGTTCTCGTCGAACTCGAACCCGTACTGGAAGCCCGAACAGCCGCCTCCCTCGATGTACACACGCAGGGCCAGGTCGGGGTTGCCCTCTTCCTGGATCAGGGATTTGACCTTGGCGGCCGCCGACTCAGTGAAGTTCAGCGGGCGCTCCAGCGATTGGTAATCGGGCGCGGCAACCGGGGTGGCGCCGGGCAGGGAGACTAGCGTGCTCATGCTGCCAGCATGGGGGTGCCGACGACGGCTTTCAAGCCATCGCCTCGGCCAGCTTGCGACGCGCGGCGGTATCGCCCTTGCCATCATGGGCGTCTTCGCCTTCCGGCGCCGGCAAGGCTGCCATCGGGGCGCTGGCATGGATCAGGCGGCCGTTCAGCTGCGCGCCCGCGTTCATCTCCACCACCTGGTAATGGACGTTGCCATTGACCCGTGCGCTCGGGGTCAACTCGACCTTTTCGGTGGCGTGTACATCGCCGTCCAGGCGGCCGCTGATGACCACCACCTGGGCCCGGATCTCACCTTCGATCACGCCGTGCTCGGCAACCGTCAGGGTCGCACCACTGGCGCCTTCGGCGGCGATCACCTTGCCGTGGATGCGGCCTTCCACATACAGGCCACCACTGAATTCCACATCCCCGCGGATCACCACCTGGTTGCCGATCAGGGCATCCACCACCAGCTGGCCTTCACGGTTGGATTTGCTGCTTCCGAACATCTGCCTACTCCCCTTTGCTGGCCGGCGCACCGGCCTGTTTCCAGTCGAATACCTGGGTGGTACCCCCCGTACCACTCCCCAATGTCACCCGCACGCGTTGCGGGGTGAAGTCAGCCGGCAGCATCACGCTGCCGGTGAGCTGCTGGAAGTACCGGAACGAGTAGTCCTGTCCCGGCACCTTGCTGCGCTGGTGCAGATCATCCCAGCTGATCGTGGCCAGCTTGCCGTTCTTCACGCCTTCCACGGTGAAGCGCATCTGCCCCTGGCTGATGGCCCCGCGGTTGAGGTTCTGGGTCAGCACGGCGGTGTACTGCCAGGTGCCGGCCGCTTCCGGGCTGAACTCGATCGAATGGGTGTTCAGGCCCTTGCGCTGGCTGGTCGAGCCGACCAGCCGCTCATAGAAGGCAACATCGGCGCGCAGCCCGGCGATTTCCTCATCGCGCTCTGCCAGCGAGGACTGCACCTCGGTATTGGCGGCACGGCTGATGCGGTCGGAGGCTTCCAGCGTGGCCTGCTTCTGGCGCAGCTCGGTCAGCTGTGCCTGCAGCGCCTCGGCACGCTTTTCGGCGGCCTGCAGGCGCTGGCCCTGGGCATCGCGCGGGGTGGCCATCCAGCAGCCGCCAAGCACCGCCAGCACCAGGCTGAGCAGCCAGATGCCGCCGATCACCAGCAGGCGGCGACGGTCGGCAGGCGGTTGCGGCGCGCCGGGCAGGCGGACCTGCACGCGCATGGGAGGACGGTTGGTCATGGGTGGTTTCCGGGGTATCGCAAGGGCGACACCGGTACGGCCCCTTTGGCAAACGACGGGCTAGTGTATGACAGGACGGGTGGGTTTCCTGCGCCGTGGCCGGCTACGGTCTGTGGCGTTCAGGCACGCCATCGTCGATAGTGTGGCCCCCTGCACAGTTCCGTCGCCGGAGCACCGCCATGACCGAAGCCCACCTGTTCGTGATCGGCATCCTGCTGGCCTGGCTGGCCGGTATCCGCGTCTACCTCACCGTGTTCGGTGTCGGCCTGGCCGGGCTGCTTGGCTGGGTCGACCTCCCCCCCGCCCTGCAGGCCACCGAATCCTGGTGGGTGCTGGGCACCTCGGCGGCGCTGGCGGTGGCCGAATTCTTCGCCGACAAGATCCCTGGCGTGGATTCGGTGTGGGACCTGGTGCAGACGCTCGCGCGCGTACCGGCCGGCGCATTCCTTGCGGCGGCCACGCTGTCGCCGGATGGCCAGCTGGGCACCGGTGCGCTCGCCGCCGGTGCCGGCGTCGCCCTGGCCAGCCATGGCCTGAAGGCCGGTACCCGCGCCCTGCTCAACACCTCGCCGGAACCGGCCAGCAACTGGGTCGCCTCTGCGGCCGAAGACACCGTCGTGATCGGTGGCCTGGCCCTCGCCCTGGCACACCCGTGGATCGCGCTGATCGTGGTACTGGCCTGCAGCCTGGCCGGTGCGCTGCTGGTGTGGCTGGTCTGGCGCGCCCTGTGGAAGGGCGTGCGCTGGCTGGCGCGCGGTGCATCGGCAGCACCGCCAGGGCACACCGGTACCGGCTGAGCGCCGGGCTTGTCGCATAATGGACGCGAACACCAGGAGCACCGATGGCCGCAAACGAATCCCCCGCGGGCGCCCGCCCGGGACGCGCTGAAACCCCTCCGGCCGACCATTGGCAACGCTGGGCCCCCGAGACGGCACCTCCAGCCGTGGACCCACCGATGGCGGCGACCCCATCCCCTGTCGCGGCCGATGCGTCCACGCCGGCCAACAGCGCGCCGCCGCCGCTGCCCGGCCCGATCGCACTGGCCGACGCCGGCAACAACGATCTGGCCCCGTCGCCATCGGACTCGCCCTACCGCGTGCTGATCGTTGAAGACGATCGGGCGCAGGCCCTGTTCGCGCAGAGCGTGCTGCACGGCGCCGGCATGCAGGCGATCGTCCACAACGATGCCGATGCCGCGCTGCAGGCCATCAAGGAGCACCGCCCCGACCTGATCCTGATGGATCTTCACCTGCCCGGCCTGGACGGCATGCGCCTGACCGCGCTGATCCGCCAGCAGCCCGGCCTGCAGCTGCTTCCGATCGTGTTCCTCAGCGGTGATCCGGATCCGGAGCGCCAGTTCGAAGTCCTCGACAGCGGCGCGGACGACTACCTGAGCAAACCGATCCGGCCCCGCCACCTGATCGCAGCGGTGGCCAACCGCATCCGCCGCGCACGAGCCCAGGCCGCGACCCTGCCCGGCGCCACCGGCGCACCGGCCACCAGCAATCCGGAAACCGGCCTGCCGACGCGCCACCACGTGCTGCAGCAGCTCAACACCGCACTCGCCCACCGCGATCAGGGCGGCGTGTTCTTCATCGAAGTGGCCAGCGCGCTGGGCCTGCGCGAACGCTATGGCTACGCCGCATTTGAAAGGCTGATGGTGCAGGCCGGGCAGCGCCTGGCCGAAGCCGGCCATCCGCACCTGCTGGCACGCCTGAACGACAACAGCTTCCTGCTGCTGGCCCGCAGCGCCGACGAGGACGCCCTTGAAAGCATCGCTGCCAGCCTGCGCGAGCAGCTGTCGGCACGTGCCTTCGTGATCCGCGACGACGAATCCGTGCACCTGCGCGGCGTAGTTGGCTATGCACCGCTGTCACCGGGCTTCGAGGATGCCAACAGTGCGTTGGAAGCCGTCGAGCGCACCACCCTGCAGGCGCGCCTGCTCAGCGCCGGGGTGGCCGGCCATGTGCACCGCCAGGCAGTCACCGAACAGGAACACCTGGCGCTGCTGGAAGGACAGCTGGAACTGGCCTATCAGCCGATCGTCGCTGTTGCCGGCGGCAACACCGCGCAGTACCAGTTGCTGCTGCGCCTTCGCCAGGCCGACGGCACCGTGCTGGCGGCCGGGCAGGTGATCCCGGCAGCGGAAGCCGCAGGCCGCATCGCCGATCTCGACCAGCAGGTGATGGATCACGCGCTGGGGCTGCTGGACCTGTACCGCCACGCGACGCAGCCACTGAACCTGTTCGTCTCGCAGTCGCTGCGCACCCTGCAGCGCGACGCCTTCGCCGACTGGCTGCTGGAATCACTGCAGCAGCGCGACCTGCCGGGCAGTGCACTGGTGATCGACGTGCGCCTGCCGGACGCACTGATCCACACCGTGCCACTGCAGCAGTTCTGCCAGCGCATGGCCAGTGCCGGGGTGCGCTTCTGCCTGAGCCAGTTCGAACCCAGCGGCGAGGCCGATGCCCTGCTGAACCAGCTGCCGCTGTCGTTCGTGCGCATGGCTGCGCGCTTTTCCAGCAGCCATGCCAATCCGGCCACGCGCGAGGAGCTGCGCAAGGCGATCGATCAGGCCCATGCCGCCGGGCTGCAGATCATCGGCCAGCAGATCGAGGATCCGCAGGCTGCGGCGGCGATGTGGGTCGGCGGCGTCGACTACATCCAGGGCAACATGGTGCAGTCGGCCGGCAGCGACCTGAACTTCGACTTCCACAACGCGGTGCTCTGACGTGCCGCTGTGGGGCGTGCTGCTGGTTGCCCTCGCCGCGGCCACCATCGCGATGATGGTGCTGGGCCTGCGGCTTCGCGCGCGCAACCGTGCGCTGGCGCAGCTGCAGCGCACGCACGGCGCGCTGGCCGCTGAACGAGACCAGCTACGCCATACCACTGAACGCCAGGGCCAGCTGGAACAACAGCTGCTGCAGGCCAAGCAGGCCGCCGAGGCGGCCGTGCTGGCCAAGGGCGAGTTCCTGGCCACGATGAGCCATGAGATCCGCACCCCGCTCAACGGCATCCTGCCGATGCTGGAGCTGATCGCACGCGGGCCACTGGGCGAGGACCAGCGGCAGATGCTGGCCACCGCCTCGGCCAGCTCGCAGCAGCTGCTGCGCATCGTCGACGACATCCTCGACTACTCCCGGCTGGAAGCACAGGCGCTGGAGCTGGAAATCACCAGCTTCAACCTGCGCGATCTGCTCGATGGCGTGGTGCAGCTGATGCAGCGCGCCGCCGACGCCAAGGGCCTGGCACTGGGCCTGCAGCTGGATCCATCGGTGCGCCTGCCGGTGCGCGGCGACCCGGTGCGCCTGCGCCAGGTGCTGAGCAACCTGCTGGCCAATGCGATCAAGTTCACCGCCCGCGGCCAGGTGCAGCTGCGCGTGCTGCGCCTGGGCGAAGGTGCCGCGCAGCACCAGCTGCGCTTCGAGATCATCGATACCGGCATCGGCATCGACGGCGCGCTGCAGGCACGCCTGTTCCAGTCTTTCAGCCAGGCCGACGCATCCACCACGCGCATCTACGGCGGCACCGGCCTGGGCCTGGCCATCTGCAAGCGCATCATCGACCTGATGCATGGGCGTATTGGTGTGCAGTCCACGCCCGGCCAGGGTGCTACGTTCTGGTTCGAGATCCCGCTGCTGAAGGTTCCTGGCGACCTGCCGGCGATGACGCGCGCGCCGGCACCGCTGCTGCTGTTCAGTGCCGATGCAACGCTGCAGGCACGCATCGAGCGCATCGCTGCCCACCATGGACTGCAGGTGGAGGTGCTGGCGCAACTGGACAGCGTGGTCGAGCGCCTGCGCGCTCCCGCGCGGCCCGGAAAACCGGCACCCGCCTGGCTGCTGGTCGATGCGCGCGCACGCCGCAACGGCGAGGCCACGCTGCAGCTCGCACTGGGGGAACGCGGCGACGACGATGCACTGCAGGTACTGTGGCTGCAGGAGGATGCGATTGCGCAACGCCCCCGCCAGCGCCAGCTGCCCTCCCACTTCGACGACGCCGCCCTGCATGCACTGCTGGCGGCACCGGTCGCCTCTGCCCGCCCCGCTGCGCTGCTGGCCAGCGCGGAACACGAGCAACCGGCTGCCACGCTGCCGCCGCTGCATCTGCGCGTGCTGGTGGTGGAGGACAATACGGTGAACAGGATGGTGGCCGAGCAGCTGCTGCGGGTGTTCCAGTGCGAGGTGCGCAACGCCGCCGATGGCGAACAGGCCCTGGCCGCCCTCCGCGAAGGCGGGCTGGACATCGTGCTGATGGATTGCCAGATGCCAGTGCTGGACGGCTACGCCGCCACGCGCCGCTGGCGCGCCGAAGAAGCGGAAACCGGGCATGCGCGATTGCCGATCATCGCGATGACCGCCAATGCGATGGCCGGCGACCGCGAGCGCTGCCTGCAGGCCGGCATGGACGATTACCTGTCCAAGCCGATCGCACGCGCCACGCTGCATGCGCTGCTGCAGCGCTGGGGTGGCGGTAAAGCCGCAGCACCTGCACGGCCTTCTGTAGAGCCGGGTGATGCTCGGCTGACGGCCAACAGCAGTCGCGCTCCCTCAGCCGAGCACGGCTCGGATCTACAGGACGATGACAGCCGGGTCGGCTCCAAGCCACAACCGGTGCTCGACCGCGATGTGCTGGATGAACTGCACGCGGTGATCGGCGATGCTGCCACCCAGATCGTCACGGTATTTCTTGAAGATGCGCCGGCGATGGTGCAGCAGTTGCAGCTGGCGGCGCGGAACAGCGATGAACCGCGCCTGCAGGCCGTCGCGCACAGCCTGAAATCATCAAGCGCGAACGTGGGGGCATTGTCGCTGTCGGCGATCGCGCAGCGGATCGAGCATGAGGCCCGTAGTGGCAGCCTGCAGCGCCCCGCAGTCGCGGTGGCGCTGCTGGTTGCGGAATTCGCCCGGGCGCGCGTTGCACTGACGGGCTACCTGGCACAGCATCGCGCCGGCCAGGACCGCTGATTCACTCTTCCAGCTTGCTCAGCAGGTACTTCGGCTCGCCGATGCGCTCGATCAGGTCGAGCTGGGTTTCCAGCCAGTCGATGTGCTCTTCCTCCGAGTCGAGGATCTTCACGAACAGCTGGCGGCTGACATAGTCGCCAACCGAATCGGAATAGGCCACCGCCTCGCGCAGGGTGACCACGCCATCGCGTTCCAGCGACAGGTCGCACTGCAGGATTTCAGTCGGGTTCTCGCCGATGCGCAGCTTCCCCAGCGCCTGGAAGTTCGGCAGGCCTTCGAGGAACAGGATGCGGTCGGCGAGCATGTCGGCATGCTTCATCTCGTCGATCGATTCCTTGTACTCGTGTTCGGCCAGTTCCTTGATGCCCCAGTTCTTCAGCATCTTGGCGTGCAGGAAGTACTGGTTGATCGCGGTCAGCTCGTTGTAGAGGACCTTGTTGAGGAATTCGATGACCTTGGTGTCGCCCTTCATGGGGATGCTCCTGCACGCTGAAAACGCAGGCACTGTACCGCCTTGCGTGCGGTGGTGAAGGAACGCGAATCGTGCGCATTGGCCTGCGCGGCTGCAGGTGAAGGACGCGAAAGCGCGGCGTCAACACGCCGCGAGGAAACGATCAGGCAACCTGGGCCAGGCCCAATACCGGCAGCGGCAGATCGTGCGTCGCGCGTGCCTTGGCCAGCAGGTCGCCGGCCATGTCCAGGCAGGAACCGCAGGTGGCACCGCAACCGGTACGCATGGTCAGTTCGGCCACCGTGCTGACACCATGGTTGGCGGCTTCGCGGATCTGGTGGTCGGTGACTCCGTTGCAGATGCAGACGTACACAGGCGGGAACCGGGCTGGCAGGCCAGAAGCGGCCTGTTGCCTATTCCAATGGAAACGAGAATGGTTGTCAATCAGAGACCTGAACCATTCTCGATACCGTTCACAGTCGGATTGACCGGCCCGCCTGACAGCCCGGTCCTGCGTGGAAACAGCCGGCGGGGACGCGTTGTGACGGATCGGCCCGCAGCCTGCGTGGCTTCCCATTCAAACCGCCCCGGACTCCCCCTTGGCCTTGCGCGGCCAGTAGCCGCCGCGCTTGGGCGTGCGCTTCCGGGGCCTGTCGTGGCCGGCCGCGTGGCCCGGCATCCAGGCCTCGGCGGCACTCTTGGGCATGGCGCTGACGCCCTGCCCGGCCACCCCACGCGCCAACGGCGCCAGGTGTCGCAGCGCGCGCGCATAGACGCCACGCTTGAACATCACTACGTGCTCCACCGGGTACCAGAAGTCCACCCACCGCCAGTGGTCGAACTCGGGCGAGTCGGTATGGTCCAGCTGCACATGCGATTCATCGCCGGTCAGACGCAGCAGGAACCAGACCTGCTTCTGCCCGATGCAGACCTGCCGTTCATTGCGGCGGATGGCCCGCGCCGGCAGCTTGTAGCGCAGCCAGCCGGGCGTCGCCCCGAGCACTTCCACGTGCTCAGGCAGCAGGCCGGTCTCTTCCTGCAGTTCACGATACATGGCCTCGACAGGCGTCTCGTCGGTGTTCATGCCACCCTGCGGGAACTGCCAGCCGTCCCGGCGCACGCGTCGTGCCCAGAACACCTGGCCGTCCTGCCGCATCAACACGATGCCGACGTTCGGTCGATAGCCGTCCGGATCGATCACGATGCGGACTCCTAAGAAAATCTACTGGTCGGGACTATCCCATGCCCTCTGTCGGCCCACAAGCACGGCACAAAAGTGTTGACAGGGCCGATACACATCCGCAGAATAGCGGGCTCACCAAGGCTATGTAGCTCAGCCGGTTAGAGCACAGCACTCATAATGCTGGGGTCGGTGGTTCGAGTCCACCCATAGCCACCACACTGAAAATCAAGTTGTTTTTCAGTGTGAAAAGTGAGAAAATAGTTGCACGTTTTGCCCCGTCGCCAAGCGGTAAGGCACCTGACTCTGACTCAGGCATTCGGTGGTTCGAATCCATCCGGGGCAGCCAAATTAAAAGCAAAAGGCCAGATCGAAAGATCTGGCCTTTTGCTTTTAATTTGGTCGCGCATTCCACCTGATCCCTGCGCCTGTCGGCGCGCCCCCTTGAACATCAAGGGGGCTCTCCTCCAGAGAGGGGCCCGGGGTCGGATCCTTTTCCAAAGGAAAAGGCTCTGACCCCACCCCATCGCCGGCCACTGGCCGGCAACCTCGAAATGCACAGCCCCAGAACGACAAAAGCCCGGCCGAAGCCGGGCTTTTGCTTTCCCATCCAGCGGGCTCCCGAAGGAGCCCAACCAGGCGCGGTAGATCAGCGCTTGGAGAACTGGGTGGCGCGGCGGGCCTTGTGCAGACCAACCTTCTTACGCTCGACTTCACGGGCGTCACGGGTCATGAAGCCAGCCTTGCGCAGCTCGGACTTCAGGGTTTCGTCGTACTCGACCAGAGCACGGGCGATGCCCAGACGGATCGCACCGGCCTGGCCGGTGGTGCCGCCGCCAGCGGCGGTGACCAGGATGTCAAAGCTTTCGGTGTTCTTGGTCAGCTCGAGCGGCTGGCGCACGATCATGCGCGCGGTCTCACGACCAAAGAACTCGTCCAGCGGACGACCGTTGACGGTGATGTTGCCCGAACCCTTGCGCAGGAACACGCGAGCGGTGGAGGACTTGCGGCGGCCAGTGCCGTAGTTTTGAGTGATAGCCATGATTAGATATCCAGAACCTGCGGCTGCTGTGCGGCGTGCGGATGCTCAGTGCCGGCGTAGACCTTGAGCTTGCGGTACATCTGGCGACCCAGCGGGCCCTTCGGCAGCATGCCCTTGACGGCGATCTCGATCACGCGCTCCGGGTGGCGCTCCAGCGCCTGGGCCAGGGACTCGGTCTTCAGGTTGCCGATGTAACCGGTGAAACGGTGATACATCTTGTCCTGCAGCTTCTTGCCGGTGACGGCAATCTTTTCTGCATTGATGACGACCAGGTAGTCGCCGGTATCAACGTGCGGGGTGTAGACCGGCTTGTGCTTGCCACGCAGACGGCGGGCCAGCTCGGTGGCGAGACGGCCCAGGGTCTTGCCCTCGGCGTCGACGAGGTACCAGTCGCGCTGGACGGTCTCGTTCTTGGCAGTGAAAGTGCTCATGAAGAACTCTATGTTAGGTCGGGCTCATTGCGGCGAACGGCTCGCCGGAACTCTGCCACGCGTTGTGAAAGGTGAAGCGTAAGAGGCGGGATTGTACGCAGGTCAAGCCCCCGGTGCAAGCCGGCCATGTCCCGGGTTGGCAGGGGGCCGGAGCCGGGGGAGAATCGAGGGGTCTTCCGTCCCACCGCGTACCGCCATGACCGTGCTCCGCCAGACCACACCGCTGGACCATCTGCTGACCGAAGCGCAGCGCGCCTTGGACACGGTGTTCGGCAACCCGCCGGCAGCCCGCCCCTACCCGGCCGCGGACACCAGCGAGCCGGGCATGGACAACGCTGAACGCCGCCACGCGGCCGGGCTGATGCGGATCAACCACGTCGGCGAAGTCTGCGCACAGGGCCTGTATTTCGGGCAGGCCGCCGTGGCCCGCGACCCTGCCACGCGTGAACACCTGCTGGAAGCGGCCCAGGAGGAGACCGACCACCTGGCGTGGTGTGCCACCCGGCTGGGCGAGCTGGACAGCCGCCCGAGCCTGTTCAACCCGCTGTGGTACGCCGGCAGCTACACCATCGGCACCCTGGCCGGGCTGCGCGGCGACGGCTGGAACCTCGGCTTCGTGGTCGAAACCGAGCGCCAGGTGGAAGCCCATCTGGACGAGCACCTGGTCGATCTGCCGGCCGGCGACCTGCGCAGCCGTGCGGTCATCGAGGTGATGAAGGAAGACGAAGCCCGCCATGCGGAGCACGCCGAGCAGGCCGGCGCACGCCGCCTGCCGTTCCCGATCCCGGGCGTGATGGCGCTGGCCTCCAGGGTGATGAAGACCATCGCCTACCGCATTTGAAGGGTCGCCCGCACCAACGGTGCGGGCCTACCAGGAGGTGCGGGGGGCGACGGTGGGGCCCGACCGTTGGTCGGGCCATCAATCAGTTGGGCGAGACCAGCTTCAAGCCGATCACGCCGGCCACGATCAGGCCCACGCAGGCCAGGCGGGCCGGCGACGCACTGTCATTGAACAGGTAGATGCCGAGCACAGCCACGCCCATGGCACCGATGCCGGTCCAGATCGCGTAGGCCGTACCGACCGGGATGCTCTTCATCGCCTGGCTCATCAGGTACAGGCTGATCAGGGCCGATACCACCGTGGCAACGGTGGGCAGGGGTTTGCTGAAGCCTTCGGAGTACTTCATTCCGAGGGCGAAACCGATCTCGAACAGGCCGGCCAGCAGCAGGTAGATCCAGGGCATGGGTGGGGGCTCCTTACCTTTTTTGAGAAAAACGAAACGGCCCGGTGTTTTCACACCGGGCCGTGGGTCGGTACATCACCGTGGAACTGTAACGCGTGCGAGGCACTGGTTCCACGGGGCGGGTCGTCCCGCCTGGGTGGCGATGCCTGCGGGCATCGCACATGGGGCTTACTCGGACAGGTTCCGGCCGTGGAACAGCTCTTCGATCTCGCGCTTGAGCAGCGCTTCGATCTTCATGCGTTCCTTGAACGACAGGTTCTTGGCCTTTTCCTCGAACAGGTACTGGTCCAGGTCGAAGTCCTTCAGGTGCATCTTCGTGTGGAAGATGTTCTCCTGGTAGACGTTGACGTCGAACATCTCGTAACGCGACTTGATGTTCTTGGCCAGGAAGTTCTGGATCGAGTTGATCTTGTGGTCGATGAAGTGCTTCTTGCCCTTCACATCGCGGGTGAAGCCACGGACGCGGTAGTCCATGATCACGATGTCCGACTCGAGGCTCTCGATCAGGTAGTTCAGGGCCTTCAGCGGGGAAATGACGCCACAGGTGGCCACGTCGATGTCCGCGCGGAACGTGGCGATACCTTCCTGCGGATGGGTTTCCGGGTAGGTATGGACCGTGATGTGGCTCTTGTCCATGTGCGCGACCACGGCGTCGGAGATCAGCTCCTTGCCGGCCAGCTTCTTGTCGATCACCGGTTCTTCGGAGATCAGGATGGTCACCGAGGCACCCTGCGGATCGTAGTCCTGGCGGGCCACGTTCAGGATGTTGGCGCCGATGATCTCGGCGACATCGGTCAAGATCTGAGTCAGCCTGTCGGCGTTGTACTCTTCATCGATGTATTCAATGTAACGCTGACGCTCCTCTTCGGTGCGCGCGTAACACACGTCATAGATGTTGAAGCTCAGCGCCTTGGTGAGGTTGTTGAAACCCTGCAGCCTCAGGCGAGGCAACGGCTTGACCACGGCGGTCGATTCCTGTGTAAGAAGGGAAAGGGGGAATTATGGGGCAAACTGCCCCCGGGGGGAACGTGAAGACGCAAGAGTTCTGGCACACTGTTTGCCCTTAACAATTGCGCTGGTTAAGCTCCGCTATCGACCCCGTGAATCCGTTCATGCGCAGAGGGAGCGCTCCTATCGTGTCAACCGTGCGCCTAGCTAGCAGTCCACTGGCCCTGGATATCGCCACAATCGATCGTTTCCTGGCGCACAGCCACAGGCGGCGATATCCCACCCGTACCGACGTCTTCCGGCCCGGAGACCCGGCGGGAACCCTGTATTACGTCATCAGCGGCTCGGTTTCGATCATGGCCGAGGAAGATGACGATCGCGAGCTTGTGCTGGGCTACTTCGGTGCCGGCGAGTTCGTCGGCGAGATGGGCCTGTTCGTCGAATCGGACCGCCGGGAGGTGATCCTGCGGACCCGTACCGCCTGCGAGCTGGCTGAAATCAGCTACGAGCGCCTGCATCAGCTGTTCCTCGGCCCGCTGTCGGCCGATGCCCCGCGCCTGCTGTACGCGCTGGGCCAGCAGATTTCCAAGCGCCTGCTCGACACCAGCCGCAAGGCCAGCCGCCTGGCATTCCTGGACGTGACCGACCGGATCGTGCGCACCCTGCACGACCTGGCGCAGGAACCGGAGGCAATGAGCCACCCGCAGGGCAGCCAGCTGCGCGTATCGCGACAGGAACTGGCGCGACTGGTCGGCTGCTCGCGCGAAATGGCCGGCCGCGTGCTGAAGAAACTGCAGACCGACGGCCTGCTGCATGCCCGCGGCAAGACCGTGGTGCTGTACGGCACCCGTTGATTGCAAGGCAACCCAAGGCTGGCGAGCCATCCTGTAGAGCCGAGCCGACGCTCGGCTGCTGTCCGTCGAAGGCAGCCGCGCATGGGTTCAGCTCTACACGGCCCCTGCGCGGCCCGCTGGGCTAGGCTCGGTGCATGGAGCTGAGCAGCGAATTCTGGTGGTTCATCCTCATCGGCCTCGGCGCACAGCTGGTGGACGGTGCATTGGGCATGGCGTTCGGCCTGGTGTCCTCGTCGGTGATGCTGAGCATGGGCCTGCCCCCGGCGCAGGTCAGCGCCAGCATCCACACCGCTGAAGTGTTCACCACGGGCGCCTCGGGGGTGTCGCACCTCGCAGCCGGAAATGTCGATAAACGCCTGTTCCTGCGCCTGGCCCTGCCCGGCGCAGTGGGCGGTGCCGTGGGCGCGTACGTGCTCACGCAGATCCCGGGCGAGATCATCCGGCCACTGATCTACCTGTACCTGCTGGTGCTGGCGATCATCATCCTGGCCCGCGCCGCTGGGCGCTGGATGCCCCAGGGCGAGATCCGCCGGGTGCCGGTGCTGGGCTTCTTCGCCGGCCTGCTCGACGCCAGCGGCGGCGGTGGCTGGGGGCCGATCGCGACGTCCACCCTGCTCGCCCGCGGCGGCCAGGCGCGCACCACCATCGGAACAGTCAACGCAGCCGAGTTCGTGGTCACGTTGACGGTGTCAGCGACCTTCCTGTTGTCGATGGGCGTGCAGCATCTGCAGATCGTTGCCGGCCTGCTGATCGGCGGCATGATGGCCGCTCCGGTGGCGGCGATCCTGGTCAAGCGGGTGAAGGAGCGCTGGGTGCTGGTGGCCGTGGGCGTGCTGGTACTGGGCATCAGCCTGTTCCAGATCGGGCATGCGGCGTACGGGTACCTGGGGCGCTGAGCGCTTGCCGGCCAGCGGCCGGCACTACCCGCGCCTGTTCCGGTAGCGCCGGGCCATGCCCGGCGGATCATTCACCGTGAGATGGGGTCAGAGCCCCTTCGGGGATCTGACCCCTGGATCAGGCCTTGTCGCCGCCGCGATCCACGCATCCCCAGTTGAGGATGCGGGTGCCGGCCGGCAGCACGCGGCGGAAGAACGCCACCCGCCCCGGCTTCGGGTTCACCACCACCGGCGCCTTGGCCGCCAGCAGCAGCGGCAGGTCGGCGGTGCTGTCGGAATAGGCGATATCGATGTCGCCATAGCCGCGCTCGCGCAGCATGCGCATCTTCTCTTCGTTGTGGCAGTGACGGGTGGGACCGACGCCGCCCAGCCGCGGGCCGACCTCGGTGCCGATCACCGGCACATCCTGATGGGCCACGAAGGCCAGGATCGCGCGGGCCAGCTCCGGCGGCGCGCCGGTGGCAACCACCACGCGATCGCCTTTGGCGCGGTGCGCGGCGAACACTTCCAGCGCCTGCGGCAGCAGCTTGGCGCGCATCTGCGCCTGGTTGCGCAGCACGTAGGCGTCGATCACCTTGTTGAAATCGCGCGCACGGTGCAGGCCGAAGCTGCCGATCCACACATAGACCGAGATGCCCGCGCGACGGGTCGGCAGCATCGCCACCATCGGCCCGGCGATCGGCGTGACCAGCAGCGCCGCCAGCATGCGCAGCGGGTTGCGCTTGATCAGCGAGGCGAACAGGTGGGTACCCGAATCGCCGTCGTAGAGGGTGTGGTCGAAGTCGAAGACCACCAGCGGCGCATCCTCGCGCGGCGTCGGATAGTGCGTTGTCATGTTGCGAAGAATAGCTGACGCAGGCCCTCGCCCGGCTCTTCCACGCGCATGAAGGCCTCGCCGACCAGGAAGGCATGGATGCCGGCGTCGCGCATCAGCGCCACGTCCTGCGGGCCGAGGATGCCGCTTTCGGTGACCAGCAGGCGGTCACGCGGCACGGCCTGCTGCATATCCAGCGTGGTCTGCAGCGACACCTCGAAGGTGCGCAGGTTGCGGTTGTTGATGCCGATCATCGGCGCCGGCACCTGCAGTGCGCGCTCCAGTTCGTCGATGTCGTGCACTTCCACCAGCACGTCCATGCCCAGCGACAGCGCCAGTTCCGACAGCGTGGCCAGCTGGGTGTCGTCCAGCGCGGCGACGATCAGCAGGATGCAGTCGGCGCCCAGCACGCGTGCCTCGTACACCTGGTAGGCGTCGATCACGAAGTCCTTGCGCAGCACCGGCAGCGTGCAGGCTTCACGGGCCTGCTGCAGGTAGGTATCGGCGCCCTGGAAGAAGTCCACGTCGGTCAGCACCGAAAGGCAGCTGGCACCACCGAACTCGTAGCTGACCGCGATGTCAGCCGGTCGGAAGTCGGGGCGGATGACGCCCTTGGACGGGCTGGCCTTCTTCACCTCGGCAATCACCGCCGGGTCGCCGTTGGCCACGGCCGCCTGCAACGCGCGCACGAAGCCACGTACCGGCGGGGCGCTGGCCACGGCGGCCTGCAGCTCCTCGAGCGGGCGCTGGGCGCGGCGCTGGGCCACTTCTTCGGCCTTGCGGGCCAGGATCGTCTGCAGGATGTCGCTCATCGTCTTCGATTCGGTGCGGGGGCGCTGAGGACGGCCATTATCGGCCATCGATGGGGTCAGGCTGAACCGCGCGCTCAGGCAACCAGCGCGCGGGTGGTCTCCACATACTGCTGCAGGCGCTGGCGCGCGCTGCCATTGGCGATGGCGGCACGGGCGCGGGCCAGGCCATCACCGATGTCGCTGGCCACGCCGGCCACGTACAGCGCGGCGCCGGCATTGAGCGCGACGATGTCCAGCGCCGGGCCGGGCTCGTTGTCCAGCACCGCGCGCAGCATCTGGATGGACTGCTCCGGGCTGTCCACGCGCAGGTTGCGGCTGGCCGACATGGCGATGCCGAAGTCCTCCGGGTGGATCTCGTACTCGCGCACCTTGCCGTCGCGCAACTCGCCCACCAGGGTGCCGGCGCCGAGCGAGATCTCATCCATGTTGTCGCGGCCCCAGACCACCATGGCGCGCTCGGTGCCCAGCTCGCGCAGCACGCGCGCCTGGATACCCACCAGATCAGGATGGAACACGCCCATCAGCACCGACGGCGCGCTGGCGGGGTTGGTCAGCGGACCGAGGATGTTGAAGATGGTGCGCACCCCCATCTCGCGGCGGACCGGCGCGACGACCTTCATCGACGGATGATGGATCGGCGCGAACATGAAGCCGATGCCGGTCTGCTCGATGGCAGCGGCCACCTGCGCTGGCTGCAGCTCGATGGCCGCGCCCAGTGCTTCCACCGCATCGGCGCTGCCGGACTTGGACGACACGCTGCGGTTGCCGTGCTTGGCCACGCGCGCACCGGCCGCAGCCGCCACGAACATCGCGCAGGTGGAGATGTTGAAGGTGTGCGAGCCATCGCCACCGGTGCCGACGATGTCGACCAGGTGGGTGCTGTCGACCACCGGCACCGCCAGCGCGAATTCGCGCATGACCGTGGCGGCGGCGGCGATCTCGTCGATGGTTTCCTTCTTCACCCGCAGGCCGGTGAGGATGGCGGCGGTCATCATCGGCGACACGTCGCCGCGCATGATCTGCCGCATCAGGTCGACCATCTCGTCGAAGAAGATCTCGCGGTGCTCGATGGTGCGTTGCAGGGCTTCCTGGGGGGAGAAGCTCATGGGAATGCTCCTTGGATCAGGCCACTGGGCGCTGCAGGAAATTGCGCAGCAGGGCGTGACCGTGTTCGGTGAGGATGGATTCGGGGTGGAACTGCACGCCTTCCACCGGGAACTGGCGGTGGCGCAGGCCCATGATCTCTTCGATCGAGCCGTCCTCGTTCTCGGTCCAGGCGGTCACTTCCAGGCAGTCCGGCAGACTGTTCTTGTCCACCACCAGCGAGTGGTAGCGGGTGGCCTGGTAACGGTCCGGCAGGCCGGCGAACACGCCCTTGCCTTCGTGGCGGATCGGCGAGGTCTTGCCGTGCATGATGTTGCCGGCGCGGATCACGGTGCCGCCGTAGACCTGGCCGATGCCCTGGTGGCCAAGGCACACGCCGAGGATCGGCGTGGTCGGGCCCAGCCGCTGGATCAGCTCCAGCGACACGCCCGCTTCGTTGGGGGTGCACGGGCCGGGCGAAATGACGATGCGCTCGGGCTTCTGCGCGGCGATCTCGTCCACGCTCATCGCATCGTTGCGCACCACCTTCACCTCGGCGCCCAGCGTCTGCAGGTACTGCACGAGGTTGTAGGTGAAGCTGTCGTAGTTGTCGATCATCCACAACATGGTCAGGTTCCGTCGCTTATCAGGAAAATGGCGTACACGTTTTCGGTGTAGGTGATGGGGCCGGCTTCGACCGACTCGGGCAGGCGGGAGCCCGTGGTCTCGATGCTGTTCATCGGTGCCTCGGGCGCGGGCGGCGAAGGCGGCGTCACCAGATCCCCACTGCTCGGCCAACTGCCGGCCTGGATGCCATAAGCAAAGTTCGGCGCTACGTCGGAAATGCTGTACAGGCCGCGCAGCCGGGTGCCGTAGGCCTTGGCCAGGCCCTGCGCGGACTGGCGGGTCTGGGCTGCGGCCTCGCCCTTGAGTTCGCGCCGCAACGCCGCTTCGCCCGAGTAGGTCGGCGCCATGCTGCTGACCTGCACGTTCTCGTTGGCCTTCAACGCACCCAGCACGTCCTGCATCGCCTTCACGCTGGCGAAGCTGGCGCGCAGCTGGCGCGACACGCGGGTACCGATGAAGACCTGCCGGTTCTGCTCATAGCGCGTCGCCGGGCCGATCCGCAGGTTGTCCGCACGCACGCTGCCCTCCACCGCCTTGTGCTGCTTGAACAGCGCCAGCACGCGGGCCACGTTGCCCTGCACGCGGCGCCGCGCGGCGTCGGCATCCATGTCGGTCTCTTCGATGTTCAACTGCAGGCCGAAGCGGTCGGGCATCACTGTGCGGGTGCCCTGCCCCTTCACCAGCAGGTGCGGCTGAGAGGGGATCGTGTTGGCCTGCGCCCAGGCAGACGGGGCCATCGTGGCCAGCAGTGACGACCACAGCAATGCGCTCAGCAGCTTCATGCGGTACTCCTTGTCTTGAATGGGAACAGCGGACGATGCCGTGGCGCAGGCCACGGCACGGGGAAACTCACAGGCCCTTGGCGGCCTGGGCGACGGCGCGGAACAGCGCACGGCCCTTGTTCATCGTCTCGTCCCATTCCTTGTCCGGGTCCGAGTCGTAGACGATGCCGGCGCCGGCCTGCACGTACAGGCGGCCATCCTTGATGACCGCAGTGCGGATCGCGATCGCGGTATCGGCATCGCCGTGCCAGCCGATGTAGCCGATGCTGCCGGCGTAGACGTTGCGCTTGATCGGTTCCAGTTCGCGGATCACTTCCAGCGCGCGGATCTTTGGCGCGCCGCTGACCGTGCCGGCCGGGAAGGTGGCGCGCAGCACGTCGGCATAGCTCAGGCCCGGCTGCAGTTGGCCGGTCACTTCGCTGACGATATGCATGACATGGCTGTAGCGTTCGATCACGAACTGCTCGCCCACTTCCACGGTACCGGCCCTGGAGACGCGCCCGGCATCGTTGCGGCCGAGGTCGATCAGCATCAGGTGCTCGGCACGTTCCTTCGGATCGGCCAGCAGCTCGGCTTCCAGTGCCAGGTCCAGCTCGGGCGTGGCGCCACGCGGGCGGGTGCCGGCGATCGGGCGCACGGTCACTTCGCCATCCTGCAAACGCACCAGGATTTCCGGCGAGGAACCAACCACCTGCAGGTCGCCGACATCGAGGAAATACATGTACGGCGAGGGATTCAACGCGCGCAGCGCGCGGTACACATCCACCGGGCGCGCCTTGAACGGCACGCTCAGGCGCTGGCTGAGCACCACCTGGAAGATGTCACCGGCGCGGATGTATTCCTTGCTGCGCTGGACCGCATCGACGAAGCCTTCGCGGGTGAAGCCGGAGACGAAATCCGATTCGTCCAGCACGTCGCTGTTGAGCGGCGCCGGATAGCCGGCACCCGGCGCACGCAGCTTCGCAGTCAGGGCATCCAGGCGCGCCTGCGCCTGCTCGAAGGCACCGTCGACACGCGGGTCGGCGTGCACGATCAAGTACAGCCGGCCCTTGAGATTGTCGAATACCGCCAGCTCGTTGGAGTCCAGCAGCAGGATGTCCGGCGTGCCCAGCTCATCACGGCCAGCCGGCGGGGCCAGGCGCGGCTCGATGTAGCCGATGCATTCGAAGCCGAACCAGCCGACCAGGCCGCCGGTGAAGCCCGGCAGGCCTTCCAGCTTGGGCACCGAGTGGGCGCTGCGCAGCGCCTCGACTTCGGCGAAGGGATCGGCTACCTCGCGGGTGTCCACCACCTGGCCGTCTTCGCGCACGGTCAGCGTGTGGCCGTGGAAGGCATACACGCGGCGCGCCGGCAGGCCGATGATCGAGTAACGACCAAAGCGCTCGCCGCCTTCGACGGATTCAAACAGGTAGGTATTGGGGCCGTCGGCGAGCTTCAGATAGACCGAAAGCGGCGTGTCCAGGTCGGACAGCACTTCGCGGACGACGGGAATGTGGGTGTGGCCTTCAGCGGCCTGCTGCTGAAACTGAGCGTGCGAGTTCAAGACGACTTTCCTTCCGGGACACAGCGTTATGGGGGCGGACGACGGCAACGGGCCACCATCGCCACCAACGGCGTGCGGAAGAAAGAGTATGCGGGGTCGTCAGGCTGGACACCCTTTGACTGTATCGCAGCTTGCGCGGCAGGGGAACCCTGGGAAACTGAACCACCGGACGCCCGCGGTGGCCACGGGGACTGATGACTCTACCCCTGCCCCTCCAGCAACGGGCATCCGGTCGGCAGATGCATCCGCACCCTGCCCGGCACGCACTCGACGCGAAAGTGACGGGCCTGCACCGGTTCGCCGTCCAGATTCAGGGTCAGCGCCTTGGGCGCATCGATCTGCAGCCACGACAGCCGCGCCCGTGTGGCCAGCTGTTCCAGTGCGGCCTGGGTACCGGACTTCAGCATCTGGCCGAGGGTGGCGGCGACCTCCCCTTCCAGTTCCGGAAGCACGGTCACATCCAGCAGTCCATCATCGATCAGTGCCTGCGGGCACAGCTGCTGGCCACCGCCGGCCTGCCGGCCATTGCCGATGCCGAGCGCGATGAAGTCACCTTCCCAGGCGAAGTCCGGGCCGGACAGGCGCGCGGCGATCGGCTCGATGCGGCCCAGCTTGGCGATGCCGGTGATCACGTAGGCCAGCCCACCGAGCATCTTCTTCAAGCCGGCATCGGTCTCCACCGTCACCTGCGTGCCGAAGCCACCACTGGCGAGGTTGGCGCACCACCAGGGCGTGCCATCGGCATCCACACGCAACAGGTCGATGGGCCGTGCCGGCACCTGGCCGATCAGCGCGAGGGCATCGCCGGGCTCGGTGGGAATGCCTGCCGACGTGGCGAAGTCGTTGGCGGTCCCCATCGGAATCAACGCCAGCGAAGGCAGCGCTTCTGCCGGTTCCTCACGATGGGCCAACGTCTCGGCCACCGCGCTGAGCGTGCCATCGCCACCGGCCGCCACGATCACGTCCACGCCATGATGGATGGCCTCGGCAACGTAGCGTTCAGCGTCACCGTCTTCCCAGGTCACCCGCACCTCCAGCTGCACGCCCTGCCCGCGCCAATGGCCCACGGCGTCGCGCAGTTCATTGTTGCCAGCCGATTTGCCGTTGAGGATCAGGCGCCAGCGCGGGGTGGTCATGCGGTACTTCCAGGTCAGGGCGGCACAGGCTAGCAATGCACTGTTTGCCCGCAGTGAATGTCACGCACGTGTCATTCAGCTGCTGGAGAATGGAAGGCCATAGCAGGGACGACGGATGGAGGCAGGATCAGCCTCCCACGCATGCAGCGAGGCCACGCCAGTGATTGGCGTGGCTTTTTTTTGGGGGCGGGTACCCAGGGAGTGCGAACCAAGGTTCGCACCCACCGGGTTGCGGTTCGCACCCACCACACGCCTCACCCGTTGGCGAAATCGTGCAGCGCCTGCCCCTGCAGCCGGTACACGGTCCACTCATCCTGCGGTTTGGCGCCGGCGGCGGTGTAGAACTCGATGGCCGGAGTGTTCCAGTCCAGCACCGACCATTCGAAACGGCCGCAGCCTTCGGCCACGGCCTGGCGTGCGATGTACTTCAGCAGCGCCTTGCCGGCGCCCGCGCCACGCTTTTCCTGGCTGACATAGAGGTCTTCCAGGTAGATGCCCTTGCGGCCCAGCCAGGTGGAGTAGTTGTAGAAATACACCGCATAGCCGATCGCTTCACCACCGGCTTCGCAGATCAGTGCACGTGCAGTGGCATCGGGTCCGAACAGGCTTTCGGCGATGCCGATCTCATCGGTCTGCACCGAATGCTCGGCCTTCTCGTAGATGGCCAGCTCGCGGATGAAATGCAGGATCAGGCCAGCATCGGCCATGGTGGCCGGGCGGATGTTCAACACGGCCACCGTACTCATGGCTCAGCCCCGTGCCGCAGCGACGTTCGCGCGCATCTGCGCGATCACGTCCTGGTAGCTGGTCCTGGCGTTGAAGATGGCCGAGCCGGCGACGAAGGTATCGGCGCCGGCGGCAGCGATCTCACCGATGTTGTCGGCCTTCACGCCACCGTCAATCTCCAGGCGGATGTCCTTGCCGCTGGCATCGATCATCTTGCGCACCACGCGCAGCTTGTCCAGCGCCGAGGGGATGAAGGCCTGGCCGCCGAAGCCCGGGTTGACCGACATCAGCAGCACCAGGTCCAGGTCATCCAGCACCCAGTCGAGGATGTCCACCGGGGTGGCCGGATTGAGCACGATGCCCGGCTTGCAGCCCAGCGAGCGGATCAGCTGGATGGTGCGGTGCACGTGCCGGCTCGCCTCCGGGTGGAAGCTGATGTAGGTGGCACCGGCCTCGGCGAAGTCCGGGATGATGCGGTCCACCGGCTCGACCATCAGGTGCACGTCGATCGGCGCGGTGATGCCGTGCTTGCGCAGGGCCTGGCAGACCATCGGGCCGATGGTCAGGTTCGGCACGTAGTGGTTGTCCATCACGTCGAAGTGGACCCAGTCCGCACCGGCAGCGAGGACGTTGTCGACTTCCTCGCCGAGGCGGGCGAAGTTGGCGGACAGGATGGAGGGGGCGATGAGGCAGTGGGACATGGCCGGGCCTTGCAACGAGGGGAAAGTGGGTCAGCGCTTGCGCAGGGACTTGATGCGGTCGTAGGCGGCATTGATCCGCCGCGACTTCTGCTCGGCCTGCTGCTGCAGCTCGGGGGCGGCGCCGCCAAGCTTGTCGGGGTGGTACTGCGAGATCAGCTTGCGGTAGGCGCGTTCGATCTCGGCATCGGTGGCTTCGGAAGTCAGCCCCAGCTCCCGGTACGGGTTCTCCTTGTTCAGGCGGAACCAGTCCGAATCAAAGGCATGGCCGATCAGCAGGCCGACCACCGCGCCGAACAGCGGATTGGGCCGGAACAGCAGGGCGCCGGCGATGAATCCGAGCAGTTTTCCGTACCAGCGCATGGCGCTCCGGGGTCGACCGACGAAATGGACGCTCATTTTACGTCACAGCGGGCCCGGAGGGCTTTACACTAGGCCGCCCGCTGGTCAGCGGGCCCGCCGGGTCCGTTGGGCAGCCGTATCGACAACGCCCCAGGAGTGCCCGTGCCAACCACGCTGTTGCAATCCGATCTCCCCGGCCTGCCCTTGCGCCACCGCGGCAAGGTGCGTGATGTGTTCGATATCCCGCGCGAGCGGCTGCCCGCAGGGACCCCGCCGGGCGACTACCTGCTGATGGTGGCCACCGATCGCCTGTCGGCGTTCGACGTGGTCCTGCCCGACCCGATCCCGGGCAAGGGCGAGATGCTCTGCCAGGTCTCCAACTTCTGGTTCGCCAAGACTGCGCACCTGATGCCCAACCACCTGACCGGCATCGACGTGGCCAGCGTGCTGCCCGAAGGCGTGGATCCGGCCCTGTACGCCAAGCGCGCGGTGGTCACCCGCAAGCTGAAGCCGGTGCCGGTGGAAGCGATCGCCCGCGGCTACCTGATCGGCAGCGGCTGGAAGGATTACCAGCGCACCGGCAAGGTCAGCGGCATCGACCTGCCCGATGGCCTGCGCCAGGCCGAACAGCTGCCCGAGCCGATCTTCACGCCCTCGACCAAGGCCGCGGTCGGCGACCATGACGAGAACATCGATTTCGACGCGATGGTGAAGCAGGTCGGTGCGGAACTGGCCGAGCGGGTGCGCGACGCCACCCTGCGCATCTACAAGTTCGCCGCCGATTACGCCCGCGAGCGCGGCATCATCCTGGCCGACACCAAGTTCGAGTTCGGTACCGACGCCGATGGCCGGCTGTACATCATGGACGAGATGCTGACGCCGGATTCCTCGCGTTACTGGCCGGCCGACGAGTACGAAGTGGGCACCAGCCCGCCGAGCTACGACAAGCAGTTCGTGCGCGATTACCTGGAGACGCTGGACTGGGGCAAGACCGCCCCGGGTCCGAACATCCCGGCCGACATCATCGAGCGCACCCGCGCCAAGTACGCTGAGGCGCTGCAGCGCCTGGCCGGGATCAGCGTCGACTGACCCGCCTGCGCCCCCGGCCGGAAAGGCTGGGGGCGCGTTCGGTAGTGCCGGCCGCTGGCCGGCAACGTCGACTAACACCTGCAGCCAGGCATGGCCTGGCTCTACTGACGGGCCCGGCGGGAGTATGCTGGCCGCATGCAGACATCCACCGAGCTTGCGCGGCCGATCGACCGCTATTTCGCCAGCTACTCCGACGACCACCGCAACGTGATCAACCAGCGCATCCACGTGGTGGCGGTGCCGGCGATCCTGTGGTCGGTGGTGGCCCTGCTGTGGTGCCTGCCGCCGCTGATCACCTGGTTCCAGTACGGCATCTGGTCGGCGTTCGCGATGTTCAGCGCCTGGTGCTTCTACAACAAGCTGTCGCGCCCCCTGGGCATCGGCATGCTCGTCCAGTTCTTCGTATTCGGCTGCCTGTGCCGCCTGCTGGAGGCCGAGATCGGCCTGCATGCGCTGCGCTGGCTGGCGGTGGGCGTGTTCGTGGTGGCCTGGATCGCGCAGTTCATCGGCCACACGTTCGAGGGTCGCAAGCCCAGCTTCCTGACCGACCTGACCTACCTGCTGATCGGCCCGGCCTGGGTGATGGCCAAGTTCTATCGCAAGCTCGACTGGCGCTACTGATCGCGGGCGGCCGACAGCGGCCGTCGTTTCCTGAACGGGCGAATTCCATCACCCACGCTCCACGGCGGCCCTGCCAGCCTGCGCCGGTGACTCGCTCCCCGCTTCCCGTCCGTTGACGGCAGCCCCTGTGCGACAGGGCCTGCGGTCTCCCTGCGTGGGCGTAGGGTGTCCCCCGAGAGCAACCCGGGAGGGACTGCAGGAACGTGATGTTGCGCCGCAGAAAAAATGAATCAGCGAACGTTACATGCAATTGATCGCTGTTCGATGGGTTTCGGCGACATTTCGCAGCCTGTTATTCTCCCTGACCTGCTCGTGAATCATGGATTCCCTGCATGCTCCCCAGCCTGCCCCTGCTGCTGGCCCTGCCGTTCCTGATGGCAGCGGCTGTTGCGGCCTTCCCCCGTAGTTCGCGCTCGACTGCTGCCTGGCTGGCGGCACTGGCGCCGTTGGGCGGGCTGGCCATCCTCGGCTGGCTGACCCCGGCAGTACTCGATGGCCAGGTGGTCCGCACCCTGGTCCCCTGGCTTCCACAGATCGGGCTGGACTTCACCCTGCGCCTGGACGGGCTGGCCTGGATGTTCGCCGGGCTGGTGCTCGGCATCGGCGCCCTGGTGGTGCTGTATGCGCGCTACTACCTGAGCCAGCAGGACAACGCGCACCGCTTCTACTGCTACCTGCTGCTGTTCATGGGCGCCATGCTGGGGATGGTGCTGTCGGGCAACCTGCTGTTGCTGATGATCTTCTGGGAAATGACCAGCATCAGCTCGTTCCTGCTGATCGGCTTCTGGTCGCACCGCCAGGACGCACGCGAAGGCGCGCGCATGGCGTTGGTGATCACCGGCGGCGGCGGCCTGGCCCTGCTCGGTGGCGTGCTGCTGATCGGCCGCATCGTCGGCAGCTTCGACCTGGATGTGGTGCTGGCCGCCGGCGAGCAGATCCGCGCCAGCACGCTGTACCCGTACGCCCTGTTCCTGGTGCTGGCCGGCATCTTCACCAAGAGCGCGCAGTTCCCGTTCCACTTCTGGCTGCCGCACGCGATGGCAGCGCCGACCCCGGTCTCGGCCTACCTGCACTCGGCCACCATGGTGAAGGCCGGCGTGTTCCTGCTGGCGCGGCTGCATCCGGCGCTGGCCGGCAGCGACCTGTTCTTCTATACGGTCAGCGGCATCGGCGCGCTGACCCTGCTGATCGGTGCCTGGAACGCGATCTTCCAGCACGACCTGAAAGGCCTGCTGGCGTACTCGACCATTTCCCACCTGGGCCTGATCACCCTGCTGTTCGGCCTGTCCACGCCGATGGCGGTGGTCGCCGGCGTGTTCCACATCCTCAACCACGCCACCTTCAAGGCCTCGCTGTTCATGGCCGCCGGCATCATCGATCACGAAACCGGCACCCGCGACATGCGCAAGCTGGGGGGGCTGCGCAGGCTGATGCCGTTCACCAGCGCGCTGGCGATCATCGCCTCGCTGGCGATGGCCGGGATCCCGCTGCTCAACGGCTTCCTGTCCAAGGAAATGCTGTTCGCCGAAGCGATTACGGCCGGCGGCCCGGGCATCATGCGCACGGCGGTGTCGATCGCTGCGTTGCTGGCAGGCGTGTTTGGCGTGGCGTACAGCCTGCGCTTCGTGCACGACACCTTCTTCGGCGCTGGCCCGCACGACCTGGACCGCGTGCCCCACGAGCCGCCGCGCTGGATGAAGGTGCCGGTGGAGCTGCTGGTGGTGATCTGTGTGGCGGTGGGCGTGGCACCCGCACTGACCGTCGCGCCGGTGCTGCACGCCGCTGCGGCCTCGATCCTCGGCACCGCCATGCCCGAATACAGCCTGGCGGTGTGGCACGGCTTCAACCTGCCGCTGGCGATGAGCGCGATCGGCGTGGTCGGTGGCGTGGCGCTGTACTTCGGCCTGCGCAGGCTGATCAACCTGCATGCCGTGACCAATGTCAGCACGGGCCGCAATGTGTTCCACGCCCAGCTGGACGCCGTGTCCGCGCTGGCGATGCGCCTGACCAATGGCATCGCCAATGGCAGCCTGCAGCGCATGCTGCTGGGCCTGGTGCTGGTGGCGATCGTGGTTGCCGCTGCGCCGTTCGTGGCCAACCCAGCCTCGCCGAACTGGACCGCGCCGCAGCCGATTCCGCTGCTGGGTTGGGCCCTGTGGCTGGTGATGATGGCCTGCGCGGTCGCCACCCTGCGCATCTACAAGCAGCGCCTGCTGGCGGTGCTGCTGGTCGGCGGCGTCGGCCTGATGGTGGCGCTGACCTTCGTGTTCCTGTCCGCGCCCGACCTGGCCCTCACCCAGCTGCTGGTGGAGATGGTGACGCTGGTGCTGATGCTGCTGGGCATGAATTACCTGCCCGCGCAGTCCGGGCCTGAGCGGCCGCGCTGGCGCAAGCGCCGCGACGCGGTGATCGCGATCATCGCCGGTGCCGGGCTTGGCGCGCTGGCCTATTCGGCGATGACCCTGCCGCCGAACACCATGGCCGGCGAGCTGCTCGCCCGCGCGTTGCCCGAGGCCTACGGCCAGAACGTGGTCAACGTGATCCTGGTCGACTTCCGCGGCTTCGATACCTTCGGCGAGATCACCGTGTTCGGCATCGCCGCGCTGGTGGTGCATGCGCTGCTGCGGCGTACGCGGATGGCACCGGAGCAGATCATGCCCGGCCCGCCGATCAAGCTGCCGGTGCCGGCCGACCTGGCGCAGATCATGTTCCCGCTGACCCTGACCGTGTCGATTTTCCTGTTCCTGCGCGGGCACAACGCACCGGGTGGCGGCTTCATCGCCGGCCTGGTGTTGGCAGTGCCGCTGCTGATCCAGTACGTGATCCAGGGCACTGCATCGGTGGAGTCGCGCTTCGGCTTCGACTACATCCGCTGCATCGGCATGGGCCTGCTGATCGCCCTGCTCAGCGGCAGCGCCTCGATGCTGTTCGGCGTGCCGTTCCTGACCAGCGGCCATCTCGACCTGCACCTGCCGCTGATCGGCGACGTACCGCTGGCCAGCGCAATCGGCTTCGACATCGGCGTCTATCTGGTGGTGTTCGGCGGCGCCATGCTGATGCTGTCGATGATGGGCACGATCAAGCCGTCGCGAACCCGCACCGCCCGCAAGGGTGAGATCGACCTGCAACGCCGCTCGGCACGCACCGGGGAGATGCACTGATGGAACTGGCCCTGGCTACCGCGATCGGCGTGCTGACCGCCATCGGCATCTACCTGCTGCTGCGTGCGCGCAGCTTCGATGTGATCCTCGGCATGACCTTCCTGTCCTACGCCACCAACCTGCTGATCTTCGCCGGCGGCCGCGTGGTGCTGGGCAAGGCGCCGGTGCTGCAGGAAGGCGTGGACAGCCACCTGGGCAACTACACCGACCCGCTGCCACAGGCGCTGGTGCTGACCGCGATCGTGATCGCCTTTGCGATGACCGCGGTGAGCATCGTGCTGGCCATGCGCAGCCGCAGCGACAACCACAGCGACCACGTGGATGCCCACGAGCCGGATGACGACCTGCAGGACGAGCGCGTGCCGCCGCGCCAGGGCGAGGACCGCGCATGAACCACCTGGTGATCCTGCCGATCCTGATTCCGCTGCTGGGTGCGGCGCTGTCGCTGTTCGTCGAACACCGCCGCTATGGCCCGAGGGTGCAGCGGGCGGTGGCCTGGACCGCGCTGTCGGCGCTGGCGCTGGCAGTCGGGCTGCTGTTTGCCACCACGGCCAGTGGTGAAATCAACGTCTACCTGCTGGGCGACTGGCCGTCACGGCTGGGCATCGCGCTGGTGGCCGACCGGCTGTCGGCGTGGATGCTGCTGACCACCCTGCTGCTGGCCATTCCCTGCCTGCTGCATGCCTGCTCGGGCTGGGACCGCCGCGCGCCGCACTTCCATGCGCTGTTCCAGTTCCAGCTGGTCGGTCTCAACGGTGCGTTCCTGACTGGCGACATCTTCAACCTGTTCGTGTTCTTCGAAGTGATGCTGATCGCCTCCTACGGCCTGCTGCTCAGTGGTGGCCGCGGCCTGCGCATGCGCATCGGCCTGCATTACGTGGTGTTCAACGTCACCGCCTCGACCCTGTTCCTGGTCGCGCTGGGCCTGCTGTATGCCTCGCTGGGCTCATTGAACATGGCCGAGCTGTCGCAGCGCATCGCCGAGGTACCGCCGGCACAGCTGACCCTGGTGAAGGCGACCATGGGCCTGTTGCTGCTGGTGTTCTGCGCCAAGGCCGCGCTGATGCCGCTGTACCTGTGGCTGCCGGAAGCCTATTCGCGCGCACCGGCGGCGGTGGCGGCGCTGTTCGCGATCATGACCAAGGTCGGCCTGTACTCGGTGCTGCGCATCCAGATGCTGTGGTTCGGCGACGATGCCGGCGCGATGGCCGGCTATGGCCGCGACTGGCTGCTGTGGGCCGGCGTCGCGACGCTGGTGCTGGGCGGCCTCGGCGCGCTGGCCGCGACCCGCCTGCGCGTACTGATCTCCTACCTGGTGATCGTGTCGGCGGCCACGCTGTTCATCGCCTTCTCGGTGGGCACGCCACAGGTGCTCTCGGCTGGCCTGTACTACCTGCCACACAGCAGCTTCGTCGCTGCCGCGCTGTTCCTGGTTGCCGATCTGATCCGTCGCCGTCGCGGTGGCGCCAGCGACCGCAAGGAAGTGGTCGCGCCGATGCCAGGCAAGGAGACGCCCGCCGTGTTGTTCCTGATCGGCGCGGTGTCGGTGGCCGGCCTGCCACCGCTGTCCGGCTTCCTGGCCAAGGCTGCGCTGCTGGCCGGCATGCCGGCGCAGTACACCGGCCCGGTCTGGACCGCCGTTCTGGTCAGCAGCCTGCTGGTGATCATGGGCCTGACCCGGGGGGGCATCCGCCTGTTCTGGCGCGTGCCACCGGTCGATCCGGAAGCGCCGGTACCGCGCAAGGCGCGGCTGCGCCGGGTCGAGCTGTACGCGGCCTGCATCCTGCTGGCCTACGGCATCGGCATGACCCTGGCCGCAGCACCGCTGATGCGCTACACCGACGCCACCGCCGCGCAGCTGCTGCACCCCAGCGAGTACGTGCAGCAGCTGCGTGCGACTGCACCGGAGATCCGCCAGCCATGACCGTCCAGCGCTCCCTGTTCCGTCGCCTGATTCCATCGCCGATGCTGAGCATCATGGTGGTGGCGTTCTGGCTGCTGATGTCCGACAGCTTCACCCTTGGCCAGATCGTGCTGGGCCTGCTGCTGGGCGTGGTGGTGCCGCTGTTCGCCGCACGCCTGGACCGCGAGTTCGCCCGCATCGGCACCCTGCGCCCGTTGCCGAAACTGCTGTGCGTGACCCTGTGGGACATCCTGATGTCCAACATCCGTGTCGCCCTGCAGGTACTGGGGCCGGAGAAGAACATCCACCCCGGTTTCATCTGGCTGCCGCTGGACATTGCCAACATCCATGGCATCGCTGCGCTGACCAGCATGATCACGCTGACCCCGGGCACGGTCTCGGCCGCGCTCAGCGACGACCGCAAGTACCTGCTGGTGCACGTGCTGCACCTGGAGGACCCGCAGGACCTGATCGATACGATCAAGCGCCGTTACGAGGCGCCGTTGATGGAGATCTTCCCATGACCGGTTTTGAAGTCATCCAGACCACCCTGGTGGTGTGCATGCACGTGGTCGGCCTGGCGATGCTGCTGGCCACCTGGCGGCTGTTGCGCGGGCCGACCGTGCCCGACCGCATCCTCGCGCTGGACACGCTGTCGGTGACCGCGATCGCTGAGCTGATGCTGTTCGGCATGTACCTCAACTCGCCGATCTACTTCGAGGCGGCGCTGATCATCGCCATGCTCGGCTTCGGCAGCACCGTGGTGCTGAGCAAGTTCGTGCTGCGCCGGGACATCGTCGAATGATCACCGCGATCCAGATCGTCCTGTCGATCCTGCTGCTGTTCGGCTGCTTCTTCATCCTGGTCGGCGCACTGGGCCTGGTGAAGCTGTCCACCTTCTTCAAGCGCCTGCACGCACCGACCAAGGCCAGCACGCTGGGCGTGGGCTGCGTGCTGGTGTGCTCGGTGTGCTACCACATCTTCCTCGGCCAGGACCCGCAGCCACGCGAGCTGCTGATCACCGTGTTCCTGTTCATCACCGCACCGATCAGCGCGCACATGATGGCCAAGGCGGCGTTGTCGCTGCTGATGGAAACCCGCCCCAGCCTGCCGGGCAACGAGCCGGCCGCCGAGGAGCAGCTGCCGCCGCCGGAACCGGTGCGGGAAGAAGAAACCACGCAGAACCGGTAAATCCGGTAGCGGCCGACCTTGGTCGGCGCATTGTTTGCGCGAGTGCCAACCAAGGTTGGCACCCACCGGTTGATCGGTGGTGGGTGCCGACCGTTGGTCGGCACGAAATCAACCGCATCCACGCATGGCGTGGATCTACAACGCCGGTGCGCCGACCAGCAGCAGCTCCAGCACGAACCAGCCGACGAACGCGACCAGCAGGATCCCGCCTTCGCCACGACTGATCTTCAGGTCGCCGCGCAGCATCGGGTACAGCACCAGCGCGAACGCCAACAGCGCCGGCAGTTCCAGGCGCACGAACGAGGCCGGCAAGGCCAACGGCTGCAACACCGCCATCGCGCCGATCACCAGCAGCAGGTTGACCACACTGGAACCCAGCACGTGGCCGAGCACCATGTCGCCATGCCCGCGACGCGAGGCGGCAATGGCGGTGGCCACCTCGGGCAGTGCGGTGCCGATCGCCACCGGCAACAGGCCGACCAGCAACGGCGTCCAGCCCAGTGCGGCACCGAAGTCGGCGGCAGCCCCCACCACCAGGCGCGCGCCCCAGTACAGGGTCAGTGCGGCGATCAACACGCGCAGCACGTTCAACGGCAGGCTGGTGCGGCTCAGCGCGGATCCGGCGATGGCGGCCTGCACCTCGGCGCTCTCGACGCGGCCGCGGCGCAGCAGCAGCACCTGCACGACGATGAAGCCCGCCACCAGCACGCCGCCTTCCCAGCGCACCAGGTGACCATCCAGGCCGAACAGGATCAGCAGCACGGCGGCCGCCAGCAGCGACCACCACAGCACCGCCTGCAGGCGCGCGCGCAGCAGCAGGGGGGCGGCGACGGCGGCCACCGCCAGGGTCAAGCCCAGATTGACGATGCTGCTGCCCACTGCATTGCCCAGTGCCAGCTCCGGTTGGCCGACCGCCAGCGCACGTGCGTTGACCGCCAGTTCCGGCAACGAGGTGGTGACGCCGAGCAGCAGCAGCCCAGCAGTGAACGGGCTGGCCCCGAAGCGCTGGGCCAGGCCAGAGACGGCCTTGACGATGGAGTCCCCGGCCAGTGCCAGCAGCAGCAGGCCGAGCAGGAACCAGGCAATGGCAATGGCGATCATCGAGCACTCCCCAGCAGTGGTGGCGCGATTTTACGCTTGGCCCGAGCGCATGGCTGGGCGATGGATCAAGGATCAGCCACAGCCTTCCGCATAGTCGACCTGCGGGGTCTGCCCGACCCGCCAGGCCCCCACCCGGCCATCGGCACCGAGCACGAAGTCGATCACTGCCCCGCCCTCCTGCGCCGGCCGCACGCGCAGGTGCTGGGCCTTCTCGTCGTACTTGTCGGGACCGACGTCAGCGCGCTCGGGATACAGCACCTGCAGCTCGCCCAGGGTCATGCCGACCTTGCCGCCGCCCGGTGCGGTAATGGCGGCGCTGCGCACGTCGTAGCGCACCAGCTTGCGGCCTTCGATCATCAGCCGCGGGTCCTCGGCATCCTGCGGGCGAAGGAAGTAGCAGCCGTCGTTGCCGTCGTCGGCGGGCAGCGGCTTGCCGGCGGCATCGGTGCCCAGCCCCTGCAGTGGCGTGCCAAAACCACTGCGGACTTCGGCGATGCCGGTGCCCAGCTTCGCACCCGCGAAGCCGTCCAGGCGGGCCGGACTGTCCTTGCGGAGGTCGTTCGCCGGGCGGGCCGCCAGATCAGGATCCGTCGACTGGGCCGGACCGGTCGCCGAGGCGGTTTCCGCCGGGGTATCGCTGCCGCTGCCGGCGGCGCCCTGCTTGTCGGGGCCGCCACTGCATGCGGCGAGCGAAAGGAGCAACAGACCAGTAATCGGGAGGTGCTTCATCGGTGCGGTTCCCTGGCACGAAGGTAGCTGCACGCTAGCGCAGCGCGCGTGCAGAGGCTGCATTGTCATCGCGGTTTCATCGCCCTCGTTCAGGCTCGGCATGCACCGACCTGGCTGTCCCTTCCATGCAACCGCGCAAGACCGAACTCGCCCGAACCGCGCTGCAGGCCCATCGCGCGCCGCTGGACATGCGCCAGCGCCGGTTGCTGATCCTGTGCGACGGCCAACGCAGCATCACCGACCTGACCGGTCTGCTCGGCCAGGATGCGCCCGCGATGGTCATCCAGCTGGTGCAGGCCGGCTACCTGAGCACCGGCACCGGTGCCGCAGCCCCGCCACCGCCGCCGGCAGCCACGGTAGAGCCGCAGCCCGCGACACCTGCCGCAGCTGCTGCCATAGCGGTCGAACGCCGCCGCTCGCTGGTGTCCGCGCGCATCTATGTGCTGGGCATCCTGGAAATGCAGCGCCACCCGCAGGCGGCGGCGCTGTTCCGCGACCTGCAGCAGGCACGCGCCGAAAGTGAAGTACTGCAGGTGCTGCACTCGGCGATGCGGATGCTGCCCGGGCTGACTTCGGAAGGCTATTGCCAGCGTGTACGCCAACGCCTGCTGGAAGCGCTGCCGTTGGAGCACTGCGACGCGTTCGCCGAGGTGGCCTGAAGAAAAAGGGGACGGAGGGGATTAAGTCGTTTCAAGCACACGTGTGCTGATTGCGGCTTAATCCCCTCCGTCCCCTTTTTCGGGTCAGCGGAAGTTGTTGCGCAGGCCGTTCCAGCACTGCTGGTAGTCGCCCTGGCGGTGGCCGGCGGCCAGCGCCTGTGCGGTCGGGCGGATCACCGCGCGGGTCTCGAACATGAAGGCCATCGTGTCCTTGATCACGTCCGCCTTGGACAGATCGGCATTGGACGCCTTGTCGAAGGTCGGCGCGTCCGGGCCGTGGCCGCTCATGCAGTTGTGCAGCGATGCGCCACCCGGCACGAAGCCTTCGGCCTTGGCATCGTAGGCGCCATGCACCAGGCCCATGAACTCGCTGGCGATGTTGCGGTGGAACCACGGCGGGCGGAAGGTGTCCTGCGCCACCAGCCAGCGCGGCGGGAAGATCGCGAAGTCCATGTTGCTGGTCCCCGGCGTGTCGCTGGGCGAATGCAGCACCAGGAAGATCGACGGATCCGGGTGGTCGTAGCTGATCGAACCGAGGGTGTTGAAGCGGCGCAGGTCGTAGCGGTACGGCGCGTAATTGCCGTGCCAGGCCACCACGTCCAGCGGCGAATGGTCGATCGGCGCACGCCACAGGCGGCCCTCGAACTTGGCGATCAGCTCGAAGTCACCGTCGATGTCCTCGAACGCTGCGTGCGGGGTCTCGAAGTCGCGCGGATTGGCCAGTCCGTTGGAACCGATCGGGCCTAGGTCGGGTAACTTCAGCAGCGCACCGTAGTTCTCGCAGATGTAGCCGCGACTGGGGCCGTCCGGCAGCTCGACGCAGAAGCGCACGCCGCGCGGGATCACCGCAATCTGCTGCGGCTCGATCTCGATCACGCCCAGCTCGGTCAGCAGGCGCAGCGCGCCCAGCTGCGGCACGATCAGCAGCTCACCGTCGGCATCGTAGAAGTAGCGGCCGACCATGTCGCGGTTGGCAGCGTAGAGGTGGATGCCCACGCCAGCATGCGCGTCGGGCGAACCGTTGCCACCCATCGTGTACAGGCCTTCGACGAAGTCGGTCGGCAGCTCCGGCAGCGGCAGCGGACTCCAGCGCAGCTGGTTCGGCGAGGCCGGCTGTGCGCCGAAATCACATTGCAGCTGCGACTGCGCGAACGGGGTGAACTCGCCATGGGTCACCGCCGGACGGATCCGGTACAGCCAGCTGCGGCGATTGCTGCCGCGCGGCGCGGTGAAGGCGGTGCCGGTCAACTGTTCGGCGTACAGGCCGTGGGCCACCTTCTGCGGCGAGTTCTGCCCGACCGGCAGCGCGCCGGCGACGGCCTCGGTGGCGAACTCGTTGCCAAAGCCGGACTGGTAGCCGCGGGCGGTGATGGCGGGGGACATGGGAACTCCTGAAGAACGGCAAGACCGGAACGGAAAGCAGCCGAGCATGGCTCGGCTCTACAGGCAAGCAGGCGCCGGGCGTGACCCGGCGCTGCCCAGGACCTTACAGCACGCCGCGGCGGATCTGGTCGCGCTCGATGCTCTCGAACAGCGCGGTGAAGTTGCCTTCGCCGAAGCCCTCGTTGCCCTTGCGCTGGATGATCTCGAAGAAGATCGGGCCGATGCAGTTCTGGGTGAAGATCTGCAGCAGCTTGCGCTGGTGGGTTTCCGGATCGGCATCGATCAGGATCTTGTTCTTGGCCAGGCGCGGTACGTCTTCACCGTGGTTCGGCACGCGCTGGTCGATCACGTCGAAGTAGGTCTCCGGCGTGTCGAGGAAGTCCACGCCCTGCGCGCGCATCGCTTCAACGGTCTCATAGATGTTCTCGGTGAAGCAGGCGATATGCTGGATGCCCTCGCCCTTGTACGCGTCCAGGTACTCGTTGATCTGGCTCTTCGGGTCGGACGATTCGTTCAGCGGGATGCGCACGATGCCGTCCGGCGCGGTCATCGCCTTGGACACCAGGCCGGTCTTCAGGCCCTTGATGTCGAAGTAGCGGATCTCGCGGAAGTTGAACAGGCGCTCGTAGTAGTCCGACCACTGCTGCATGTTGCCGAAGTACAGGTTGTGGGTCAGGTGGTCGATGAAGGTCAGGCCGAAGCCCACCGGGTGCAGGTCGGCACCGGCGATCGGCTCGTAGTCGCCGTCGTAGACGCTGCCGGCCGCGCCGTAGCGGTCGACCAGGTACAGCATGCAGTCGCCGATGCCCTTGATGACCGGCGCGCTGACCGCCTTGCTGTCCGGCTTGAAGGCGATGGCTTCGGCGCCGTTGCCCAGCGCGGCCTGGTAGACCTCCTGGCCCGGCTTCTTGAAGCGGATGGCGAAGCCGCAGGCGCACGGACCGTGCTTTTCGGCGAAGTCGGCGGCGAACGAATCGGGGTCTTCGTTGACCAGGAAGTTGACGTCGCCCTGGCGATAGACGGTAATCGGACGCTGCTTGTGCTTGAGCACCGCGCTGAAGCCCATCTTCCGGAAGTACTCGTGCAGCTCCTGGCCGCGGCCGGCCGGGGCGGCGAATTCGACGAACTCGAAACCGTCGATGCCCATCGGGTTCTCGAAGGTGGTGACCTGCATGCCGGGGTTGGGGTGCGAGGCGGTCGGGACTGCGGTATTCATGGCGTGGCTCCGAATCGGTACCGCATCGGTACAAACCAGGTGCGGGCAGGTAGGGACCCGGCGAGAATGCAGGGTCTGGACCTACCCCTTATAGTTACACTTGAAACCACCAGCAAGGTGCACCGCAACATGAGCCCCGATCCCGCCTCAACCCGCCTGCGTGCCTCGCACGTCCTGCTCGACCTGGAACAGTTCCTGCCGTACCGGCTGAGCGTGCTGTCCAACCGGGTCAGCGGCAACATCGCCAAGCTGTACGGCGATCGTTACGGTCTGGCGATCCCCGAGTGGCGGGTGATCACCATCCTGGCGCTGTACCCGGGCTCCTCGGCCAGCGAGGTCTCCGACCGCACGGCGATGGACAAGGTGGCGGTCAGCCGCGCCGTGGCCCGCCTGCTGGAGCGTGGCTTCATCAAGCGCGAGACGCATGGCGACGACCGCCGCCGCTCGGTACTGGCGCTGTCGGCCGCCGGTTTCGAGGTGTACGAGACCATCGCGCCGATGGTGATCGAGATCACCCGCAAGCTGATGTCGGTGCTGAGCGAGGAGGAAGAGCAGGTGCTGGAAAAGCTGATCCTGCGCCTGGCCGGTGAAGGCCTGGAGCGGATGGGCGAAGGGGTCTGAAAGAAAAAGGGGACGGAGGGGATTAAGTCGTAATGAGCACAGGTGTGCCTGAAACGACTTAATCCCCTCCGTCCCCTTTCTTCAGCTGAGGTGCTTGCGCCGTGCGTGGATCCACGGCACGGCCAGTGCTGCGATGGCGCCGCCGGCGAAGCCCAGCGAGGCGGCAACCGTGGCGGCTTCGACAGCCCCGGGCAGCGCCAGCGCCGCAGCCACCAGCAGCAGCGACGGCAGGCCGACGAAGGTGCCCAGGAAGAAATGCCAGCGCGGTGACCATGTATTGAGCTGCAGCAGGCTGACCGGTTGCCAGGCGTCGGACGCGGCATCCTCGGCGATCTTCGCCACTACCTTGCCCAGATCCACTTCCGGCAGCGCGCGCCCCGGGCGGACGGTCGCCAGCAGTTCGGCCACGGCCTCCACCGGTGGGAAGCTGGACGGCCACGCCACCGGGGCCGGCACGCCGTAAGCGGTCAGCAGCGGCACGCTCAGCCACGGCGCCACCAGCGGGCGCATGCGGCGGCGGCCATGCACGCACCAGATCTGCGGCTGTCCATGCGCGGTGACGTTGTACAGCGCCAGTTCGTTGGCGGGCGGATAACCCAGCATGGTCACCCGCGCCGCCAGACTGTCCTGGCCCATCGCACGCAGGAAGCCCGGGCGGCTGCGCCCTTCCTGCATCCACGCCAGGCCCAGCGCACCCACCAGGTACGCCTCCGCCACGTCCTTGCTGCCTGCAGTGGCGCGCTCATCACTGGCCAGGTACCACGCCAACGACTTCGGCTCGGCGACATCCTCCAGGCCCCATCGGCTGTCATCCCCCAGCACGTGCCGCACCGGCAGGCGGGCAGGCGCAGTTTCGCCACGCTCCCCGGTCTGCAGGAACGGCAGCACGCCCTGGATGAAGGTGGACAGCTCGATCGCGCGCGCGCCATGGCCCTGCCATTCCGGCGGCAGCAGCCCGGCCAGCTGGCCCTCGGCCGCCAGCGCATCAAGCCGCGCCTTCTGCTCGACCAGCTTCTGTACCGCGCCCTTCAACACCACGTTGTCGGGCAACGCGATCTGCGGCAGGCGGTGACGGGGCGGGGCCAGTTCGACGGTGTCCTCGCCGGTGCCGGCGTCGTCCAACAAGGTTTCCTGCGCCGGCAAGGTCACGCCTTCGCCTGCCCCACCCTCGGCCAGGTGGCTGGCAGGTTCGGGCAATCGTTCGGCGTGGTCGCTGTGCATGGGCGTTCCGGTAGGTTGCGTCGACGGGGCGTCGACTGAAGTCCTTGCCGGTAACGGCGAGCGCGTTGCGATATTGAGATGCCGATTTCGGGAATGTGACCGCAACCACAGTAGATCCACGCCATGCGTGGATGCGACCCGACGTCAGTGCCGACCAACGGTCGGCACCCACCGGGGTAGGCGGCCACGGTCGGCCCCCACCACAGCTGCCGGCCAGCGGCCGGCACTACCCTACTCCGGTTTATCAGGTGCCCACTGCTTGAGGAACGCGCTCACCCGCGCAGGCTGGAAGGCTTCGCCCCTGCGCAGTTCGCCGGTGGCCTGCGAGACCAGCAGGCTGCCATCGGCGTCCAGTACCAGCAGGTGCGGGTAGTCGCGCTCCATCACCGGGAACTGGGCGAAGAAGGCGGTGTTGGGCTGTTCGTCGCTCGCGTTGACCTTCACCCACACGTAGTGGGCGTCGCGGAAGCGGCGCAGGTCGCCGTTGCCCTCGACCATTTCGTCCAGCGCCCGGCAGCGCTCGCAGGCGGCGTTGCCGATCTCGAGCAGGATGCGCTTCTTGCCGCGCTGGGCTTCCACCTTGGCGGTGGCCAGGTCATCGGCGGGGTCGCGGGCCGGGTCGAACTGCGCGCCGAGCCCGGCGATGGCGGCAATGTCCGCCGCCACCGGGGTGTTGCCCGAGGCCACCGGTTCGCTGGGGTCAGCGACCGGTGGCTCGGTGGGCCGGGTATCCAGGGGCTGCGTGGGCTCGGCGGTGGCAGGCGGTTGCGGTTGGGAACAGGCGCCGATCAGCGCCGCACAGACCACCACCATTGCACCACCGAGCTTGCTGCGCATGCTTTCTACCCTCGCTTCATTACTTGACGCCGTGCATCAGCTTGTTGATCAGCGGGGCGATCAGGAACAGCACCACGCCGGAGCCGATCAGGGCCCAGAACCCGAAGGTATACCCCTTCAGGGCCGACTCGACCGTCATGCCGCCTTCACCACTGACCACACCAGCAAAGATGCCCGACAGGTTGTTGCCGATGCCGGTGGACAGGAACCAGCCGCCCATGCCGAAGCCGACCAAGCGCACCGGGGCCAGCTTGGTCACCATCGACAGGCCGATAGGCGACAGGCACAGCTCACCCACCGACTGGATGACGTAGACCATGAACAGGGTCCAGAACGGGATCTTGCCGTCCACCACCATCTGCGACAGGGCGAACATCAGCAGCGCGAAGGCGGCGCCGTTGAACAGCAGGCCCAGGCCGAACTTGCGCGGGATGGACGGATTGGCGCGGCCCATCGCCACCCAGATCCAGGCGATGACCGGGGCCAGGGTGATGATCGCCACCGAGTTGACCGACTGGAACCACGCGGTCGGGAAGGTCCAGCTGCCGAACTGGCGGTTGACGATGTTCTCGGCCAGGAAGGTGAACGAGCTGCCGGCCTGCTCGAAGAACATCCAGAACATCACGTTGAAGGCGAAGATGATCAGCATGGCGATCACGCGGTCGCGCTGCACCTTGCCTTCGCGGATGCCCTCGACCAGCAGCAGTACGGCCAGCGCGGTGAACATCGCGCCCAGGATCCAGGCCAGCGCGGTGGCGCCGGTGGCCAGCAGGAAGTACGCGACCGGGATGGCGACCACCGCACCGGCCAGCACCATGATGATGCGGCCGAAACCTTCCGCGCCGGCCGGCGGTGCGCCGATGCCCTTCAGGCCGGCACGACCGATGTAGAACCACACCAGCGAGATCAGCATGCCCACGCCCGAGGCGATGAACACGACCTTGTAGGACGGCATCGCATCGGTACCGAACACCTTGCGGGCCAGGTACTCGGTCAGCACCGGGGCGATCATCGCGCCGATGTTGATGCCCATGTAGAAGATGGTGAAGCCCGAATCGCGGCGCTCGTCCTTCAGGCCGTACAGCTTGCCGACCATGGTCGAGATGTTGGGCTTGAACAGGCCGTTGCCGACGATGATCGTGGCCAGGCCGAGCTTGAAGATGTGCTCCTGCGGAAGCGAGATCATGAACAGGCCGGCGGCCATGATGATCGCGCCGGTCAGGATCGAGCGCTGGTAGCCCAGTACCCGGTCGGCCACGTAGCCGCCGAAGATGGCTGCGGCGTACACCAGGGCCAGGTAGGCGCCATAGATGCGGCTGGCGTCGCCTTCACCGGCAGCGCTGCCGTTGTAGAACTGGGCAACGATGTAGAGCACCAACGCCCAGCGGATGCCGTAGAACGCAAAGCGTTCCCAGAACTCGGTCATGAACAGCATCCACAACGGGCGCGGGTGGCCCAGCGTGGTCTTGAAGTCCGGCAGTGCCGGCTCTGGGGTGTTCGCAGTGGCGTTTACGCTCATGCGGATTTCCTGGTTCGGTGGATGACGAGCACGTCCGCTGTGCAGTTGGAGCAACGCGCGAGGATCACCGACTTCTGGCGTTCACGTCAAATACACGCCGTTTGAGGCAGGTGGCAGCCTGCTCCCTGAACTTGCATCTGAAACGATCCAGCCGCGGGCCGGGAACCAAGCTGAATGGGGATCAGCCCAGCGCTGCCGGGGGCGCGGCCTGCAGGCTGGTGCGCACCTGGAACAGCTCGGGGAAGAAGGTCAGTTCCAGCGCCTTGGCCAGGAAGCCCACGCCGGACGAACCGCCGGTGCCACGCTTGAAGCCGATCACCCGCATCACGGTGCGCATGTGTCGGAATCGCCACAGCTGGAAAGCCGTCTCCAGGTCCACCAGGTCCTCGCACAGCGCATACTCGCGCCAGTAGCGGTCGGTGTCCTGGTAGATGCGCTCGAAGACCGGCTGCAATGCGTCGTCGGCCACGTGTGGCTGTGTCCAGTCGTGGGCCTCGTAGACCGCCGGCACGGCATGGCCGAAGCGGGCCAGGTACTTCAGGAATTCCTCGTACAGGCTGGGCGCCTCCAGCACGGTGCGCAGCTGCGCCTGCCCGGCCGGGTCATGCTCGAACACCTGCAGCATCTGCGCGTTCTTGTTGCCCAGCAGGAACTCGATGTAGCGGTACTGCAGCGACTGGAAGCCCGAGGACGGGCCCAGCACGTCGCGGAAACCCATGTATTCGGAGGGAGTCAGCGTTTCCAGCACCGACCACTGCTCGGTCAGCTGGCGCAGCACCTGCTTGCTGCGCGCGAGCACCTTGCGGCACTGCCAGACTTCATCGCGCTGCAGGAAGCCGATTGCGGCACGCAGCTCATGGCCCAGCAGCTTCAGCCACAGCTCCGAGGTCTGGTGCTGGATGATGAAGAGCATCTCGTCATGGTGCGGCGGGCTGGACAGCGGCTGCTGCGCGCTGAGCAGCTGGTCCAGCCGCAGGTAGCCGCCGTAGGTCAGGCGTCCCTGCAGGTCGGTGTGGATGCCGGCTTCGAGATCGCGTTGGTTGTTGTCGACGGACATGGGCGGGACCAGATCGGGGGCGGCAAGGGTAGCGCGTTGCCGCCGCGCTGGCAGCCGCCCGGTCCATACCGGGGCGTGCGGCTGGCCGTGGAGCATCGGCCGACCACCGGCCTGCGCGTGGAACCGTCCGCGCCGTTGTACCGGCAGTCAGCCAGAGGCGTATTCTGATGCTTTGCAGCAACGACTGAATACGTTGTTGTTATTGGCCCCCCACCCGCCGGCAGGGGTAAAACAGGGCGTTGCCGTGTTGCGGCGCAGGAAGGCTATTCCGTACGCGTTCCTTAACATGGCGATTCATATCATTTGTAACTTCTCTGTCGAAGGTGCAGTACGCAATGACGGTTGCCGCTGAATTCAAGATCGAATACCTGCAGTACCTGGACGCGGACGGCAAGCTCGTCCGCGATGACCTGCCCGCGTCGCTGCGCGACCCCAAGGTCCTGGTACCGCTGTTCAAGCAGATGCTGTTCGTACGCACGTTCGACAGCAAGTCCATCGCGCTGCAGCGCACCGGCAAGCTGGGCACCTATGCCGCCTGCCTGGGCCACGAAGCCGCGCACGTGGGCATCGGCGCGGCGATGCAGAAGGACGACGTGTTCGCGCCTTCGTACCGCGAGTATGGCGCGATGTTCATGCGTGGCGTGCGCCCGCACGACGTGCTGATGTACTGGGGCGGCGACGAACGCGGCAACGATTACGGCGGCAACGCGGCCAAGGACTTCCCGTTCTGCGTGCCGATTTCCACCCAGTGCCTGCATGCGGCAGGTGCCGCGCTGAAGTTCAAGCTCAACAAGGAACCGCAGATCGCCGTGGCCGTGTGCGGCGACGGTGGCAGCTCCAAGACCGACTTCTACGCGGCACTGAACTCGGCCGGCGCCTACAAGCTGCCGCTGATCCTGTGCATCGTCAACAACGGCTGGGCCATCTCGGTGCCGCGTTCGGCCCAGACCGGTGCCGAAACGCTGGCGCAGAAGGGCCTGGCGGGCGGCCTGCACTGCCTGCAGGTGGACGGCAACGACCTGATCGCGGTGCTGGCGGCAATGGAACAGGCGCGCGAACGTGCGCTGGCCGGCGACGGTGGCACCGTGCTGGAACTGATGACCTACCGCCTGTCCGACCACACCACCGCCGATGACGCGCGCCGCTACCGCGACGATGCCGAAGTGAAGGATGCCTGGCAGCGCGAGCCGATGCTGCGCCTGCGCAAGTACCTGATCAACGCCGGGGTGTGGAGCGAGGAAGAAGAAGCCGCCTGGACCGCCGAGTGCGGCGCGCGCGTGGACGAGGAAGTGAACCTGTACCTCAACACGCCGGTGCAGCCGGTCGAGGCGATGTTCGACTTCCTGTATGCCGATCCGCCGCCGGACCTGCTGGCCCAGCGTGCCCAGGCGATCGCCCTGGAGAAGCGCCATGGATGAGATCAAGAACGGCGCGCCCGGCGCGCACACCAACGCCGCCGACAGCGCTGCAGTCGCGCGCGGAGATGACAGCATGACCACCACCCCGATCACCCTCATCGAAGCCATCACCCAGGCGCTGGCCTGGGAGCTGGAACACGATCCGTCGGTGCTGGTGCTGGGCGAGGACGTGGGCGTCAACGGCGGCGTGTTCCGCGCCACTGCCGGCCTGCAGCAGCGCTTCGGCTCGGACCGCATCCTCGACACCCCGCTGGACGAAACCACCATCGCCGGCCTGACCATCGGCCTGGCCGCACAAGGCATGAAGCCGGTGGCCGAAGCCCAGTTCGATGGCTTCATGTACCCGATGGTCGACCATATCGTCTGCCACGCCGCACGCCTGCGTTACCGCACGCGTGGCCGCCTGCACTGCCCGATGGTGCTGCGCGTGCCGTGGGGCGGTGGCATCCGCGCGCCGGAACACCACAGCGAAGCCAACGAGGCGATCTTCACCAACGTGCCGGGCCTGCGCGTGGTGCTGCCGTCGTCGCCGCAGCGTGCCTACGGCCTGCTGCTGGCCGCGATCCGCGAGCCGGATCCGGTGATCTACATGGAGCCCAAGCGCATCTACCGCCAGTACAAGGAAGTGGTCGTCAACGACGGCGAAGCCTTGCCGCTGGACGTCTGCTTCGTGCTGCGCGACGGCACCGACGTGACCCTGGTGACCTGGGGCGCGCAGGTGAAGGAAGCCCTGGAAGCGGCCGACAAGCTGGCCGGGGAAGGCATCAGTGCCGAAGTCATCGACGTGGCCACGCTGCGCCCGCTGGACTTCGCCACCATCGCCGAATCGGTGGCCAAGACCGGCCGCTGCGTGATCGTGCAGGAGGCCCCGAAGACCGCGGGCTTCGGCGCCGAGATCGCCGCGCGCCTGGCCGAGGAATCGATCTACGACCTGCTGGCCCCGGTCGAGCGCGTCACTGGCTACGACACCCACATTCCGCTGTTCCGCCTGGAAATGAAGTACCTGCCGAGCGTTGAGCGGATCGTGGCGGCAGCCAAGCGCACGGTGGCGGCCGGCTGACATGCGGGCCCGCCTTCTGGGGGCTTACCGCAGCCAGTATCCCAACCCGCTCCGGTTCCACGCCGGCCAGATCGTCGAAGTAGGTGTACGTGACGAGGAATGGCCGGCGTTTGCCTGGGTACGCACCAACGATGGGCGCGCTGGATGGGCGCCCATCGCCTGGTTGCAGCTGCTGGACGAGGGTCGCGCCGAAGCCCTGTGCGACTACGACGCCCGCGAGCTGGATGTGGAAAGCGGCGAGATGGTGAAGCTTCATCACGAACACGGCGGGTGGTGGTGGTCCGAGCGCGCCAATGGCGCGACGGGTTGGCTGCCGGCCCGCGAACTGGAACTGCTGGAAGAGAACTGCAAATGAGCCAGACCAAGAACTTCAACCTGCCCGACCTGGGCGAAGGCCTGCCGGACGCGACCATCGTCGAGTGGTTCGTCAAGGAAGGCGATGTGATCAAGCTGGACGAGCCGCTGGTGTCGATGGAGACCGCCAAGGCCGTGGTGGAAGTGCCCTCGCCGTTCTCCGGCAAGGTGCTGAAGCTGTCCGGCGCTGCCGGCGACATCATCCCGACCGGTTCGGTGCTGGCCAGCTTCGAACTGGACCCGAACCTGCCGCAGCGCGCTGATGGCCAGGACACCGGCCACAGCCATGGTCACGCCGCACCGGCGGCGCCGGCTGCCGCACCGACCCCGCCGCCGCTGCCGGCTGCGGCCGCTCCGGTTGCCGCCGAGGACGCCAAGCCCGCCGCGGCCGAGCGCGATGACGCCGGTACCGTGGTCGGCGCGATGCAGAGCTCCAATGCCGTGCACGCCGAGCAGGCGCTGGCCGTCGGTGGCGTCAAGGCCGTGCCGGCCGTGCGTGCGATGGCGCGCAAGCTAGGCGTGGACCTGAGCCGCGTGGCCGCTACCGGCACCGATGGCGCGGTGACCATGGCCGACGTCAAGCAGGCCGCCGCCAACGGCACCGCCAAACTCGGCGCCGCCCCGGCACCGGTTGCCGCCGCGTATGCCGCGCCGGCCCCGGCGCAGGTACCTGCCCCGGGGCAGAGCGAAGCCCGCACTCCGCTGTCCGCCGCCGGCAAGCCGATGCGCACCCAGTCGCCGGGCGTGGTCGCCAAGGGCCAGCCGGAACCGCTGAAGGGCGTGCGCCGCAACATGGCCCGCGTCATGGCCGACGCGCACAGCAAGGTCGTGCCGACCACGCTGAACGACGACGCCGACATCCACGCCTGGCTGCCGGGCAACGACGTCACCGCCCGCCTGGTTCGCGCCATCGTCGTTGCCGCACAGAAGGTGCCGGCCATGAACGCCTGGTTCGACGGTGAAGCGCTGACCCGCACCCTGCACGCCCAGGTGGACATCGGCATCGCCGTGGACACCGACGACGGCCTGTTCGTGCCGGCCCTGCGCAATGCCGACATGCTCGATGCACGCGGCATCCGCGAAGGCGTCAATCGCCTGCGCGAGCAGGTGGAATCGCGTTCGATCGCCGCCTCGGAACTGAGCGGCTACACCATCTCGCTGTCCAACTTCGGCATGTTCGCCGGCCGCTACGCGACCCCGGTCGTGGTGCCGCCGTGCGTGGCCATCGTCGGTGCCGGCCGTGCCCGCCACCAGATGACCCCGGTGATGGGCGGCGTGGAAGCGCACAAGGTAATCCCGCTGTCGGTCACCTTCGACCACCGCGCGGCTACGGGTGGTGAAGCCGCCCGCTTCCTGCGCGCGATGATGGACGACCTGGCGCTGGCCAGCTGATCCAGATGATCGGTGGGTGCCAACCTCGGTTGGCACATGAATTGGAAAAACGCCGGGCACTGCCCGGCGTTTTTCTGTACCTGCTCCGTCGCGCTCCATCCACGCATGGCGGGGATCCACTGGGCTCTCCGACCGTCGGTTGAAAGCCCAACGAAGCATTTTGAGAATAGTTGCATGGATTCCCAAGAGCAGCTCAATAGCATTGAGCCTCTCTGCAGACGTCGAACTTCCGTGATTGAGACACCACCCACACTCGAAGAATTCATGAAGGCGGGCAATGATTTTTTCCGCGCCTCTCCATTCTTCCTACGGTTGACGAGGGATGAGGATCCGTCAGACACGAACTGGGTCCTTGGCATCATCTTCCTGCGCTGGCTCGCCCGAAATCACGCTTTCCTTGACGCATCGGTCGGCTCTACGGTGGCAGCCGCCCCCTCGCCAGCAGATGCCTTGGCATGCATCGAAGGCGCCTTCCAGGACGAAATCCCCGGCGCTGCGTTCGACCCGGAATTGCTGGAGTTCACCGTTCGCTACTTCTGCATGGCCGCTCCCTACTTTTCGGACTTCTTCTCGTTGTTCCCTCAAGACGCCATGCCTTCGCCGGACGCCATGTGGGACAAACAGGAGCAGGTATACGCAATTATCGACTCCCGTCTGCAGTCATGGCGCAACGGCGAGCCCATCCTCCGGGCGGTCATCCCCAATGCCGATCAACAAAGACACGCCGAACAGGCTACGCCGCTGGACGCTGACGTCTGGATCTCAACACTGGCAACGCTATCGGATGCTGCGGTCACCCACGAAGGTGATCGTGCATACGCCAACCACTTCTACAGGCCACTGACAAAACCACCGTCAGTAGAAGTCGTCCTTGCGGTCATGAGGGAGTTCCTCCGGAACCCGCCACATGACGCGTCGATCATGTGTGCAGCCGATAACTTCCTGTCGGATATTCCGCTCTCCCGCTACATCAAAGCGTATTCCATCCTCGCACCCGACCTCTTGGACGTCTCTTCAGATGCTGCGCTCAATCTCTTCAACTATCCGGGCAGTGAATTAACGCCACGCCAGGTCCGACAGTTCACCAAAGAGCTCAGGCGATGCAATCCAGGCCGCGACGTGGTCGCAGAGCTGGCCCAGCTGGCCATTGAATGGGATTCGGAAGACGACGAGACATTTTCAATCGTCATCGAAGCCGCACAGAAGCATGGCTAGGTCCAGGAGCCGGAACATACCGGCTCCCTCCCCGAATCAATCGCGCGCGACCAAGCCCTCGGCGCGGCTGTACACGCGCAGGCGGTGCCCATCCGGATCGGCACCGACGAAGGTGTGGCCGAACTCCAGCGTCACCGGCGCCTGCAGGATCTGCACGCCGAGTGCGCGCCACGCATCGTGCATCTGCTGCACAGCCTCCGGGTTGGCCACCACCATCGCCAGTTCCGCGGCGCCGGCCTGCGCGGACACCGGCGGCTGCACGTCATCGCGCTGCCACAGGCCGAGTGCGGCGCCATCGCCGAGCAGGAACAGGGCAAAGCCGGGCGACTGCTCGACCGGTGGTTTGCCGAGAATGCCGCTGTAGAACGTGGCGCTGGTGGCGACGTCGCGCACGTACTGCAGCAGGGTGCTGGGTATGAACATGGGGAACCTCCGTTGTTGGGAGCGTTCATGGTGGAACACGCCTGCTGACATACTCTGTCAGTAGATCAAGCGGATGAAATCGATCGGGTAGAGCCGATCGTCGTTCGAACATCTCGCGTATTTCGGGCACTTCCGCCATCGGATGGAAAAACAGGCGACCCGCTGTGATCTCGCGATATATCGCAAAGCCAAGTCATGATGGGAGCTGTCGTCGGCGATGAACCTTCGCTCGGACCAATCAAAGGGAGACGCAGTTACCAGTTGCAACAGACAGAAGTGATTTAGAGTCAAATGCAGATGGAACGCCACTTCACGTAATACACATGAAAAGGAAAGTTCATGACCACAATACGCAGTTATCTCCCGTTGTTGGCAGCCATCCTCACCGCCTCTCCCGCCCTTGCGGACGACGCCCCCAAGGATGTAGCAATACAGCACTACGCGGAAACCATGCACATAGGCACGTTCGAAGCCGCGCAACGAATGGATGCGGAACGGGCCGCAGGTAAACTCAGCGCACGGCTTCAGAGGGAGAAGCCGGAGACGTTCGCCGGCCTTTACATCGAGCACTCCCCTGAATTCAGGATCGTGGTGAGGTTCACCGGCGATGCCTCACGCCAACTTTCTGCTTACACCAAGGACCGCCTCTACGTCGCAGAAACCGCGCCACGTTCTCTCGAGCTTCTCCGCGCCACCCAAGAGGAGGTGTCCGATCAGCTCGTCAAGGCCGGCATTGAGTTTGCAGCCACGGTAAACACGAAGATCTCTATCGTAGAGGTATATGTACGTGATCCCGATGCCGTACGCGCCAGACTTTCCAAACTTCTCTCTGTCGCCGACTTCATCCACATAAAAGAGACCACAGGTTTCATAGAGCCAACAAACACCGTAGCGGGCGGGCGGCGACTGGAAGGCTACCAGCAGCAGCTCTGCACAGCCGGCTTCAACGTGGTCGAAACTGCAACTCGCGAACTAGGCTTGGCCACTGCCGGTCACTGTGACAATGACAATTATCAGCGCAATCCAACCGCTCGCATTCTGTTCAAGAGTGAACGCAACAAAGGATCTTACGACGTTCAGTGGGGTGCACAGCAGCGTGGCGGCGTCATCTTCTCCCAGTCGAACGAAATCATTGTCGATGGGGAAAAACTGACGATAACCGATGAGGCATCACTTGCCGACATGACACCAGGCACAACGGTCTGCAAGTTCGGCGTAACGACCGGTCGCACATGCGGATCCATCAAAGACGCAGAGTTCGCAGCCAACTGGAATGGGGAAGCCGGCACCTACGTCCAAGTCGTCAGCCTTGATGGAACCGTGATGAACAAAGGCGGCGATAGTGGTGGCCCCGTCTATGCCGGCAACTCGGCCTACGGCCTTGTTCATGGCAGGGGAAACGACGGCTCTCCTTGGGCGAATGACCTTTTCTTCATGCCCATAGAGAGGATGTCCACCCTGGGCGTGGCTACCTTGACGAAGCCATTTCAGCTGGACAGCGTTCCGAACGTGTCTGGAACAGGCGCCAGTGTTACTGCCACGATGAACTTCAGTGGGTATCCGAGGTTTCCGGTATATATCAACCTCGAGATCTTGACTTGTCCTGCCGGATGGATCTGCAGCGGTGGCCGCGCCAAAGTCGACAGGAACATCCCATCCCCCATCACCTTCACTTGGGGTTGTACACCAAGTAAACCTGGTGAACCTCAAGTTTCGAGAGTCAGGACATTCTTGGAAGATGCGTCGGGCCTCGTAACCCAGGCCATAGAGTCGACGATTACCTGTACCACCCCGGCCTCCCCCGGCACATAGCCCACCAGCTGTGTAAGCCCACCGCGTTGACGCACAGCGCCATTCCTCGATGTGGTTATGAGCGATCCAGCCAGTCGGGTGCAATGCCCTGCGCCTTCTGCCAGCGCCGCAGCAGGGTGGCGCGCGGCACGCGGTAGCGGTCCTCCAGCACACGCACCTGACGGATGCGATCCAGCCGGAAATGGCGGAAATCCTCGCGGTGCTCGCACCACGCCGCCAGCATCGGCACCTCATCGAAGTAGCCCAGCGCGAACGGCCAGACGATGCGCGCGCTGCGCCGGCCATGCGCATCTTCGTAGCCGAACTTCAGGCGCTGCTGCGAACCCACGGCTTCGCGCACGGCCTGCAGGCGTGCAGGGGGCACCTTGGCCGCAGCACGCGAAGGTCCCACGCGCAGGCCACTGTCACGCAATGCCTCGCGGCGTGCCGCAGGCAACACATGGGCGATACGCGCCAGGGCATCACGTGCGGCCTCGGCCAGCGCCGGCTCGGTGCGCGCGGCGACCCAGCGCAGGCCCAGCACCAGCGCGTCGATTTCGGCCGGTGGCAGGGTCATGGGAGGCAAGGTATCGCTGGGTGCCAGCTGGTAGCCGACCCCGGCCTCGCCACGCAGGTCGGCGCCCTGCTCGCGCAGGGTCTCGATATCGCGGTACAGCGTGCGCAGGCTGATGCCCAGCGCTTCGGCCAGCGCCTGCCCGGCCACCGGCCGTCGATGACGGCGCAGCAGCTGCAGCAGCTGGGTCAGGCGCAGCGCTCGCGACATCAGCCGACCAGCGTGCTCGACGCCACCACGTGCTCGCCCGGCTGCGGGGCCAACGCAGCCTCGACCAGCGCCCTGGCAATCTCGGTGGCCGGATTGATCCGCCACGCACGCGGCAACACCGGTCCCAAAGCACCCAGCACCGTCAGTGCCAAGCGTTCGCCGCGACGCACCTCGTTGCGCTCGCCCCCGATCAGGCCTGGGCGGACCAGGGTCAACGAGTTGAATCCCAGCGCGCGCAGGTCACGCTCCAGCTCGCCCTTCACCCGGCTGTAGAAGATCGACGACTGTGGATTGGCGCCGGCTGCGGAGTTCAGCACAAAGGCCTGCGCACCCTGCGCCTGCGCCAGGCGGGCGAACGCCAGCGGATAGTCGTGGTCGATACGGTGGAAGGCCTCGCGGCTGCCGGCCTGGGCGATGGTGCTGCCCAGCGCGCAGATGACCGCGTCAACGCGGGCCCATTCTGGCGAAGTGGGCAACGCGTCGAATGCCAGTACCGGGTTCTCCAGCTTCCCGTGAGTCAACGCCACGGGGCGGCGGGTCGGGGCAACCACGGCGCCGCAGCGTGGGTCGTCCAGCAGCCTGCGCAGGGTCAGCCCACCGACCAGGCCGGTCGCCCCCAGCAACATCACGCGCATCACCACCTCCACTGCGGCATCCTGTCGCCCATCCTAGCCGTTCAAGCCCTCGGCGGCCGCGCCGATATGCTGGAACCAGTCCCTGCCAGCCCCAGGATTCGCTCCATGACGGACCAGCCCGACCACCGCCCTGCCCCCGGTACCGCCCTTGGGCCGCCGGCACGCGTGCGCGCGGTGGTGGACGATGGGCGGGGTGACCGCGTAGTGCTGCAGGGCGGCGGTGGCGTGGCGCTGCAGCAGCTGTTCGCAGGCGCCGATGCGCCGGAACCGCTGCTGGCGGCGTTCGCCAACGGCATGGCCACCCTGCCCGGCGAACTGGGCGACATGGGCGACCGCCTGCAGTCCGCACAGGCCAGCGCCGATTGGCCGCGCTATGGGCGCGCGATGCGGCAGCTGATCGACAAGTACATCCGCACCATCGAGCAGCATTCGCCGGACGGGCAGCCGGAAAGCCTGCGCCTGTCCGAGCAGCTGCGGCTGCTGCTGGGCGGTGCGGTGGTGGCCCTGCTGCAGCACGACCCGGACCTGCGCGAGCAGGCGCAGGCGCTGGCCATGCGCCTGCGCCAGTGGCAGCCGGGCACGGCCCTGGAACCCATCGAACAGGGCGTGCGCGAACTTGGCCACCAGGTCGGCGTGCGCGCCGAAAGCTGGCAGGAGCAGCAGGCGCTGCTGCTGGAGCTGTTCGCGCTGCTGCTGGAGAACGTCAGCGAGCTGCTGGACGACCGCAGCTGGCTGCAGGGCCAGATCGCGGCGGTACGCCAGTTGCTGGACGGTCCGTTGGAAGCGGAAGCGGTCGAGCGCACCCGGGCCGAACTGCGCGAAGTGATCTACAAGCAGGGGCTGCTGCGCCAGGGCATCGACGATTCGAAGGCGGCGATGCGCGGGTTGATGGGCGAGTTCATCGAGCGCATGGATGGCATGGCCACCAGCACCGGCGAATACCACGACCGCATCGGCAGCTACGCGTTGCAGCTGCGCGAGGCGCGCAGCATCGCCGACCTCAACCAGCTGCTGCAGGAGGTGATGCGCGATACAGGCAAAGTGCAGCAGCAGGCCGCACAGGCCCGCGATCACCTGGCCAATGCGCGGCAGGAAGTGGAGCGCGCAGAGCAGCGCATTGCCGAGCTGGAGCAGGAACTGCGCGCCGCTGGTGACCTGGCACGCATCGATCCACTGACCCAGGCGCTGAACCGCCGTGGCCTGGACGAACTGCTGGAGCGCGAGCTGGCCCGCGCCGCACGCAACAACTCACCCTTGGGCGTGGCCGTGATCGACCTGGATGATTTCCACCAGACCAACGACACGCATGGGCATGCCGGTGGCGATGCGTTGCTGCAGCACCTGGTGGCCGTGTGCAAGCTGCTGCTGCGCGCCACCGACGGCATCGCACGGCTGGGCGGCGACGAATTCGTGCTCGTGCTGCCGGAAACCCAGGGCGCCGACAGCATGGCCACCGTGCAGCGCCTGCAGCGCTCGCTGGCCCATCGCGTGCTGACCGTGCAGGACCAGCGCGTGCCGGTGCATTTCAGCGCCGGGCTGGCGCAGTGGCAGCCCGGCGACGATACCGAGACCCTGCTGCGGCGCGCCGATGACGCGCTGTATGCGGCCAAGCGGCAGGGCAAGAACCGGGTGCAGGCGGGGTGATGATCCAGCGTGCGGACTCTGTAGCGCCCGAGCCGATGCTCGGGCGGCGGCGCGGAGCGCCGTAGAGCAGCCGAGCGTGGGCTCGGCTCTACAGATTACTTCCCGCGCAGCTTCTGGAAGCCGGTCACCGCCGCGAGCACGACGGCACCGGCGATGATGCCGACCACCATGTTGGCCGCAGCACTGATCAGCCAGCCCCACTGCCCTTCGCCGCCCAGCGCCTGCACCGCGTGGTGCAGCGCCGGCACGTTGTGCACCAGGATGCCGCCGCCGACCAGGAACATGGCGATGGTGCCGGCCACCGACAGGAACTTCATCAGCCACGGCGCCGACGCCACCAGGCCTCGACCGAAGGCGGCAATGGCACCGCCCTTGCGCGAAAGGTACAGCCCAACGTCATCGAGCTTGACGATGCCCGCCACCAGTCCGTAGACGAACACGGTCATCGCCAGTGCGACCACGCTCAGCGTGAGGATCTGGTTGGTGAACGACGCAGTGGCGACCACGCCCAGGGTGAGCACGATGATCTCGGCCGAAAGGATGAAGTCGGTGCGGATCGCGCCCTTCACCTTGTCCTTCTCCCACGCGACCATGTCCACCTGCGCGTCAGCCAGCGCCTTGCGGCGTTCGGCCTGGCGCTCGGCATCGTCGTCGGAGGAATGCAGGAAGCGGTGCGCCAGCTTCTCCACGCCTTCGAAGCACAGGAAGGCACCGCCGATCATCATCAGCGGCACGATCAGCGGCACGTTCCAGCCGCGACTGCGCAGCCAGGCTTCCAACGCACTGATCGCCAGGGCCGCCGGCACCAGGATCACCTTGTTGACCAGCGAGCCCTTGGCCACCGCCCACACCACTGGCAGCTCGCGGTTGGCGTTGACCCCGGTCACCTGCTGCGCGTTCAGCGCCAGATCGTCGCCCAGCACACCGGCGGTCTTCTTCGCGGCGACCTTGGTGAGCACCGAGACATCGTCGAGCAGGGAGGCGATATCGTCGAGCAGGGCAAACAGGCTGGCACCGGCCATGGGGCGTCCAAGAATGGGAATGAGCGGATTCTGACCGATCCGCCGGCCTCTGCGATAGCTGCGGGGTTCACCGCATGCCCACCTTCCCCCGGCGACACTGCCGAATCCGGACATTGCCGGCCAGCGGCCGGCACTACCGTCCTTGCCGCATGGGAGTTCCGCTTGAGCAATCCGCCCACCGCCAATGGCAATCCTCCGCTGGTCAAAGGCATGAACCGGCGCAGCCAGATCCTGCGCCTGCTGCTGCGCTACCGCCATTCGGGCGTGTTCTCCGGCATGAACCTGGACGCCGCCAGCAACCAGGCCGACGTGCCCGCCGATGGCAACCCGGAACAGTTCGTCAGTGACCTGGAGGCCCTGGGGCCGACCTTCGTCAAGCTGGGCCAGATGCTGTCCACCCGCCCGGACATGGTGCCGGTGGAGTTCGCCACCGCCCTGGAGCGCATGCAAGAGAAGGTGGCGCCGATCCCGGTCGAGCGCATCCACGCCATCATCGAGCAGGAGCTGGGCGTGGGGGTTAGCAAGCTGTTTGCCTCGTTCGATCCCGAGCCGTTGGGTTGTGCGTCGATCGCGCAGGTACATCGCGCGGTACTGCACGATGGCCGCCAGGTGGCGGTGAAAGTGCAGAAGCCCGAGGTGGCCGCGCAGCTGCGCTCGGATCTGGAGGCGCTGCGCAGCTTTGCGCTGGCCGCCGATCACCTGACCCAGGTGGGCCGCCGCGTGCGCCTGCGCGACTGGCTCAACGAGTTCGCAAAGACCCTGATGCAGGAGCTGGACTACCACGCCGAGGCCGAGAACCTGGCACGCTTCGGACGGCATCTGCGGCCCTTCCGCCGCCTGTGGGTACCGCAGCCGATCTGGGACTACAGCAGCCAGCGCGTGCTGACCATGGAGCTCGCCACCGGCGTGCGCGTGGATGCGATCTCTGGCGTGCGCCGCACCGAGCAGGACATGGATCCGCTGGCAGCGGCGCTGATCCGCGGCTATCTGGACCAGATCTTCGTGCATGGCGAGATCCATGCCGACCCGCACCCGGGCAACCTGCGGGTGATGTCCGATGGCCGGCTGGCGATCTTCGACCTGGGCATGGTCGCGCACATGCCGCCGCGCCTGCGCGAGCGGCTGCTGAAGATCCTGTTCGCCGCCGTCGATGGCCGCGGCGAAGAAGTGGCCGACGATCTGATCAGCATCAGCACGCGGCTGGAGGCCTTCGACGAAGAGCGCTACCTGCGCGAGACCGGCCAGCTGATCGCGCGCTACGCCGCCAGTGGCAGCTTCTCCGAAGGCCGCGTGGTGCTGGACATGGTGCGCATCGCCACCGCCTGCGGCCTGCGCACGCCGCCGGAACTGAGCCTGCTGGGCAAGGCCCTGCTCAACCTGGAAACCGTGTGCCGGCTGCTGGCACCGGAGCTGGACACGCGCCGCATCGTCGAGCGCCAGCTGCAGCACGTGATGCGCGCGCGCCTGAAGAAATCCCTGTCGGCGGCCAACATCGCCAGCGAGGCGATGGAGCTGCAGCAGCTACTGCGCGATGGGCCGCGCAAGCTGTCGGACATCATGGCGCTGCTGGCCGAGAACCGCCTGCAGATGAAGGTGACCGGGCTGGAAGAATCGCGATTGATGGAGAACCTGCAGAAGATCGCCAACCGCGTGGCGGCCGGCATCATCAGCGCCGCGTTGATCATGGCTGCGGCAATGATGATGAAGATCGACACCGGCTGGCACCTGTTCGGCTATCCCCTGATCGCACTGATACTGCTGCTGATCGGCGTGGTGCTGGGACTGGGCATCGTCACCAGTGCATTGCTGTTCGATCGCCGCGCGCGGGCACGCGAGGAACGCGGGCACCGCTGATGCATTGGCGAAAAAGCCGCGTATTCATGCGGTTTTTAATGCAATCCAACGAAGCGTTTCACGCTCGTTTTACCTTTGCGGCGTGATTGCGCGCGCGTCATTCCAACAAACATTTCAGTCAGGTTCGTGCATGCACTATCGGGTCATCGGCCTGTCATGTGGATGTGCTTGCAGCAGCGCCGGTCGGATGGACACGCGTCGGTACGACGTCCATCACCACCACCCCGTCACTGCCGAAGCTGCCTATGCTCTGGATACTGCTGTTGTCGTTGTTGCTGCTGTGCTGGCTGTTCCTCGCGTCCGACAAGTGGGTGTGGTGGAAGGCCGGTGCATTCTCGCTGCTACTGCTGATGCTCAGCGCGTGGTGGCTGATCGACAAGCTGTCCGGGGATGGGCTCAACGCCGCCACGCTTTATCACCTCGGCGCCGACATGGAAGGCGCTGGTGTCTCCGACTTCAAGGGCTACATCGCCGGCTTCATCGTGCTGGCGCTGGTCTCGCTGCTGCCGCTGTTTGCCACGCGGGTGAAGCGCTGGCACCGGCCCGGCCACGGTGGTGCGCTGTTCGCCGGTTTCGCGACCGTGTGGGTGGCCACGATCCTGATCAGTCCGCTGGCCCGTGACGGCCAACGCCTCTACCAGCAGCTGCGCCCGGTCGATTTCGCCCGCATCGCCCCCGAGTACCAGGTGCCGACGCAGCCGTTGCAGCGCCCGCGCAACATCGTATGGATCTACGGCGAGAGCCTGGAACGCACCTATCTGGACGAGGCCGTGTTTCCCGGCCTGATGCCCAACCTCAACCGCCTGGCATCCGAGTCGCTGGACGTACGTGGCCTGGCCTCGGCCGAAGGCAGCGGTTGGACCATCGCCGGCCTGGTGTCGTCAATGTGTGGCGTGCCGCTGACCACCTCGCAGGGCGACGAGAACAGCATGGACCGCATGGGCAGTTTCCTGCCCAAGGCGGTGTGCCTGGGCGACTACCTGAAGCAGCAGGGCTACACCAACCATTACCTGGGCGGCGCCAACGGCCAGTTCGCCGGCAAGGGCCAGTTCCTGGCCAGCCATGGCTTTGACGAAGTGCATGACCTGGCATGGTTCAAGCAGCAGAAGAAGATCGGCCGCATCCACTACTCGGCCTGGGGCGTGCACGACGACGTGCTGCTGGACACCGCCTACCAGCGCTTCGAGCAGCTCTCACGCGCCGGTTCACCGTTCATGCTGACCACGCTGACCATGGATACCCACCACCCGGCGGGCCACCTGCCGGTGTCGTGCAAGGGCGAGCGCTACCGGAGCGGGTACGGCAACATCGGCCTGCTCAATGCACTCAAGTGCACCGACCGCCTGATCTCACAGCTGGTCGAGCGTATCCAGGCCAGCCCGTATGGGAAGGACACGCTGATCGTGATCGCCTCCGACCACCTGGCGATGCCCAACGACCTCAGCCACGTGCTGGCCAAGCAGAAGCGCGAGAACCTGCTGCTGTTCCTCGGCGACGGCATTGCCCCGCAGCAGCTCAGTGCCGACGCTGGCACCACCCTGGATTCCGGTGCGACCCTGCTCGGCCTGCTGGACCCGAACCTGAAGACGATGGGCTTTGGCCGCTCGCTGATCGACCCGCAGCGCGCGCCCAGTGCCAGCGTGGCCGCGCGGCGCGATGATGGCCGCGACTACCCGCAGTACCTGGCCTTCGCCCGTTCGCTGTGGCTGGGCCAGCCGACCCGCGAACTGAAGATCGATGGCGATGATCAGGTGGTCGTTGGCCTGCAGCACGTGCAGCCGCCGGTGCTGCTGGAGTACGACAAGGAGTGGGGCTTGAAGTCGGTGTACCTGGAAAACACCTCGCGCCAGTTCGATGATGCCAACCCGGACAACACCCTGGCCTACGTCGACCGTTGCACCGCGTTCGAGGACGGCTCGGCCGATGGTGACTGGTGCGCCCTGCTCGTCAACCGCGACAACGGCTTCAAGCTGTACCGCGACAACGACCTGCGCGGTGGCATCGCGGTGGATGCACCGCTGGATACGCTCCAGGGCCCGCGCCCGAGCGTGCGCCAGGCACACATGATCACCCAGAAGGGACGCCGTACGCGTGCCGGCCAGTACATGCTGCAACTGGTGGCGAGCACGCGCCCGGACCGCGGTTTCTGGATCGAAGCGGTGTCCTCGCAGCGCAAGGTGGTACTGGCCCAGCAGTGGGTACAGCCCGATGCCAACGGCAAGATCAACGTGTCGTTCGGGTTGGATCACGAAGTGGACGATCTGGAGATCCGCGCGTGGTTGAACCACGCCGAGAAGCTGGCGGTGGATACGTTCGCACTGGTGCCCTCGCGCAGCCGACCTCGGGGGTAGGGCTATTTGCAGGGCTGCGCCCTGCACCCGTGGTAGTGCCGGCCGCTGGCCGGCAACCTCAGAAGCAACCGCAACAGCTGGCATTCCGTGGGATGGCGGGGCGGTGTGGGTTGGCAGGACACGCCGTAAACCCGTCCATGGGGGCTCGATGGCGCCATCCATGGCGCCAACGGTCCTGCCAACCCACACCGCCCCACCTTTGACAGCTTCCGTGTGCTGTTGGTGGGTGTCGACCTTGGTCGACACACTCTGTCAGTTATCGAAAATCAAAATGGGGTCAGATCCGTTTTCCTCCGGAAAACGGATCTGACCCCAAAAGCAATTCCAAAAGATCGCGGAAAACTGTCGAAGGCGGGGTGGGTCCGGTTGCGGGGGCGTGAGCCGCATGGATGCGGCGACCGAGCTTACATGGACGTACTTGCAGCGTCCCCCGCAACCGGACCCACCCCGCCATCCCACAGGAAACCAGCTTTTGCCGTTGCTCTTGCGGTTGACGTTGCTTCGGCGGGTGCAGGGCGCAGCCCTGCAAAGAAACCCCTACTCCTGCGGATCGCGGATGATGTGGATGTCGGTCGGGGTCGACAGCGGTATGTTCCGCTCGGCCAGGATCTGCAACAAGCTGAAGTACAGGTCGCTGCGGGTGGCGTACACCTGCCGCGGGCTGGCCACGTAAGCGAAGCTGTTGATGGTGATCTGGCCACCGGCAATGCTGTCGATGTAGACCGTCGGTGCCGGCTGTTTCAGCACATTCGTGTGCGCGGTGTACGCATCCAGCAGCGCCTGCCGCAGATTGCCGACATCCGTGCTGGGCGGCACCGCGAACTGGATCTGGATGCGGCCCTGGTTGTTGCCCATCGTCATGTTGCGCACGGTCTTGGTGACCAGCTCGGAGTTGGGCACGATCAACGTCGACTTGTCGCCCACCTGGATCTCGGTCGATCGCAGGCTGATGCGGCGGATGTCACCCTCCTGGTCGCCCAGCTTCACCCAGTCGCCGATCTTCACCGGCCGCTCGGCCAGCAGGATCAGGCCGGAAACAAAGTTCTGGGTGATCACCTGCAGGCCGAAACCGATACCCACCGACAGCGCGCTGACCAGCAATGCCAGCTTGCTCAGCTGCAGGCCCATCGCCGACAGCGCCCAGATCACCGCGATGATGATGCCCACATAGCGGGCAACGGTACTCACCGAATTGCGCGCGCCCAGATCCAGCTCGGTCTTGGGCAGGTAGGTGTCGGTCAGCCAGCGCTGTACCAGCTGGGTAACGGCCAGGCCAGCCAGCAGCACCAGCACCGCCAGCACGATGCGCACCGGCTCCAGCTTGGTTCCGCCAATGTCGAATCCAGAGGTGAACAGCGAGGAGAAGCGCTCCACCACCGCGCCGATGTTGCCGAACGGTGCCACCAGCGCCAGCAGCGCGATCAGTACGACGATGGTGCGCAACGCCGCCGACAGCAGCACGCCCGCCTGTTCCAGCCGCGATACGCTCAGGCCGGTGCTGAGCAGGATGGTCTGGCCGACCTTGCTGTCGGCGTTGAGCATCCAGGTGCTCAGGTCATCGACGAACTTGAACAGCAGGGTTGCGGCCAGCACGACGATGCTGCCGCCGATCAGCTGCTGGTTCACGAACTTGGCGAAATTCAGGTAGCCCAGCAACGTGGCAACGATGGCCGCCACCACCGCGATATTGCCCGCTACCCGGGCCAGCACCAGCCAGCTGCTGCGGCGCACGGGCGTGGTTGCCCCCACGCCATCGGCCTGTGCTTCCAGCTTGGCCTCGGCCTCGGCGGTCTGCCGGCGATGCAGGCGCGCCAGGGTCACCAGCATGGCCATGATCAGGCCGAGGTAAGTCAGGGCAATCAGGCCGTCCAACGCCACCGTGGTGACGTCGCTGGTGCGCGTAGCCTGGTCGAGGGCCACCAGCACCGTGCTCAGCCAGGCCAGCGCCGCCGCGCCCCAGGCATATTTACGCAGCTTCAGCGCGGCGGTGTCGTCCAGGTTCAACAGCCGCCATGACGGGCGCTTGGGCACCAGCAGGCAGGCGCTGAGCGCGGCAATGAACGCCGCACGGAAGGTGGCGGTCTCCAGGCCGTCGGCCACGACCTGCAAGCGCGGCGCGATGGCATCGATCGCATCCAGCGCCGCCATCAGTACCACCACGGCATAACCGGGCAGCAGCGTGCCCACCAGCAGCAGCCACATCGCCAGGCCAGACCGGCGCAGTCGTCCATCAGGTGCGCGCTCGGACGCGGCGAACTGCCGCCCCAGCCTGCGCAGCCACAACCGCAGCGGGAACATCATCACCAGCGCGGCCAGCAGGCCCAGCAACGGCGTGCCCCAGCCATGGGTGCGGATGCCGGCCACCAGCGCGTCACGCCCCTGCTCGGCCAACGGCGCAACGCGCGCGATATCGATCGGCAGGCGCTCGGCCACCTTGCTCCACAACGCAGGCGACAGCGGCGAGGCGACCTTCTGGCCCAGTTCTTCCGTACGTTGTGCGGTGCGCTGCTGCTCGATGTCCGCCGCCAGCTGCTGTGCACGCACGGCACTGGCCTTGGCCTGCGCTACCGACGCGGCCAGGCCGTCGCGCTGCCTGGTTATGGCCCGTCGCTGCGCTGCCAGCTCCGGCGGCTCCGTGGTGCCCTCGGCAGGCGTCCCCAGCTGCGCCAGCTGCTCGTTGATGCGATCCAGCTGGGGCTGCAGTGCCTTTTCCAGTGCCTCGGCGTCACGCCGTGCCTGCGAGGCATTCTCGGACAGCATCGCCAGCGTCTCGGTGGCTTCCGCATCGCCACGTTTGCGCTCGACATCCTTCAACCGCGAATCGATGTCCGCCAGCTGTTGCTTGGGCGTGGGGTCCTCCTCCTGCGCCAGCACCGGCGCGGACAGCAGGAAGGCAGTGCACAGCAGCAGGGCCCACCAGGGCCCTCGTGCACGGATCGATCGCAGGAAAGAAGACACGCAGCCACACCGGTTCGCGCGGACCACCGCGCCTGCGCGCGACTATACGGCAGAGGCGGTAAAGGACGGATGGGGGACGCGCAGCAGTATCAGTACTTGAGGCGCAGCTCTTCCACGGTCGGCTGCTGCAGCGCGTACCAGTCCTGGAACTCTTCCTCGGTAATCTCATCGGGCGCATATACCGCCACCGGGTGCCACTCGTGGTCGGTCGGCAGTGGCTGGCGCGGGCCGGCTCGCAGGCTGTAGCTGACGCCCTCGTAGTCGACCAGGTCATCGACCTGCGGCCACTGTTCGCGTGCGAACGCGGATTCACTCTTCAACAGGATCACCTGGTACATCGGCACCTCCACCTTGGTTGGATCAGGAAAACACGGCGCTGGCGGCAGGATACCGCCATGCCGGTGACAACAGGCACGTCGCAGCGGCGACGGATCGTTCTGGACACGGCCATCGCCCCGGCTTCACCCGCCCATGGCGAGCCCATCGGCATCGTGGAGGCCCGCCCCTGCCACGATGACCGATGACCGAGCACCCGCCGCTGAAGACCGTCGCCGACCTCAAGCTGCCGCGCTACCTGGGCACCTGGTACGAGATCGCGCGCCTACCGATGCGCCACGAGCCGGAAGGCTGCACCGATGTGTCGGCGCACTACACCCTGCTCGACAACGGCAATGTCGGCGTCACCAACCGCTGCCGCATGGACGGCGAGATCGAAGAGGCCACCGGCGAGGCCTGCGCCGTCGACAACGACAGCGCGCGCCTGGAGGTCAGTTTCCTGCCCAAGGGCCTGCGCTGGCTGCCGTTCGCCAAGGGCGACTATTGGGTGATCCAGGTCGCCCCGGACTACAGCGTCTCGCTGGTCGGCAGCCCGGATCGCAAGTACCTGTGGCTGCTGGCGCGCGAGCCACGCCTGGACGCGACCGTGCAGGACCATTATCTGGCCGCGGCCCGCCTGCAGGGCTTCGATCTGTCCGAACTGATCCAGACCCCGCATACCGGCCAGCCCACGGCCTGATCTACGGGCAATGGTGGACGCCAACCGACTCCGCCCATGACGTTATCCCCCATCGCGACATTCATCAGCAGCAGGCAAACTTCTGGTTTAACCAGTCCCCGAGAGACATGGAAGAGCAGTCATGGAATATCACCTGACAGAGGGACAGCTCAATGGCCCGGCTGAAATGTCGGCCATTGCTGATCTGTCAGCCCGCGTAGGAGTCGCACTTCCCGAGAGTTACCTTGAATTCCTTAGGGCGCACAACGGTGGCGAAGGATTTATTGGCGACAACTACATTGTCTTCTGGGAAGCGGAAGAGGTGGTCGACTTCAATCGTGAGTATGAAGTTGAATCATACGCGCCGGGCATATTCCTGTTCGCGTCGGACGGCGGCGGGGAGGGATTTGGATTCGACACACTGGACGCAGCAATGCCGGTAGTGCGGATTCCATTCATTGGCATGGAACGTCAGTACGCCCTCCCGGTAGCGCGCGACCTCCCCGACCTGTTTGCTCGACTGCTTGCAGATCAGCCTGAGGACGAGCATGAAATCAATCCGGCAGGCTGACCCATGGACCTGAAAAGTGGCTACCCCTGGTGGGCAGTGCGCAACGGACTGCTGCAGGCCTTTCCCCCGCTGGAGCAGGATCTGCGCTGCGACGTGCTGGTGGTCGGTGGCGGCATCACCGGTGCGCTGATCGCCGACGAACTGTCCGCCCACGGCCACGAGGTGGCGGTGATCGAGCAGCGCGACATCGGCTGGGGCAGCACGGCGGCCAGCACCGCGCTGTTGCAGTACGAGATCGATACCCATCTGCTGGAACTGGCCGAGCGCTATGGCAAGGATGCCGCCGCCCTGGCCTACCTTGCCTGTGCCGACGCGATCCCGGCACTGGCCGAAGTGGCACGCGGGCTGAAGGAGGTGGACTTCCGGCAGATGGACAGCCTGTACCTGGCCAGCCGGCGGCGCGACGTGCCGCGCCTGATGGCCGAAGGAGCTGCACGCCGTGATATTGGACTGGACGCGCGTTGGCTGGACCGCGAAGCCCTGCGCGAACGCTTCGACGTGGATGCCGGCGGCGCCCTGTTGACCCGCCAGGCGGCGCGGGTCGATCCCTACTGCCTCACCTACGGCCTGCTCAAACGAGTGCGCCGTCGCGGCGGCCATGTGCACGACCGCACCGTGCTGCACACGCTCAAGCCTGGCGCGCAGGGCGTAACCGCGATGACCGAGGCCGGCGCCACGGTCCGTGCCCGCCACGTGGTCCTGGCCATGGGCTACGCCAACCAGACGTGGCTGGAACAGCGGGTTGCGCGCAACCGCAGCAGCTACGCCTTCATCACCGACCCGATCGATGCGGACACGCTGGGCCGGCTGCAGCGCACGATGGTGTGGGAGAGCGCACGCCCGTACCTGTACCTGCGCGCCACCGGCGACCGCCGCCTGCTGGTGGGTGGGCTGGACGACGCCATCGATATCCCGGCGCGGCGCGACCGGCGCGTGCAGCGTAAGGCCGAAAAGCTGATGGATCAGCTGCTGCATTGGTTCCCGCGGCTGGACCCGGTGCCCGCCTTTTCCTGGGCCGGCACCTTCGCCGAAACCGCCGACGGCCTGCCCTTCTTCGGCCCGCACGCGCAGTGGGGGCCGCGGGTCCATTTCGCCATGGCCTACGGCGGCAACGGCATCACCTATTCGATGATCGGCGCCCAACTGCTGCGCGCCCGGATCGAGCGGCGCAGGCATGCGCTGGAAGGGCTGTTCGGGTTCGGGCGGTTGTGACCTGCAGCCGGCCGTGGCCGGCTCTACCCCGATCCGGCGCCGACAGGCATCATTCAAGCAACCCCTGCTAGCGTCGGCCTGTACCGCCGCGTGTTGCGTGGCCACCTGTCCGCTGGAGCGCCGTCATGATCCGCCCCCTGACCCTGCTGCTGTGCCTGGCCCTGCCGGGAACCGTGCTGGCCCAGTCCGCCGCCGGCGCCACCGCGCCGCAGGCTGCCGGCCTGGACCTGACGCTGCCGCAGGCGCCGATGCGCTACCTCAACGATCCGGCCCTGCAGCAGGACCCGCCCGGCACCTATTACGGTGACAAGAGCGGCCCGCGCGTGCACGACGACGCGAAGATCGCCGACGTCACCGACGACAAGGTCAAGGTGTCCGGCAGCTTCACCACCGGCATCGGCTATTCCAAGAACGGTGGCAACAGCCACTACAACGCGGCCACGCTGAACCTCAGCAAGAACTACACCACCGATGAAGGCAAGACCCACGGGGTCAACCTCAACATCCATGTGAGTGAAGGCAAGGGCCCGGGCTTCTTCGGCCCGTATGGCGGCTACTACGGCCGCGGCCCGGGCTGGGATTACCCACCGCCGTTCGGCTGGTAAGCCAGCTCCTGTAGAGCCGAGCCCATGCTCGGCTACGGTTGGCCGCAAAGCCGAGCATGGGCTCGGCTCTACATGGGCCAACGTCAATCCAGCCAGCCATCGCGCTCGCTGTGCAGGATGCGGCCGTCGTAACCGCTCAGGCGCACCTCCACCTTCTGGTTGCGGGCATTGCGGGCTTCCAGCGACCAGGTCGCACCATCGCGTTCCAGCGAATGGATCTCGCGCAGGCCATGCGACTGCGCCCGTGCCAGCACCTGCTCGGTGGTCAACAGCGCGCGCCCGTTGTGCTCGTCGAAGATCTCGCCGGTCTTCGGGTCCACGTAGACCTCGCTGAAGCGGCCATCGGCGCGGCTCACGTCGGCCTCCCACAGGCCATCATCGCGTTCGATTTCGTGGATCTGGGTATAACCGGCCTTGCGCAGGGTCTGTTCAACCTGGGCCATGCCCAGCGGCGCGGCCTGTACGGCCGGCGCGACGGCAAGCAGGGCAACAGTGGCGAGGGTGAGCGACTTCAACATGGGGGTTCTCCTGTTCGTGGCCGGACCATCCCGGCAACGCCACGATGCATGCCTCGGTTAACAGCGCCTTAGCCGTGGCTGTTAGCCGGCTGTTAGTCATCCCCGCCACACTCGCGCCTGAACCCCTCATTCTTTCTGCACCCGCATGCTCGCCACCCTGCCCCTGCTGCTGGCCCTGGCCAACGCCCCGATCGCCGCCGCGCACGTACAGGACCCGGCGCAGCAGGTCGCGCGCCGCGCCGTGCAGCAGGGCCGCTACGTGCCATTGGAAAGCGTGGTGCGTGATGCACTCAAGCGCTACCCCGGCCAACTGCTGGAAGTGGAGCTGGACGACGGCGTCTACGAAGTGGAGATCCTGCGCGGCGACGGCGTGGTGGTGGAGCTGGACTATGATGCGCGCAGCGGAAAGCTGCTGAAGACGGAGCTCGACGACTGATGCGCATCCTGTTGGCCGAAGACGATGCCGCACTGGCACAGCGCCTGATGCCCCTGCTGGAACAGGCCGGCTATGTGGTGGCGGTGGTCGCCGACGGTCGCCAGGCCGAGGAGATCGGCCAGATCGAGGACCTGCAGGCTGCCATCGTCGACCTCGGCCTGCCCGGACTGGATGGACTGAGCGTGATCGAGCGCTGGCGCGGCAATGGCCGCAGCTTTCCGGTGCTGGTGCTGACCGCGCGCGGGCGCTGGCACGACAAGCTGGCTGGCTTCGATGCCGGTGCCGACGACTACCTGACCAAACCGTTCCAGGCCGACGAACTGGTGCTGCGGCTGCGCGCCCTGATCCGCCGCAGCCACGGCCACGCAAGCCCCCGCCTGCACTGCGGCCCGCTGCAGCTGGACGTCAACGCCGGCCGCTTTGAGCTGGATGGGCAGGCGCTGCCCCTCAGTCCGCAGGAGTTCCGGCTGCTCAGCTACTTCATCCATCACAGCGGCCAGGTGATCGGCCGTGATCGCCTCGGCGAACAGGTGTTCGACGGCGGCCATGACCCGGACTCCAACGCACTGGACGTGCTGCTCGGACGCGTGCGCCGCAAGCTCGGCATCGACCTGATCCAGACCGTGCGCGGCCAGGGCTGGCGGCTGGCCGCGCCGTGAGCCGGCAATCATCGCTGCGACGGCGCCTGCTGCTGGCCGGCGGCGTCGGCCTGCTGCTGGTCTCGCTGCTGGCCAGCGCGCTGCTGGGCGAGCTGTTCAAGCGCAGTGCGCGTGACCGCCTCGACCACGAACTGCAGCAGGACATGTTGACCCTGCTGGCGCAGGCCGAAGTGGATGCGGACGGACAGCTGCGCCTGCGCCAGGAACCCAATGACGCACGCTTCCAGCGCGTGTTCTCCGGTGCCTACTGGCAGATCGCCGGGGCCGATGGCCGCGTGTTGCTGCAGTCGCGCTCGCTGTGGGATGAAACCCTGCCGGCGCCGGTTGCCGGGCCGGCCACCCGCAACCTGGCCGGGCCGCTGCAGCAATCCCTGCGCGCACGCGTGCAGCAGGTGCGCCTGCCACGCGCCAGCGAACCGTTCGTAGCCGTGGTCGCCACCGATCGCAGCACACTGGATGCGGATGTCGCCGCGTTCCGCAAGCGCACCGCCATCGCGCTGGGCGTGCTGGTCGCCGCCTGGCTGGCGGTGCTGGCCAGCCAGGTGCGCTTCGGCCTGCGTCCACTGCATCGCCTCGGTGCGCAGCTGGAACGGGTACGCCGCGGTGATGTGCAGCGCATCGACACGCAGGAACTGGGGGCAGAGGTTGCGCCGCTGGGCGAAGAACTCAACGCACTGCTTGACCACCAGCAACGCATGGTCGCGCGCGCGCGCACCAGTGCACAGGATCTGGCGCATGCGCTGAAAACCCCGCTGAGCGTGCTGACCACCGAAGCTGACGGCGATGGCGCGGACTGGCGGGCCACCGTGCGCGAGCAGAGTGCGCGCATGCAGGCCAGTGTCGACCGTTACCTGGCTGCAGGACTGGCCGCCGACCATCGCCAGCGCACCGACGTGGCGGCCGTCGCACAGGCGATGTGCCGACTGATGGCACGCGTGCATGGCGAACGTGGCATCGCGTTCACGGCGGCGGGCATCGACCCGACGCTGCAGTTCGCCGGTGCCAGTGCGGATCTGGAGGAGATGCTGGGCAACCTGCTGGACAATGCCGGGCGCTGGGCACAACGGCAGGTCCAGGTCAGCGCGAAAGCCGACGACGGCCAGTTGCGCATTGAGGTCCGCGACGACGGCCCCGGCCTGGCGGCAGACGCCCTGCAACGCGTCACCCAGCGTGGCGTGCGGCTGGATGAGCGCGTGGGCAGCAGTGGATTGGGATTGGCGATCGTGGGCGATATCGCCGCCAGCTACGGCGGGCGCGTGATGCTGGAAAATGCGCAGCCCGGCCTGCGTGCGACGGTGTGGTTGCCGGTGGCGTGAAGCGACCAACCTGACGGTGGGTAGTGCCGGCCGCTGGCCGGCAACCACGTAGGCACCGGGAATTCCCTGCGGAAGCCGGCCAGCGGCCGGCTCTACCGAGCGTCAATCCGGCCGGTCGCCATGCTCCCGTAGGTGTCGACCTTGGTCGACACGCAGCAAACATCAACGGTGGTGCATCCACCAGCAATCAATTGCGTCCAGCACGATGTGGATGATCAGACCGATGCCGAACACCCGCGTTTTCTTCGGCACGCACAGCCCGGCATAGACCGCAATGGCCGGTGCGGTGTGTAGCGGATGGAAGCCAATGCTGCAGCGGTTCGGTGCATAGATCGGGTCGGCCAGCAGATGGTCCAGGTCGATGATCCAGCCCAGCAGCATCAGCAACCACGCCGAGGCGAAGCGCTTGCGCCAGAACAACCATGCCAGCAACGCTGGCACGGCGGCATGCAGGAACAGGTGGAAGATCGCGCGCGCGCTCATGGTGACCGGTAGCGCCGGGCCATGCCCGGCGTTCCCGTTTACCTCAGACCAACGGCTCGTCGGAGAGGTAGGTATAACCGGTCAGGCCGGCTTCCAGCGCGTCCGACAGTTCCTGCGCGCGTTCCGGCGACAGCTGCGCTGCAGCCACGCGCTGCGCATAGGTCGCCCGCAGTTCGTCCAGGCGGTAACCCACGTAATCCAGCATCACGTCGGTGGTGTCGCCGCGGCGCTGCTGGGTAATGGCATAGCCATCGGCATCGGCCAGCACTTCCACCGCGTCGGTATCGCCGAACAGGTTATGGATGTCACCCAGGATTTCCTGGTACGCGCCGACCATGAAGAAGCCGATGCGGTAGCTCTCGCCCGGCTTCATCTTGTGCAGCGGCAGCGAGCTGTCCAGGCTCTCGTTCTCGACATAGGTTTCCACCATGCCATCCGAGTCGCAGGTCATGTCAGCGATGATGCCGCGGCGGTCCGGGGTCTCGTCCAGGCGCTCGATCGGCACGATCGGGAACACCTGGTCGATCGCCCACACGTCCGGGATCGATTCGAACACGCTGAAGTTGACGAAGTACTTGTCGACCAGGCGCTCGTTCAGTTCGTCCAGCACCGGGCGATGGCTCTTCTCGTCATAGCTCAGGCGCGCACGCACGCCGTGGGCGATGGCGTAGAACAGATCGTCGATGCGCGCACGCTGCGGCAGGTCGATCTGGCCCAGCGCGTAGCTGGCCAGGCCTTCGGCATGGAAATGCTGGGCTTCCTGGAACAGTTCCACCGCCGGGCGCACGTCCAGCTCGTCGTGGATCTCGCGCAGGTGGCGGATCGCCGCCGGCTCGTCGTCGTGCTGGTCCGGCACGCGGCCTTCCTGCGCTTCTTCCACTTCCGACACATTGGCGATCAGCACCGCGTGGTGCGCGGTCATCGCACGGCCGCACTCGGTCACGATGCGCGGCGGAGTCAGGCCGAACTCTTCGCAGGCATTGGCCAGCGGCTGCACGATGTTGCTGGCGTAGGAATGCAGGCCGTAGTTGATCGAGCAGAAGCTGCGCGAACGGGTGCCTTCATAATCCACGCCCAGGCCACCGCCCACGTCGACGTGGGTGATCTTCGCGCCCAGGCGCGACAGCTCCACGAAGTAGCGGGTGGCTTCGCGCATGCCGTTGGCGATGTCGCGCACGTTGGAGATCTGCGAGCCCATGTGGAAGTGCAGCAGGTTCAGGCAGTCGGCGTACTCGGTGTCACGCAGCGACTTCCACAGGTCCAGCAGCTGGCGCGGCGACAGGCCGAACTTGGCCTTGTCGCCACCGCTGTTCTGCCACTTGCCGGCGCCCAGCGAGGCCAGGCGCATGCGCACGCCCAGGCCCGGCTTCACGTCCAGCGCCTTGGACTCTTCCAGCACCAGCTTCAGCTCGGACGGCTTCTCGATGACGATGAAGGTCTGCAGGCCCAGCTTGCGGCCGATCAGGGCCAGGCGGATGTACTCGCGGTCCTTGTAGCCGTTGCAGACGATCAGCCCGCCCGGGCGCGACAGCGCCAGCACGGCCATCAGCTCGGGCTTGCTGCCCGCTTCCAGGCCGAAGCCCTCGCCGTGGTGGCTGGCCAGGGTGCCGGCCACGCCGCGGGTCTGGTTGACCTTGATCGGGTACACGGCGGTGTAGCCGCCGCTGTACTCCCAGTCCTGCTGGGCCTGGGCGAAGGCCGCCTGCAGCTTGCCCAGGCGCTGGCCGAGGATGTCCGGGAAGCGCACCAGCAGCGGCAGCTTGGCGCCCGCCGCGCGCGCCGCATCGACCACCTTGGGCAGCGACACCACCGGGCCGTCCGCCCCGGTCGGTCTCACCACCATGTGCCCGGCCTGATCCACGTCGAAGTAACCGTCCGCCCAATGCGGGATCGAGTAGGTCTTGCGGGCTTGGTCGAGGGACCAATCGGTCATTTCAGTCGGCCTTGTTGGCAATAAAAGGGGGGGCATGATAACGCCTATGTGCCCACAGGTTCGTTATCATGCGCGCCCGCGCCCGTGACAGGTTCCAACCTGAACAGGCCGATCCGTCCGGATGTGGCATCTGTGCCACGCGGCCCCGCCCGCCAGCCCGGCTCCACCCCTCCGAACAGGACTGTTTTCCAATGACTGACAGCAACAACTGGTACATCGAACACTTCGAGCGCACCGGCTCGGCCATCGGCTACCGCATCACCGGCAAGCTGGACGAGGTGCAGTCGCCGTTCCAGAAGATCGAGATCTTCCAGACCACCGACTGGGGCAACCTGATGACCATCGACGGGGCCATCATGCTGACCAGCAAGGACAACTTCTTCTACCACGAGATGATCAGCCACCCGGTGCTGTTCACCCACGCCGCGCCCAAGCGCGTGGTGATCATTGGTGGCGGCGACTGCGGCACCCTGCGCGAAGTGCTCAAGCACACCAGCGTTGAGAGCGTGACCCAGTGCGATATCGACGAGCAGGTCACCGTGATGGCGCGCAAGCACTTCCCGGAACTGTGCGACTCCAACGACGACGCCCGCGCCGAGCTGCTGTTCGACGACGGCGTGGCCTACATGGCCAACTGCCCGGCCGGCAGCGTGGACGTGGTGATCGTGGACTCGACCGACCCGGTCGGCCCGGGTGAAGGCCTGTTCAACAAGGCCTTCTACGAGAGCTGCTTCAAGGCCCTGAAGGACGACGGCATCCTGGTGCAGCAGTCCGAGTCGCCGCTGATGCAGCTGGAGCTGATCAACGAAATGCGCACCGAGATGGGCAAGGCCGGCTTCGGTTCGTTCAAGACCCTGCCGTTCCCGCAGCCGTGCTACCCCACCGGCTGGTGGAGCGTGACCATGGCGCGCAAGGGCGATAGCAGCTTCGACTTCCGCCAGGCCGACTCGGCCGCCAAGACCTTCAACACCCTGTACTACACCGCCGCGCTGCACACCGGCGTGCTGGTGACCCCGCCGTTCGTGCAGGCTGCACTGAAGGGCTGATCCAAACAAAAACCCGCGCTGGCGACAGCGCGGGTTTTTTCATGTTCCGGTAGTGCCGGCCGCTGGCCGGCAACCTCATGCAACGATCAAAGCGCCCAGATACCGGCGATCACCGCCACCACCAGGCCCCACTTGATCAGCTGATACGCCACCACGCTGCGCTCGCGCAGTGCCTTGGCCTTCAGGCGCACCTTGTAGACGCTGCCGAATGCCTTGTTGACGCCACCCGTCGGGTCACCCGGCAGGTTCGGCGAGGCGCCGCCGGCCAGCAGCGTGGCCGCCACCGCGCGGTTGAACAGCCCCGGCAAGCCGAAGCGCAGCGGGCGGGCGATGTCGCAGAACAGGATCACGCGGTCCTGCTGCGTCTCGTTGTGTGCATGGTGGATGTAGGTCTCGTCGAACATCATCCACTCGCCGTCGCGCCAGCTCTTCTTGATGCCGTCCACTTCGATGTAGCAGGCATCGTCGTTGGGCGTGCTCAGGCCCAGGTGCAGGCGCAGCGAGCCGGCGAACGGGTCGCGGTGCGGGCGCAGCTCACTGCCCGGCGGCAGCTGCGCGAACATCGCCGCACGCACATCCGGGATCGACTCGATCAGCGCCGTGGTCTTCGGGCACAGCGTCTTCGCCGACGGGTGCGACGGGCCGTACCACTTCAGGTAGAAGCGCTTCCAGCCACGACGGAAGAACGAATTGAAGCCGGCGTCGTTGAACGTGCTGGAGGCGGCGATCTTCTGCGCGTCGCGCAGCGCCAGCGCCTCGTCGCGGATCATCTGCCAGTTCTGGCGCAGCGGCTCCAGCTGCGGGAACTCCTTGCCCGGGTCCAGGAACGGCGTGGTCGGCACCTTCGAGAACATGTACATGACCACGTTGATCGGGGCCATGAAACTGGAGTGGTCCAGCAGCTGGCGCGACCAGCGCGCGCGGACCTTGCCACGGAAGTGGATGTACAGCACGCAGGCTACGAACAGCGCTGCAATGACGATTTTGATGATCAAAGCACTTTCCTCCAGCCGCGGCCGGAACGGGAAACGGGGCGATGCACGGCCAAGCGGCCAGCACCGATGGGGAACGCGGCAGGGGACGGGGACGTGCCGGAGGGGGGCGGCCGCCGATGTCGCGGGTTAACAGCTTATGGTCGGCAGGCCGTGCGCCGGGGTCAAGTTGCCCGTGCGCCGCGTTCAGCCGGTTGTGGACGAGGCGCAGGGCTGAGCGCGCAAGCGGTTGATACTAAAGGCCAACTGGAATAAGCGAGACAGAATTGTCCGATTCTGCGCGACGAACTGTTCCAGCCACGGCCCCGACATTTCTCCGACAAATCGTGGAATAGCGAACTGGCGAGTACTAAAATTAACGAAAACTTAGTAACTCCCTGTAACACCGGTTCGCTTGACGCTTTGCGCCACCCACCGGGTCGTCCGAGACCCCGACATGCATCTTCCTGCCCTGCCCCCCTCCTCCTGCGGCGATGACGCCGCCTCCCCGCTGCTGCTCAAGCGCGGCGAACGTTTCCTGGCCCCCGACGTCTACCGCACCTGCCTGGACGGGCGCGAGGCGGTCATCAAGGACTACTCCCGCTACCGCGGCACTCCCGTTTCGCTGATCGCGCGACTGATGGTGCGCCGCGAGGCCCGCATGCTGCAGCGCCTCGGCGGCTGGAAGCATGCCCCCGCGCTGCTCGGCACCCTCGGTGGCCTGGCACTGGGCATGGAGTTCATCCCGGGCCAGACCCTGAGCACCGCGCAGGCCGTGGGCAATGAAGTGTTCGAGCAGCTGCAGCACGCGCTCAGCCGTCTGCACGCCGCCGGCATCACCCACAACGACCTGCATGGCACCAACGTGGTGGTCAGCGGCGGCGTGCCGGTGCTGCTGGATTTCACCTCGGCCTGGCGCGCCCCGCGCTGGCTGCGCCGCAATCCACTGAGCCGGCAGATGCGCCGCAGCGACATGAAGAACCTGCTGAAGATCCGCCAGCGCGTGACCGGCCAGGCCCCGAGTGCCGCGCAGGCCGCGCTGGTGGCCGACCCGGGCTGGGTCGCCGCCGTGCGCCAGGGCTGGAAGCGGTTCTACAAGTGGGCCAAGCGGCGGTAGGGGTCGAGTTCGCTCGACCGCTTCACCGCTCTTGTAGAGCCGAGCCCACGCTCGGCTGCTGTTCCTGCATCGCGCGAAATGCAGCCGAGCATGGGCTCGGCTCTACAACATCCCGCCAAACGGCTTACAACGCGTCCGCGTCCAGTTCACCGGTACGGATACGCACCACGCTGCCCAGGTCGTACACGAACACCTTGCCGTCACCGATCTTGCCGGTGCCGGCGGCCTTCACGATGGCCTCAACCACCGCCTCCACCTGGTCATCGGTCACCGCCACTTCCAGCTTCACCTTCGGCAGGAAATCGACCACATACTCCGCGCCGCGGTACAGCTCGGTATGGCCCTTCTGGCGACCAAAGCCCTTCACTTCCGTCACCGTGATCCCGGTAACCCCACGCTCGGCCAGCGCTTCGCGCACGTCGTCGAGCTTGAACGGCTTGATCACCGCCATGACCATCTTCATCGTCTATCTCCTGTCTTCCGGCGTGGAGGATAGCGCCTGAACGCGGCCCGTGCGAAGCCGCTGCCGCCTGTCCGGGCAGTGGGTGCCAGCAGTATCCTTGTGCCCGAATGGCCTGCCCGCGCCGGATGCACGGGCCCACCCCCACGGAGCACCCCATGATCGACCTGAACCAAATCGATGACCTCGCCCGTCGCCTCAGCGACCTGGTGCCGCCGGGCCTGCGCGAATCGCGCGAGGAACTGCAGGCCACCTTCAAGAGCGCGCTGCAGGCCGGCCTGGCCAAGCTCGACCTGGTCACCCGCGAGGAGTTCGAAGTGCAGCGCGCCGTGCTGCTGAAGACCCGCCAGAAGCTGGACGCACTGGAAACCGCCGTGCGCGAGCTGGAAGGGCGCGGCGCCGCAGAATGAAAAAAGGAGGCGCACCGCGCCTCCCACTACAGAGTATTTCCCGGATGGGGCCTTGCAGCAAGGCCCACCGGGCGCCCTAGACTCGCCGGCCTGTCGATCCGGCAGGACAAGCAGGGGCAGCAGCGATGGCGCAGGACACCGAATGGACACCCGTTTCGCATGACACCTGCAACCAGGTCGCCGGGCCGTTCTATCACGGCACCCGCGCTGATCTGGCGGTGGGCGAGTTGCTGAGTGCGGGCTTCCGCTCCAACTATCGCGACAGTGTGGTGATGAACCACATCTACTTCACCACGATTGCCAAGGGCGCCGGGCTGGCTGCGGAGATGGCCCGGGGCGAAGGGCGACCGCGTGTGTATGTGGTAGAGCCGACCGGTCCGTTTGAAGACGATCCGAATGTGACCAACAAGAAGTTTCCCGGGAACCCGACGCGGTCGTATCGGAGTGCGCAGCCGTTGCGGGTGGTGGGGGAGATTGTGGAGTGGGAGCTGTATGACGCGGAGTTCGTTCGGCAGTTGAAGGCGTTTGTTGCTTCGGGGAGTGGGGAGATCATCAATTGATGAGTTCTGGGCACGGAGCGTCGCGCTCTTCTTCATCGGCTTCGTGGATGTCCGGCCCGAGCTCAATGCTCCGCTGCCCCAAGACGAGCATGGGTGTCGCCACTACGGTGGTGGCGGCAGCGGTATGTATTGGTTCGAAGAAGGGCAGAGCCACATTTGGCCGAGCACCAAAGACAGCGGGCTGACGGGAATGTACCTGGTGGACACGCTTGAACCGGAGAGCCGATGGCTACCGCTGAGCCACTGAGCCTGTCAGTGTGGATGTCCGCTTCCGGCCAGAAGCGGACACCGCAATTGAGGTAGGCTCGGCGCACCAGACCGAGCCCCTATCTGCTGAGTTCTGTGGACGGAAGCTTTAGCAGCGCCGCTGCCTAAGGGCGGCTGCACAGCGAAGAAGTCACTTAACAGGGCCAAGGAACGGTCAAGAAACGAAGTGCCGACCATCTCCTGGCCTTACCGCACGGCGCGCTTGGCGAGGCAGGAGCCGCCCCAAGCGCGCTTGACCTTGGGGATCATTACTGTAACGCGAAGCTAAGCGTCCCGCGCTGGCTCTTCAGCCTAGCCCGAAAGGTTCTCTGGCAAGCAGTGGGCCAGAAGGAGCGATCCGCTAGTGATCGAGTCGGGTTTCGAGATAGTTAAACAGGGTGCGCACGAGATTCACCATCAGCATAGCCTCACCTTCCCCAAGCAGTACCTGATTGGGGTGAGCGACCGATGCGTTGTTGCGCAGAGTGTTTAGCGCGGTGACCGCCCCAGCCAACGAACCGAGTACGACGTCCACCTGCGGGTCATGCTTGTTCATTGCCACAAGACTCGGGTGTTCATTCCTGATTGTCTTGAATAGCGATCCAATTGGCGCGGCCGGGATTGCCTTTAGGCCAGCTGCAGCGCAGACATCGAGCAGATAACCATGTAACGCTGTATGCACTCGATCTAGTGCGCTAACTGCACCATTCGTCTGCAGCAGTTGATCAGCGTCCTTCAACGCTCGCTCGACAACTTCGCTAGCACTCAGACGTCGAATGGGTGCCGGCACGTGGCCGACGCTCAAGCCGAGCTCCTGTGCAAAAGCAGGAGCATTCTGTTCCAGCCACGCCTTCAGGACTGGTCGCGAGGGGAGGGAACGCAACAAGTCAGGCTTCTGCATAGCCATGAAGGCTACAAGCTGTGCGACTTCGGTTCCGTAGTCGCTGTCGTTGAACCGCAATGCCTTCTGCAATCGGGTTTCAGAGTGAGTCAGGTGCGGCAACCCCATCTCCATACCTAGCTTGGACCAGGCTGAAGCATCGAAGCATGCCTCCAATGCCTCAATGAGGGCGAGCTGCGCCTTATGAGACATGGGCGTCGAACTGGAAGGGTTACAAGGAATCATGCCCACTAGGATAGTCTTTCCGTTGCGCCTAAACAGTCCTGCTCTGATTCCCCATGACATAGCGCAGCCTCAAGTTGAGGCAGGCTCACTGCGTTGAGTGTTGGAAGACTAGTTCCCAACTTACCAAGGCCTCCATGTCTACTCCCATCCGCGTGAAGTCCTCACCAGCCGTTGATCTGGTTGTGCGGACCCTGAAAGCTGGATCCTCGAGGCCATAGCGACACAACGCCTAGACTTCCAAGCCTAGGCACGGGCCGGGTACTAGACCTAGGCGCATGGACTCCAGGAAAGTGCGCCTAGCGCTCTCTGGCCCTTCTACGTCACCAAGCCTAGAGATGACACAGCCCTCTGGCCATGTGGCCTGGGGGCGCTTCGAGGCCGCCCCGGGCCCTGAGAACCTACTTCTCAAGGGGCACGGGAAATGCGTGCCTATACCTTGTGGTCAGAGCGCTAGTGCCCGTAAATTTAACGTTAAATTGGCCGCAGCAAACACTGAACGGAATCCGGGTCCGCAAATTGACACCAGCTGGCGCTTCAGTGATACTGGTGCCACTCGGCTGGAGTGCTGCACGCAAGCTCACTCGTCGAGATCTGCCCAGAGCACCGAATCGATCGATGCTGCTCAGGCAGGACTTTCATGGCGCCCAAGGGCCGGAAGAGTGCTGCTAAGTTCTCTCGTCCGGACGACGTCATCAAAGGTACCGAACCTAGCGATTAGCACTACTTGATCATCAGAAAAAGCCGTTACTATCAGTAACGGCTTTTTCTTTTTTTCAGCGCTCCAACAAGGATTTGGTGTGGACAGTACTCGTGCATGGAGACCCCTGCTGATTGAGTTGATGCAGGGCAAGACCGAAGAACCCGCCGCTCGCTTACGGCAGCTTTTGATCAGTGAAGGCCAGAACCGCGGCCTTGGCAGCTTTGATCTTCAAGCCATGGGCTATCGACGTTTCAAAGATTTCCTCGCGGCCTTCCCTGACTTGTTCGAGCTGCGCACGCGAGAGGGCGGGGAGATGATTGTGTGCCCTCGATCACTCTCTCAGAGCATGCCTGTAGATGCGGCCCTTGCGTCGGCCAGGCGTGAACCGCCGCCGGCGATCCGAGATGAAGTCTGGATTGCTTTCTCCAATCCGGATCCGCGCCGTGCGCGATTCTTCAATCGCTTGGACGGCCGCGTGTTCCACACTTTGATTCAAGAAGGTCAGTCACCCGACAGCCTTCGGCCCCCAGGCGACTGGGTGCGCATTGAACAAATCGGGGCAGAGCTGCAGTCGGCCTGGATGAAGGAATTTGTGTCTGAGCATCCGGACGTACCTCCGTCAATCCCTCCTATGCTTGAGGAGACTTACTCGACCCCTCTCAATGTCCGCTTCACCAGGTCACTGGGTCCGTTAGGTAAAGCTTGGACACAGTTCCGGCTGCGAAAGATGACCCAGCAGATCCATTCCTGGGCAACGTCAGTAGAGGTGCCTATTTCAAGGCTTGCGCCTGCCTCTGTGCCAGCGCAGCCCGTTCATACCTCAGTTGGACCCGCCCCCACCCCTGTCCTTGATACGCGCGCGCTTTCAGCGAAAGAGAGAGCGCTTAAGCTCATCGATACGCTCTCTGAAGATGAGATCGCCAATTACGTCATCCCATTGATGGCATCGGTCTTGATGGTGAAGTCTCGTCAGTGACGGAGCGGCACAGGGATGGCAATCTTCGTAGTTGGGCTACCCAGCCTCATCAGGGCACGGCTCGTCGCAGAGGCGGCACGCAATGGAGTTCACGTAGGCCTGTGCTTGACGGTCAAATCGAACCGTGGGGGATATGAGTTCCACCCCCCAAATGGTCAAGCCGTGTCTGATCTTGAGGCGTTTGGTGACAACATCGAATGGTCTTCGATGACTATCGTTGTGCTGCCTTACGTGGCACTTACGGCTGAAATGGAAGAAGCCGTCAGGCTGTATGCCCAAGATGGAGCGCGGGTCATCCGCCCCACAGCGGGCCACGGTGACTGGCCTACATCACTGCGCGGCATCGACGGCGACGACGATCCACTCAACAGCGTATATCAAGAAGTTTGCCGAGAGCTAGGCTGGACCGGCGTAGCGTCGTTGGCACAACGATTTGAAAGCGCGGCCAAGCGATGTAGCGACTACATCCTGGTGGGCGATGCGCTCGAGCGGTGCGATGAAATCGATCCGTCGCGGCACAGCTTTGTAAAGACCTCTGCCGACCTTCTTGAAAAGTTCTGCAAGAAAAAGGGCCGGATCGAGATGACCCTGGAAGCGTTCTTTAGGCAGAAGAACATCGAGCTAGCCCAGTCTGGTGGCATCAATACCTGCGTTCGCCTGATGAAGGGCGCCAAGCAGATTGCGCGTTGCGACTCGAACTTGCACCTTAAGCAAGGTGACGCAACGACAGAAGCTGCTGCCGCAAGGATCTACTTCCAGCACCTCGATAGGAGCGATCAGTTCAGGCTGTTCCTGCTGTACGTCGGCCCTCACCCCAGCAAAGACATCGATAGGATGGTGGCATGGCATCACAATTAGTGGTGTCGATCCAACCCAGCGCAGCGGCCCATGGCGAGGCGGTCCCTGGCCTATTGCCGACATCACTCACTGACCGCCCTATTCCAAGGGTTTTGCCGTAAGGGGAGCAAGCCCTGATAGCGTCCAGGAACTCTACTTAGACAGCTTTGCGCATTGCTATGGATGTGGACGACTCAACGTCGACGGCCATTAACTCAAGAACTATCTAAGGGGGATCAAGTGATCGGGGTGGTGACTCTGGAGGACCACTCTTGCGTTGGATTTCCTGGGTTCGCCTATGAAGACGCCTATAGAATCACCCGAGGCGGCAGACCATTCGAGGCTGCCAGCATCTGCACGGGATCGAATCGGCAGCCCAAATGACCACGGGGAAAAGGACCCAGGTGCGGCCCGTCACAGCTGGGTCGCGTTAGAACGCCAATTGCGGGGCATTTGCGCAAACCGGCATCCAAGTCGCGCTATCTTCGGGACCTATGCAAACTTCCGCAGCGTTCCTAGCAACCAAGCAGCAAGTGCTCGCCAAAGTAATCGCGTGAAAAGCCCCGCGATATCGGCATCCAGATCAACCCCTACAGTGCACAGACCAGCCTAGGATCCGTATTTCATCAAAGCCGAACAGCTTCGGTCTGGGCAGCCGAGGCTACAACCGCCTAACGCTTAGCAGCAGCGCCGCTGGTCGACTGGAGCCAGCCATCGCTGAAGTGGCAGGGTTCCTGATCAGTCAGAGGGCTGCAATATACTTGTCTTGACGAAGGCGTCTGTTTTCGGCCAGCAGCGGACCTTCAACGCCAGAGTTAAGGCGAGCTACGAAGCTGCGTCGGCTTGAATTAATTGTTAGCCATCAGTCGCGCTGCTCACGGCGGCTGGCAGGCATACGGGAGCCTGCCGTGCGCAACGTGGACTTGAAACCACGGTTGCCCCGAACTATTGGCTCACCGAATTTGGATATGACAACAAGGGTCTCCAAGAGAATATTCTTGTAGCCATTCTTGACCTCATACTCAAAAGACACGGTGTCAGATTTGTATGCCCACTGCTGTGACCCAAGACCTAGGAAGCTGTATCGCTCACCGTCGATGGTCAAGACATGAGAGTGGAGCGCGCCTGTGTTGCCGCCACGGCTGGGTGGCCGGTGCTCTTCCACGAGGAACAAGCCGTATTTCTCAAAGTGTTTGTTTTCAATCTTTCCGTGCGACATAAGCTGTTTCTGATGCCTGACTACCTAATAGCCGGACCCATGGGTCCGGCTATACGAATTATCCAGAAAGCACCGTATGGCGGGCTCCCCCCCCCTTGATACAGCTCGATCTTAAAGTGACTGGGTCCGGCTAACAAGCCAGCCTATAACCGGACCAAGCGCTGACGCAGTGCTGATGTCTGCTTCCGGCCAGCAGCAGACGTCGAGCTAAGACCGCAGAGCAGCGAGCGTCAGGTGGGGCGCGAGAATCCACGCCATCGGGAACTATGCGGCCGGCAATGCAGGCCGAATTCGCAACATACTGACGAACCCCGCCTTCCTCTGGGCACATCTGTCGATGTGCCCAGAGGCTGCTCCTCGAGCTGCCCCCCTCAGACGAACATTGCTAAGATGGTGGAGGGCCGGGGAGTTGCCTGACAACTTTATCTCAATTGACACAGGTAGGCTACGTGACCACCCTGATATGCTGGTGTGGCCTTGATTCCAGGGCTCCATCGTCACTCTATGTTGCAACCGACAGTCGATTTTCCTGGTCGTCAGTGGCCAGATGGGACAGCGGGAGGAAGCTTTCGGTTCGATCGCGCGATGCAGCAATCTTGGCGTTCGCGGGCAACGTAATCTTTGGGCAGAACCTATTAGTCGGCTTAGGTGATGACGCGCTCAATGACGCTCATCTTGAAGATCGTCTGCACGAGCTGTCTGGCAACTTTCCGATCGGATCGCTAGAGGGCACAACATTTGTTCTTGCTCGCCGGTTTAGCGAAGGCATGGAGCTGCAGTTTTCCGTTACTGCATACGAGTACGAAAAGGGAGTGTGGAACATCCGCAACCATCCGATACCAAATGAGCATTCAGATATTGTCTGCGCATATGGATCCGGCAAGTCCGTAGCGCTTGGCGAACTTAGGAAATGGGTGCGGCAGGATGTATCAGGTCGAACTAGCCGCAGTGTTTTCTCATCATTTTGCGACGCGCTGAGAAGCGGGAAAGATCCACAAACCGGCGGCGCACCTCAGTTGGCGGCCATATACCGAAAAGGTCCCGCGAGAGAGATAGGAATCATCTGGGATAACGAACTCCACATAGGCGGCCTCCCGCCACCTAAGGGCATGGATCTGACGGCAGTGGCGTGGCATAACGAGCTGTTTGAAGTATGCGATCCAAGCACGCGGTCACGGCAACTTAACGCACAGCCTCATGCCAAGCGAGCCAGCCCGGTACGCAGCACGTAGAAGGGGCGCCGCGTGCGTTCGCTCAGGTTGAGAGCGGCGTGTAAACCTGCTGACACCGGTGCTAAGGCTGGGAGGTCAGCTTCCAGCCAGGAGCGGACATCAATCGCAAGAGCCCCCCCCTATCGCGGAGCACCGGCGAGAGAGTACGCGCCCCGTCAAGCCGACTGGATACGCGATGCGCGGCACTCAAGCTCGCCCCCTGCCACTCCACCGCAAGATGATTACCGGTTAGCGGCCTCGGTCTCTGGAGCAGATCCATGCCGGAACCAGGCATCTGCTCCAGCGATTCGTCACTCCCGCCTTTCCGCCTGGAAATGGATAGACGAAACACCGGAAACCAGAGAATGACTGGACCAAGCATCCAGTTCTTCTGCAATTGAGCCACTCAAGAGCCATCCACGGCCCGTGGACTGAGCCGAAGCCAGGGCCAGAACCACGAATTCAGGTCACGAATGCGCGGCATGACTGGAGCAGGCACTCACCATGAAGCCTCCCTTGTGATATGACTCGGCGTGGAGATTGCTGACTCCAAGATCGGCTTGCTCAAAGATCCGCGCCGCGACCTTGAGAGCCGCCTGCTGCGATGTGCAATTGGTGAACAGGCGCCAGTACAACTCCATGCGTCCACAATCTGATTGAAGGCCCACTGGGCTCGGTTGTGTCATTTATAGCAGAAGGGTAAGCGACCATCCGCCTTCGCCCTGGCTGCAACCTCTATATTCCCCAACACGTCAAGAACGCTTGCGCGATCGATCGACCGCATCAAAACACGCGTTCCATTGCCTGTGCCATGAAGTACCGCTCGTCCAGTGCTGTCGCATTTGCCGCGCTTTGCATCTCTGACGGAAGGATCTGACGACTCCGTTCCAGAAGCGCCGTTCCGCCAAGCACGCCAAGGCTCTCGCCGCTTCCGGTGCTATGCGACAATGCCAAAAGCGTCTCGGGTTTTGGCGGCATTGACCCCTACCCGTTGGCATTCCGAACAACAGCAGGTAATCGTTACTACGCCACCGTGCATCGGTGGTCGGGACTCGAAAGCCCGTTTTGTTGGGAAGTAGTTTGCGCTTGCCAGCCGGCACCACCGCGCGTGGTGCCGGCTGGCAATCCGTCTGCCGGCTATGGCGGGCGGGGCGTGGGGGTCTTGTACCCGCCGGTTCCCAACATCCGGTTTTCGAGCCACGCTCTGCCCGCCACCTTTATCGGTGGCGGCGTCCGCCTGCATGCACGGAGCCCGCCATGACCACACCGCACTCCCCGCCCCCGCGCCCGATCCAGGAAGCGCCATCACCCGCGCCCGCGCTGGACCCCAACAGCCTCATCGCCATCCTGCACGCCATCGGCGCGGGCGCTTCGGCCGACGGCCAGCCCTGGCCCGAGCGGCACCATCTACGCAGCCGGCAGATGGCGTTGTCCGACGCCGACTGCGCGCTCACCGGCCAGCGCATCGTGCAGGAGATCCTGCTGGCGGCCGAGCGCACGCGCCAGAACGGCGAGCCGGAGCAGTACGTCGGCGACCGGGTGATGGAGGGACTGGTGATGGCCGATCTGGCGCTCACCGCCTTCATCCACGAGCGGATGCGACCCAAGGACTGAGCGCGCTTATGGCGCGGACCTTTCTGTCTGTGTGCGGGGTGACGAATGAAGATGCACGGCCTTGCCGCTGCGGCGGTGTGCAGCGCGGTGATCGGCGCGATGTGGGTGGAGTGGCCCGAGCCCGCGGGCGATCAGGTGTGGGCCTACCAGAAGCTGCAGCCGGCCGATTACCGCCTGCTGCACAGTGATGCACTCGGCTTCGTGAGCGCGAAGGCACTCGAGGGCTTTGAACTGCACGCGCGCCACGCCGGGGCGACGTCCTTCGAGATCCGGTGCAAGGGCGTGCTGGTGATGGACGTGGAGAACGCGCCCTCACGCGTGCTGATTCGCATGCCTGCCGATGCACGGTGGCGGGCGCCGGATATCGAACGCCTGCGCAGCAGCTTCGAGCGCTGGCTGGATCTGCACCAGAGCCAAGGGCGATTGCTGGTGGAAAGTGCGGGGCCTTCGTGGGTTGAGGCGCGGTTTGGGCGCTTCAATGGGCTGGTGCTTGATGAGCAGCGGTGTCTGTTTGGGGTGCTGGGCCGCCATTGACCGCCCCCCCAACCGGCCCATTCGCAACAAATGTCTGGAGAAAGCGGCGCCTCCTGGGACTTACCCGCGCCAAAGGCGATGGTCCTGCCACCCAGTCGCAGCCCCGATGCTTCTCGTTCGGACTTCGGTCGTCAGGCCAGCCGAGAGGTGGGTATCGACACGTTCACGCCAGTCCCTGAAATCAGCGGTCGTCGCTTCCAGAAGTCTGCGAAGCAGGAGCAACAGAAAGAAGCAACGATTCGGTGCGTATGGCGCCTCGCGCTCAGACCATCCTGCCGACCGTGGGCGAACTGCCGAAACACCGAGCTCCTTGTTCCATAACCTACTGTGGTGTGCAACGACGTTTCGCGCCACGCTGGTGACATGCAGCCAGTTTGCGAAGACTGGCGCGGCCAGCAGCATCTCACCCGCAACAGCCTTCTGTTCTCTGGAGTGCAGCGCTTTGTAGAAACGAGAAAGCGAGCCGAGCGACATGACTTCTGTCGCCATCCAGATCGGTACTCTGGGGAATGCGGGTGAGGCGTACTTGTCCTTGTAGTGCCGAATAAACGCCTCCCTGGAGCGCGTCACTTCACTTCCGACGCCGCCGAGCCAATCCGCATACTCCTGCCCGGTGAATGCCAGATTGCGCGGCTCCAAGTGGCCGAAGGCGCCATAGGCATGGGCAAAGTGGTACGTGAGCACGGTCCGCGTTGCGACCTCGATATGGCCAACGGCCTCCATTACCAGGTCTCGAAGGGCCCTATCGAATTCATAGAGACTGACCGCTTCTTCGAATGTCGCTTGAGCTCGGAAGCTGTCGCTACCGGGCACACGTTGTGTGTAGAGATAGCCCATGAGGCGGTAGTAGCCAACACGCTGCAGATAGCGTTTGGCATTGGCGGCGTCGCCGATGGCCAGCCCGCGCTGCTGGAGGAGGTCCAACTGCTCCTGAATCGACAGGGGTGGTTTGCGGTAGTGAGTCATCCTGACTCCAATCAGCAGGCAAAAAAAAACCCGCCAATTTGAGCATGTCGCGAACTGGCGCGTCAGAGGCTTGGCGGGTGTGTTGGGTGAATTTTAGCGCCCCTTTTGCTCACCTTCAAGTAGATGTGTGTAGTTCCGGTGAAATGTAAATGCCTGTACGAAAAGCACTTCATAGGGAATTTTCTTGGATTTCCGCAGTCTCGCGGGCGCAGATCCAGTGAGGTGAAAGGCCGGCCCGGGCGAGCGGCAACGGCCTATTCCCCGGCGTTGTTCCACGTCATACCGGTTGAGTTCCGACACTCGATCGCGAACACCGGCCGCTACGAAGCGCGCGGGCGCACCCCAACGGTCTGCCGGAATCCCCCTAGCCGCTTCACCAGCAATTCCCGATAGCCCACGCGGAACGCCCGCCGCACCATCAAGCGCCCTTCCGCAGGAATCCACACATGAGCCTGGCGCTGGTCCACAGCCGTGCCCGCGCCGGGGTCGATGCCCCGCTGGTGCGGGTGGAAGTGCACCTCTCTGGCGGCCTGCCCGCCACCCAGATTGTCGGCCTGGCCGAGACCAGCGTGCGCGAATCCCGCGAGCGCGTGCGTGCCGCCCTGCTCTGTGCACGCTTCGACTTTCCGCAGCGGCGCATCACGTTGAATCTCGCGCCTGCCGATCTGCCCAAGGAAGGCGGTCGCTACGACCTGGCGATTGCCTTGGGCATTCTTGCGGCCAGTGGCCAGGTTGATCCGCAGTCGCTGCTGCAGTACGAGTTCCTGGGCGAGCTGGGGCTAACCGGTGAACTGCGGCCGGTGGCGGGTGCGCTGCCCGCCGCGATTGCGGCGGCAGACGCCGGGCGCATTCTGGTGGTGCCGCCAGGCAATGCCGCTGAGGCTGCTTTGGCCGAGCATGCCGATGTGCGGGTAGCGCGTACGTTGCTGGAGTGCTGTGCCGGGCTGAGCAATCCGCGCCTGCTGCCACCCGTGGAGCGCGTGGACACGACGCCGTTGCCCCTGCCCGATCTGGCCGACGTGCGCGGGCAGGCGCATGCACGGCGCGCGTTGGAAGTGGCGGCCGCTGGTGGGCACCATCTGTTGTTGATCGGCAGCCCTGGCTGCGGCAAGACGCTGTTGGCCTCGCGCCTGCCCAGCCTGTTGCCGGATACCGAGGAAGCCGAGGCGTTGCAGCTGGCCGCGATTGCCTCGGTGAGTGGCGAAGGGCTGGACCCAAGACGATGGCGGCAGCGGCCCTTCCGGGCACCGCACCACAGTGCGAGCGCGGCGGCGCTGGTGGGTGGCGGCAATCCGCCCTGCCCTGGCGAAATCTCGCTGGCCCATCACGGTGTCCTTTTCCTCGATGAGCTTCCCGAGTGGAATCGAAGTGCGTTGGAAACCCTGCGCGAGCCGCTGGAGTCCGGCCACATCCGCATCGCCCGCGCGGCACGCAGCGTGCAGTATCCGGCGCGATTCCAGCTGGTGGCGGCGATGAATCCCTGCCCCTGCGGCTGGGCCGGTGACCGCAGCAATCGCTGCCTGTGCAGTGATGAGCGCATCAACCGCTACCGCGCGCGCGTGTCCGGCCCGCTGCTGGACCGCATCGACCTGCATATCAGCGTGACGCGCATGGATGCCGTGGAGCTGCGGGAGAGCACGCCACTGGGTGAGCCCAGTGCTGCGGTGCGTGCACGGGTGGAAGCCGCCCATGCCCGGCAGCAGGCGCGCGGCGGCCTCAATGCGCATCTGCCGCCAGCGGCGCTGCGAGCCTGTACCCGACTCAGCGAGGCAGATCAGGACATGCTGGAACAGGCCATCGAGCGTCTGCAGCTTTCCGCACGTGCGATGCACCGGATTCTGCGGGTGGCGCGCACGATTGCGGATCTGGCGGGTTGTGAAACGATCCAGACGGCGCATCTGGCTGAGGCGATTGGCTATCGGCAGTTGGATCGGGGAAAACCGGGGGTATGACGAAAGATCACGTCAGGATGAAGGAGGCGCGCCGCGTCTCATCAAACTGCAGGCTATTCACTGGAAGGACGCCAATGTCGGGCAGTAGCCCACGAGTGTGATGCTCCCATACCTCCGAAGGCCCCGCGATGTCAGCACCCACGGCGTGAATGCGATACACCGGCGCGTAGTCATCCCGTTCGTCCTCGAACGGACAGTCGAGCACCCAGCGCTTTGATGCGCTATCGGCTACCAGCATCATCCGCGGCAGGTCATGGAATCCGCGATACGCCAGGATGCGGTACTGCCCCGAAAGAAGGGTCATCGGAACTCTCAGCAGATTTGCGGTTCAGCGGCCGCGTCCGAACAGTACACCCCGCCTCGCCAGCGACGCCACCCGACGGCTGACCAGCGCGTGCAGCTCCGCCAGCTCCGACGCCCGGCCAGCCGTCATGTTGTCGCCGAACAACACCCGCGACAACGCCGCCTCGTCGCTGTCGTCCGGGTGCTGCCAACGGTCGCGATACACCTTCTGGCACACCAGCCACGCTTGAGGCAGCCCACCGCCGGGTAGCGGGCGGACCACACGTTCGTAGACCTGCCAGAACTGGTATTCGGCCCGCAGGTCGATTGCAGGCGCCACGGACAGCGCCTGCCGGGGCCGTCCTGGGCCCCGGATGCCGAACAGCGGGGTTAGCGGGTTGTACTGAGCCATGCCGACAGCATGACCCAGCAACATTGTGGGAACCTTGCGTCGCCGCCAGAAAATCCCTGTTGATTGCGCAAGGCGGGCTTCCGGGTGGGTTTTGGGGTCAGATCCCTTTGCCGTGCAAAGGGATCTGACCCCGGCCTTCGTTGCCTCAGAACGCCATCGAGGTACTGAACATCAGCTGCCGTGGCGCGCTGCGCTGCAGGGTCTGGTAATCCCCCGAGAACGACGAGCCGGCGATGGTGGCGGTGCCGATGTTGTGGCGGTTGAACAGGTTGCTCACGTCCAGCCGCAGCTCCAGGCCGGGCACGGCGCTGTCCGCACCGAAGCGGTAAGCGGCGTAGGTGTTGACCTGCCAGAAGGTCGGCACGCGGATGTCGTTCTCGTAGGTGAAGGGCTGGCGCAGGTAGGAGGTGCTGGTGGCACCAAAGCGCCAGTCACCGAAGTGGGCGGACAGGTCGCTGACCAGCGAGATCTGCGGGTAGCCCGGCTGGGCGTTGCCCTTGATCGGGTACACCGTGTCACCCACCACGAAATCGCTGTCATAGTACGAACGGGCCACGGCCACGCCCTGGTAGAACTGCAGGTGGTCGGTCAGGTCGGCGGTGATGCCGAGGTCGGCACCGATCACGTGCATCTTCGGCATCAACCGCACGGTGTTGATCTGTGCGAACTGGGTGCCGATGGCAGCCGACAGCAGGCGGTTGCGGATGTCGTTGTAGAACACATCGCCGGTGATCGTCAGCCGGTCGAAGCGGTGCGATGCGCCCACGGTAAGGTTCCAGTTCTTTTCCGGACGCAGGGTACCCGCCACGCGGTCGAACTCTTCCTGGTCGGTGATGGTCCACGCCGAGGCGGTGTAACCGATGTTGCCGCGCTGGGCCACGCGATAGCCGTTCATGGTATTGGCCAGGTCGATGAAGGCATCGGTGGATTCGGTCGGGCTCCAGAACAGCGAGACATGCGGCAGGAAGTTGCTCTTCGCGCGCAGCGTGCCGTTCACCGGCCGGTCCTTGGCATCGCCGAGGCCGCCGCCGCGGGTGCGGAAGTCCACGGCCTTGAAACCAACGCCCAGCTTCAGCGTGTCGTTCAACACGATGTCGTCCTGCAGGTAGAACTGGCGCGAGCGGGTCACCCAGCTCGATGCGTTGTCGGTCTTGAACGCGGGACCGTACACATCGAACGGACCGGTGGCCTTCAGCGGCGGGCCCTCGCCCAGCAGTGGCTGCTGGTACCACTCGGTCTTGGCGGCGGCCTTGCTCTTCTCCTGCCAGAAGCCGGCCGTGAAAGTGTGCGCGCCGGTCTCGAACTGCAGGTTGACCATGCCGCCCAGCCGGTTGAGGCGTGGCGTCTGTACCTGTTCGGAGAACGGCGCACCGTTGGGCGATGGCACGGTCGGGTCGGTCAGCGTGGCCTGGGTGTGGCTGTTGGCGTTGTACAGCTGCACGTTGCCACTCAGCGCCGGGGTGATCTGGAAGCGATGGTTGATCGATGACACGCGGTCGCGGGTGATCTGGCCGGTGTCGTACGGAATCAGTTCGGACAGCTCGCCGCAGGTGTAGGCGCCGCAGGACTTGTCTGCATTCTCCGGCGAGGCCACGTACCACGCCCACGCATAATCGGGATAGAAGATGTCGGCCTTCCAGCCCAGTTTGCGGATCATGTCGAAGGAGATGTTGTTGTAGCCCCAGACCTTGGCCTTGCTGTCGGACAGGAACACGGTGACATCGCCCCAGGCGACGTCCTGCTGCAGCTTCAGGTCGCCGCGCAGGAAGTTCTGCGTGCCCTCGCCCTGATACTTGTCGGCCGATACACGCTGCAGGTCGACCAGCACTTTCGGGCCGTGCTCGCCGAGCTGGCCGGTCTGCCCGGATACGGTGGTGACCAACGTGCTGTTGCTGCCCACGCCCTGCTTCACGCGCAGGCTGGGCGTGTCCTGCAGGTCGCGCAGGCGGTACTCCAGGCTGCCGCCGTTGACGCTGCTGGAGAACACGCCGACCGGTGCGCCACCGGGGCTGACCGTGATCGCACCGATGCCATCGGGCACGCCCACGTTCACCACGCTGGTGCCGGTAAGCGAGAGGAAGCCGTTGTCGTTCAGCGGCACGCCTTCGAAGGTGATGCCCATTTCATTCATGCGGAAGCCGCGCACGAACAGGCTGGTGGCCGAGATATCCAGGCCCAGCCCATCGGTGGCGGTGTAGCTGGCGCCCGGTACCTGCTTCAGCATGGCCAGGCCGTTGTTGCCGGTGACCATCGCGTCGAGGTCTTCGGCCTTGATGATGTAGCGGTTGGGACCAACCACCTGGGTCGGTGCCACGGCCGCACCGCGCGGTGTGGCGATGACCTGCAGGGCGTTGAGCGTGGTGGGCGTGTCGTGCGCGGCGTCGTGCGTTTCTGCGGCGTACGCAGGTGCGGTGATGGCCGCGATGATGGCTAGGGCGAGGCGCGTCGTGGGTGGGGCGTTCATAGCAGCAGATCCAGGGTGCAGGGAGAGAGCGGCGCAGGCGCACGCCCAGCGCGACGCAGCACCGGTATGCGGCGCCCTGGCTGGCGATGCGATTGCGTTGAGGGAGCGACGGCGCGGTGCGCGCCGGTCAGCAGACGAAGACGCTCATCTGCTGTGGGATTCGGTGGGGTGATTTCGACGTGCGGAATTCTTGCATCGCATTGCCGCATTCGCTATTGCACGGTGGTACAGCGCGGCTATACGCAGGTATCGTCCTGTCCGGTATCTTCAGATACCCGATTCCAGATTGGCAGGAGCCTTGATGATCCGCTGGACCACCTGGAAAGTAACAGCCACCGTTGGCATGATGTTGCTTTCGTGCATGGAAACTGCGCTATCGCACGACAGAGTTGAAGTGCGTTCCCCACAGCGTCTGGATGCCCTGATCGACGCGCTCGTCACCACGCCGTCGCCGATCAGCCCGGCCCAGTTGCATGAGCTGGGCATCATCGCGCCGTTTTCATTTGAGAAGGATGCAGGACCGCGCATCTACCGGTCACAGCCGATGCTGACCGCCGATGGCTTTGCCATCGATAACGTGGAGTATCGCGTTATACGCGGCGAGGACGATGAAATCCGCCTTCTGTTCGTCACGTTCGTGGATACGCCATGCTTCCCACTGGAGCGGTTGGCTAAGCGTTACACCCTGCAGCCATTCATCTATCCACCCAGCCATGGTGCGCCTTTGATCGCGCGGAACCGCGAGCAGCACCATTCGCTCACCGTAGGAGCGCAGGAGATCATCGTCCGCAGCCAGCGCGATGCTCCGCACTGCGTGCTGGGCCTGAGGCGCTGAGCGCCGCTTGGCACCTCAACGCAATACGTAGGCCTCAATGGCGCGCGCCACGCCTTCATCGGCATTGCTGGTGGTCTCAAACCGCGCCACCGCCTTCACCGCGTCGATGGCATTGCCCATCGCCACGCTGGTGCCAGCGTACTGCAGCATGGTCAGGTCGTTCTCCTGGTCACCGATGGCCATCACATTGGCGCGGTCGATGCCCAGGTGCTCGGCCAGCTTCTGCAGGCTCGGGCCCTTGCCGGCGCGGTGGTCGAACACTTCCAGGAAGAACGGCGCGCTCTTCAGTACCGCGAAGCGCTCGGTCAGGTCGGTGGGCAGGCGCGCGATGGCGGCATCCAGCACGTCGGGTTCGTCGATCATCATCAGCTTGATGAAGGACATGGACGGGTCCATGTCGACCACGCGGCGATACGACAGCGGCATCCGCGAAAGATGCGAGTCGGCCACGGTGTAGTAGCTGATGTCCTGGTTGGGCGTGTACATGCGCTGGCTGTCCAGCGCCTGGAAGTGCACGCCCAGGTCGCGGGCGACCTGCTCGCAGAACAGGAAGTCGTCGAAGCTGAGCGGATACTCGACCACGGTTTCGCGCGTACCGATGCGCTGCACCAGGCCGCCATTGCAGGCGATGCAGTAGTCGTCGTTGCCGGTGATGCCGAGCTCGTGCAGGTACGGCGCCAGGCCCGGAACCGGGCGGCCACTGGTCAGCACGATGTGCACGCCCAGCGCCCGCGCCTGCGCGATGGCCTTCCTGGCGCGGGAGGTGAGCTGGTGCGACGGGTCCAGCAGCGTGCCATCCATGTCGATGGCGACCAGTTCGATGGTCGATTGCCGGCGGCCCATGTCCATTGCGTTCAACTCGTGCGGGGCACGCCAGTTTACCCCCTCATGCCCGGTTCACCTCTTTGCCCACGTTGGCCGGGATACTGCGGGAGCCTGTGCGTCCCCCACCGCGGGACGGCCCGTTGACCGCCCTTCCCTGGAGAACCTTGCGACGCATGACCTACCGTGCCCCTGAAACCAATGACAGCGCGCCCCTGGCCCAGCAGATCGAGCAGATGATCGACGAACTGCCCGGCGACCAGGTGAGCGTCGGCACGCTGCTCAGCGCGCTGGGCGATGAGGGCCTGCTGCTGATCGTGATCCTGCTCTCGGCCATCTTCATCATTCCGGTGTCGATTCCCGGGCTGAGTACGGTGTTTGGCGCCTCGATCCTGCTGATCGGCCTGAGCCGGGTGCGCAACCGCCCGCTGTGGGTGCCACAGAAGCTGGCCCGCCGCGAGATCGCCACCGACAAGCTGAAGACCAACCTCGGCCGTGCGCTGAAATGGGTGCACCGCATGGAGCGGCTGTCGCGGCCGATGCGGCTGGCGGTGATGGTGCGCTCGAAGAAGATGATGCGCCTGAACAACCTGATGCTGGTGTTCGCGACCCTGCTGCTGATGGCGCCGGCCGGACCGATACCCTTCAGCAACACGCTGCCGGCGCTGGCGCTGATGTCCTTCGCCATCGGTTTCATCCAGCGCGATGGCGCGGCGGTGGCGGCCGGTTATGGCTTCGTGGTGGCCACAGTGGTGTATTTCGGCGTGCTGCTGGGCGGCGTGGGGTTTGCTGCCGAGTCGGTGTTCAGCGGGTTCCGCAGCGGTACTGCGGAACTGTAGAGCCGAGCCCATGCTCGGCTGCTCTTCGACCTGTACGCGGAAACCCCGCGCTGCGCGCGTAAGCCGAGCATGGCTCGGCTCTACAGAACTACTTGGCCGACACCCGCCACACCACGTCGCCCACGTCGTCGGCCACCAGCAGCGCGCCTTCGGCGTCCATGGCCATGCCCACCGGTGCACCCATCAGGGTCTTCTCGTCCTTCGAGGTGAAGCCGCTGACCACGGTCTGCGGGCGCCCGGTCGGCTTGCCGTCCTTGAACGGTACATACACCACTTCGTAGCCGCTCAGCGGTGAACGGTCCCAGCTGCCGTGCTCGCCGATGAAGGCACCGCCGTGATACTGCGTCGGCAGCGCCTGGCCGGTGTAGAACAGCAGCCCCAGCGGCGCCACGTGCGAGCCGATGGCGTAATCCGGCACGATTGCCTTGGCCACCAGGTCCGGCCGCTGCGGCTGCACGCGTTCGTCCACGTGCTGCCCGTAGTAGCTGTAGGGCCAGCCGTAGAAGCCATCTTCCTTCACCGAGGTGAGGTAGTCAGGCACCAGGTCGGCACCGATCTCATCGCGTTCGTTTGCTACCGCCCACAGCTTCCCGGTACTCGGCTCCCAGTCCAGCCCGGTCGGATTGCGGATGCCCGAGGCGTAGATGCGGCTGCCACGGGTGGCCACGTCCACTTCCAGCACCACCGCACGGCGGTATTCGACGGCCAGGCCGTTCTCGGTGATGTTGCTGTTGGAGCCCACGCCCACATACAGCTTGCGGCCATCACGGCTGGCCAGCAGTTCCTTGGTCCAGTGGTGGTTGATGGTGCTGGGCAGGTCGGTGAACTCGCGGCCCTTGTCCGACATGCGGGTTTCGCCGGGCACGTAGTGGTACTGCATGATGTTGCCGGTGTTGGCCACGTACAGCGTGTCGCCGATCAGCTGGATGCCGAACGGCGAATGCAGGCCCTCGATGTAGACATGCTGGGTCCACGTGTTCGTTCCCGGCGTGCGGCGCAGCAGGGTGACCCGGTTCCCGCCCTTGCCGGCCTTGCCCGAGCGCGCTTTGACCTTGCCGGCAATCCACTGCTTGGGCGTGGTGACCGGTTCTTCGCCGGGGCCGTTGCCTTCCACCACCAGTACATCGCCATTGGGCAGGGTCAGCAGGCGCCGCGGATGCTGCAGGTTGGCGGCGATGCGCTCGATCTTCAGGCCCTCGGCCACCGTGGGGGTCTGCCCATCAGCCCAGCCGACGCCCTTGGGCACCTGCATCGGCGGCATCAGGAAGTTGGCCGGCTTGGGCAGCGGCGGCTGCGGGCCCGACTGATCGGCGGGATGGTATTCAGCCTTGCCGGCGCAGGCCGACAGCATCACGGCCAGCGCCAGGGCGCCCACGGTGGGCAGGATGTGCTTAGCCATGACGACCTCCCTGCAGCACCGGCGGCTGCAGTGACAGCAGGATCAGGCCCAGGGCGATCAGGGCCACGGTCAACGCCGACAGGATCGTGCCCGGCACCGCAACGGCGTACGCATCGCGGCTGTGCACGAAGGCGTTCCAGATGGCCAGCACCACCGCGACCAGGTTGAGGAAGAAGTCGATGCGGTCGATGCGGGTGGCGGTACCGTTGCGGCGCCAGACCGCGAACAGGTTGATCAGGCGCGGCACGATGGCGATCAGCAGGCCGAAGGTGATCAGCCAGGCAGCGGCCTTGCCCCACATCACCTCGGCGCTGTTGAGATAGATCGCGTCGAAGATCAGTGCGCCGACGAAGAAGCCGAAAGGTATCGGGTTCAACAGGCTGAACAGTGTGGTGCCGAGGCCGCGATGGGCCTGGGCGAGCGGATTGACCATCATCATGCTCCGTGCGGAAGGGTGCACGGGCTGTAGTAGCACAGCCGGGTGTGAGGGGGCGCGATGATGCCCCGGCAGGACTGCCGCACCCGCCGGGCAGGCACCTCACTACGCGGGTTCGTCCTCGCGCACCTCGTGGAAGGGCAGCATCGTCTCGAAGCCGAATTCGTGTTCCATGCTGGTGCGGACCAGGCCGCCGATCGCGTAGTAGCTGGTGTTGGCGTGTACATCGATGCCACAGGGACCATCCTCAGCCAGCAGGTGCAGTGTCTGCGCCCTACGCATCTTCACTCTTTCCTCCTGCAGCAGCGCGCGTCGGTGCCGCTTCATCAGCAAGCGCAACTGTTTGATCGTGGTGATATTGAATGTGGCGAGCGCCGGCAGCAGCTCGGCGATATCCGCATCGGTCCAGTAATCATGGCGACGGTGGTACATCGACAGCACCACCTTGCGGATGACGGCAACCGAGAGCGGGGTCTGGTCCACGCGCGCACGGGCACGCTGGCGTGCGTTCTTCATGTGTGACTTCACCTGCATGCGATTACCCCCGTTTCCCGTACCTCGAAGCAAGCGAGCGATGATGGCGTGAAGGCATTCGAGTGCCCCGTCATAACTTGGCGTACTAAGTGTTTGTGACGCAATTGGCACATTCGCACATTGCGGGCGTGAAGAGGTAGGGGGTTCTTCGTTGTGTCGCGTTTGGCTCGTTGCGATGGGGCAGTTCCGCCCCGCCGTCCTGCCATGCCGATTCACAACAGAAGGATTCGTGTATGAAGCGACACACGCAACGCTCCGCGCCACCGCGCTCTGCGCGCCTGGCTCTCGCCACTGCCTTGGCACTGGGCAGCCTGGCCGTCACTGCCCAGGCCCAACAGGCCGATCCACTGGCGGGAATCCAGTGGCACCTGCTCAACACCGGGCAGACGGTCCCGGCTGACACGCTGCCGGTGGCCGGCAACGATCTGAACGTGGATGGCCTGTTCCGCAATGGCATCCGCGGCCAGGGCGTCACCATCGCCATCGTCGATGATGGCCTGCAGATCGCGCATCCGGACCTGGCGGCCAACGTGGCCGCGGTGGCCGGTAAGAACTTCACCAATGGCTCGAACAACCCCACCCCGACCAACCCGGATGTCGACAACCACGGCACCATGGTCGGTGGCATCGCCGGCGCGGTGGGCGCCAACAACCTGGGCGTGCGCGGTGTGGCCCCGGCGGCGACGTTGAAGGGCTTCAACCCGATTTCGCGCTCGGCCCTGGGCAACCAGCAGAGCAACATCGAGTACGCCTGGTGGGACGGCGCGGAATCGGCCGACGTGCAGGTGTTCAACAACAGCTGGGGCGCCGGCCCGGGCAATCCGAACCTGCCGCTGGCGTACAGCGAAAACACGATTCGTTCGTACGAGCAGGCACTGTCGGGCACGCGCGGTGGCCGCGGCGGCATCTACGTGAAGTCGGCCGGCAACAACTTCAACAATGCCTCGATCAGCCAGACCCAGGATGTCTGCACCACCGACACCAAGAACCGCAACACCGGCTGCGTGCCGGCCGGCCGCGATCCGCGCAACAACCTGTTCAACGTGATCACCGTGGGCGCGGTGCGCGCCGATGGCGTGCGCTCATCGTACTCCTCCACCGGCTCGGCCCTGTGGGTGTCGGCCTTTGGCGGTGAGTACGGCCTGCAGGCGCAGTACGCGCCCGGCCTGGTGGCACGCGCGTACGACCCGGCGATCGTCACCACCGACGTGACCGGATGCACCCAGGGCAGCAACAAGAACACCAACCGCCAGAACACACTGGACAGCAACCTGTCGGCCATCGACAGCACCTGCAACTACACCGCCAAGATGAACGGCACCTCGGCATCGGCGCCGATGGTATCGGGCGTGGCGGCACTGGTGCTGGAAGCCAATCCGAACCTGTCCTATCGCGATGTGAAGTACATCCTGGCCACTACCGCCACCCGCAACCACCCGAACCAGCCGGCGGTGACGCTGGCCGACGGGCGCACGCTGGTGCCGGGCTGGACGGTGAATGCCGCCGGCCGTGCCTACAGCAACTGGTATGGCTTCGGCGTGGTCAACGCTGCACGTGCAGTGCAGGTGGCCGAGAACTTCCAGTCGCTCGGTGCGCTGGTCGACAGCGGCTGGCGCAGCACCACGCGTACCGTGGCCATCGGCAACACCTCGGCCGCCGCCGCACGCCTGACCTTCCAGTTGGCCAACGGCGCGCGCAACATCGAAAGCGTGCAGCTGGGCTTCCGGGTCAACCACCGCAACACGCGCCAGCTGCAGTTCGTGCTGGTGTCGCCCAGCGGCACGCGCAGCGTGGTGCAACCGGCATTCACTGCGATCGGCTCGGGCACGGGTGGCGCGCAGAGCAATTTCACCAGCTGGGACCTGCTGTCCAGCAATGCCTTCCTGGATGAGAATGCCAGCGGCACCTGGACGCTGGAAGTGACCGACATGGGGCAGGCCGCGACCGCAGCTTCGCGCGGCAACCTCGAATTCTTCAAGATCCGCGTTCTGGGGCACTGATGATGAAGACCACCATTCTGTTGAGCACGCTCGCCCTCGCGGCGATGACCTCCCCTGCCTGGGCACAGAGCTCGGGGCAGACTCCTCCGGCCAGGACCCTGTCGACCGTGGATGCGCAGGAACTGAAGGCGTCCGCTACTGGCCGCGCGTTCGATGTGGGCGGCACGCGTTTCCAGCTGTCCCCCTCGGCCACGGTGAAGCAGGCCAGCGGCGGCCAGTTCACGATCACCCCGCAGGCGGCGGCGACCACCAGCTCGCGTACCAAGCGTTCGCTGGATGGCGCAACGGCGGCACCTGCTGATGCCGGTGCCGGCAAGTTCGCGGCGGCGGTCTCCCGTGACGGCGCGCCGGTGGTGGCGACGTCGCGGGTCAAGGTGTTCTTCACCGATGCAGCCTCGGCCCAGCGCGCAGCCGCCGCCACTGGCGGTACCGTGGTGAAGGTCTCCAAGGCTTCAGGCCAGGCCATCGTGGAGTACCCGTCGGTGAACGCGGCGCTGGATGCGACCACCAGGCTGCTGTCCACCGCCGGTATCCGCGCGACCGAGCCGGACGTGGTGCAGTGGGAAGAGACCAAGTAAGGCGTTGAGTGGTGCCCCTGGCCGGTTGGCTCTCCTGGCCGGCCGGGGGATTGGTCCTGCGAGGGGCGGCGAGCATGTAGAGCCGAGCCTATGCTCGGCTGCTGTCTGCTCGGTGCGCGCGTATCGCGTTGAGCCGAGCATGGGCTCGGCTCTACAGCTGTGCCAACCAAGGTTGGCACCTGCCGGGGGCAGTGGTCAGCACCCACCGGCGTCAGCGGGCGGCGAGTGTGCCGCTGTGCTTGAGGTGGCAGCTGGCCAGCGCGTCGTTGCCGGCGGCCGGTTGGCCGGGTTCGAGCAGCAGGCGCTGCACGTCGGAGAACAGCTTGTCCACCGGCATGCCGTAGGGTGCGAACAAGCGCAGGCGGCCCTGGCGGTCGAACACGTAGCCACCGGCGATGTGGCTCATGGTGTAGGTATCCGGTACCTGGCCGGGCTCCTTTTCGTAGAACGCCTTGAAGTCGCTGGCCATCGCCGCCAGCTGTGCTTCGTTGCCGACCAGCGCGATTGCCTTGGGATCGAAGGCTTCCACATAGGTGCGCGCAACCTCCGGCGTATCCCGCGCCGGGTCGACGCTGACGAACACCACCTGCAGCTGGTCGGCATCCCTGCCCATCAGGTGCTTCACCTGGCTCAGCTCGACCATGGTGGTCGGGCACACGTCCGGGCAGCTGGTGAAGCCGAAGAACAGATAGGTCACCTGGCCCTGCAGGTCCTTCGGGCCACGCACGGTGCCGTGGCTGTCGGGCATCGACCACTGCTGGCCCAGTTCTTCGCAGGCGATGTCCTTGGAATAGAAGTCCATGCGCGACTGCGCACTGCAGCCGGCCAGCAGGCAGAGCAGCAGGCCTGCGGCCAGCCGCAGGCCACGATGGGGGAACGCAATGCCTTTCACGGTTCGCAGGCTCAGTTGATCATCATGTGGTAGTGCATGCTCCAGATGATCCAGACCGACAGCGCGACGATGATGAACAGGATCACCAGGGTGAACACGAAGCTGGCCAGGTTCCAGCCGCCTTCGGACTTGCGGTCCATGTGCAGGAAATAGACCAGCTGCACCAGGATCTGTGCCACCGCGAAGCCGACCAGCAGGAACAGCGTGAGCGGCCGCGACAGCACCGGGTTCATCACCAGCGCGAACGGCACCACGGTCAGCAGCGCGCACAGCACGAAACCGATCAGGTAGGACTTGGTGGAGCCGTGCGCATTGCCGGCGCGCGAGGTTTCGACGTGGGCCATGTCAGAAGGCTCCGATCAGGTAGACGAAGGTGAAGACGCAGATCCACACCAGGTCCAGGAAGTGCCAGAACAGGCTCAGGCACGAAACGCGGGTGATGTTGGTCGGGGTCAGGCCACGGCGGTAGACCTGGTGCATGACCACCGCCATCCAGATCAGGCCGCTGGCGACGTGCAGGCCGTGGGTGGCGACCAGCGCAAAGAACGCCGACAGGTAGGCACTGGTGCTCGGGCCTGCGCCTTCGTGGATCAGGTGCGAGAACTCGTAGATTTCCATGCCGATGAACGAGGCACCGAGCACGAAGGTCACGCCCAGCCAGCGCAGCACCGCCGACGTATCGTGGCGATGCATCGCCAGCACGGCCTGGCCGTAGGTGATGCTGGACACCAGCAGCAGGAAGGTCTCGGCCATCACGAACGGCAACGAGAACAGCTCCTTGCCGGTAGGGCCGCCGGCGTAGGCGGTGCAGAGCACCGCGTACGAGGCGAACAGCGAACCGAACAGCACCAGGTCGGACATGAGGTAGACCCACATGCCGAACACCTTCATGCCGCCCTGCTCGTGGCTGTGGTCGTGCTCGTGGTGGTCCTCGTGCGCCTGCGTGTCGCTGGCCAGCTCGGGGCGGGTCAACAGGTTCATGCGCGCACCTCCTTCAGCTTGGCAAGGTTGGCCGCTTCGGTGCGCGCCACCTCTTCGGAACTGACGTAGTAGTCCACGTCCTCGTCGTAGGACCGCACGATCAGGGTGACGATCATCGCGATGAAGCTGGCCGCGGCCATCCACCAGATGTGCCAGACCAGGGCGAAGCACAGCACCAGGATCCAGATGTTGAGGATCAGCGGCACGCCGGTGTTCTTCGGCATGTGGATCGGTGCGTAATTCTTCGGCGGCGGCGGCAGGCCGCGCTTCTTCGCTTCATGGAAGGCGTCAAGCTCGTCGGCCTTGGGCACCACGGCGAAGTTGTAGAACGGCGGCGGCGACGGCGTGGCCCATTCCAGCGTGCGTGCGTTCCACGGGTCGCCGGTCAGGTCCAGGTTGCGCTTGCGGTCGCGCACGCTCACGTAGATCTGCACCAGCATCAGGATGATGCCCGCGAACACGAACAGCGCGCCGATGAAGGCGGCGATCAGGTACGGCGTCCACGCCGGGTTGTCGTACTGGTTCATGCGGCGGGTCATGCCCATGAAGCCCAGCATGTACAGCGGCATGAAGGCCAGGTAGAAGCCGATCACCCAGCACGCGAACGACCACTTGCCCAGGCGCTCGTTGAGGGTGAAGCCGAACACCTTCGGGAACCAGTACGCGAAGCCGGCCAGGTAGCCGAACAGCGCGCCACCGATGATGGTGTTGTGGAAGTGCGCGACCAGGAACAGGCTGTTGTGCAGCAGGAAGTCCGCGCCCGGGATGGCCAGCAGCACGCCGGTCATGCCACCAATGGTGAAGGTAACCAGGAAGGCGATGGTCCACAGCATCGGCACGCTGAACTCGACGCGGCCGCCGTACATGGTGAACAGCCAGGTGAAGATCTTCACGCCGGTGGGAATGGCGATGATCATCGTCATGATGCCGAAGAAGGCGTTGACGCTGGCACCGGAACCCATGGTGAAGAAGTGGTGCAACCAGACGATGAACGACAGGATGCCGATCGCCAGCGTTGCACCGACCATCGACTTGTAGCCGAACAGCTTCTTGCGCGCGAACGTGGCGGTGACTTCAGAGAAGATGCCGAACGCCGGCAGCACCAGGATGTACACCTCCGGGTGGCCCCAGGCCCACACCAGGTTCACGTACATCATCGGGTTGCCACCCAACGTGTTGGTGTAGAAGTTGAAGTCCAGGTAGCGGTCCAGGGTGAGCGCGCCCAGCGCCACGGTCAGGATCGGGAAGGCGGCGATGATGATCACGCTGGTGACCAGCACGGTCCAGGTGAACACCGGCATCTTCATCAGGGTCATGCCCGGCGCACGCATGCGCAGGATGGTGATGAACAGGTTGACGCCGGTCAGCAAGGTGCCGATGCCCGAAGCCTGCAATGCCCAGATGTAGTAGTCCACGCCCACGCCTGGACTGAACTCGATGCCCGACAGCGGCGGATAAGCCACCCAGCCGGTCATGGCGAATTCGCCAACGCCCAGCGAGATCATCATCAGCGCTGCGCCGACCACGAAGATCCAGAAGCTGAAGGCGTTGAGGAACGGGAACGCCATGTCGCGAGCGCCGATCTGCAACGGCACGATGATGTTCATCAGGCCGACCACGAACGGGGTGGCCACGAAGAAGATCATGATCACGCCGTGCGCGGTGAAGATCTGGTCGTAGTGCTCCGGTGGCAGGAAGCCATCACTGCCCGGCCCGGCCGCCGCCAGCTGCGCGCGCATCATCAGCGCATCGGCGAAGCCACGCACCAGCATGACCAGCGCCACCACCACGTACATGATGCCGATCTTCTTGTGGTCCACGGTGGTGAACCAGTCACGCCACAACGGGCCCCACAGCTTGAAGTACGTCACCGCGCCAAGCAGCGCGAGGCCACCCAGCACCATGGCCACCAATGTGACCACGACGATCGGCTCGTGCAGCGGCACGGCCTCCCACGTCAATTTACCCAACATGTTCGTTACTCCTGGGAAACCTGGGCACCGCCGGCAGCGCCCGCCGGGGTAGCCGCAGCGGTGTTCTCACCGACGCCGATGAACTGGTCGATGACCTTCTTGAACAGCAGCGGTTCAACACTGGAGAAGTGCTGCACCGGTGCGTTCTTCGACGGCGCGGCCAGCGCCTTGAACTGCGCGAAGCTGAGCGCGTCCGGCGCGCTGCGCACCTCGGCCACCCAGCGCTCGAAGTCTTCGTTGCTGCTGGCGGTGGCAATGAACTTCATGTTCGAGAAGCCATGCCCGCTGTAGTTGCCGGACATGCCACGGAACTGGCCAGGCTCGTTGGCGATCAGGTGCAGCTGCGTGCGCATGCCCGCCATCGCGTAGATCTGCCCGCCCAGCTGCGGGATGAAGAAGGTATTCATCGTCGAGTTGGAGGTGATGTTGAACGCCAGCGGGCGGTTGGCCGGGAAGTTGAGCTGGTTGACCGTGGCGATGCCCAGGTCCGGGTACACGAACACCCACTTCCAGTCGGTGGCGATCACGTCCACGTGCAGCGGTTCACCGGCCACGTCCAGCGGCTTGTACGGGTCCAGCTCGTGGGTCGACTTCCACACGATCACTGCCAGGCCGGCAATGATCAGCAGCGGCACGCCCCAGACCACGATTTCCACCTTGGTGGAGTGCGACCAGTCCGGCGTGTATTTCGCTTGGGTGTTGCCGGCGCGGAAGCGCCAGGCGAATACGAAGGTCAGCACAATGGCCGGTATCACCACGATCAGCATCAGGCCGATGCAGATCAGGATCAGGTCGCGCTGGGCGAGCCCGACCATGCCCTTCGAATCCAGCAGCACCCAGTCACAGCCCGACAGGCCGACACAGGCCAGGGCGACCAGCGCCAGGCGGATGCGGTTCCAGCAGATATTCATTGGAGGTCAACCCTGTTGAAGAAGCGCGCTTGACCGGCTCGCCTGCGCGCAGCGCCCGGGCGTGGAGCGGCTACACTGTGGGTACGAGGTCGCCTACAAGAGGGCGAACCACTCCAATCAAGCCCATACAAGATACATCATTGTATGGACTTGTGCACCTGCACGTATGGAAAACCTGACCGATGACGCCACCTGCCGCCGGCCGCCGCCTGAAACACCCCAATCGCACCTGGGTTCGCCCTTTCCGCGAGGGCGCCGGCCCGCTCTACCTGCAGATTGCCCAGCAGGTGCGCGAGGCGGTGGATGACGGCGTGCTGCGCCCGGGCGACCGCCTGCCGCCGCAGCGCGACCTGGCCCAGCAGGTGGGCGTGGACCTGACCACGGTCACTCGCGCCTTCGCCGAGCTGCGCCAGGCCGGCCTGCTCGACGCGCAGGGCGCCGGCGGCACCTTCATCGCGCTGTCGGCCGGAAACCGCAGCACCTCGGTGGACCTGAGCATGAACATCCCGCCGCTGCTGGGCAGCGCGCCGTTCGCACAGGGCATGGAGGCCGGTTTCCAGCACGTCGGGCAGCAGCTGGGCCAGGGCGAACTGATGAGCTACCACGTCGGCGCCGGCACCCGCGAGGACCGCGCCGCCGCCGTGCAGTGGCTGTCACCGATGCTGGGGATGGTCGGTGCCGACCAGGTGGTGATCTGCCCCGGTGCGCAGACCGCACTGTGCGCGCTGATCCTGGCCCGCACCCAGCCGGGCGAGCTGATCGCCGCCGAGCAGCTGACCTACCCGGGCCTGCTGGCCGCCGCGCGCGTGCTGCAGCGGGGTGTGGTGCCGGTGGCGATGGACGCCGAAGGCATGCTGCCCGATGCGCTGGAAGAAGCCTGCCAGCTGCGCCGCCCGCGCCTGCTGTACCTGGTACCGACCATCCAGAACCCGACCACGGCAACGATGTCGGCACAACGCCGGCAGGCCCTGTTGGCGGTCGCCAAGCGCCACGATCTGACCGTGATCGAAGACGATCCCTACTGGTTGCTGGCCGGGGACGCCGCACCGCCGCTGGCCGCCCACCGCGACGCCGGCTGCCCGGTGTATTACATCTCCACCCTGTCCAAGTGCCTGGCACCGGGCCTGCGCACCGCCTACCTGGTGGTGCCGGCCGGCGAACCGATGGAACCGGTGCTGGACGCCCTGCGTGCGATCGCGCTGATGCCGACCCAGTCAATGGTGGCGGTGGCCTCGCAGTGGATCCGCAGCGGCAAGGCCCAGGACATGGTGCAGCGCTTCCAGCAGGAGCTGCGCGAGCGCCAGGCGATTGCTGCGCAGTACTTGCCGTCCCGTGCCCAGGCCCATCCGGCCGGCCTGCATGTGTGGCTGCCGCTGCCGCCACGGCTGGACCAGTACCGGCTGATCCAGGCCGCGCAGGAACAGGGGCTGGGCATCGCCAGTTCCGACGCCTTCAGCGTGGAAGAACCGCCTCCGGGCAACGCGATCCGCCTGTCACTGGGCGGCGCGGTTGACCAGGGTGCGCTCGCCGGGGCCCTGGCCAAGCTGAACGAGATCCTGTCGGAGGCCCCCGAGGCCCGGCATAACGCCATCGTCTGAACCGGGTGCATGGCACTTCATCCATACAAGATGATATTTTGTATGCAATGTATGGATGAAGGGACGTGCCTCGATGCGCGCGGAGAAACTGAAGTTCCACCTGGTGATGGCCGGCTGCAGTGGCTTTGTGGTGCTGATGCTGGCCGCGCTGGCCTGGGTCTGCCTGCAGCCGCAGACCGTGGAGGTGCAGGCCGCCGAACGCCACGCCATCGAGCAATGCGTGCATCGCAGCGAGGATCCGTCGCGTAGCGAGATCCAGCGCCGGGCGCAGGCCGATTCCTGCCGCGAGATGCGCAAGCAATATGTGCACAAGTTCGGCGGGGACGCGTCCTGATGGGCGCAGCCGCGCCGCGTCGCCGCTGGTTGCTGCCGACGATGATCGCCCTCGCCTGCCTGTTCATGGCCGGCGTGGCGGCGGCGCTGTGGCAGTACTTCGGCTACAGCGCGCAGTCCACGTTCACCGAACAGGCCATCGTCTTCGACGACTCGCAGCTGCGCCTGCCGGCCGATCTGGCCGGTAATACCGGCCGCATCCGCGTGGTGCATTTCTGGGACCCGGCCTGCGGCGTGTGCAACCGCGAGACTGGTGCGCACCTGAGCTACCTGATCAGCATGTACCGCCGCGCCGGCATCGACTTCTACGCGATCCGTCGCCCTGGCACGCAGGGCGAACTGCCCGAGCCGCTGCGCAACAAGGTGATCAACCTGCCGACCATCGATGGCATCGAGCACATTCCGGCCAGCCCTGCCGTGGCGATCTGGGACCGGCAGGGTCATCTGGCCTACGCTGGGCCGTACAGCATCGGCATGGTCTGCAACTCGGCCAACAGTTTCGTCGAACCGCTGCTGGACAGACTGGTGCGCGGCGAATCCGTGCGCCCGAAAGGACTGCTCGCCGTGGGCTGTTACTGCCCGTGGCAGGCCAAGCGCTGAGGACGCGCAATGACATCACTGGCTCTGGGTGGCGTGGCCGCCGCAAACAACAACGGCGGTCACCTGTCCGAACCGACCGATGGTTATGGACAGGCTCCCGCCGTTGGAAGCAACGATACGCCCCGACATGCTCCGTACATGCCGCGACCGGATGTCGCAGCGCGCGAATGGGTGCAGGACGTGCTCGCGCACAACGGGCCGATCTATCTGCGCATCGTCAATTCGCTGGAGCGCACGGTGCGTCGCGGTGGTCTTGCACCGGGGCAGCGCCTTCCCTCGCAGCGCGCGTTGGCGCAGCAGCTCGGCGTCGACCTGACCACGGTAACGCGGGCATTCGATGAAGCGCGCAAGCGCGGCCTGATCGAAGCGCGTGGGCCACAAGGCAGTTTCATCGCACCGCCCAAGGCTGGCTTCGACCAAGTGGTGGACCTGAGCATGAACGTGCCACCGGTACCCGATGCCGACGCGCTGGCCGAGACCCTGCGCCGCGGTGCCGCCGCCGTGCTTGCGCGCAGCAATGCACCGAACCTGATGACCTACCACCTGGGCGGCGGCAACCCGACCGACCGCCATGCGGCAGCGCGCTGGCTGCAACCGATGCTGGGCACGGTGGACGATGCCTGCCTGCTACTGACCGAAGGCGCCCAGGTGGCGCTGGCCGCGATCCTGCTCAGCCAGGGCCGCGATGGCGACGCGATCCTGTGCGATGCGCTGGTCTATCCGGGCCTGCTGCAGGCCGCAGCGGCGCTTGGCCGGCGGCTGCTGCCGGTGGACTGCGACGAACACGGCATGTGCCCTGAAGCGCTGCTGCGGCAGGCACGCGGGAGTGGCGCGCGGCTGCTCTATCTCAACCCCACCTGCCAGAACCCGACCGCGCTGACGTTGCCGTTGCAGCGGCGCGAAGCGCTGGCGCGTGTGCTGGAGAGTGAAGGCCTGCTGGCGATCGAGGATGATCCGTACTGGCACCTTGCCGAAGAGGCGCCGATACCCCTGGCGATGCTGGCACCGCGCCATGTGTTCCATGTGGCGACGCTGTCGAAGGTGATCAGCCCGGGCCTGCGCACCGCCTTCGTGCGCTGCCCGAGTGCCGCGCATGCCGAGGCGATGACCGCCGCGCTGCGGGCGACGCGGCTGATGGGCCATCCATTGGTGTCGGCGCTGGCCAGCCAACTGTTGCTGGATGGTTCGGCACAATCGCTGCTGGCGCAGGTGCGTGCCGAGGCGCGCGAGCGCATGCGCATGGCCCGCTACCTGCTTGCGCCTTCGCTGCTGCTGCGCGCCGAAGGCCTGCATGCCTGGTGCCGGGTACCAGCGCCATGGACCGACGCCACGCTGGTGCGTACCGCGCAGCTGCAGGGGCTGGCCATCGCTCCTTCATCGGCGTTCTGTCCGCCCGGGGTGCAGCATCAGCACGGCGTGCGGCTGTCGTTGGGGCTGGCGGCGGACCGACGGCAGCTGGAGAGCGCGTTGCGGCGGATTGACCGGTTGTTGTTGTCGGACGCGCTGCCGGCGATTGACCGGTAGCGCCGGGCCATGCCCGGCGAATCGTAGATCCACGCCATGCGTGGACAGGATGTGCCGACCAACGGTCGGCGCCCACCAGACCGAGTGCCGGCCGCCGGCCGGCGAAAGATTCCCCGGCACGGTTGGAATGTGCCAACCAAGGTTGGCACCCACCAAAGCAGGGTGATGTGCCGACCAACGGTCGGCACCCACCAGGCTGGAGGAGGATCGGTAGTGCCGGCCGCTGCCCGGCGGAAGATTCCCCGGCACGGTGGGAATGTGCCAACCAAGGTTGGCACCCACCAAAGCGGGGTCAGGACAGGGCCGCGAGGGCCTGTACCAGCGCATCCATCTGCGCCGGCCGGGTGAACACCGACGGCGTCACCCGCACGCAGGCGCCGGAGTCCAACCCGTCACGATGCGTGGTGAACACGCGATGCTCGTCCAGCAGGCGCTTCTGAAGCGCGATGTTGTCAGCCACGCTGGTGCGCCCGCGCAGGCGGAAGCTGGCCAATGCGCTGGCCAGCGCCGGATCAGGCGACGACAGCACTTCGATATGCGCCATCTGCCGCGCCGGGACGGTCCAGCGCTCGCGCAGGTAGCGCAGGCGCGCCTGCTTGTTGGCCGCGCCGATGCGCTGGTGCAGCGCGATCGCTTCCGGCAGCGCCAGGTAAGCGGCGAAGTTGACCGTGCCGGTGTGCACACGGCTGCCCACGCGGCCATCGTCGGTCTCGCCCATGTACGGGTCCAGGTCCGCAACGCGGCCCTTGCGCACATACATCGCGCCGACGCCGACCGGCGCACCGATCCACTTGTGCAGGTTGATGCCAACGAAATCGGCCTTGAGCTGCGGCACTGCGTAGTCGATCTGGCCAAACCCGTGTGCAGCATCAACGATCACGTCGATGCCGCGTGCGCGCGCACGTTCGGCGATTTCGGCCACCGGCAGCACCAGTCCATGGCGATGGCTGACCTGGGTCAGCAGCACCAGTTTCAGGCGAGGCAGCCGCGCGAACGTGGCCTCGTAGGCCTGCAGGATCTGCGCATGGTCGGGCACTGCCGGCAGCGCGATGCGCTCGGCCTGCACGCCGCGACGCTGCTGCAGCCAGCGCATCGCGCCGATCATGCTGTCGTAGTCGATATCGGCGTACAGCACCTGGTCGCCGGGCTGCAGGCGGTTGTAGCCGCCGATCAGCGCCAGCATCGCCTCGGTGGCACCGCGGGTCAGTGCGATCTCGTCGGCGCCCACGCCCAGCAGTTCGGCCACCTGCCGCTGCACCGCCATGTACTGCGCCGGGAACTCACGGCGGCCATACCAGGCATTGCCTCGGTTCACTTCCGCGGTGTGGCGCTGGTAGCTGGCCAGCGTCTCGCGGCCCATCGCGCCCCAGTAGCCGTTCTCCAGATGGTTCACTTCGTCGGTGACATCGAAGTGGCTGGCCACGGCGGCCCAGTAGTTTTCATCGCGGGCCAGCACGTCCGGCGCCACGGTCGTTGCGGGAATCTGCATGGACGCAGCGTAACGCGTGGCAGCCATGGCCGGCAGTGAAGAAAGTGCGGCTGCGGCCGGCAGCAAGGTGCCGGCACGCAACAGGGAGCGGCGGGCCGGGTCCATCAGAAGCTCAGCCGGTACTGTGCGTACAGGTTGGCGCCGTCGGTGTCGTACGGCGCGTTGCGCGAGTAGACCAGGCCGCGACTGGCCTGGAAGGTGGCTTCGTCCGGATAGCGGTCGAATACGTTGTCGGCCCCCACACGCAGGCTGTGATGTTCGTTGATGCGATAGCCGACGGCCAGGTCGAGGAAGCTCATCGCGCCGAAGCGCTGGTAGATATCGCCCACTGCATTGCCGCTGGAATCGGTCCAGGCGCCGTAGTAGCGCATGCGTGCCATCAGCGACCAGGCGCCGATGTCCCAGCTTCCGGTCAGGCTGCCCTTGTGCTCGGGCAGGCGATCCTCGAACAGCACGCGCTGGGTCTCGTTGGTGGCCACCGAGGTGCTGCCGTTGTCCACGCGGATGCGGTTGTAGTTGTAGGCCAGGGTCAGCGTCATGCGGCCGGCGCCGAGATCGCGCAGGTAGTTGCCGACCACGTCCACGCCGGTAGTGGTGGTATCGAAGTCGTTGGTGAAATAGTTCACCGAGGTATAGCCCAGCGGATTGGGCGTACCGGCCGGAATGGCGAAACTGGCCGACTGGCTGAAGCGGTCGCTGAGCTTGATCTGGTAGACATCCACCGAGCCGGACAGGCCCAGGTCGGTGCGCCAGGCCAGGCCCAGCGACGCGGTACGCGATTGTTCCGGCTTCAGCGGCCTGGCGCCGAGCAGCTGCGCCAGCGGATCGTTCGGCGACAGACGGCCACTGGTGAAGATCTGCAGCGTGCGCGTATCCAACCCCTGGGTGGTGCTGGTGGTATTGAGCTGCGCCGGCGTCGGCGCACGGAAGCCGCTGGACACGGTACCGCGCAGGGCTACGTCCGGGGTGATCGCGAAGCGCGCCGAGAGCTTGCCGTCCAGCGTGCTGCCGAAGCTGGAGAAGTCCTCGTAGCGGCCGGCTGCACCGATGCTCCAGCGCTCGCCCAGCGGTACTTCCATGTCCACGTAGGCGGCCTTGCTGCGCTGGCTCCACTGCCCGGCCTGGCTGGCCGAGAAGCCGGGCGCGCCATTGGAATTGGCCTCCAGGCCTGCAGCCGCGCCCGGACCCACCGCGTACGAGGCCGGGTCGCCGGCACGCACCTGGTAGGTCTCCTGGCGGAACTCGCCACCGAAGGCGACGTTGACCGGCTGGGACAGCGCGGCCACGTCCCACTCGTAGTTGAAGTCTGCGTTGGCGTTCTTCTCGGTCTGGGTCAGTCGGCCAAGATCGAACGCGGTCGGGCTGGCCGGGCCGAGCGAGGCATTGATCGAGGTCTTCAAGCTGTAGTCGATGGCGTTGCGGCCATACGAGGCGCTGACATCCCAGCGCAGCTTGGGCGTGATCTCGCCGCGCAGGCCACCGACCAGCTGCAGGTCGTTCTGGACGTTGCCGTACTGCGGGCTGAAGCCGACCGGATACAGCGAGCGCAGGTTCCAGCCCGGGAAGATGGCGGTGGTGCGGTACGCACCGGTGGTAGTGTCCGGATTGCGCCAGTTGAAATCACTGACGCCATCGCTGTGGCTGTACAAGCCGAAGGCATAGAACTCCAGCGTCTCGCTGGCATTGGCCTTCACGTTGAAGCCGACGCGGCGGCTTTCCAGTTCCGGCTGGCCCCAGCGCTGCACCGGATTGGGCACGTCCAGTTCCGGATGTGCAGCCTGGAAGGCGATCGCGTCCGGGCGCTGGCGCGTGCGCGAGGTAGCGTCGGAGTTGGACGATTCGGCGAACAGCACCAGGCTGCCATAGTCGCCCAGCGACCAGCCGGTGCGCGCACTGAAATCGCCCGAGGCACCGTCACCCTGCGCGTACTGCGAATAGCCGGCGGTGATCTCGCTACCCGGGCCATCCTCGAGGATGATGTTGATGACACCGGCGATGGCGTCCGAGCCGTACTGCGCCGACGCGCCATCACGCAGCACCTCGATGCGCTTGATCGCACTGGTGGGAATCTGTGCCAGATCTGCCGCCTGCGCACCGCGGTTGCCGAGCAGCGCGCTGCGATGGAAGCGGCGCCCGTTGACCAGCACCAGGGTCTGGTCCGGCGACAGGCCACGCAGGGTGGCCGGACGCACGAACACCTGGCCGTCCGCCATCGGCAGGCGCTGCACCACGAATGATGGCACCAGCTGCGCCAGCACGTCCTTCAGGTCGGTGGATTCGACGGACCTGATGTCTTCCTTGCTGAACACATCCACCGGCGCCAGCGTTTCGAACTGGGTGCGGTTGGACGCGCGGGTACCGGTGACCAGCATCGCGTCGAGCTGGGTGGGCACGGCGCGGCTGCCGCCGGCGGCATCGACCGCATCGGCCTCCGCTGCAATCGCGCCTCCTGCGCTGGCCATGCAAAGGGCAAGGAGGATGGAACGCGAAAGCTTCGAACGATGCACGGCAGGGCTCCGGGAGGACGCGACAGGGCCAGCACCTGTGCACACACAACAGGCCTGGACAAGGCGCGCAGTCTCGGCGCGATGTGTGAAGGAGGCATGACGTCAGTGCGACAGCTTGAGTCCGCACAGGCGCAAGAACTGCTAAACGCCGCGCCTGCCGATCCGCTACTGTGCCCAGCATTGGATTCGAGGAACGGCAGGATGAGCGCGACAGGCAAGGCGTTGTGGTACATCGAAACCCACGCGGACCAGCCACTGGCGCTGGCCGACATTGCCGCTGCGGCGGGCCTGTCGCCATTCCATCTGTCGCGCCTGTTCCAGGCCCGCACCGGCACCTCGGTGGTGCGCTACCTGCGCGGGCGCCGCCTGACCGCTGCCGCGCAGCAGTTGGCCAACGGCGCCGGCGACATCCTGCAGGTGGCGCTGGGTGCCGGCTATACCACCCATGCCGCCTTCACGCGTGCCTTCAGCGAACAGTTCGGACAGACGCCGGAGCGCGTACGCGAACAGGGCACCGATGGGCTGGCGCTGGTGCAGGCGATCCGCATGGACGAGGCCCCGTCCGCCTGCATTGAAGCCCCCCGCCTGCTCGAGACGCCCGCGTTCCAGGTGGCCGGCATCGGCGTGCGGCATACCCGCGGCAGTGGCGGCGCGATTCCCGGCCAGTGGGCGCAGCTCAACCGCGAATGGCCGATGCCGGCGCCGATCAGCTTCGGCGTGTGCTGCAACAGTGATGACAAGGGTGGCTTCGATTACATCGCGGCACTGCCGGCAAGCACGGTGCCGAGCGTGCCTGCGCACTGGCAACGCGTGGACATCCCGGCGCGCCGCTACCTGGTGGCCTGGCACAGCGGGCACATCTCGGCCATCCGCTCGACCTGGTTCTGGTTGCTGGATCATTATCTTCCTGCTTCCAACCTGAGCCTCGCCGATGCGCCGGATCTGGAGCGCTACGACGCCCGGTTCGACGAGCACACCGGCCAGGGCGGCGTGGAAATCTGGCTGCCCGTCGACGACCGTCCCCACTGACAAGGAGTTGAAGATGCGCATGACCGCTGCTGTGCTGGGAGCGATGCTGATGGCGTTCACAAGCACCGGCGCCGCTCGCGAAAGCGGGGTGGCCGGCGAGCGCCACGGCACAACGACGCTGGCCAGCGCGGCCGTGCGCGACGCAGAGCGCCGCGACGCCTTGCGCTACACGGTCTGGTATCCGGCACCTGCAGGCAGCCGGGAGACCGTGCTGACCATCGGTCCACCCGACGCGCCGCTGTTCGAGGTCGGCCGGTCGTCCAAGGATGCGCCGGTCGCGGGTGATCGCCTGCCGACCTTGCTGCTCTCCCATGGCAACGGCGGCAGCGCGCGCATGATGGGCTGGCTGGGCACCGCGTTGGCGCGGGCAGGCTATCTGGTGATCGCAGTTGATCATCCGGGCAACAACGGCGTTGACAGCATGACCCTGCCCGGCAGCGTGCTGACTTGGCTGCGCGCCGATGACCTGCGTGCCGCACTGGCGGCTGTGCAGGCCGATCCGGTGCTGGGCCCCCATGTCGATCCCGAGCGCCTGGGGGTCGCCGGATTCTCGGCCGGCGGCTACACCGCACTGGTGGCGGCCGGTGCGCGACCGGACCTGCAGCGACTGCTGGCCTTCTGCACGGCGCATCCGGATGACGGCGTCTGCCGGCCCCAGCAGGAAGCGGCCACGCACACGATGGAGGCGCGTGTTGCCGCTGCGGCGTCGCCCGAGCTGTCGCCGTGGATGTCCCACGCCAACGACGCGCGCGCCATTCCCGGCGTGCGCGCGGTGTTCCTGCTGGCACCGGCAATCGTGCAGGCCTTTGCGCCCGAGCAGCTCTCCTCGCTGGAACAGCCCGTGTCGATCGTACTGGGCGAGGCTGACACGGTTGCGCCACCGCAGACCAATGGCGAGGCTGCGCGTGCGGTGATTGCGGGCGCTGCACTGCAGGCGCTGCCCGGTGTCGGCCATTACGATTTCCTCGCCGCATGCACCCCGACCGGACAGCGGCGGCTGCAGGACCTGTGCAGGACGTCGGTGCCGAAGGCGCAGACCCACGCCCAGGCAGTGGACGCAGCAATACGATTCTTCAACCATTCACTGCGCTAGTGGCCGCCGGGCAGGCCCCAGCGTTACAGTGAGCGCGTCCATGGAGAATCGGTCATGCGCCTGCTTCACCTCACCCTGCCGGTGTCCGACGTCGCCACCGTCGCCGCGTATTTCCACGATGTGCTGCAGCAGCGCGTGGTCGGCAACCATGTGCACATCGGCTGGAGCACGATCGAACTGCAGGCGGCGGGTGATCACCCCGTCGGTGGCGTGCACCTGGCCTTCAACGTACCGGACAACCGCTTCAGCGAGGCGATGGCCTGGTTGCGCGAACGTACCCCGCTGCAACGTAATCCTGAGGGCCTGGATTACTTTGCGCTGGAGAGCAGCTGGCAGTCGCAGTCGGTGTACTTCACCGGTCCCGATGGCCTGATCCTCGAGTTGATCGGCCGGCGCCGTCTGCCAGTCAGCACGCGCGCAGGCGCTTTCCATGGCAGCGAGCTGACCTGCCTGAGCGAGGTTGGCCTGCCCAGCCACGATGTCGATGCGGTGCGCGAACAGTCCAGCCAGCGCTTCGGCCTGCAGCCGATCAGCCCGCCTTCGCCGCAGTTCGCACCGGTGGGCGACGACGAGGGCCTGCTGATCATCGTCGCCGCCGACCGTCGTTGGTTCCCCGAGCAGAAAGACCTGCCCAATGCGCAGGGCGTGCAGCTGCAGGTGGGTGATGTGAGCGGCAGCGGCGAACTGCGCGATGCGGCGCTGGGCTGGCGGGTGTGGGCGGCCTGAGCTACCAGCTGCCCGAAGCGCCGCCACCGCCGCTGCGACCACCGCCACCGGACCAGCCGCCGGAACTGCTCGAGGACGAACTCGACGACGAGGTGCTGGACGAGGAACGGTAGCGTTGGGACGACCTTTGTCCGCTGCGTGCTTTTTCGCCGGGCAACAGGGTGAACACCCAGATGAAGTACAGGAACAGCGTGCTTGCGCAGGACACGATCGTCGCCAACACGCGTGCGTTCTCGTCGCTGGCCTGGTCGATGGCCAGCAGCGCGCCCAGCGCATAGCCGCCGGTCAACAGCACCAGCACCACCAGGCGCACGGCGAAGCTGTTGCGGTTCTTCCGCCAGCGCGCGCGGCCGGCCTGCACCAGGAAGAACACCAGCATGGCGGCAATGGCGACCGCCAGGTTCAGCAACGTGTGCAGGGCAAGGCTGGGCGGCAACTGACCACGAACCAGCATCACCATGAAGAAACCGATACTGACGGCCAACATGCCGGACAGCACGATGCGCAGACCACGGCTGCGACGCCAGCACCACCCCAGCAGCGCCGCCACCGGTACGGCCGGTAACAGCACGAAGAACAGCGCAGGCAGCACATGCCGCGGCAGCAGCAGCGTCGCCGAAACCAACCCAGCGGCCATCACTGCCGTTACCAGCAACGGTCTGCCCCAGGCAGGCAATGTCGGCCAATTCGGCCTGGGCATTGCCGCATTGGCTGCCAGTGCCTTGCGCCGCCGCTCACGGCGCTTACCGCTGAACTCGGCCTCGGTCCTGGTGGCCAGCAGGCGCGGCGGTGATCGCCACAGACCGGCCAGGAACCCCACCAGCAAGGTCAGGGCAACGACCGAATCCCCTGTACGCCAATCCGCTGGCAACAGGTTGCGTGCGGATGAATCCTGCTCGGGCGGCAGCGGCTCGCCATCGATCAGCGCCACCAGCACCCTGCTGCCGTCCAGCATGCCCTGGTCCAGGTCTCCTTCGCGCAGGCGCGGCACGATCGCCTTGTCGATGATGCGCGCGGCATAGGCATCGGGAATGGTGCCTTCCAGGCCATAGCCTGTCTGGATGCGTACGCGCCTGTCCTGCACCGCCACCAGCAGCAACACCCCGTCATCGACACCGGCGCGGCCCAGCTGCCACTGGTCGAAGACACGCTGTGCATAGGCTTCGATGCCGTCATCGCCAACACTGGGCACCACCAGCACCTGCAGTTGCGCGCCTTTGCGTGCCTGCAGCTGCAATGCCTGCTCGCGCAGCGTGGCGCGGGTGCTGGCGGACAGCGCGTTGGCGGTGTCCACCACCGGGTCGTCCAGTGCCGGAATCGGGGCCGCCGCCAGCACTGGCAGCGGCAGCAGGCAGAGCAGCAGTGCCAGCCCTACCCACTGCCATGCGTTGCGCCACGGCAGCACCCGGCTCATGTGGACGCCGTGCCTTGCAATGGCGGTGCTGCGCATCATGCGAAACGGCATCCGTGTATGTCCTTGCCCCATGAACGGAAAAGCCGGCCGGATTACCCCGGCCGGCCTCCTTTACCACACACTTCTTCACACGCAGCGGTCAACGGCCCATGGCCACCCGCTGCTGCTCGTCCTGCACGTGTTGCTGCGAAGGCTCATGCTTGGCCAGCATTGCAGCGCTGGTCTCCTGCAGGCTCGGTGCCGCCTGGGTCATGTCCACCGCAGTACGGAAGCCGGGAACGGTGCCCACGACGAAGGCCTTGCCATCCTGCACGGTGACGCCCTGCAGCTTTTCCGGCGAATCGATGCCGGCGGCCTTGGCCTGGGCGGTCACATGCGCGCTCATCTCGTTGGAGATCATGCCCGGCATGTGGCCACGGATCGCATTGTGCAGCGGCGTATCCGGATGCGCCTTGTCGCCCAGCTGCGGCCCCTTCGGCGCCGCCTCGGCATGGCTGCGGCCTTCGGCCAGCTTGCCCAGCGTCGCCGGACCCGCCACGCCGTCGGCGGAGAGCCCGTGCTGCTTCTGGTAGGCGATCAGTGCGTCCCTGGTATTGGCACCGAACTTGCCGTCCTCGCTCAGCGGATTGCCTTGGCCGTCGCGCACGCCCAGGCGGTTGAGTTCCTTCTGCAGCGCAGTCACTTCCTCGCCCTTGGCCCCCTGGCGCAGCACACCGTTGTGGTCGGCATCATGCGAATGGCCACCCTTGCCGGTTTCCTTCAGCTTGCCGTGGTCCCAGAAGTCCTGCGGGCTGAGCAGCTTGCCGTGCGGATCCTTCAACTGGTAATGCACGTGCTGGGCATACTGACCCGCACCGCCCGGGCCACGCCCGCCCATGGTGCCGATCGGCTCGCCCGCCTTGATCGGCTGGCCTTCCTTCACCTGGGTCGACTGCAGGTGCAGGATCTCGTGCGAGTTGCCCTGTGCATCCCTGATCTTCACCGTACCGTAGTCGCCACCGACGAACGTCACCGTTCCGGAGATCGGCGCGTTGACGGTCGGGTGCTGCAGATTACGGCCGTGCTGGCCGCCGACATAGTTGAAGTCGGTGCCACCGTGCGGCTTGTGCGCGCGGTGTTCGCCGAACTCACCGGTAATGTGCGGCTTGACCCCGTTCTGCGGGGGCAGCATCACCTGCATCGTCTGCTCGAAGTTGCGGGTCTGGGCTTCGGCATGCGCCGCTGCCGGCTTGGCCTGCGCGTGCGTGGCCGCAGCTACGGCGGGGGCCGCGTGGCTGCCCTGGGGCTGGCCGTGGGTCAGTCCCAGGCGCTGCTCCACGAACCGCTCGTACTTGTCCACGTACGGCATCACCTTCTTTTCAGACAGGGTGAGGCCGCCGTAATCGCGGGTCGGGCCGTCGTGATGGTACTTGTAGATGTACTCCTCACCCTGGCCGCGCTTGTGCGCCAGCGTGCGGTTATCGATGTAATGGTCAACCAGTGCATCGGACTGTGCGCCGACGTCGAAGCGGTTGCGGTTGTTGAGGTGGTAGTGGTTGCCGGTCTTGTCGATGAACTGGCCCAGGCCCGAGGCCGAGGTGGTGCCAGCGGCGGCATCGGGGTTGAAACCCGATTCAACGCGGGCGATGGCCAGTACGTGCGCCGTTTCGCGTGGGGTCAGGCCCTTCTCGCGCGCCGACTCGATGATCGTGTCGATCACCCGTGACTGTACTTCCGGGGTCGCATCGCCCCACCGACGGGAGTTGCCATGCAGGCGGCCGTCGCTCTGGTCGATCGGCTCGCGGTAGTGGCTCCACGATTTGATGCGGTCACTGCTGTAGGCCGCCCCGCGGGGCTGGACCATGTCCTGGTAGATGTCTGCCATGTCTGTGCTATCCATTCTATGAAAAAGGGAATTTCCTTAAGGGGTACTGCTCCTGGTACTTCTGGTACTTCTGGTACTGCGGTACTGCAGTGCTGCGTTCACAGCGCGCGTGCGACGTCCTGCCGCTGCGCTCAGTCTTCGATGTAGTTCACCTCCGGGTGCTTGATGCCGAGCGAGTCGATCAACTTCTCGTACTCGTCGTTGTTGGGCTCCTGCTCCTCGCCTTCCGCGCCGCGCAGCGGCGGTGTGCTGTGGGTCAACTGGCGGCCACTGGCGTCGTACAGGTAGTACCACTCGCAGAAGCTGCAGCCGAACGGCAGTTCACCGTACTGCACGACGAAGTACGGCGTACCGCTGCGGTCCTGCACGCAGGCCAGGCCAACGGCGGTATAGCCGTCCATCTCCTTGGGCGCAGCAATGGCCTGGCGTGCGCCGTCCTTTTCAATTTCCAGCGTGGTCAGCCGGGAAGCGTCCGTGTCTTGGGTGGGCTGGGCCGCCAGGTGCAGGCGGGTGCCTTGGCAATCGATATGCATGCCGGTCTCGTCGCGCGTAAGAGAGGTGGAATGGTCCGCAACGGCAGCCGCAGGTGCGGCCGGCGTCGCTGCCGGGTCAGTGGAAGCAGGGGCCGCCGGTGCAGCCGCCTCAGGGCCGCTGCAGGCAGCAAGCATCAGGGCCAGTACGGGGGCAACGGGAGACAGACGCATGCGGGGCTCCTTGGGTGAATCACACGACCGCTCGCAGGCGGTCGCTCAGGGGTCAGATCGATTCGTCCTCACGCTTGACCAGTTGCCAGCACGGCTTCTGGGCAAAGGTGTAGATCTGCTGGTCGCTGGTATCGGGAGTGCGCATCTGCACCTGTACCTGGCCATCGGGCAGGCGGGTGACCTGCATCTCGCGGCCCTGGCGCTGCAGCGTGGCCGGGTCCGGCATCACCGGCCATTCGACCTTGGCAAGCGGCACCTTCTCCTCCACCTTGCGTGGCTCCGGCTCGGCTTCGCTGTCGATGTGGCTGTCCAGCAGCGGATCGGCAGTGGACGTTTCCTGCAGCGCGATCTCGTTGCCGAAATGCTTGAGGAAGTCGTCGAAGACCGGATGGGGGCAGCTGGCAGAAGCGTCTGCCGGGGCCGCGGCAACCGGCGTGGCCGGCGTCGTGGCAGTGGCCGTGCTGGTCGGAGCCGGTGCGGCGGCGTCAGCGGGGGCTGCCTGGGGCGCAGGCTTGCAGCCGGACAGCGCAAGCCCCAGGGCAAGCGCAAGCAGGGCAACGGGGCGGAGCTGGTTCACGGGATCCTCCTGATTCCGGGCGGTCGCGCGCGGTTCCGGCGCGGTAGGGAGGCAAGGATAGCCATGCCTCGGTCAATTCAGTTTCAACATCCGCTGTCAGGAATATCCCGACATGCCGAATTGTGACCAATATCACACTAATACTGAAATCAACGTCATCGCAGCAGCCGTTAGACTACGCCGCACACGCTTCGACCCTGGCCCCATGCGCGCATTCCTGCTTGCCCTCTCCCTGCTGCTGCCAACGCTGTGGCCTGGTGGTGCGGCCGCGCTGGAGGTCCGGGAAGGCGATCTGCTGTTCGTCACCGCCGGCCATGCCGGCCTGAGCGCGGCCATCGACGATGCCACCGGCAAGCAGGGCGCACCCAGCTTCGATCACGTGGCCCTGGTCGCTGCGGCGCCAGACGGCTGGGAGGTACTGCATGCGGATGAGAAAGGCTCGCGCCGGCAGACGCTGGATCAGTTCCGCGAGGACGCCCGAGGCAAGCAGCGGCAGGTCGTGGTCTATCGGCTGCGCGCATCGCAGCAGGCTGCCATCAAGGATGCGATCGCGACCGCACGCATGATGCTGGGCAAGCCCTACAACACGTCGTATGTGTTGAATGAGGACAGCTACTACTGTTCGGATTTCATCGAACGTGCGTTCCGTGCGCACCATGTGTTCGCACTGCAGCCGATGAACTTCCGCAACCCGAAGACCGGGCAGATCGCACAGCACTGGGTCGATCTCTACCGCGCCATGGGCATGGAGGTGCCGCAGGATCAGCCGGGCACCAATCCGAACGACATGTCAGCAGCGCCGGTGCTGCAACGCATTGGCGTGCTGGAATAAGCGAAGCCCCGCACGGGGCGGGGCTTCGCGCATCACAGGAAGTGGGTACCGAAGTCACTCCTCCTCGTCCTGCCCACCCTGTTGCTGGTTGCGCTGGTTGCGCTGCTGCTGTTCCTGCTGCTGTTGCTGCTGCTGGTCGCGGCCACGCCCCTGCTGCTGATCCTGCTGGTTCTGCTGGCCCTGCTGCTTCTGGTTCGGGTTCTGGTTCTGCTGTGCCATGTCCGATCTCCAAAGCCACACGCGGAATGCGGTGGACGGGGCCATCGTCTGCAGCGAAGAGTTAATCGCGCGTTGGTGGGCGGCTACATTGGTGTGTACGCGCGTGAATGAACGGGCAAAGCCCCTTGCGGCACAAGCCGATGAAGGATTCATATGGGTTCGGCATGTGCTCATGCCGTCAGCGCGACTGCGCGCATTCATGGCGTGCTCTGCAGGAAACACGCGCTGAACGGAGCTGGCGTCCTGCTCGCGCACGGACGCCAGCCCTGCACTCACGGCATCACCGGCGGCACATACGCCAGGGTCATGCCCAGCAGCCACAACAGGCCCAGCACCAGCGGGATGTGCACCAGCAACTGGATGAAGGTGAAGCCCACGATGTCGCGTGCCTTCAGCCCCAGCACGCCCAGCAATGGCAGCATCCAGAACGGGTTGATCAGGTTCGGCAGCGCTTCGGCCGCGTTGTAGACCTGCACTGCCCAGCCCAGGTGCGCCTTCAGCTCGTTGGCGGCCTGCATCACGTACGGCGCCTCGATGATCCACTTGCCGCCACCGGACGGCACGAAGAAGCCCAGCACCGCCGAGTAGATGCCCATCACCAGCGCGAACGAATCGGTGCTGGCCACGTGCACGAACAGGCTCGACAGCCGGTGCGCCAGGGTCTGCCCGTCACCACCGGCGGCGTGGGTGAGGATCATCGCGATACCGCCGTACAGCGGGAACTGGATCAGCACGCCGGTGGTGCTCGGCACCGCCTTGGCCACCGCGTTGAGGAAGCTGCGCGGGCGCCAGTGCAGCAGCAGGCCCAGCGAAATGAAAAGGAAGTTGTAGGTGTTGAGGTTGGCGATGGCAGTGACCACCGGCTTGTTGGCGAACTCGTTGAACAGCCAGCCGAACGCCAGCAGCGAGAGCAGCACGGTCAGCAACGGGCTGTATTCCAGCCATTCGCCCGGGCGCGTGCGTCGCTGCAGCGGTTCCGGCTCGGCCTGCGCAGCGCCGGGAAATTCCTCGGCGGTACGCGCACTGCCGGCTGCAGGCGCGGTCAGCCAGGCGATCAGCAGCGAGACAAGGATCAGCACTGCGGTCAGGGCGATCGACTGCCACAGAAAGATGGTTTCGGTGAACGGCAATACGCCGGTGATCTCCACCAGCCCCGGCGGCATGCTGGCCGGGTTGGCCTGCAACTGTGCGGCCGACGAGCTCAGCCCCATCGCCCACACTGCGCCCAGGCCGAGATAGGCCGACGCACCGGCGGCGCGGTAGTCCATGCGCAGTTCGGTGCGACGGGCCAGCGCGCGGACCAGCAGGCCACCGAACACCAGCGAGAAGCCCCAGCTGAGCAGCGAGGCGAGCATGCTGACCAGGCCCACGTACACCACCGCACCGCGACCGGTGCGCGGCACCCGGGCCAGGAAGTCGATGAAGCGTGCGACCACCGGCGCGGTCGCCACGGCGTAGCCGCCGATGACCACGAAGGCCATCTGCATGGTGAAGGGGATCAGGCTCCAGAAGCCGTCACCAAAGGCGCTGGCGGTGGCCTGAGGGGTCGAACCGAAGCCCATCGCGGCCAGTGCGACGATGACCACGCCCAGCACCGCGAACACGTACGCATCGGGGAACCACTTTTCCGCCCAGGCGGCCGAGCGCAGCGCTGCGCGCGCCATCCAGCCGTCCTGTACTGCTGCCGTCGAGGCCATCGCCTACCCTCCCAGGTTCGATGGACCGATTCTGGGCGGTGGGGTGTGGGCTGTCTGCCACCTATTGGTCGTAGGTGGCGGTAGTGCCGGCCGCTGGCCGGCAAACTCGGGATCGCGCACGGGTGCAGCCGGCCAGCGGCCGGCTCTACCCCGCCGTAGGTTCAACGCAGCGCCAGGTCCACGGCGATACCGGCAAACAGCGCGGCGCCGACCCAGTTGTTGTGCAGGAACGCCTTGAAACACGGGCCGCGCTCGCGGTTGCGGCAGATCCAGAATTCGTACACCACCAGCGCGGTGGCCACGGCCACGCCGGCCAGGTAGTAGCCACCCAGCCCGCCGCGCACGCCAACCAGCGCCATGGTGGCCAGGAACAGCGCGTACAGCACGCCCTGGATGACCAGATCGAGATCGCCGAACAGGATCGCGGTGGAGTGCGAGCCCATCTTCAGGTCGTCCTCGCGGTCGACCATGGCATACCAGGTGTCGTAGGCGGTGGACCACAGGATGTTGCCGGCATACAGCAGCCAGCCCAGCATCGGCACCTCGCCCTGCACGGCGGCGAACGCCATCGGGATGCCCCAGCCGAACGACATGCCCAGGTAGACCTGCGGCAGATGGGTGTAGCGCTTCAGGTACGGATAGCTGGCGGCCAGGAACACGCCGATGAAGCTCAGGCCGATGGTCAGCCCGTTCAGGGTCAGCACCAGGCCGAAGGCCACCAGCATCAGTACGGCGAACAGCGCCAGCGCTGCGCGACCGCTGATCGCGCCGGTGGCCAGCGGCCGCGCCTTGGTGCGCTCCACATGCGGGTCGAGCCAGCGGTCAGCGTAGTCGTTGATGACGCAACCGGCCGAGCGGGTCAGCCACACGCCGGCGGTGAACACGAACAGCGTCCACAGCGGCGGCAGGCCGCCGGCAGCCAGCCATAACGCCCACCACGTGGGCCACAGCAGCAGCAACGTGCCGATCGGGCGATCAGCGCGCATCAGACTCCAGTAATGCCGCCAACGCGGCGTCGCCTGCGACTGCGGCGAAGTGAGGGGGGTATCAGCCATGGCGATAGGATACTCCTGCCCCTCTGGCAGGGCTTTGCCGGTGGGGGGAGATTTGTTCGACGAAACTGGATAGAATGCCGGTCCCGCACCGCCTCATGGCGCTGCGATGCCCGCCCCGGCACTGGCCGACGGCGCGGCGGTTCTACAACGCGCCCGTAGCTCAGCCGGATAGAGTAGTGGCTTCCGAAGCCATTGGTCGGGGGTTCGAATCCCTCCGGGCGCGCCATTTTTCCTTCGTTGCCTGGCCGGCGCGCCGCCAGAAATGTCAGGGAATGAACGTTGCCGAGCGATGCTCGCAACCGGCAGCGTCCTGTACCACGATGGAGTAATTCGCGCCCGCGCTGGATGCGCCGGGCAGGAACAGGCCATCACCATCGAACAGAACGCTCTGCTGTTCATCCTGCCCGATCGACAGCCCGATCGCTCCCGGTGTGATTTCCTCAAGGATCACGTTGTAAGGCCGCCAGGCATCCTCGCCTGTGCGCCTCATTTCTGCGCGAGCGGTCCTTGGGTTCAACCTGCGTCTCTCATCCACCCACAGCTGAAGCGGCTGATCAGCATTGTGGGTGACCTGGAAGCGCCCGTAGGTCAGTCCGTCGACGCTCTCGGTGCCGACGTAGGTGAAATGGGCCGGCGGACACTTCGTGGTGCGGTTCGGATGCGCTGCACAGGATGTCAGTGCAACCACGAGGCAGAAGGCGGTCAGGTGCTTCATGGCTTCGAGGCCTGATGTGGGTTGTTGTCGCGGCGGTGTTCGGCAGTGAGGGCAACCAGCACTACGCCCCAGAGCGGCGTGAGCAGCACGACGCTCATCACCGTCAGCGAAACCGGTACCTGCCAGAGCAGCGATGGGCTGAATCCGCTGAATCTATAGGCTTCCAGTACAAGCACCACGACCTGGGCCAGAAGGCCCGCGAGCAGCCCCAAGCCAGCCCCCTTGGCAAGCCGCCTGACCGTAAGGCGGCCCGCGGCGGGAACCCGTGCGCAGATTCCCAGCAACAGAAGGCTGACGGCGTACAGCCAGAAGAAAACTCGATGTGAGTCGAAGGCGTAAAGCGCCCTGCCCACAAAGTGCAGGAACAGCCAGAGTGCTCCACACGACACCGCGTTGGCCAGCCCGTACCGAAGAATCTGCCTGGCTTTCATCTTGTACCTCTCCGAGGGCGTGCAGGCTGATCGCGTTCTTTTGTGGAGGAGTGCGGGAGCTCATGCACCTTGCCTCCCGCTTGGCGCCCTACTCGCGCAAGGCATCGCGCAGCGCTCGAAAGTACCTGCCTGCCTCCAGCGTTCGCAGCTGGGCCAGTGGAATCCGATACCTCCTGAACAATGCGGCCAGTTCCCAGACGTCCTCCTCCAGAACCGCATCTGGATCCAGGGATAGATAGATGACATCCCCTCTGCCGACCACATTACCGATGCAGCCGATTCGACCGCGCACCCGAGGCGCTCTACGTCTCGTCGCCCGAAGGCGGGTAAATTTCCACCGCCAAACCGAGGCCCAAAGTTGTGACTCTGGTGAGAACTGCACGATCCAGTTCAAATCCGCCAAGTCCGCCCACAAAGATGCTGATATAGAATTCTGCCCTCCCTCCCGTATCTGTGATGTGGCCAATGAACTCACGCTTGTTTATCAGAAAATCGCACCAACGGGAGATCTCCTCATCCAACTCGACATTCACCTTCCTCGCGAGAGGAATAGATAGATAGGTAAATTCATAGAGCTGCTGATCCTCACCCTGCCGAGCTGGTCTAGGCTCGCCTGCACTGCGGGCAAAGCGGGACTCCAAACCAATTTCCTCCCTAATGGATTCAGCAGAAACAGAGGGATGGAAAAACCTAAGTGAAATATTCACCAAAAGACCACTCACGCATCACCTCCCAAAACCATAATCACTAATATTCCCCTCTATTCTACCTTTGCCGTCCTGCGTCCCAACCCAAATATCGCCATTTGGGGCTATACCAGTCCAGTGCGTCGGGCTAGCAGCGGAACCTTCCTTAATGGTTTCAACGGCACCATGATCAAGCCCGAAGGATTTTTTGGCCGTGTCTATAGGGAGTGTTCCTACTGGACAGTTCGTAGGCTTGGATCGCGCACCGTCCTTTTTCTTGCTGAAGTAGAGGTTGGCGAGAGCATCCACGATTACTGGCAAACTTACCGTCGCACCAATGAAAGCATCGATTGGCGAGTGGATCGGACTCATATCAATGTATGGCGCAGGAGCTTGCCCTTCCCCATAGCCCGGGAGGTCAGGATTCCACTGCTGGTAACCACTTCCAGGCCGATACGCTGGAGGTGGCAATCGCATAGCCCGAGCTGCACCGGACTGTAAGCCAAGACGATCCAAAGCAGACGCAGGGTTCCCACTCACATATGAATAAGTACTGATGCCTCCAACCAAACCAATCGGATCACTCTGCGAGTACCGCCCCACCATTGGTTCATACTCACGCTGGTAGTTGTAGAACAACCCACTCGCATCCGTGGCCTGCTGGCCCGGGAAGCGCAGTGCCAGCTCGAATGCCACGCCATCGCCATCCGGGTCGGCACTCGGAATCTGGTTGCCGAACACTTCGCTCTTGTTGCTCCACTCCCAGATCGCGACATCGCGCACCGGATCGATCACCACGCGCGGCGTACCCAGATGATCCGGCTGCACGTAGGTCAGTTCCGGCACGCCGGCGCTCGGCACGTTGATCAGCGCTACCGGATAGTTGTCCAGCCAGATGGCCTGCTGCTGCGCCTGGCCCGTAGCCGAGTAGTTGCCCAGCCACTGCCCTGCTTCGTCGTACAGGGTGATCTGCGCTGCGCCACTACCCGGGGTACGCAGTACGCGTTCACCGCGATGGTTGTAACCGTAGCTTTCCAGTGTGGCATTGCCCTGCTTCACCGCGTTCATGCGGTTGGCATCGCTGTAGGTGAACGTCTTGCTGCCGATGCTGGTGGTATTCCCCGCTGCGTCATGGTTGCGCGCTTCGCCGTCCACGGCGGTCAGCCGGTGGCTGGTTGCGGGATAGGTGTAGCTGGCGGTGCCTGCCGAGGTGGTCAGCGCGGTGCGATTGCCGGTGGCGTCGTAGGCATAGGTTTCAATCGGCGTGCCTGTCGTCCCGTCCTGGGTCTGGGTCAGGCGACCCAGCGCGTCGTAGGCGTACTTGGCCAGCACCGTCGAGCCTGTGCCGTTCTTCAGTTCGGTGATCGAACCGACCGGGTCATAGCCATAGCCCAGCGACAGGCCGCCTGCCGCGGGGTCATGCACCGCCTGCGGGCGATAGTCCAGATCCAGCGGACGCTGCAGCTGGCGGCCGTTGCCGTAGGTCCAGCCGGTCGCCGGGCCGAAGGCCGCATAGGTCACGTTGTTCACCACGATCTGGCGTGCCTGGCCGGGCCGGGTCAGGCCGATCTGGCTGATGCGGCCCTGGGTATCGCGCACGTAGTCGGCCACGCTGCCGTCGGGGTAGGTCAACGCAGTCAGGCGCCCCGACTTGCTGTAGGCATAGCGCAGCGTGCTGGCGACACCATTGACGGTCTGCACCTTGCGGGTGACCTGGCCGAAGCGGTCGTGGCAGTACTGGGTGCTGCCATTGGCATGCAGCACCTGCCCCAGACGTCCCTTGGCAAAGCGTTCGTCGGCGGCACAGGCGGCCGGCGCCACGTCATAGCTATAGCCGACATCCAGATTGGGATCCGGATAGGCAATGCCAATCAGGCGGTTGAGCGCATCGTAGTGATAGGTGGCGGTGACGCCGCGCGCATCGGTGGCCGTCTTGCGGTTGCCCGCCGCATCCACAGTGAAGCTGCTGGCGCCACTGTCCGGGCTGACCTGCCCGGTCAGCTCACCGAAACCGTTGTAGGCATAGGTCGTATGCAGGCCCTTCGGGTCGGTGACCTGGGTGACCTGGTCCAGCGCGTTGTACTGGCTGCGGATCTCCGCCGCGACGCCGCCGACGTCCTGCAGGGTCTGCGCCAAGCGGTTCAACGGATCGTACTGCTGGCTGGTCACGCGCTGCAGGGCATCGGTCACCGTCTGTGGGTTGCCGTTGGCATCGTAGGCAAAGCCGGTGGCGTGGTTGCCCGCATCCTTCAGCGCGGTCAGCTGGCCAAGCGTGTTGAACGTCCGCGCCAGGGTACGGCGCAGGGTGCCGCCTGCATCCAGCGTGTCTTCCTTGAGGCGGTTGCCGGCGTTGTCCAATACGTAGTGGATCGTGTTGCCGCTGTTGTCCGCAATATCGGTCAAGCGCTGGGCGGCGTCATAGACATAGGTGACACTGCTGCCGTCCGGCTCGGTGACCTGCTGCACCTGGCCGGTCGGCCAGTAGCTGATCTGGGTCACCCGGTCCTCGGCTGTGGTGGCACCGCGCACGGTGACCGAGGTCGGCCAGCCGCGCGCATGGTAGGTGTAATCGGTGACCACGCCGTTGGCATCCTTGACCGACAACGGCCGCCCGAACGCGTCGTAGGCCAAGGTCTCGACCGTCTGGCCCAGCGCATTGGTCACGCTGCGCAGGTCGCCCTTGCGATAACTGCAGGCACCACTGGTCGCGCATCCCGCGTCGTCTGCGGTGTAGTAGGCATAGGTGGAGACATCCGCCACATCACTGCGTGGGCCATCCACGCTACGCAGCAGTCCCACCAGCGGGCACTCCGGCCCTTCGGCCTCACAGTAGGTCTGCGTGGTGATGCGGGTATCACCTGTCACCCTGTCGCGCACGGTGATGGTGGTTGGCTGGAGGCGCGCGTTGCGTGCGATGCGGATCTCACGGTTACCGACGGTCTGCTGCACCAGCCGATTGCTGTCCATGGCCACGCGCGTTTCGCTGATGCGCTGGTCTGGAGTACCGGCCGCTTCGGTGGTGGTGGTCACACTGACAGCACCTGCGACAGCGTCGCTGGCCTCCGCATAGGCGTAGTTGGTAACGACGCCACGGCGATCGGTCACCGACTGCAGCCGACGCCGGAAATCGGTCCCCTCGGGCAGATAGGCGCGAGTGATGCTGCCGTTGCTTTCGGTGATGCCATTGACCTTGCGCGGAAGGCCGCTGGTACCGCTGGCGGTCAAGGCGTAGGTGCTCTGCTTGCCCAGTGCGTCGGTGACGATGGTGGTGCCTGCCGGGGTGTACTCCAGGCGCACGCCATCAATGCCCACGTCGGCTTGGCTGCAATCGCCGGAATGGCGGCTGCAGGTGACTCGCCCTTGCGTGTCATAGCCGTACCAGCTGTAGCGCTGGTTGTCTTCGGCGGTCACGCCGGTCAGGTAGCCCGGGAAGCGGGCGTCCTCATAGTGATAGGTACGGCTGGCACCGTCGGCATAGGTCGCGGTGATCAGTTCCCCGGCCGGAGAATAGGCGTAGCTCACCACAGGCTGGCCGGCGATCACCAGGGCCGAGATCAGTGAATCGTCGCCCGGCGCGAGGTACTGGACATCCACGCGCCGACCGGTTGAATGGGTGATGCTGAGCAGGCGGCCGCGGCTGTCGTGTGCATAGGTCAGCGAAGTACCGTCTTCGAAATCACGGCGCTGCATCAAGCCATCAGCATCAAAATAAATGCGCTCTCCGGCACGTGAAAGTTGCCAGTTGGTGCCCTGCTGGACCGCGCGATCACCGCTTCCGTCCATGGCTTCGTAGCTTGCCCCCACTTTCTGGAATGCGATCTGCCCGCCATCGGCGCCGATCAGCCCAACTTTCAGTTCGGAGCTGGGAGGGAAGGTGGAATCGTCTACGCCTGCGGTAAGCCGCAGATTGTGGGAATGGGTCCAGCCCGTACCCAACGCGCCGCCCGCCGTGCTCGTCAGGGAGTGATAGTGGCGTTGGAAGCTCACCCATCCAAGGTTGAAATCCGGCTCAGGCTGGGATTTATCGCCAGTGGTCGGATCACACGGGTTACCAACAGGACACTGCTGCGGCGGCAGCGGCCCGCTTGTGTAGGAGAGCATGGGCGACATGTGCGGCTCGTCCTGCTGGACCAGAGAGCACATCTGCAGGGCCTCATTCCACGTCAGGGACGGTCGATTCGGACAAAGCGCCGTTCTGGCCCGGCGCACATGCTCCCACCCCACTATCGACGAGCATTCTTGAGTGCTCTGATGATAGAAGTTCAAGGTGTAATGGAAATTCTTCTCCTCGTTGGTGACGCTACCGTCGTCGCCCCTGCCAAGTCCAAGGAGCTCCACCCAAGGATCCTCCGTGAGTGAAGTCGCCGGGCACTGCGGGTCGCTGACGCGGGTAGCGAGGATCACGCTACGAATCTGATCTTCGGATGAGTACTCCTGCCCTGAGTGGATGTAGACCCAGTCGGTAGTAACGATCTTCTCGGGTCTCACCCGGTAATCGTAGATGACCTTCTTTCCAAGGACGCGTTGGCGTTTGACATGCCAATTGAACGGTTTGTCCTTTTCGTACTGGGAAAAGAGCGACTTGATGTCCTTCTGCACCGCCGCTTCGGTAGCTCGCGGCTGGCCCATCGACAGGTAGCTCTCCCATTTCTTCTGCACCTCCTGCGCCTGCGCACCCCAAGGAGCCAAGCTCCCCAGCGCGATCATCGCCAGTGCGGCACACGAAATGGTCTTCAGTCGTTCCAACATCCCTGTTCTCCTTCCTGGACAAACACAGCACCGGCAGGAACGAGAACGTGGGGCGGTTGCCTCACCACGTCATGCTTCGGATCGTCCCTGGTCCGGAATGCGGTCTGACCGCATGGGGGACGTTATCTCCGATGTCGTTTACACATTCAAGTCATAAAGTGTGGAGCGGGTCGGATTTCAGAGTTTTCTGATAAAGCGAGCGGCCGACCGAACAAGCAGCCGAGCGTGGGCTCGGCTCTACAAGGCGAATGCCTCCAGAAACAGAAACACCGGGCAGTGCCCGGCGTCTCCGTCACAGCGTGGAAGGGTGTAAACCTCAATACTTACCGTCGAACGCGAAGATCGGCTTGCGCGTCTTCCACGCACCAGCAGTAAAGTCCGGGAACTCCAGCGTCTGGAAACCGTTGGCGATCGACTGCTCGCTCAACGGGGTGATCGCACTCCAGGTCACCGCGTCGTAGATGTCGATCGGCATCGGTGCCTTGGCTTTGAGCGCTTCAACAAATGCATGGATGACGAACCAGTCCATGCCGCCGTGGCCGGCGCTGGCGGCGGTGTCGGCATTCTGCTTCCACAGCGGGTGCTCGTACTCGTCCTGGTACTTCTTGAACTCTTCCCACTGGTGCGGCGGGCTGCGGCCTTCGATGTGGATCGAATGGTTCACATCCATCCACAGGCCCTTGGTGCCCTGCACGCGGAAGCCCATCGAGTACGGGCGCGGCAGCGAGGTGTCGTGCTGCAGCAGAATGGTCTCGCCGTTCTCGCACGCCAGCGTGGTGGTGACGATATCGCCGAGCTTGAACTTCACCTGGGTGCTGGGGTGGGTGGTGCCGCCACTCTTGGCCACGGTGTATTCGTGCAGGCCGCGTGCCTTGGTCGCGAAGGCGTTGATGTGGGTGAAGCGGTTGCCACGGTTGATGCCGGTGTACATCGCACAGGGGCCGATGCCGTGGCTGGGGTACAGCTCACCATTGCGTTCCACCGAATGCTCGGTGCGCCAGCGAGCTTCGCTCCAGCCCTTCGGACCGAACTCCACGCCGCTGTCGTAGGGCTGGTTGGGGTCGCCGGAATTGAACTTCACGCCGCGCAGGTCGTGCTGGTAGCCGGCCTGCAGATGCACCAGTTCGCCGAACAGGCCCTGGCGCACCATCTGCAGCGCGGCCATCACGTCGCGGCGGTAGCAGACGTTCTCCAGCAGCATGTACGGGGTGCCGGTGCTCAGCTGGGTCTTCAGCACGTCCCAGTGGTCCTGCAGGGTGATGCCGGCCACCACTTCACAGCCCACGGCCACGCCGGCCTGCATGGCGGCAATCGCCATTGGTGCGTGGTACTCCCACGGCGTGGCGATGATCACGCCATCGATGCCCTTCTGTTCCAGCAGGCGCTTCCACGCGTTGGTGTCACGATCCTGGCCATAGGTCTTCGGCGCGGGCTTGCCGGCCTTCGCCACCATCTCCATGGCGCGACCGAGCATGATCGGCTCGATGTCGCACAGGGCAACCACTTCGACGTCGTCGCGACGCACCAGCTCCTTCAGCAGCACCAGCCCGCGCATGCCGGTACCGATCATGGCCAGACGCACCTTGCGCCCGCGTGCCCATGCCGGGGTCTGCGGCAGCAGGCTGCTGGCGGCGACAGCGGCACTGGCCGCGATGAATTCCCTACGCTTCATGGCAGACATCTCTCCTCTTGGCAGCGTGCCGGCCGCAGCCGGCACGCCAGGTCACGCAAACGGAATTACTTGAACCGGTAGCCGATGGTCACACTGTAACCACGACCGAAGATGGTGGCGTAGTCACTGGAGTCACCCAGGAAGCTGTTCGGATCGTAGAACGGCAGGCGGTTGAACAGGTTCTTGACGGTGAAGCTCAGGTTCCACGCATCGTCCGGGCGCCAGGTGACGCTCATGTTGGCGGTCCACCACGACGGTGCACCATCGCACTTGCTCTTCTGCAGGGCCAGGTAACCGCCGGTGCAGGTTTCCTTGTTGTTGCTCTCTTCGTCGATCTGGTCGGTGGCCCACTTGGTGCCACCCACGTAGTTGACGAACATGCTGGTGGTCACCTGCTTGTAGGTCCAGTCTGCATTGAGCGTGGCACGCAGGCGCGGGTTGTTGTAGTAGCCCACCACGTCGCCGTAGTACCAGCCGTTCTCCGCATCCATGTAGAAGCGGTTGCGGTTGGCGATGGTGGCGGCCAGGCCGATGTTCAGATTACCCCAGTCGCCCAGCGAGAAGCGGCTGCGCGCGTCGATGTCGAAGCCGTCGATAAGCGTCTTGCCGCGGTTCTTGTATTGGCCGACCACGCTGGCCACGTTGCCGGCGGAGTAGCCCGGCAGGGTGGCCGGGCAGCTCACGCCGCTGGCCGGATCGGCGCACATTGCCGCCAGCTGCGCCAGGTTGGCGCGGTCGCTGTCGGTGATCGGCGAGCGCGACATCGAGATGATGTCTTCCATGCGGCGATAATCCGGCGCGACGATTTCATTGTTGCGGTAGATGAACCAGTAGTCGGCCGACACCGACAGCCAGCTCGCTGGCTCGTAGACGAAGCCGAGGGTGGCGATCTTCGCCTTCTCCGGCTTCAGATCCTTGTTCGGCTGGGTCATGCGCGCGACGGTACGGCTGCAATCGACGTTCAGCAGGGTCTTGCCGAGGTCGACGTCACCCGGCCGCTGCGACTTCAGCAGCAGGTTGGCGATGGCGTTGGTCTCGCCGCAGCGCAGTTCGTCACGGAAGCCACCGAGCTGGGCGAACACGCCGCCGTTGCCGGACTCGGCCAGGCTCGGTGCGCGGAAGCCGGTGGAATAGGTGCCGCGCAGCATCAGCTGATCGAACGCCTGGTACTTGAAGCCTATCTTCGGCGCGATGTTGGCGCTGAAGTTCGGGTACTTGTCCACGCGCACCGCCGCATCCAGTTCCAGCTTGTCGGTGATCGGTGCCACGGTCTCGGCGAACAGCGCGTAGGTGTTGCGCTTGCCGTCGAACCACGAGCCGCCCTGCTGGGTGATCAGGCCATTGGCCGCATCGGCATTGCCCGGGGTGTAGAAGGTCTCACGGCTGGCGTTGAAGCCGAACGCGGCGCGCATCTCGCCCGCCGGCAGCTGGAACAGCGGTCCTTCGATCTTGCCGTCCAGGGTATGCAGGCGGGTCCACGACTGGATGTCGAAGGTCGGGAACGCTTCACGGATCAACGCGGCGTTGGCTTCGCTGATCTCGCCGAACTTGTACGCCGGGTGGTCGGAGATGATCACCCGACCGGTACCAGGATCGATCGTGTACGGCCCGAACGCCTTCTCGAAGCCCTTGGTGTTGACGTTGATCGTCTGGTAGGTGGTGGAGTGGGTACCCGCGCTGGCGAAGGCGGTTTCCCAGTTCCAGTCACCCACGTTGCCACGTGCGCCCGCCAGCACACGATAGCTCTTGTCGGTATTGCGCTGGCCGAAATAGTTCGGGCCGGCATCCTGCAGCAGGTAGTTCAGGCCGACCACGCCGCCCATCATGGCCTTCAACTGCGGGCTGGCGTGGTTGTACTCGTTGTTCGGGCCCAGGAACGGGTACAGGAACTGGTTGACGGTGTTGCCGGTGTTGCGCGAGAACCAGCTGGTCGGGTTGCCGGTCGTGGTGCCGTAGGTGCGCGGCGTGCCGCCGTTGGCGCGCAGGTCGATGTCGGTGTAGGTCGCCTCGGCGAAGATCTCGGTGTTGTCACCGACCAGGAAGGTGCCGTTGAGGTAGGCGGTGTTGCGCTCGGACTTGGCGCCGGCATCGATCTCGTTGTTCATCCAGGTTTCCCAGACGCAACGCGGGCCGGCCGCTTCACTGGTCAACACGTTCTTGCAGCCCGGCGCAGCTTCCTGCACGCGGCGGCCGGTGACCGGATCGAAGGCGAAGTAGGTGCCCGGGTTGAACTCGCCCGGCCTGCTGCCCACGCCCAGGCGCAGGTTATTGAGGTAGTTCGGGTTGTTGACGTAGTACTGGTCCGGACGCTTGTCGTAGAAATCGCTCAGCGGAATCGCGTCGCGACGGTACATGTTGACCGCGCCGTAGATGTTGAAGCGGTTCTCGGCCAGGTCACCGAAGCCGGCGGTGATGCTGGCCTGGCGCTCACCGTAGGAATCGATGCGCGAGGAGGTGTCGTTGGTGAAGCTGATCTCGGCACCCTGGAAGTTGCGCTTGGTGATCACGTTGATCACGCCGGCCACCGCGTCGGTACCGTACACGGCCGACGCGCCGTCGGTCAGTACTTCCATGCGCTCGATGGCCGCCGCCGGGATCGCATCGATGTTGACGAACTGGGTCTGGAACCCGGCCGGTGCGCCGTAGTACGACAGGCGGCGACCGTTCAGCAGCACCAGTGTGCCCTGTGCGCCCAACCCGCGCAGGTTGGCCTGCGAGGCACCATCGGAACCGGTGAACAGCGAGCGCGCATCCTGCTGCGCGGGGCGAGCGGCCGGCAGGTTGTCGAGCACCTGCAGCAGCGTGCGCGCACCCATGTTCTGGATGTCCTGCTTGCTGATCACCTGCACCGGCGAGGCGGTTTCAACGTCGGTGCGACGAATGTTGGAGCCGGTGACCTCGATACGGGCGAGGTCGGTGGCGTTGTCCTTGCTCTCCTGGGCGAAGGCAGGAGCAGCAAGCGAGAACAGCGCGCCGGCAATGGCCAGCGTCAGCGGAGCGATCGAGCGGCAGGGGGGGCGGTGGTGGCGGGCGGGCAACATCGGGGTTCTCTCCTGGCAGGGGTGCGGCGCAACTGAGTGAGCGCGTGGGCGTTCGGCGGGCAAAACGCTCCCGGGCCACGGCCATGAGGGCCGTAGTCGGGATGGGGCGGGGGAGGAGCGGTGTTACGTGGGGGTCATGGGGCGACGATGCTGGCGGAGTCGCCCTCCTGGCCGATCAGTACGGCGTTGGCCCAGTTGGCACAGACCTGGGCGGGTTGGCTGCCCTGCGCACCCAGCGTGCGCAGGCTCAGGGTGGAAAGGCCACGGATGTCCAGCTCCGGCTTGACCACGCCGGGCGCCTTCACCAGGCCGCTGTCGTACAGCAGGCGGTTGTCGCCCCATACCTGGAACTGCAGGCCGCCGGCGTTGCGGCAGGCGTCGTCGATGCCGAGGTCGGCACGCAGCAGGTGCCAGCCGCCCAGCAGGCGCAGGTCGATGCGGCTGTTGGCGCCGACCCCCAGGCCACGGCGGAACTGCAGGCCGTTCATGCGCATGCCGGCGTCGCCACGGAAGGACTGGTCGGTACGCAGCTGGCTGGCCAGCGCGGCCGGCACCGGCAGCTCGGAGAGATAGCGCTGCCGGGCCGGTCGCTCCGGTTCCTGGTGTTCGAGGATGTGGAAGGTGGACAGTGCGATCGGGCCGACGTCGCGCGGCTGCAGTGCATCGAACGCGCGGGCGCTGCCCTGGGCGGCGGTCACCATCGGGTCGGTGCTGCTGGCGCCGTCGCCTTCGGGGTTCTGCACGCTCAGTACGCGGAAGCGCAGCAGGCGGCCGGCATGGGCCGGGAAGTCGATGCGTTGCACGCCTTCCTTCAGCTGCAGGCGGCCACGGGCGATCGGCTCGCCCCACTCGCCATTGCTGTCGCCCAGGTACACCTCGTAATCGCGCACCTGGCCGTGCTTCCAGTTCTTGTCGTTGCGCGGTGCGATGTCGATGCCATCGATCATCCTGCGCTCGCCGAAGCCGATCACCCACTCGTGCGCGCCAGTGCGCACGGCCTGGTTGCGCACGCTGCGGAACCAGGTGTTGGGATCGTCATCGAAGGCGTTCTCCAGCGCATGGCCGGGCTCCTCGGCCGGGCGGTTGACCACCAGCAGGCTGTCTGCGGGCAGTTCGCGGCCGAGTACCGGCGCGGCCGGATAGGCATCGTCGGCGGCCGCAGCGGCCGCCGCGAAGTCCAGCTGCAGCTGCAGCGGCTGGCGGATGTCCTGGACAGCGGTACGCACGTGCAGCGTGCCACGGCGCTCCTTGGCATCGAAGTACCAGCCTTCAGCCGCACCGTTGAACGCCGCCGCATCGGCCAGCGCTGGCAACGCGCGGCCACCGGCCTGCACTGCACGTGGCGCCTGCCGGCTGAGCACGCGCAGGCCATAACGACGCTGCGCCAGCTGGCCGTTGTACTGGCCCTGCACCGCATCGATCTGCACCTGCACCGGGCCACTGCCCAGTGCAGGCGCCTGCACGCGGATTACCTGCGTGCTCGACTCGCCCTGCTGGTAGCGGCGCGTGTTGCCATCGTCTTCGTACAACGTGTACTGCGAGTCGCCCTGCGGGTACAGGTCGAAGGTCACTTCATCGAGCGGCTTTTCGCCGTCGAACAGCATCGACGGGTACATCGGCAGGATCGCACCGGCGCGCACGAACACCGGCAGCGTGGCCAGGTCCACCTGGCGGTCCAGCTGGCGGCCGTCGGCACCGGCCTGCACGCGGCGGCCGTCCCAGTAGTCGATCCAGCCGCCGGCCGGCAGGTGAATGTCGCGGCGCCAGCCACGGCTGGCGGCCTGGCTGCGGTACACCGGCGCCACCAGCAGGTCGCGGCCGAGCAGGAACTGGTACTTGTAGGTCTCATCCTGTGCATGCGGGTCGTGCGGGTAGTCCCACATCAGCCCCCGCACCGGCGGTGCGCCGGTCTGCGCGGCCTCGTGCACCAGCCCGTACATGTACGGGGTCAGGCGCATCTTCAACTTCAGGTAATCGCGGTTGATGCTGCGGTACGGCTCGTCGTACCACCACGGGTGCTTGCGCGCGTTCGACGACCAGCCGCTCATGCCCATCAGCACCGGGGTGAACGCCTTCCACTGCAGGTCGCGGGTGAAGGTCTCGGCGCTGCCGCCGAAGATTGCATCGACGTCGCCACTGGCGTAGGCCATGCCGGACAGGCCCGAACCGACCAGGGTCGGCACGTGCCAGCGGATGTAATCCCAGCTGCTGCTCTGGTCGCCGGTCCACGCTACGGCGTAGCGCTGGATACCGGCCCAGCCCATCACCGTCCACAGGAACGGGCGCGAATCGGAGTTGTCGAGGATGCCGTTGAACGCCTGGCGGTTGGCATCCATCGCGAACTGGTAGCCCTTGCCGGTCCAGGCCACGTCCAGCTTCTGCACGCGGCTGCCGGCCTTGCCGACTTCCCAGGCGATCTTGTCGACGCCGTTCTCGGTCCACAGGCCGGTGCGGAAGCCGTAGCCGGCGAGCCCCTTCACCGTTTCCGGCAACTGCTTGTAGCCGCAGCCGTAGCCATCATTGGGCAGGATCCAGCCACCGGGCATGTCGTGGGCGCGGTACTGCTTGGCCACGCTGTCGATCACATCCGGCGTGGTGCCGGTCGGGCCGTCGCTCCAGCCTTCGGGCACGGTGCCGGGCTTCTTGCTGTTGTCGCGGTCGTTGTAGCAGTCGGCATCGCCATAGGACAGCGCCCAGCGCGCCACCATGTTCGGGCGGCCGGTCAGCTGGGTGTAACGCTCGATCAGCTTGGGCAGGTCCGCGCCGACGAAGTAGTAGGCATCGAAGCGGTCTTCGCGATGCAGCAGCGTGGCCTGGTCGGCCTCGCGCAGATCGTAGCTGCCATCGCTCCACGTATTGCGCAGCATGCCCCAGCCACGGCTGCTCAGCAGCATGGGTGCCGGGCTGGGGCGGTCGCCCTCTTCCCAGCCGCCGGAATAGGACACCTCCAGCTCGCGGCCCTTGAACTGATAGCGGCCGTTCTGCTGGCCGCCACCGAAGTAGCCCTCATCGGCCTGCGAGGACAGCACCTGCACGCTCTGCGTGGCCTCCAGGTCCAGCGGCTGCAGTTCCTGCCACAGCGCGGTGGGCTGGCCGTTGTCCAGGCGTTCCAGGCGCAGGCGCAGCGGTTGCCGCTGCACATGCAGGACCAGTGCGTCGGTACGCACGCGGATTTCCTGCGCATCTTCTTCCAGCTGCGCCTGCACGTTCGCCTTGGGCTGCGGCAGCACGATCGGTGCGGCTTTGTCGCCGGCGCCGGTCAACGTGCCGTTGCGGCCGGCCTGCACGCGGATGATGTCGGTCGCCGGCAGTTCAATGCGGATGCGCGCTCCCTTGTCGGTCTGCAGGTCCCAGCCCTGCACGCCATCGCGGCTGGCGCTGGCGCTGACCGATCGCAGGTTTCCGACCGGCTCGGCCCTGGCCGTCATGGACGCCAGCATCAAGGCCGGCAACAGGGCCAGCATCAGCGGCGAGCGACGTACGCAGTTTTCCACGCGGACTCCCAACCCGTTCACCGGGCGTTTCGAAAGCGATTGGGCCGACTCTAGGGCAGCGATTCGAAAGATGTCAACAAATTGAAAGGAAAAAGGAAGATATATTCCATTGAAACGAAAGTTGTTGCGTCGCAATACTTTGTGTAAGCGCTTGCAGTCGCCTGTTAAGCATTGTGCGATACGGCATTTGACCCGTCCTTTCGTTTTCCTGGTCATGCCGCGACTGGGAAAGCCACTCGGCCATTTTCTTTCTTTTTACTTTCGATGTTTGACATTTCGAAAGAAAACACAGATGGTGCGCTGGCCCAACTGGAACCTCCGAATGGACGTCACCCTGCTTTCCGATGTGTCCGCCTGGCAGCGCCTTGGCGGAGCCGATACCGCAACCGAAATCGCCCAGCAGCCTGCGCTGTGGGAAGCACTCGCACAGGACCTGTCGCGTGCCCGCGACCGCCTGCAGGCCTTCCTCGGCGACAGCCTCAACGATCCCAACCAGCGCGTGCTGTTCACCGGCGCCGGCAGTTCCGGCTTCATCGCCGAGATGGTGGCCGACGCGATCAACGCACAGTGGGCGGCCGAGGTGCGCGTGGTGCACACCACCAGCCTGCTGACCCACCCGGCGCTGTACCTGCAGCGTGACCGCCCGACCCTGCTGGTGTCGTTCGGCCGCAGTGGCTCCAGCCCGGAAAGCGTGGCAGCGGTGGATCGCGTGCGCAGCGATGTGGACGATGCGCGCTTCCTCGACATCACCTGCAACGCCGATGGCGAACTGGCCCGCCGTGGCGCCGGCCGTGGCGATACGTGCACCCTGCTGATGCCGTCGGCCAGCTGCGACCGTGCCTTCGCCATGACCAGCAGCCTGACCTGCATGCTGCTGGCGGCACTGACGGTGTTTGATCGCTCGCCGTGGGATGCGCGCGTGGCGCGCCTGAAGCAGATCGCCGCGCTGGCCCGCGAAGGGCAGGCGCAGTGGGACGCACCAGTGGCAACGCTTGCGCAGCGCCCGTTCAACCGCGTGATCTACCTTGGCAGCGGCCCGCTGGAAGCGCTGGCCCGCGAGTGTGCACTGAAGGTGCTGGAGCTGACCGCTGGCCGCGTTCTGGCGCTGGCCAACACGCCGCTGGGCTTCCGTCACGGCCCCAAGTCGACGCTGGATGGCAACACCCTGGTGGTGGTGCTGCGCAGCGTGCAGCCGCTCGCGCGCCGCTACGAGCAGGACCTGCTGGACGAACTGCGCCGCGATGGCGTAGCCGGGCAGGTGCTGGCGATCGGTCCACATTCGGACATCGGCGCCGATGACGATTACACCCTCACCGTACCGGCGCTGGACGATCCGTGGCTGGCACCGGTGTGGCTGGGCTTCGCGCAGCTGTTCGCGCTGCAGCGCTCGGCCGCGCTGGGACTGACCCCGGACAACCCGTTCCCGGACGGCACCGTCAACCGCGTCGTCAAGGGCGTCACCATCCACCATGGCTGAGCTGATCGCCCACGCCTGCTATGGCATCGACATCGGCGGCACCAAGATCGAGCTGGTGGCGTGCGATGCGGCGATGCAGGTCACCTGGCGCCGCCGCGTGGCCACGCCGCAGGGCGACTACGATGGTTTCCTGCAGGCCGTGGTGACGCTGGTGGCCGAGGCCGACGCCGCGCTGGGCCGGAATGATGCGGCCATCGGCATTGCCCTGCCCGGCGTGCGTGACCGCCGCAGCGGCCGCCAGCTCAGCGCGAACGTGCCCGCACTGACCGGCCAATGCGTGGCGCAGGATCTGCAGGCGCGGCTGCAACGCTCGCTGCATTTCGGCAATGACCTGCAGTGCTTTGCCCTGTCGGAAGCGCACGGCGGCGCCGCCGATGGCTACCCCAGCATGTTCGGCGCCATCCTCGGCACCGGTGCCGGCGGTGGCTTCTGCCTGCAGGGCCGGCTGCTGTCCGGCTTCAACGGCCTGGCCGGCGAATGGGGCCACTGGAGCGTGCCCGGCCATCTGCTGCAGCGCCATGGCCTGCCGCTGCTGGACTGCGGCTGCGGCCTGCAGGGCTGCGTGGAGCGCTATGTGTCCGGCAGCGGATTGGCCATGATCGAACGCCACCTCGGAGGCAGCGCCGTCGACGCCAGTGCGGTGATCACGCTGGCCGAAACCGGCGATGCCCGCGCGCGCAAGGCGCTGGACATCCATCGTGACCTGCTCGGCCACAGCCTGGCCGCGCTGGTGCTGGCACTGGACCCGCACGTGATCGTGCTCGGCGGCGGACTCTCGCAGTACGCGCCGCTGTACCAGCAGCTGCCGGCCGCCATCGCCACCCATCTGTTCAATGGCGTGCAGGTCCCGCCGATCGTGCCGCCACGGTTCGGCGATGCCGGTGGCGCACGTGGTGCCGCCCTGCTCGCCTGCCAACCCTCGTTTTCCTGATCTCCGGAGCCTGACCATGTCCCCGTTGCAGACCCTGCTTGCTTCCCACCGCGCCGGCGCCAACGTCGGCCTGTACAGCGTCTGTTGCAGCAACGAGCAGGTGCTGCGCGCGGCCATGCACGTCGCCCTGGCGCATGGCACCGTGCTGCTGATCGAGGCCACCTCCAACCAGGTCGACCAGTTCGGCGGCTACACCGGCATGACCCCGCCGCAGTACCGCGACTACGTGGGCACGCTGGCCGATGAAGAAGGCTTCCCGCGCGAGCGGCTGATGCTGGGCGGCGACCACCTCGGCCCGAATGCCTGGCAGAAGCGCCCGGCGGCCGAAGCGATGACCCACGCGCGCGTGCTGATCGAAGCCTACGTCGCCGCCGGTTTCCACAAGATCCATCTGGATTGCAGCATGTCCTGCGCCGATGATCCGGTGCCGCTGCCCGATGCCATCGTCGCTGCGCGCTCGGCCGAGCTGGCCGAAATCGCCGAACGCACCGCCGCCGAACATGGCCTGCCGCCGCCGGTCTACGTGATCGGTACCGAAGTGCCGATTCCCGGAGGCGAAGCCTCGCTGGCCGAAGGCCTGCAGGTGACCACGCCGGCCGCCGCCGCGCAGACCCTGGCCATCCACCGGCAGGCCTTCGATACCCCGCAGCTGCGCGATGCGTGGCAGCGTGTGATCGCGATGGTGGTGCAGCCGGGCGTGGACTTCGACCACAGCAGCGTGCACGAGTACGACGCCGCCGCTGCCAGTACGCTGGCCGATTTCCTCGAACAGCAGCCACGCATCGTGTTCGAAGCGCACTCCACCGACTACCAGCGCGAGAGCGGCCTGCACGCGCTGGTGCGCGACCACTTCGCCATCCTCAAGGTCGGGCCCGCGGCCACCTTCGCCTACCGCGAAGCGCTGTTCGCGCTGGCCGCGATCGAGGCCGAACTGCTGCCGGCGGCACAGTGCTCGCGCCTGCCGCAGGTGCTGGACGAGGTGATGGTGGCGCAGCCGAAGTACTGGCAGTCCTACTACCAGGGCGATGACACGGCGCTGCGCCTGCTGCGCAGCTACTCCTTCAGTGACCGCTGCCGTTACTACTGGGGCGAGCCCGCGCTGGTGCAGGCGGTGCAGACCCTGTTCGCCAACCTGGAACAGCACGCGCCGCCACTGGTGCTGCTCAGCCAGTACCTGCCGGAGCAGTACCGCGCCGTGCGTGAGGGCACGCTGGCCAACACCCCCACCGCGCTGGTGCAGCACCGCATCGGCCTGTGCCTGGGCGAGTACGCGCGCGCCTGCAGCGCCAACCAGGCCGGAACCCGCACGCAGAACGCACGTTCGGCTGCCGCAGTTGCTGCGAACGGCTAATCTCTACCTTTCCCCGCGAAACCGAGAATGGCCATGCGCAACACCCGCTCCCGCCGGCAACAGATCCTGCAGCTGCTGATCGAGCACGGCTCGGTGCAGGTGGCCGATCTGGTCGAGCGTTTCGGCGTGTCGGCGGTGACCATCCGTGCCGACCTGACCCACTTCGAGTCGCAGGGCCTGGCCAACCGCACCCACGGCGGCGCCACCCTGGTGCGCACGCCGCCGCAGGAACAGGACATCCATGAGAAGGACGCGCTGAACCTGCCGTTGAAGGAATCGATCGGTGCGCGCGCTGCGCGCCTGGTGCAGCCGGGCGACAACATCATCATCGATTCCGGCTCGACCACGATGACGCTGGCTCGCCACCTGCGCGCGCATCGCGACGTGACGGTGATGACCAATGGCCTGAACATCGCCTGGGAACTGGCCAATGCCGCGGGCATCACCGTGCTGCTGACCGGTGGCCTGCTGCGCCAGCAGTCGCTGTCGCTGCAGGGCAGCCAGGCCGAGGCCAGCCTCAACTCGTACAGCTTCGACACCCTGTTCCTTGGCGTGGATGGCCTGGACCTGCAGTTCGGCCTGACCACCCACGACGAGGCCGAAGCCCGCCTCAACCACCGCATGGTCGAGCGCGCGCGCCGCATCGTGGTGCTGACCGACGCCTCCAAGTTCGGCCGTGTCAGCCTGCACCGCATCGCCCGCCTCGACCAGATCCACGCCATCATCACCGACGCCGGCATCGACGAGGCAACCCGCGAAGGGCTGCAGCGGCTGGGTATCGAAGTGATCATTGCCGAGCCTCCCGCATGACCGACATCCGTTCCCTGCATGGCCGCATCCTCACCCCGCTGGGCTGGCGGCGTGGCCAGGTACACTTCGATTCACATGTGCGCCAGCTGCAGGTGGATGACCACAGTGGTGCTGACGACCTGCAGCTGCCGGTCATCCTGCCCGGCTTCATCGACCTGCATGTGCACGGCGCGGCCGGGGTGGACCTGATGCAGGGCGGCGACGTGGCGCGCACCATCGCGCGCACCCATCTGCGCTTCGGTACCACCACGCTGCTGGCAACCACCATGACCGCCGGCCTGGATGAGATCGAGCACGCGCTGCAGGGCGTGGCTGCGACGATGGCGGCGCCCGATGCCGACGCCGCCAGCATCGTCGGCGTGCATCTGGAAGGACCGTTCATCAGCCCGCAGCGGCTCGGTGCACAGCCCAACCGTACGATCGAGGCGACGCTGGCGCTGGTGCAGCAACTGCACGCACTGGCGGCGATCCGGGTGATGACGCTGGCACCGGAAATCGGCGATCACACCGCACTGATTCCCGCGCTTTCGGCGATGGGCATCCGCGTGCAGCTCGGCCACAGCGCCGGCACCTACGAGGAAGGCGTAGCCGCGCTGCAGGCCGGCGCCTCCGGCTTCACCCATCTGTTCAATGGCATGACCGGTGTCGACCATTACCGACCCGGCATCGCCGCAGCGGCGCTGGCGCATGCACAGTACGCCGAGATCATTCCCGACCTGCAGCACATCCATCCCGGCGTGATCCGCCTGGCCGCGCGCGCGATCCCGCGCCTGTATGCGGTGACCGACGCGACGGCCGCCACCGGCATGCCCGACGGCGAGTACGCGCTGGGCGAGCAGCGCGTGCACAAGTGCGGCGGCTGCGTGCGCCTGGCGACCGGTTCACTGGCCGGCAGCGCGCTGACCATGGACCAGGGGCTGCGCAACCTGGTGCGCGTGGGCCTGGAGCTGGCCGATGCCTCGCAGCGCGTTTCCACCTTCCCGGCCGACTATCTGGGCCTGGGCGATCGCGGCCGCATTGCGCCCGACGCCCGCGCCGACCTGGTGGTACTGGACACCGAACTGCGCCTGCGGCAGGTGGTGGTTGGTGGCCGGGTGATCGACCTGCACTAGGCGACGCGCGTCTGTAGAGCCGAAGGCAATGGCAGGAGCCATTGCCAACGTCGCTTGCGACGGCCCGGAGGGTGCCGATCAGGACGATCGGCATAGCCGTGCTCGGCTGCTTTTCGCATCAGCATCGACGAAGTCCGCGCCGAGCATGGCTCGGCTCTACATGAAGCGCGCAAGCGCAATGCCCCAGCCCCGCACCATCCCCGCTATTCCAGGAATACGCCGATGACCGCAGCCACCGCACCCGCCGTACCCGCTTCCACCGCTCCGCGCTGGCCCGTACGTTACCTGCTCTTCATCGGCGGCCTCGGTGGCCTGCTGTACGGCATCGACATCGGCATCATCGCCGGCGCCCTGCCCTATCTTGAAGCCACCGCCAGCCACGCCTGGCAGCTCAGCAGCCAGCAGCTTGGCTTCGTGGTGGCCGCGGTACTGCTGGGCAGCGTGCTGTCCTCGCTGTTCGCCGGCATGATCGCCGACCTGATCGGCCGCCGCGGCGCGATGCTGCTGGCCGGCCTGCTGTTCACCGCCTCGATTCCGATCATGGCGTTGGCCTCGGGCTATACACCCCTGCTGCTGGGCCGCCTGCTGCAGGGCGTCAGCGGTGGCCTGATCGGCGTGGTGGTACCGCTGTACCTGGCCGAAGTCCTCAGCCCCGAGCGACGTGGCCGGGGTGCGGCGATGTTCCAGCTGCTGCTGACCATTGGCCTGGTGTTGGCCGCGCTGATCGGGCTGTACCACGCACATGCGGTGGATGCCGCCGCCGAGGCCGTGCGCTCGCTGCCGCTGGCACAGCAGGCGCAGGAGCTGTTCACGGTGAAGGACCACGCCTGGCGCACCATCTTCTGGAGCTGCCTGGCGCCGGGCCTGCTGTTCTGCGCCGGCATCTTCTGGCTGTCCGAATCGCCGCGCTGGCTGGTGCGCCGGGGCCGTGTCAACGATGCCCGCCGCAGCCTGCAGCGCGTTCTGCCTGCTGCCGATGTGGAGCCCACCCTTGCGCAGATCCAGGCGCCGGAATCGAGCAGCAGCGACAGCAAGCGCGACCCGCTGCTCAGCCGCCGCTACGTGGTGCCGTTCCTGCTCGCCTGCGTCGTGCTGGCCTGCACCCAGGCCACCGGCATCAACTCGGTACTGGCCTACGCGGTGAACATCCTCAACCAGGCCGGCCTGTCCGGTTCAGTGGCCAACGGCGCCGACGTGGCGATCAAGCTGCTCAATGCGGTGATGACCGTGGTCGCGTTGCTGCTGGTCGACCGCAAGGGCCGCAAGTTCCTGCTGATGCTCGGCAGCGGTGGTATCTGCGTGGCCCTGCTGGCAGCGGCCACGCTGTTCTTCCAGGCCGAGCGCGGTCGCGCTGATGTGCAGCCGCAGTTGCAGGCGGCGGTCAACGGCGATGGCCTGCAGCTGGTGCTGGATGAAGCCCAGTGGGAGCGCCTCGGTGCTGGCATCGACAGCGAGGGCCGGCCGCTGCAGCTGACCGTGTCGTACGCCTACGGCGACTTCACCAATGTGCGCGCCGTGCGCAGCGACAACCTGATTGATCGCGAACTGCGTATCGACCGCACCGGCACCGTACAGCCAGACAGCGTGATCGGCGCATTCTTCCGCAAGTTGCATCTGAACCCGTTCGCCGACCCCGCCAGTGCCGCGCAGGCGCCGCTGCGCGTCGAACAGGCCCGCATCGGCCCGGTGCCGCCGCCTGCACATGGCTGGGCGGTGGCCGCCTGCATCCTGGTATTCGTCGCGTTCTTCGCGGTCGGTCCCGGCGTGTGCGTGTGGCTGGCACTGTCGGAACTGATGCCGAACCGCATCCGCTCCAACGGCATGAGCATCGCACTGCTGATCAACCAGTTCGTGTCGACCACCATCGCCGCCATCTTCCTGCCCACGGTGGGCCACTACGGCTACGCCAGCATGTTCGTGTTCTGGGCGGCCTGCACCTTCGTATTTTTCCTGGTAGCCGCATTCTGGCTGCCGGAGACCAAGGGCAAGTCACTGGAGGAGATCGAGGCACGGTTCGCCCGGTAGCGGTCGACCTTGGTCGACCTCCGCGTAGCGCGGGGATGTTGGCGCGCCCGTCACTGACCGGTGATGTGCTTCGCCAACGCCTGCGCCTCGGCGATGCTCGGCAGCCCGCTCAGCATCATCGACTCCCCGAACGGGCCCTGCACCGTCGCCACCATCAACACGCGGCCATCCACGCTGATTGCCGCTCGCTGGCCCACCAGTGCTTCCGTGCCATCGTGGATGCGCTGGTGCGCTTCGTGTCGAAAGCGGATCTGCAGGCCAGGTTGCTTGTCCTGATCCAGCACGTAGCGCACATCGGCAATGTCGGCGCTGCCGGCGATCGGTGGCTCGTGCAGGGCCAGGGTTTCGCCCTGCCACTGCACCTGCCTGCCCTTGCCGTCCGCATCGACCGCGCTCAGGCGTACATCCACACCCGCGCGCGGTACATGTCCCTCGACCGCCTGCACCGCGGGCGTGGCACCTGGCGTGCATCCGGCCATGGCCAGTGCCGCGCCCAGCAACAACGCAAGCGCCGTTCTCACTTCAGCTTCCGCAGCTTGAACGCCACCAGCACCTGCAGCAGGCCGTACAGCAGGCTGCCAATGCCGATCCACAGCGTGGTCACCGCCACGCCCGCGTACGGGTTGGCCGCGAACAGCAGGCCCAGCACCACCGCCAGCACGCCGCTGAGGATCAGCAGCCACTCACCCTGGATCTGCTTGCGCACGCGGATCGCGAATACGATGCGATAGATGCCTGCCACCAGCAGCCACGCCGCCAGGAACAGCACCAGCACGCTGGCGGTGGCCAGCGGATTGATGACCGCCAGGATGCCGAAACCCAGCGAGGCGATGGCATACAGTGCCAGCCAGCCACGCGACGCGCCGCTGCCGCCGCTGACCAGTGCGAACAGGCTGATGACGCCTTCAACGATGGCCATCACGCCCAGCGTCCACGCCAATGCCATGGCGGCGGACAGCGGCCAGCCGATGGCGATGATGCCGAAGCCAAGAGCGACCAGGCCATACAGCAGGAGTATCCACCAGCTACGGCCGATTGCCGACAACAGGGGAGACAAGGGGGAATTCATGGCCACTCCTTCGATCCGGAACCGGGTTCATCCTAGCCCCCGGCGATGAAGACAGCGATCACGGCACCCGCGCGCACACCCATACCCGCACCTCTTCAGCACCCACGCAGCGCAGCGTTTCGGCAATCTCCATCACCGTACTGCCGGTGGTCATCACATCGTCAACCACGGTCAATCGGGGTGGCACCGGACCGCGTACATCGAACGCATCGAACAGGTTTTCCCTGCGCTGCTCGGCCGTGCGTTCGGACTGTGGCGCCGTATGCCGCCGCCGGTACAGCCCATGCCAGACCGGCATCGGCAGCAGCCGGCACAGTTCAGCAGCCTGGTTGTAGCCGCGTTGGCGCAGGCGGCGGCGGTGCAGGGGTACCGGCGCCAGTGGTGGGCATGACCAGGCGGGCGGTGCCCGCTGCATCAACTGCGCCAGCAGGCGGCCAGCCGCCAGGTCCTGATGGAACTTGTAGCGCACCAGCAGCTGGTCCACTGGCGGCAGGTACAACAGGCTGGCATGGGTGGCCGTCTGCGGTGGCGCTTCCTCGCGGCAGCTGCCGCAGACGATCAGGGCGGTGTCCGGCAACGGCAGCGCGCAACGCAGGCAGGCGCGGCCGGCCCAGGGGAGTCCGGCGAGGCAGGCGCGGCACAGGTCGAGATCATCATCGCCCGGATCGCCGCATACCAGGCAGCGCAGTGGCAGCAGCACGCGAAGCGCCGCCTGCAGGAGGCGAGTGGACTTGAACAGGACCGGCATGCACTACAGCGTGATCGCACCCCGGCCCTGGGGCCATCAGACGCTCGCCCTTCAACCCGTAGGCATCCTTACCCGTTTACGGCTCACTTCATCTCGTGGGCGCCGGCGCGGCATCCACCCGCGTGCGGTACACCATGTACGGCGCCTGCCGCCGATCAACGCCGCCATTGAATCCGGCTTGGCGGTGCAGCTGGTTGGCGGTGAAGTACAGATAGCCGTCCGGCCCCATCGACAACGTATCCGGCCACAGGATGCGCGGGTCGTGAACCACGGTCGTCCATCGCCCCTGCGCGTCGCGGGCATGGATCGCGTTGTGCTCGTAGTCGCTGGCATACAACCGCCCGTTGGCGTCCATCTCCATGCCATCGGAGGCGCCCTTGTCGCCGTGGTCGACCACCGCGGCCGCCAGTTCCGCTTCACTCACCTTCGGATCGCGCAGCAGCGCGGTCGGCACGCTGTACAGATGACGGCTGGACAAGGGCGTGTAGAACAGCGTGGCGCCATCGGGCGACAGGGCGATGCCATCGGCGGCCACGGTGAACGGCTGCGTCGAACCATCCGCGTTGCGCAGCCGCATCTGCTGCCCTTCCACGATCGGCACGAAGGCGGGATCGGCCGAGGTTGATACGTGGCCGACCAGTCGCTTGGACGCGACGCCAGTAGCGAGGTCGATCACGATGATGCCGCCGATACCGCTCAGCGACGAGTCGGTCACGTAGGCCACGCCCTGGCGGCCGACCCGGAAGTCGAAGCGCACATCGTTGACGTAGGTGCGCGCGTCGATGACGTTGGCCGGGAACACCAGCGTCCTGGCCACGGTATTGGTAGCCAGATCGATCGCCACCAGCTTGGCGCCACCGGCCTGCGGTGCGGAGAATCCGGGCGCTGCAGTGTCCAACACCCACAGCCGGCCCTGGCCATCGGCCACCACGCTCTGCACGCTGATAAAGTGTGCAGCCGGGTCGGCTCCGTCCGCGCTGTTGATGCGCGCATCCGGATAGGGAACGGCGCGGCCGTCGCGCCATTCGGCCACGCTGTAGCTCACGTCATCGCCCCAGCGCGGGAAGTTGACGAAGATGCGCCCGGTTTCTGATACCGCCACGCTGGTGGGCATGGCACCTTCGAAACGCGCCACCGGTTCGAGGGTACCGATGCTGCGCTCGCTGGGCAGCATGGGCGCGCCGGACATCGCCAGCGCGGGGGAACTGGCCAGGGCCAGGACGGCAGCCGCCAGGCTGCGGATACGGCAGTTGATCATGGTGCTCTCGATGCGGGTCCGGGTGCAGCCCCGGTGTCGATGCATCTTCAGCGGCGCGCCGCGCATGGGGTAGACGGTGCAGCGCGGAATCAGCTTCACTGCTGGAGTGAAGATTCGAGATGATTGGTCCTGTTGATCAAGGTAATCAGTGAGGTCTATCAGCTGGCTCTGCTTTCGGCACCATCAACAGCTCCGCCAACCCACGGTAGATCGGCACGCGGCACACCAGCCCGGACACGCCGCGTGCGATCAGCACCGTGGCCAGGATCGGCAGCAGCAGATCACCACTGTCGGTCAGCTCCAGCGAGATCACCGCCGAGGTCAGCGGGGCCTGGGTGACGCCGGTCAGGTAGGCGCACATGCCCAGCAGCACGAACGCACGCGGGTCCACGCCCGGCATCAGTACGGCCAGGTTGTGGCCAAGGCCGGCACCGACCGCCAGCGCCGGCGAGAACAGGCCGCCGGGGATGCCCGCCACGTAGGACGCCAGATTCGCCAGCAGCTTCATCAGACCGAACTCGTGGCCCACCATCGCCTGCCCCTGCACCAGGCTGCGCGCCTGTTCGTAGCCGGTGCCGAATGCGCCTTCTCCGAACGCCAGGGCCAGCAGCACCACCACAAGCCCGCAGCCTGCGGCCAGCAACACGGGATGCCGCTGCCGTAGTTGCCCGAGCCAACGGGGGCGGCCCGCCGCACTGGCCAGCACCGCGCGCGCGAACAATCCGCCCAGCAATCCGGCCACTACGCCGCACAGCAGGATCGCCAGCCAGCCCTGGCCGAGCGGCAGGCGCGCGCTCACATGGCCGAAGTAGGTGTAGTTGCCCAACAGACCGAGCGATACCACGCCGCCGACGATCACTGCGGTCAACAGGGTGCCGGAGAAGCGATGTTCGAAACGGCCACTGAGCTCCTCGATGGCGAACACGATGCCGGCCAGCGGTGTATTGAATGCCGCGGCGATGCCCGCTGCACCACCCGCCAGCAGGAAGTGCGAGAGTTCGCGCGGATCCTTGAAGCCGAACCAGCGGCCGAACAGGTACATCAGGCTGGCACCCACATGCACGGTCGGGCCCTCGCGACCAACGGACGCGCCACCGAGCAGGGACAGCGAGGTCAGCAACAGCTTGCCCGCCGAGACCGCGGGCGACAAGTTGGTTTTCCGGAACGGCTCATCGGGCTTGTCCAACGCAGCGATGACCTGCGGAATGCCGCTGCCCCGCGTGGGTTTCAGCACGCCACTGGTCAGCCAGGCCAGCAACGCGAAGATGCCGGGCGTGAGCAGCAGGGCCCACCCCGGCGAGTGCGCGGTGATGCGCTGGAACAGATGGAAGGCCGCGTCGCTGGCCTTGGCAAACAGGATGGCCACCAGCGCTACGGCCACAGCCCCGCCCCAGAGCGCGGCACGGCGGCGCCAGGCCTCGCTTGGGACCAGCGCGGTGATGCGGCCGCGAAGGCGATGGAGATCGTTCATGCGAGGCAGTGTGGACGCAGCGGGAGCAGGTGGACAGCGGTCACTGTGGCCGAAGGCCTTGCAGGATGCGGTGAAATGCCCCGATACGGGTCGTCCCGACTGCCTGCCCCGTGCGTACATCGCTGGACGCGCAGGCGCTCCCGCCACCGGCGCTTTTTCACCCCGCGCTTCCAGTACACCGCGCGCAACCCGTTCGCGCACACGCTGGGCGTAGAAGACATCGGCAATGCCGGGGTGGCGCTGCGGGTCCAGCGACATCGCGTTCCCCACGATGCAGGCGATGTTCGGAACTGTCCATCGCAGTGGAAACGCAGTTGCGCATCGATCCGGGCGATGCCTCCATCGGTCAGCGCGGCGGTGCTTTGCCGCTACTGGTCGGTGAGAGGGACATCGCTGTCAGGACCTTCCTCCGTATCACGCAGGCAACCGTTTATCGCCAACAAGCGAACCAAGACATAGTGACCGAATGCTTCAAGTTCCTCCTTCGGCAGCATCGCCGGATCGAGCTCCCCCGCCGCGTAGTCCTTGAAGGTCACGAAGGTGTGATTCTTCCACTGCCCCGGCGCTTCGGCCTGGCGCAGATCATCCATCACCACGCGCAGGCCGCCGTCAGGCAGTTCGGCCAGGCTGCACAGCACCGCATGGCGGCGGATCGGGTAGGGCTGGTAGCTGTCCATGGCACGTGCTCGCGAGTCCGTATGCGGCAATGAACTTACACCGTAGCGCGCATTTCTGGCAGTCGATTTATGTAAACAGAATTAATTACCAGTTAGTTGACAGCCTTCACCAACCCACCCACACTGCCGCCCTCGCTCCACTCGTACCCAAGGTCCGCCATGGCTGCTGCCATCCGCCACGACTGGCAACACGACGAACTGCAGGCCCTGTTCGACCTGCCGTTGCCCGAGCTGCTGTTCCGCGCCGCGGCGGTCCACCGTGAGCACTTCGACCCGGCGCAGGTACAGGTCTCCACGCTGCTGTCGGTGAAGACCGGAGGCTGCCCGGAAGACTGCGCGTACTGCCCTCAGGCGCAGCGCTACAGCACCGGGGTGAACGCGCAGAAGCTGATGGACACCGATGCGGTGCTGGCCAAGGCCCGCCAGGCCAAGGCCGCCGGTGCGTCGCGTTTCTGCATGGGTGCCGCGTGGCGATCACCGAAGGACCGCGACATCCCGAAGGTAGCGGCGATGATCGCCGGGGTGAAGGCGCTGGGCCTGGAGACCTGCGCCACGCTGGGCATGCTCAGTGGCGAACAGGCACGCGCGCTGAAGGACGCCGGCCTGGACTACTACAACCACAACCTCGACACCGCACCGGACTACTACGATTCGATCATCCACACGCGCCAGTACCAGGACCGCCTGGACACGCTGGAGCACGTGCGCGAGGCCGGCCTGAAGACCTGCTGCGGCGGCATTGTCGGCATGGGCGAGACGCGCGCGCAGCGCGTTGGCCTGCTGCTGGCGCTGGCCACGCTGCCGGCGCATCCCGATTCGGTGCCGATCAACAGGCTGGTGCAGGTGGCGGGCACCCCGCTGCATGGCAGCGCGGAGCTGGACCCGTTCGAATTCGTGCGCATGATCGCGGTGGCACGCATCGCCATGCCGCGCTCGATGGTGCGGCTGTCGGCCGGGCGCGAAGCCATGAGTGACGAACTGCAGGCGCTGTGCTTCCTGGCCGGTGCCAATTCGATCTTCTACGGCGACAAGCTGCTGACCGCCGGCAACCCGGAGAGTGAGCGCGACCTGGCCCTGTTCGCCCGGCTGGGACTGCAACCGATGGCGGTGCAGGTGGATGCCGAGGGCCACGATCACGGCGGTACAGTGCACGCCGACATCAGCGCCGATGCGCCCGGCTGCGGCTGCGCTCACGCGGCCTGAGACGGGGTACAAGCAGGTGTCGCGGCAACGCGCTACCCTAGCCGCCCCGTCGCCGCATTCAGCCGCCATGGCCCGCCCCGACCTGACCGCCCGCCTCCATGCCCAGCGCGCCCTGCGCGATGCCCAAGGCCGTCGCCGCACGCGGCGCACGGTCAACCGTCGTGATGGCGTCCGCCTGGAAGTGGACGGCCAGTGGCTGACCGGCTTCTGCAGCAATGATTATCTGGGCCTGGCCCAGCAGTTCAGCGTGGTCAACGCGCTGCAGGATGCCGCCGCACGCGAAGGCACCGGCGCCGGTGCATCGCATCTGGTCTGCGGCCACCACGCCCTGCATGACGCGCTGGAGCGCGAAGTGGCGGAGTGGCTGGGCTACCCGCGCGCGCTGCTGTTCGGTAGTGGCTTCGCCGCCAACCTGGCCGTGCAGCAGGCACTGCTGAGCGAAGAGCGTGATGTCTGCGTGCAGGACAAGCTCAACCACGCCAGCCTCTTGGATGCGACGCGGCTGGCCGGTGCGCGCCTGCGCCGTTATCCGCACCTTGATGCCGAAGGCGCGATGCGCCAGCTCAAGCACGCGCCCGACGGCGCGGCGATGCTGGCCACCGATGGTGTCTTCAGCATGGATGGCGACATCGCACCGCTGCGTGCATTGTCGCTTGTGGCACGCCTGCAGCAGGCGCTGTTCTATGTGGACGATGCGCACGGCGTAGGTGTGGTCGGTGACGGCCGTGGTGCCGTGGCCGCCGCCGGGCTGGGCGTGGACGATGTGCCGCTGCAGCTGGTCACGCTGGGCAAGGCACTGGGCGGTTCCGGCGCGCTGGTGCTGGGCCGCGACGATCTGGTCGAGCACCTGGCTGAAACCGCACGCCCCTACATCTACACCACGGCGATGCCGCCACCGCTGGCCGCCGCTGCACTGGAAGCGGTGCGCCTGGCACGCCGTGACAACTGGCGCCGCTCGAAACTGACCGACCTGATCGCGCTGTTCCGCAGCGAGGCACGCCGCCATGGCCTGGACCTGATGGCTTCGGAAACGCCGATCCAGCCGCTGCTGTGTGGTGACGATCACCGCGCCGTGGCGATGTCCAAGGCACTGGAGCAGGCTGGTTGGCTGGTCGGCGCGATCCGTCCGCCCACGGTGCCCGAAGGCAAGGCGCGCCTGCGTGTGACCCTGTCCGCCCTGCACACGCCGGAACAGGTGCGTGGCCTGGTGGACGCGATCGCCAGCGCGCGCGATCGCGTGGATCTGGCGGTGCGTGACGCCGCGCCACCGCCATTGCCTGTCTTTGCCTGAGCCTGCTGTCGTTTTCCCATGCATATCGACGTCACCGGCCAGGGGCCGGACCTGGTACTGATCCATGGCTGGGCCCTGCAGGGCGGTGTGTTCGCACCCTTGGTGCAGCGCCTGGCCGACCGGTTCACCCTGCATCTGGTTGATCTGCCGGGCCATGGCCACAGCCGCGAAGACACCACGCCGTTGCGCCTGCCGTTCGTGGTCAACGCCATTGCCGCGGCCACGCCGCCGGCGGTGTGGTGCGGCTGGTCACTGGGCGGCCTGTTCGCACTGCACGCCGCCGCAACGCTTCCGAAAGTGCGCGGGCTGGCGATGATCGCGGCCACGCCGCGCTTCGTGCGCGGCGACGACTGGCCGCATGCGGTGGAGCCGGCGGTGTTCGAGCAGTTCGGGCGCGAGCTGGCGACCGATTTCGGTGGCACCCTGGAACGCTTCCTGGCGCTGGATGTGATGGGCTCGGCGCACGCCCGCGAGGAGCTGCGCACGCTGCGCCAACGCCTGGTTGAGCGCGGCGCGCCCACCGAACGGGCCCTGCTGGAAGGCCTGCGCCTGCTGGAAAGCACCGACCTGCGCGGCGCATTGCCAACACTGGGCAAACCCAGCCTGTGGATCGCCGGCCAGCGCGACCGGCTGGTGTCTCCGGCGGCGATGCAGGCCGCTGCGGCATTGGCCCCGGGTGCGCAGGCGCTGACCATCGCCCATGGCGGCCACGCACCCTTCCTCGGCCATGCCGACGAGGTGGCCAGCGCCCTGCAACACTTCGTTGCCGGCCTGTCACCGGCCGATGGCGGACAATGAGCGCCTTCCTCATTCCACGGGATTGACGCATGGATCTGGGTATCAACGGCCGCTGGGCACTGGTCTGCGGCGCAAGCAAGGGCTTGGGCCTGGGCTGCGCGCGTGCGCTGGTGCGCGAGGGCGTCAACGTGGTGATCGTGGCCCGTGGCGAGGCTGCACTGCAGGTCGCTGCCGAAGAGCTGCGTGCACTGCCCGGTGCCGCTGAGGTGCGCGCGGTCGCCGCCGACGTCACCACCGACGCCGGTCGTGCCGCGGCGCTGGCCGCGTGCCCGCAGGTGGACATCCTGGTCACCAATGCCGGTGGCCCGCCGCCAGGCGACTTCCGCACTTTCGAGCGCGACGACTGGATCGCCGCGCTCGACGCCAACATGCTGGCGCCGATCGCGCTGATCCGCGCCACCGTGGACGCGATGATTGCGCGTGGCTTCGGTCGCATCGTCAACATCACCTCGTCGGCGGTGAAAGCGCCGATCGACATCCTGGCACTGTCCAACGGTGCACGCAGCGGCCTGACCGGTTTCGTCGCCGGCCTGTCGCGCCGCACCGTCGCGCACAACGTCACGATCAACAACCTGCTGCCCGGCCAGTTCGACACCGACCGGCTGCGCGCCAACTTCGCCCACACTGCGGGCAAGGACGGCGATGCCGGCGAAGTGGCCGAACGCCGCCGCCAGCAGATTCCCGCCGGCCGCTTCGGCACGGCGGACGAGTTCGGCGCCGCCTGCGCCTTCCTGTGCAGCGCACACACCGGTTACCTCACCGGGCAGAACCTGCTGATCGACGGCGGCGCCTACCCCGGTACGTTCTAAGAGACTTTCGCAATGCCGTCCCACTTCGATGCCCGCCATGTCCGCCGCGCATTCGCGCGTGCCGCCACCAGTTACGACGCTGCCGCCGCCCTGCAGCGCGAGGTGCAGTCGCGGCTGATCGAATCGTTGGACTACCTGGAGGCACGCAAGCCCGAGGTGGTGCTGGACATCGGCGCGGGTACCGGCCACGCCAGCGCGTTGATGAAGAAGCGTTGGCCGAAGGCGCAGGTGATCGCGCTGGATGTGGCACTGCCGATGCTGGACCAGGCCAAGCGCCAGGCCGGCTGGTGGAAGCCGTTCCAGCGCCTGTGCGGCGACGCCGCCGCGCTGCCGCTGGCCGACAACAGCGTGGACGTGATCTTCAGCAACCTGTGCCTGCAGTGGGTGGACGATCTGCCGGCGGTGTTCGCAGGCTTCCGTCGCGTGCTCAAGCCCGGTGGCCTGCTGCTGTGTTCCACCTTCGGCCCGGAAACCCTGATCGAACTCAACGAGGCCTTCGCGGCCGCCGATGACCGCCCGCACGTGAGCCGCTTCGCGCAGATCGCCCAGTTCGGCGATGCGCTGATGATGGCCGGCTTCCGCGACCCGGTGCTGGACCGCGATCTGTTCACCCTGACCTACGACGACCTGCCCTCGTTGATGCGCGAGCTGCGCGCGATGGGCGCGACCAATGCGCGGGTGGATCGCCGCCACACGCTGACCGGGCGTGGCCGTTTCGCTGCGGCGGCAGCGGCGTATGAACCGATGCGGCGCGCCGACGGCAAGCTGCCCAGCAGCTGGGAAGTGATCTATGCCCATGCCTGGGCACCGGACCCGGGCGCACCGATCCGCGAAGGCGGGCATGACGTGGCCTCAGTGCCGGTTTCGGCGATTCCGATCCGGCGCAAGCAGACCTGATCGAGAGCCGCCGGGCATGGCCCGGCGCTACCGGGCGCGCGATAGGGGCCGCGCCGGACGCGCGATATGGGTAGCGCCGGGCCATGCCCGGCGGGCACAGAGGCAACCGCTCAGGTATTGGCCGGCGAACTCAGCGGCGGCCGCACCAGGTCGCGGTGGAAGAAATAGATTTCCTGCACCAGGAAGCGCCAGCTGGTGTGGAAGCTGCGGAAGCGCGTGCTGGGCGTGGACGAGGCCAGTGCATCGATGCCCAGCGCCTTGCTCAGGCGCAGCGCGCGCGCCATGTGCAGCGGATCGCTGACGATGATCACCCGGTGCAGGTTGCGCTGGTCCATCAGCCGCTTGGCTTCCACCAGGTTCTGCACGGTGTTGCGCGAGGCAGTCTCGATCAGGATCGCATCGTCCGGCACGCCGTGCTTGAGCGCATAGCGCCGCGCCACCTGTGACTCGGAAAAGCGCGCGCCGGTACCACCATAGCCGCCGGTGAAGATCAGCAGTGGCGCGAACTGGGCCTCATAGAGATCCAGCCCGTGACGGATGCGTTCTTCGAATACCGGCGACGGCTTGGCGTCATAGGCCGCCGCACCGAGCACGATGATGGCATCGGCCTTGGCCGCCTGGTCACGCTCGCCGACCCAGACGATCCAGGCAGTCACGCCCAGCAGCCAGATCACCAGCAGGACAAACAACCGCCACAGCCAGCCCAGCAGGCCAGTGCGATGCCGGTGCCGGTCGCGGCTCACGGCGCCCCCCAGCGCAGTGCCGGCAGGTCGACGTTGCCGCCGGACAGCACCAGGCCCACGCGCAGGCCGGCAAAACGCTGCGGCTGCGCCAGCACCGCGGCGAGCACGGTCGCCGATGACGGCTCGATCACCTGCTTGAGGACCTCCCACAGCAAGCGCATCGCCGCCATCGTCGCCGCGTCATCGACCACGATCACCTCGGCGCTGGCCGCGCGCAGCAACGCGAAGTTGGACGCGCCGATCAGGGTGCGCAGGCCATCGCAGATCGTGTCCGGGGTGAATGCCGCCTGGCGCTCGCCAGCGGCCAACGAGCGCGCGGTGTCGTCAGCGCCGGCCGGCTCGGCCAGCACCAGCCGGGTCTGCGGGCTGGCGAGCTGCAGGGCCCGCGCGGTGCCGCTGGCCAGGCCACCGCCGCCCACCGGCACCACCAGCACGTCGAACGGGCCGTCGCTGTGCAGCAGCTCCAGTGCCGCGGTGCCCTGCCCGGCCATCACCGCCGGGTCCGCATAGGGATGGACCAAGGTCGCGCCGGTATCAGCCTGCACTTTGGCGCAGGTGGCCTCGCGGTCGGCGATGGTTGGTGGGCAGCGCCAGAGCGTGGCGCCATGGCGGGCGATGTTGGCCAGCTTGGCCGCCACTGCACCTTCGGGCACCACCACGTGGCAGGGAATGCCACGGGTGCGCGCGGCCAGAGCCAGGGCGGCGCCGTGGTTGCCGGAGGAATGGGTGACCACGCCGGCGCTGGCGCGATCGGCATCCAGCGACCACACCGCATTGCAGGCGCCGCGGAACTTGAATGCGCCGCCGCGCTGCAGATGCTCGGCCTTGAACGCCAGCTGCGCGCCGGCCAGCGCATCGAGCGTGCGCGAACGCAGCACCGGGGTCACGCTGGCGTGCGGCGCGATCCGCGCAGCGGCAGCCAGGACATCATCGGCACGGGGCAACAGTGAATCGCTCATGACGCAAGATTAACGTATGGCTCCCTGCTGGCGACCCCGGCACAGGTCATGCCAGCATGGCAGCCTTCACCTCCATTCATCCTGGACAGTGAAGTTAAGGGCCGATTCAACGCCTGCGCACGAAGCTCACTGTACAACCCGTCCTCTGGGGGGACCCACCATGAAAACGCGCCTGATGCTTGCCGGTGGCCTGATGCTGGCCCTGGCCGGCTGCACCACCTACGACTATGTCGGCGGTGGCCGCAGCGGCAGCTACTACCACGGTGCGCCGTCGGTGGAGTACCGCTACCCCGCCGGCTATCCCTACAACTACGGCTACCCGTACTACGGCGGCTATGGCGGCTACTACGGCGGCTATGGCAATCCGTATTACTCGCGCCCGATCTACCGCCCGCCGCACAACCACCGCCCGCCACCGCGCCCACCCGGCAACGGCGGCGAGAACCGCCCGCCACCGCCGTCGCGGCCGTCGTACAACGGCGGTTCGCCGTGGCGGAACATGGACTCGATGCGCCGGCCGCCGCAATCGAACATCCAGCCCTCTGCGCCTCCGCCGCCGGCCCGTACGGCTCCGGCGCCGAGTGCGCCAAGAATGAACGGTTCCCCCTGGCGCAACATGGATCGTGGGACGCAGCGCACAGTTGAGCGCTGAACCGTCTTGCATTTCACACGGTCCAAGCCGCACTCTACGGGGCCAGTGACGGCCCGCGTCACAAAGTGACAAAAACGACACGGGCCGCCGCAAAAAGCTCTACGTCGATATCCGACAGGAACATCTGGATCCCCCCTGTTCCGGCCCTGTCGGATGTCGGCACCTCTGAAGGCAGACGGCCCCGCAGTGCGGGGCCGTTTGTTTTGCGGGCACGTTGTTCTGGTGCCGCCGCCACGGCATCCACGCATGGCGTGGATCTACCCAAGGCCCGTCATCAGTAGATCCACGCCATGCGTGGATGGAGCTCTCCCGATAGCCTCCAGAAAAAAACAGGGCCGGGCAGTCCCCCGACTGCCGGCCCCCTGCTCCCCCACCGTGCGCCTGTACCGGCCCCTGTTCCAATTCCGGTCACGGGCGCCTGCGGCGCCAGCCACGGTGGGTGCTATTGGGTTATCTGCAAAAATCCTGCCAACTTTAGGGCTGATTTCGACGGGAGCCGGCTGGCGCCGACGTCCCGACCCCGAATGGCGCTAAAATCGCCACCCCGGCGCCGCCCCGGCCGCGCCCGCCCCCAGCTGAACAGCCCCCATGAACCCGTCCTTCCATCGTTACGACGTCATCGTCATCGGCGGTGGCCACGCCGGCACCGAAGCCGCGCTGGCCGCGGCCCGTACCGGCGTGCGCACCCTGCTGCTGACCCACAACATCGAAACAGTGGGCGCGATGAGCTGCAACCCGGCCATCGGCGGCATCGGCAAGGGCCATCTGGTCAAGGAAATCGACGCCCTGGGCGGTGCGATGGCGCATGCCGCCGACCGCGCCGGCATCCAGTGGCGCACGCTCAACGCCTCCAAGGGCCCGGCCGTGCGCGCGACCCGCTGCCAGGCCGACCGCAACCTGTATCGCATGGCGATCCGCGCCATCGTCGAAGGCCAGGCCAACCTGACCGTGTTCCAGGCCGCCGTCGATGACCTGGTCATTGAAGGCGACGCCGTGCGCGGGGTCATGACCCAGACCGGCCTGCGCTTCGACGCCGGGGCCGTGGTGCTGACCGCCGGCACCTTCCTGGCCGGCAAGATCCATGTCGGCCCGACCCAGTACGCCGCCGGCCGCATGGGCGACCCGCCGGCCACCACGCTGGCGACGCGCCTGCGCGAGCGTCCTTTCCAGGTGGACCGCCTGAAGACCGGCACGCCGCCGCGCATCGATGGCCGCTCACTGGACTACAGCGTGATGGACGAGCAGCCGGGCGATTCGCCGCGGCCGGTGATGTCCTTCCTCGGCTCGGTGGACGAGCATCCGCAGCAGGTCAGCTGCTGGATCACCCACACCACCGAGCAGACCCACCAGATCATCCGCGACGCGCTGCACCGCTCGCCGCTGTACAGCGGCCAGATCGAAGGCATCGGCCCGCGCTACTGCCCGTCCATCGAGGACAAGGTGGTGCGCTTCGCCGAGAAGGCCAGCCACCAGATCTTCGTCGAACCGGAAGGCCTGGGCATCGTCGAGATCTACCCCAACGGCATTTCCACCTCGCTGCCCTTCGACGTGCAGCTGGAGATGGTGCGCAGCATCCGTGGCTTCGAGAACGCGCACATCACCCGCCCCGGCTACGCCATCGAGTACGACTTCTTCGATCCGCGCGGGCTGAAGGCGTCGCTGGAAACCAAGCTGGTCAACGGTCTGTTCTTCGCTGGCCAGATCAACGGCACCACCGGCTATGAGGAGGCCGCCGCGCAGGGCCTGCTGGCCGGCCTCAACGCCGCGCGACAGGTGCGTGGGCTGGACGGTTGGTGCCCACGCCGCGACGAGGCGTACCTGGGCGTGCTGGTGGATGACCTGATCACCCACGGCACCAACGAGCCGTACCGCATGTTCACCAGCCGCGCCGAGTACCGGCTGCAGCTGCGCGAGGACAATGCGGACCAGCGCCTGACCCCGACCGGCCGCGAGATGGGCCTGGTGGATGATCGTCGCTGGGGTGCGTTCGAGACCAAGCAGGCCGCTGTTGCTGCCGAGCGCGCACGCCTGGGCGCGCTGTGGGCAACCCCGGCCAATGCGCTGGGCCGCGAAGTGCAGGACACGCTGGGCGTGGCGGTCAGCCGCGAGACCAACGTGCTGGACCTGATCAAGCGCCCCGAACTGGATTACGCGCAGCTGATGCAGGTGCCGTCGCTGGGCCCGGCCGTGGCCGACGCCAAAGTGGCCGAGCAGGTGGAGATCGGCGTGAAGTACGCCGGCTACCTGGACCGCCAGCGCGAGGAGATCGAGCGCCAGCAGCGGCATGAGGCCACGCCGATCGCCGAGGCGTTCGACTATGCGACCGTGCGCGGGCTGTCGGCCGAAGCACTGCAGAAACTGGAGCGGGTGCGCCCGCAGACCATCGGCCAGGCGCAGCGTATTCCGGGCATGACCCCGGCAGCGATCTCACTGCTGCTGGTGCACCTGGAGCGCGCGCGCCGCGGCCGCGTGGCGTAAGCGGTCGCACCTGCGTCTGGTGGGTGCCGACCTTGGTCGGCACATGAATCTGCCTTGGTGGGTGCCGACCTTGGTCGGCACGAATCATCAGACCGCGACATTCCATGCCTTCGTGCGACCAAGGTCGGCAGCTAGCGTGCGTCGGCCCCGCCGCCCAGCACCTTGAACAACGTCACCCGGTTGCCCGCCTCCTGCTGCTGCAGCGCGATCAGGTCCTGCTGCGCGGCAAACAGGCTGCGTTGCGCATCCAGTGCCTGCAGATAGCCGTCCAGCCCGGTGCGGTAACGCGCATCGGCCAGCGTGTAGCTGCGCTGGTTGGCGGCCACCAGCGCGCGCTGTGCGTCCATCTGCACGGTCAAGTGATCGCGCGTGGCCAGCGCATCGGCTACTTCACTGAAGGCCTGCTGGATCGCCTTCTCGTACTGCCCGATGCCGATGTCCTTGCCGATCTTCGAGGCATCCAGCGATGCCTTCAGCGCGCCGGCGTGGAAGATCGGCGCGGTGATGCTGGGCGCGAACGACCAGCCACGGGTGCCGGCCGAGAACAGCGTCGACAACGCGGTGGAACTGTGGCCGTAATTGGCGGTCAATGTCAGCGTCGGGAAAAATGCAGCGCGCGCGGCACCGATATCGGCATTGGCCGCCTGTAGTACGTGTTCGGCGGACAACACGTCCGGGCGCTGCAGCAGCACGCTGGACGGCAGGTTGGCCGGCAGCGGCGCCAGTGCCACGCTGCCATCCAGCGCCTGCGCGGTTGGCAGCAAGGCCGGATCCAGCGGCGCCCCCACCAGCAACTGCAATGCATCGCGATCCTGCGCCTGCTGCGTCTGCAGCTTGGCGAGCGCACCGCGCGCGGCTTCGACGCTGGTCTGTACCTGCGACAGGTCCAGGCCCGAGGCCAGGCCTTGGGCGTGGCGGGCCTCGGTGCGCTGCAGGGTCTGCTGCTGGCTGTCCAGGGTCTGCCGGGTGAACGCCAGTGACTGCTCGTCCGCTGCCAACGCCAGCCACGCCGTGGCCACTTCGGCCACCAGGCTGGTGCGCGCGGCGCGCTGGTTCTCGGCGCTGGCCAGCCAGTTCTGCAGGGCCTCGTTCTTCAGGCTGCGGATGCGTCCGAACAGATCCAGTTCCCAACTGCTGATACCCACCTGCACGGCATCGGATTCGGTTACCTGGGTGGCACCGGTCTCGCTGTTGGCATCACTTACCCGCGAGCGGGTGACACTGCCGCTGGCATCCACCGACGGCAGCAGCGCCGCGCGCTGGATGCGGTACTGCGCGCGTTCCTTCTCCACCTGCAGCATGGCCACGCGCAGGTCGCGGTTGTTCTGCAGCGCCAGCGCGATCACCTGCTGCAGGCGCGGCTCGAGGAAGACTTCGCGCCAGGCTGGCACCGCCAGTGCTGGCTCGGCCTCGGCCGTGGCGGCATTGCCGAATTGTGCCGGCACCGGCGCCTCGGGCCTCTGGTAATGCGGCGCCATGCTCACGCAGCCGCCCAGCACGGTGGTCATCGTTGCGGCCGCAATGGCGCGCAGCAGCATCGGCTTCATGGGCTTGCCTCCGGGGCAGTGGCTTCGGCAGGCGCGCGGCCCGGGAACAGGCGGCGCACGAGCAGGTAGAACAACGGCACGAAGAACATGCCCAGCACCATCGAGGCGACCGTGCCGCCGGCCACGCCGGTACCCAGCGAGCGGCGCGCGGCCGAGCCAGCGCCGGTGGCGAACACCAGCGGCAGCACACCCATCAGGAACGCCAGCGAGGTCATCACGATCGGCCGCAGGCGCAGATAGACGGCCTGCAGGATCGCCTCGCGGGTGCTCCTGCCCTGCTGTTCAAGGATGCGGGCGAACTCGACGATCAGGATGCCGTTCTTGGCCGCCAGGCCAATCGTGGTCAGCAGGCCGACCTGGAAGTACACGTCGTTGTTGAGGCCACGCAGGTTCATCATCAGCACCGCACCAAACACGCCCACCGGCACCGCCAGCATCACCGCGAACGGCACCGCCCAGCTTTCATACAGCGCGGCCAGGCACAGGAACACGAACAGCAGCGAGATGGCGTACAGCATCGGCGCCTGATTGCCCGACAGCTGTTCCTGGTAGGCCATGTCCGACCAGGCATGGCTGAAGCCTTCCGGCAGCGCGTCGGCCAGGCGCGCGATCTCGGCCATCGCCTCACCGGAACTGACGCCCGGCGCGGGCTGGCCGGTGATCTCCATCGCCGACACGCCGTTGTAGCGCTGCAGCGCGGCCGGCGCGCTGGTCCAGTGCGCGCTGACCAGCGACGACAGCGGCACCATCTGGCCGACCTGGTTGCGCACGCTCCAGCGCTCGATGTCCTGCGGCTGCATGCGCGCTTCGGCGGTGCCCTGGATGAACACCTTCTTGATGCGGCCCTTGTAGATGAAGTTGTTGACGAAGTCGCCCCCCAAGGCCGCATTCAAGGTGTCATTGATGTCCTGCGGATTCACGCCCATGGCCTGCGCCTTGGCGTCGTCCACCTTCACCGCATACACCGGCGCGTCTTCCAGGCTGGCGTAGCGCACGTTGACCAGCTTCGGATCCCTGGCGGCCTCCTTCAGCAGCGTGTTGCGTGCGGCCACGGCGGCGGCATGGCCGGCGCCGCCTTCGTCCTGCAGTTCCAGGGTGAAACCGCCCGCATCGCCCAGGCCAAGGATGGCCGGTGGCGAGGTGATGAACACCTGCGCATCGGGCACGCTGGCCATGGCCGCGGTCAACCGTGCTGCAATGGTGTCGGCGTCATCCTTGCGGTCATCCCAGTCCTTCAGGCGGATGAAGGCCTGGCCGACGTTCTGGCCGCTGCCGGTGACACTGAAACCGGCGGTGGCCTGGATCGACAGCACGCCGTCGTCCTTCACCGCGGCGGCACTCAGGCGATCCATCACCGCGCGGGTCTGCTCCAGGGTGGCACCGGCCGGCAGCTTCACCAGCGCGTTGAGCATGCCCTGGTCCTCATCGGGCAGGAACGCGCCCGGCAGGTGCCACAGCAGCAGGCCGGTGGCCACGCTCAGCGCCAGGTAGAACACCACGCCCAGCGTGCGCCGGCCAAGGAAGCCATCCACCCGGCGACGCAGGCCGTTGGAGGTGCGCTCGAAACGATGATTGAACCAGATGAAGCACTTGCCCAGCAGGCTCGGCTCACCGCCGTGGTCGCCATGCGGATGGCCGCCCTTGGGAATCTGGTGCAGGATGCTGCCGCACAGGGCCGGGGTGATGGTCATCGCCACCAGCACCGACAGGATCATCGCAGCGGCAATCGTCACCGAGAACTGGCGATAGATCACGCCGGTGACACCGCTGAAGAACGCCATCGGCAGGAACACGGCGGTCAGCACCAGCACGATGCCCACCAGCGCGCCGGTGATCTGGCCCATCGCCTTCAGCGTGGCCGGCTTCGGCGCCAGCCCTTCGAAGGTCATCACCCGCTCCACGTTCTCCACCACCACGATGGCATCGTCCACCAGCAGGCCGATGGCCAGCACCAGTGCGAACATGGTCAGGGTATTGATCGAATAGCCAAATGCCGCCAGCACGCCGAAGGTGCCCAGCAGCACCACCGGCACCGCGATGGTCGGGATCAGGGTGGCGCGCCAGTTCTGCAGGAACAGGTACATCACCAGCACCACCAGGATGATCGCCTCGATCAGGGTGATCACCACTTCCTTCAGCGAGATGGTCACGAACGGCGTGGTGGTGAACGCCACGTGGTAGGTGTAGCCGTGCGGCCAGTACTTCTGCAACTGCTGCAGGCGGGTCTCGATGGCCTTGGACACGGCGATGGCATTGGCGCCGGCATTGAGCTCGATGCCCAGCGACGCTGACGGCTTGCCGTTGAAGGTGCTGATGCTGTCGTAGCTCTCCGGCCCCAGGCCGATCGTCGCCACGTCGCCCAGGTGCACTACGCTGCCGTTGGCATCGGCCTTCAGCACCACCCGCGCGAACTGTTCGGGCGTGTGCAGGCGGCTGCGCGCGGTGACCGTGGCGTCCAGCTGCTGGCCCTTCAGTGCCGGCTGGCCACCCAACTCACCGGCCGAGACGTCGGTGTTCTGCGCCTGCAGTGCGGTCTCGATGTCCGACGGCATCAGCGCGTACTGGCGCATCTTCTCCGGGTCCAGCCAGATGCGCATGGCGTATTCCTGGCCGATCGGCTGGATGTTGCCGACACCACTGAGGCGGCTGATCTGGTCGTCGATGCGCGCTTCCATGAAGTTGGCGACATCGAAGTTGTCCATGCTGCCGTCTTCGCTGGTGAACGACAGCACCTCGAAGATCGAACCACTGGACTTGGTGATGGTCAGGCCGTTCTGCTGCACCGCCTGCGGCAGCGTCGCCATCGCCGCCTGCAGCTGGTTCTGCACCTGCACCTGCGCGGTGTCCGGATTGGTGCCGGTGGCAAACACCAGGTTGACCTGCGCCGAGCCATCGGAGGCGCTGGTGGAGGTCATGTACATCAGGTGGTCCAGGCTCTGCTGGGACTGCTCGATGACCTGGGTGACCGCGTTTTCCACGGTCTGCGACGAGGCGCCGGTGTAGGTGGCGCGGATGGTGATGGTGGGTGGGGCGATCTGCGGGTAGCGGTCCACCGGCAGGATCAGGATCGCGAGCAGGCCGAGCAGGCTGACCGCGATGGCGATCACCCAGGCGAAGATCGGCCGGTCGATGAAGAAACGAACCATGCGCGGCAGGCCTCAGTGCGACGTTTCGTCGGTGTTGCCGGTCGGGTCGATCGCCGGCATTGCGGCCAGCTGCGCGGTGGTGGCCGCCACCGCCTGCACCTGCTGGCCAAGCGCTACCGCGCTGCCGTTGCTGACGATCACCCGATCGCCAGCCTTCAGCCCCTGCGTGATCTGCCACTGGTTGCCCACTACCTGGCCGGTGCTGACCCGGCGCTCGACCACGCGGTCCTTTGCGTCGAGCAGGCGCAGCAGCGGCTCGCCACGTTCATTGCGCAGCACCGCCTTCTGCGGCACCAGCAGGGCGCGCGCATCGGTGGCCATCGGCAACACCGCCCTCAGGTACATGCCCGGCAGCAGCAGGCCCTCCGGGTTCGGAATGACCGCGCGCAGCACCACGTTGCCGGTGCCCGGGTCGACTGCGCTGCCGACAAACTCCAGGGTACCTTCATGCGCGTACGTGCTGCCGTCCTCCAGCAGCACCTTCACCTGTGCCTTGCCGTCGATGGCTTTCACCCGGCCGGCATCGAGCTGCTTGCGCAGCGCCAGCATCTGCGTGCTGGACTGGGTGACATCCAGATAGACCGGGTCCAACCGCTGGATGGTTGCCAGCGCCGCGTCCTGGCCGGCGGCGACCAGCGCGCCAGCGGTGACACTGGACGTGCCGATGCGGCCATCGATCGGTGCAGTAACCCGGGTGTAGTCGAGGTTGATGCGGGCCGCCTGCAGCGCAGCGCGCGCGGCGATCACATTGGCCTGGGCCTGCTTCAGTGCCGAGGTGGCATCGTCGGCGTCCTGCTTGCTGGCCGCATCCATGCCCAGCAGCGTGCGGGTGCGCTCGGCCTTCGGCTGCGCCGACAACACAGTGGCCTCGGCCTGCGCCAGCTGGCCACGCGCGGTATCGAAGGCGGCCTGGTACGGCGCCGGATCGATCTGGTAAAGCAGCTGGCCGGCCTTGACCTGCTGGCCTTCGGTGAACAACCGCTGGCGGATCAGCCCAGCGACCTGCGGGCGCACCTCGGACACCTCGAACGGTACGGCGCGACCGGGCAGGGTCTGCTGCAGGGCCAGCGGCTGCACGCTGGCAGTGATGACGCCCACTTCAGGGGTGGCCGGGGCCTCGGGCCTGCCCGCCGAGCAGGCCGCCAGGGCCAGCAGCAGGGGCAGCAACAGCGGAAGGGGGGAGCGGGACAGCGGGCGCAGGAGTGACATGGGGGGCGTGGGGGCCTTGCGTTGACCCGTGCACGCTGCCGTGGAACTGTGCAGAGAATATGGAGATTGTGCGACCGGCTCAGCGGGCGCTTGCTTTCGGCGCCGCATGCGCCGCTAATGGCCCCGCGATGGCGAAGATTCGACTCAAATTCGGCCTGACCGCGAAGACCTTCCTCGCGATCTTCACCGCCTGCCTGCTGGTGCTGGCAGTGAACGGTATTGCCAGCCGCGTGGCGTTCCAGACCGGCTTCCTGGACTACCTCAATGACCAGGGCGACCTGCGCATGCAGCGCGTGATGCCGCACCTGCAACGCGAGTACAGTGCGCACGGCGGCTGGGAGCACCTGCGCGGCGACAGTGACCGCTGGGCGCGGCTGCTGCGCCCGGATCTGGCCCATGGGCACGAGGGGCCCGTGCCACCGCTGTCCGACCAGACCGGCGTTCCCTCCCGCCTGGGCCTGTTCGATGCACAGCATCGGTTCGTAGCCGGCAACCCGGACGCCACCAGCGACGACGAGCCGCACGCCGTGCAGGTGGACGGGCACACGGTCGGCTGGCTGGGCATGGTGCCGTTCCAGACCGTCATCGCCACCAACGACCTGAACTTCTACAACACCCAGATGCGTGCGTGGTGGGTGATCGGCATCGCGCTGCTGCTGGTGACGGTGCTGCTGGCCTGGCTGGTATCGCGCGCGCTGCGCCAGCGCCTTGCCAAACTGGCGGCGGCCACCCACCGGCTCGCCGCTGGCGACTACGCCACCCGCATCGAGCGCACCAGCGACGACGAGCTGGATGCACTGGTCAACGACTTCAACCGGATGGCGCAGGCGCTGGACGACACCGAGCGCAACCGCCGTGCCTTCATCGCCGATATCTCGCACGAACTGCGCACGCCGCTGGCGGTGGTTCGTGCCGAACTGGAAGCCATCGAGGACGGCATCCGCCCGCTGGACCGCGCCAACCTCGGTGCCCTGCAGGGCGAGATCCGCCAACTGGGCAAGTTGATCGACGACCTGCACGACCTGTCGATGACCCAGTCCGGCGGCCTGGCCTACCGCTTCGCACCGCTGGACCTGGCGGCGCTGCTGCGCAGCGAGCTCAATGGCATGCGCGTGCGCTTCTCCACGGCCGGGCTGGCACTGGAGGAGAACCTGCCCGCCACACCGCTGCAGGTATCCGGTGACGAACGACGCCTGCAGCAGGTGCTGGCCAATCTGCTGGAAAACGCATTGCGCTACACCCACGCCGGGGGCCGCGTACGCGTGCAGGCAGCGCGCGTGCCTGGCGGCGTGCAGCTGATCGTGGAAGACACCGCGCCAGGCGTGCCGGCGGACAAGTGCGCGCTGCTGTTCGAGCGCTTCTACCGGGTGGAGAGCTCGCGCAACCGGGCCAGCGGCGGCAGCGGGCTGGGCCTGGCCATCAGCCACAACATCATCCTCGCCCACCACGGCCTCATCCACGCCGAGCCATCGCCGCTGGGCGGGCTGCGCGTGGTCATTACCCTGCCGGAGCCTGCATGAGCCTGTCCACCGCCGCGTCCTCGAAGATCCTGATCGTCGAGGATGAGCCACGCCTGGCCTCGGTGCTGCGCGACTACCTGGCCGCCGCCGGCATGACCAGCGAATGGGTGGACGATGGCGGCCAGGTGATCGACGCATTTGCGCGCTACCAGCCCGACCTGGTGCTGCTGGATCTGATGCTGCCGCAGCGCGATGGCGTGGACCTGTGCCGCGAACTGCGCGCCAGCAGCGATGTACCGGTGATCATGGTCACCGCACGGGTGGAGGAGATCGACCGCCTGCTGGGCCTGGACATCGGTGCCGACGACTACATCTGCAAGCCGTTCAGTCCGCGCGAAGTGGTCGCACGGGTGATGGCGGTGCTGCGCCGTTACCGCCCGGACCCCGCTGCGCGTGCCAACAGCGGGCTGCATATCGACGAGCCGGCAGCACGCGCCACCTGGAACGGCAAGGGCCTGGACCTGACGCCGGTGGAGTACCGCCTGCTGCGCACGCTGCTGGCCACGCCGGGCCGGATCTGGGCGCGCGACGAGCTGCTCGACCGCCTCTATCTGGACCACCGCGTGGTGGTCGACCGCACCGTCGACAGCCACGTGCGCAACCTGCGCCGCAAGCTGGCTGACGCCGGCATGGAAGGCGAACCGATCCGTTCGGTGTATGGCATGGGCTACAGCTACGAGCCGTGATCGCGTTCGCCGGGCTTGGCCCGGCGCTACCCCGTCATGCCTCGTCGACGAACGTCACCCTCTGGTAGCGCCGGGCCATGCCCGGCGAGCGCAGCGATGCAGACCTGCGCTACAGTCGGGAACGCTCGACATTAAGAACACAACTGCATGGACGACATCCACCCGATCACGCCGGACAAGCGCGCCGCCATTCTTTCCAGCCTCGCCGACATCGAACAGCGCCACAATGTGCGTGTGCTGCTGGCCTGCGAATCCGGCAGCCGTGGCTGGGGCTTCTCTTCGCCGGACAGCGACTACGATGCACGCTTCATCTACGTGCATCGCCAGCCGTGGTATCTCAGCGTCAACGAGAGCACCGGCCCGGGCGATGCGCAGCGCGATGTGATCGAGCTGCCGATCGACGATGAGCTCGACGTCAGCGGCTGGGACCTGCGCAAGGCACTGCGGCTGGTCTCAAAATCCAATCCGACACTGATCGAATGGCTGCGCTCGCCGATCGTGTACCGGCAGGATGACGCTGCGGTGGCACTGCTGTGGGAAGCGGCCCAACGCTTCTACTCACCCTTGGGCAGCTGGTGGCACTACATGAGCATGGCCAGGACCACGCACAGCCGCCACCTGGGTGAGCCCACCATCAGCACCAAGAAGTACCTGTATGTGCTGCGCGCCCTGCTTGCCTGCCAGTGGATCGAGAGCGAGCCCACGCCGCCGCCGATGGCCTTCGAGGATCTGCTGGACCGGTTGCTGCCGGACGGCCCGGTGCGCCACGCCATCGACGCATTGCTGGTGGTCAAGCGCGCCAGCGCCGAGGTCAGCGCTCGTCCGCGCATCGCGCTCATCAGCGAGTACATTGACCATGCGATGGCCGTTCGCGCGGCGCAGGCCCCGCAGCTGCCGGCCGGACAGGGCGACAGCGCCTGGCTGGACGTGCTGTTCCGGCGGATGCTGGCCGAGCACGCGCCGTCCTGAGCGGTTGCACCCGTTTCTGGTAGCTGCCGACCTTGGTCGGCACCGAGATCACCATCCACGCATGGCGTGGATCTACTGTGTATCCGCGCGGCCCAGGGCGGTACCTCCCCCAGCGGACGCACGCGTATCATCGTCGCGAACGCCCTGATTTCCGGAGACTTCGATGAACCCGCTGCGCCCCTTCCGCGACAAGATGCCCGTCCTCGGCGAGCGCGTGTACATCGACCCGGCCTGCACCGTCATCGGTGACGTGGAGCTGGCCGAGGACGTATCAGTGTGGCCGGGCACGGTCATCCGCGGTGATGTCAATTACGTTCGCATCGGCGCGCGCACCAACGTGCAGGATGGCACCATCATCCACGTCAGCCACCACAGCCCCTACAACAAGGCCGGCTACCCGACCCTGATCGGCGAAGGCGTGACCGTCGGCCACGGCTGCATCATCCATGCCTGCACGATCGGCGACTACAGCCTGATCGGCATGGGCGCCTGCATCCTCGATGGTGCGCGCGTCGAGCGCCATGGCTTCGTCGGCGCCGGTGCGGTGGTCGGCCCGGGCAAGGTGGTTGGCGAAGGCGAGCTGTGGGTGGGCAATCCGGCCCGCCCGGCGCGCACGCTGAGCGACAAGGAGATCGAGTCGCTGCACTACTCGGCCGACCACTACGTGCGGCTGAAGGACGAATACCTGGGCTGAGCAGCCAACGCCGCCATGCGGCTCTGCTAAAGTCTGGGCCCGACCAGGACCTGTCGAGACCCCCATGCCTGTGGCTGCCTGCCGGAGAGGACTCCGGCGCCCACAACGAAGGCCATCGCACTGATGGCCGCACCGATGCTCGATACCTACCGCGAGGTGGTGACGCCGGAGGGTGTGCCGCTGCAGCTGCCGGCAGCCGGCCCGGTGCCACGGGCGATGGCGTGGCTGGTGGATCTGGGCGTGCGCATCGCGGTACTGGTGGTGATGTCGATTCCACTGGCACTGCTGGATTCGTTCGGCTCCGGGCTCGGCCTGGTGCTGATGTTCCTGGTCTACTGGGCCTACCCGATCGTCTGCGAAGCGCTGTGGGGCCGTACCCTCGGCAAGCGCGCGCTGGGCCTGCGCGTGCTTGCGCGCGATGGCGCGCCGGTAGGCTGGATGCCTGCCATCACCCGCAACCTGCTGCGCACCGTGGACATGCTGCCGTTCGGCTATGCACTGGGCCTGATCAGCAGCCTGTTCGATCCCCATGGCCGTCGCCTGGGCGATCTGGTGGCCGGCACCGTGGTGGTGCATGCGCCCGTGCTGTACCTGCCGCCTCCGCCCACCATCGACAGCGTGCTGGCCCCGCCGCAGCCGCTGCGACCGGAAGAGCAGGCCGCGCTGATGGCCTTCGCCGAGCGCGCGCCACGGCTGTCGGCGGCCCGCCAGCAGGAACTGGCCGGCATCGCCGAACCGCTGACCGGCACCCACGGCCAGGTCGGCGTACTGCGCTTGTATGCCATGGCCAACTGGCTGTTGGGGCGGCGATGAAGCAGGAGCAGTTCGTCGCCCGCTACCAGCAGGAATGGCAGGACCTGGAACACTGGCTGCTGCTGCGTGCTGGTGCTGCGCGCCGCACGCGGCGCAAGGCCAGCGCGCTGGCAGTGGACGACGCCGCCTTCCCGCAGCGCTACCGGCGCCTGTGCCAGCAGCTGGCACTGGCCCGCGAGCGCGGCTACAGCCCGCAGCTGGTGCAGCGCCTGCAGCAGTTGATGCAGCAGGGCCACAGCGTGCTGTACCGCACGCCGCCGACGCGCTGGCGCGGTGCACTTGAATTCCTGGTGGCCGACTTCCCGCTGCTGGTGCGCAGCCAGGCGCGCAGCATGTGGGTGGCACTGGCGATGTTCGCGCTGCCGGCGGTGGCCTGCTTCGTGCTGGCGCAGCTCTACCCGGACCTGATCCACATGGTGATGGACAACCGCCAGATCGCCGAGATGGAGCGCATGTACGATCCAGCGGCCGAGCGCCTCGGGCGTGACAGCGGCACGGACTGGATGATGTTCGGCCACTACATCCTGAACAACATCAGCATCGCCCTGCGTACCTTCGCCAGTGGCCTGCTGGCCGGCCTGGGCACGCTGCTGGTGCTGCTGTTCAACGGCGTGATCATCGGTTCGGTGGCCGGCCACCTGCAGCACATCGGCCATGGCGATCCGTTCTGGCGCTTCGTCGCGGGCCATGGTGCGTTCGAGCTGACCGCGATAGTGATCGCCGGCGGTGCCGGCCTGCAGCTGGGCATGAAACTGCTGGCCCCCGGCCGGCGCAGCCGCCTGGATGCCCTGGTCGAAGGCGGCCGCATCGGGGCCCGGCTGTGCCTGGGCGTGGCGTTCATGCTGCTGGTGGCCGCGTTCATCGAAGCGTTCTGGTCGTCGATTGCCGAAGTGCCGGCGTGGGGCAAGTTCAGCGTGGCCGGCGTGCTGTGGGCCGGCGTGCTGCTGTGGCTGTGGCGCGGCGGGCGCGGAGGCGGCAATGCGCATTGACCGCCTGGACGTGGCGCTGCGCGCGCGCAGTGGCTGGGAAGCAATGGAGCTGGGCAGCGCCCTGTCGCGCCGCCACGCGCGTGCGGTATGGGGCAGCTGGCTGCTGGCCAGTGCACCGCTGTTCGTGATCTTCAACGCGCTGGGCTGGTGGCTGGATGCGTTCGGCTGGGCCTGGCTGGCGATGTGGTGGTGCAAGCCACTATTCGAGCGAGCGCCGCTGTACGTGCTGTCGCGCGGCATCTTCGGTGAGCCGGTGGGCGCGCTGGCAGCGCTGCGCTGGCAGCGCAGCTGGGGCAATGCAGGCTTCTGGGGCTACCTGGGCTGGCGCCGCTTCAGCGTGCTGCGCAGCCTGTGCCTGCCGGTGAACCTGCTGGAAGGCAACGCGCCGGCCCAGCGCGGTGCACGCCGCCGCGCCGTGGCGGCCGGTGCCGCGGGCGCCGCCGTCGTGCTGACCCTGGCCTGCATGGCCTTTGAAGGGGTGCTGGTGTCCGGTGCGATCGGCGCGGTGTTCATGTTCATGCCACTGGAGCTGATGTCCGAATCATGGCGTGCCGCATGGGACATGATCGGCCAGGACACGCCTGCCTGGGCGCAACTGGGCTTCAACCTGGCGTGCTGGCTGGCATCGGTGCTGATCGGACCGTTCTATGTCGGCGCCGGCTTCGGCCTGTACTTGAACCGGCGTACGCAGATGGAAGCGTGGGACGTGGAGATCGCCCTGCGCCGCCTGCGCGAGCGGCTGCTGCCGGCAGCATCGTCGCTGGCGCTGCTGCTGTGCCTTGCCCTGCCGCTGGCCTCCGCGCCAGTGCATGCGCAGGACGCGCAGACGGTCGCTGGGCAGGCCGGCGATGCCGAAGAGGACGAGGACAGCGCGGACGAACCCGCCACTGCGGCCAACGACCCGGCCAATACGCCGGCGATGATCTTCGGTGCGGCGCCGGTGGACACCGCCGGTTTCCGCCAGGCGGTGAACCGCGCCTATGAAGATCCGCTGCAGCGCCCGACCCGCCAGGTCACGCGCTGGAAGCCGATCGAACAGGCCGAGGAAAAAAAGAAGGAAGACAAGGCGCTGCAGAGCGACGGCAGCAGCAAGGGCGAGCGCAGCAACCGCAAGGCCGGCATTGCCTGGCTGGCGCGCCTGGCCGAGTGGGGCCTGTGGGCCCTGCTGGGCGTCCTGCTGCTGGTGCTGCTGCTGACCGCACGGCTGTGGCTGCCGTGGCTGCGCGGCAGTGGCCGGCGCAAGGCCGACGCTGTACCGCAGGTGGTGGAGGAACAGGTGGAGCTGCCGGTCGTGCTGCCGCCGGACGTGGCCACCCAGGCCGGCCTGCTGTGGGACCAGGGCCGGCCGCGTCAGGCGCTGGCCCTGCTGTACCGCGCCAGCGTGCGCACGGTGGGCGAGCGCAGCGGCATCGCGCTTCCGCCCGGTGCCACCGAAGCGCAATGCCTTCGCGCCTCGCGGCGCATGCCCGATGCCACCGACCGTGACCTGTTCGCGCGCATCGTGCGCATGTGGCAGTACGCCGCCTACGGTGGCCGCCTGCCCAGCCGCGCCGATTTCGATGCACTGGCCGACACGCTGCGCCAGCAGTACCGGTGGCTGGCATGAGCCCGCGCCTGTTCTGGTCGCTGTTGCTGGGCGGGCTGGTGCTGCTCGGCGTACCGCTGACGATCCTCTACCTGCGCACGCATGAGCGGGTGACCGAGACCGTGCAGCTGCCGCCGCAGGGCGAAGCCGGCTACAACCCGCTGTACGTGCTTGGGCAGGCCCTGCGTGCCGATGGCATCGACGTGCACTCGCGGCCGCGGCTGGACCTGCAGCAGATGGCGCTGGGTCCGCGCGACACGGTGGTGCTGCTGCAGGACAGCAGCGAACTGCCGGCACCGGCGGCCAGGGCCCTGCTGGCCTGGGTCGATGGTGGTGGCCATCTGCTGGTGCGCACGCCGCCACCCGCAGAGGACGACGCCAGCAGTACGCAGGGACCGCTGCTGGACCAGCTGGGCGTGGACAGCCTGTACCAGCAGAGCGACTGCCAGCCGTTCCACGTCATCGACGATCCCAGCCATGTGGAGTTCTGCGGTGGTCGTCGCTTCACGCTGGGCTTTGCCGCCCGTACACACGCCGAACGGCGTTGGGGCAACGAGCGCAACCTGGTGTTCGCGCGACTGCGCCACGGGCAGGGCAAGGTGAGCGTGCTGGCCGACATGGAGTTCATGCGCGGCGAGGTGGATTCGCCGGCAGCACGCCTGGCGTCGGCTGCGGGCAAGGCCAGCGACGGCCTGCACGATCTCTCGCACCGCGACCTGACCCGCTATCTGCTCGATCCGAACTACGGCAAGGGCACTTTCTGGCTGGTCTACGCCAGCCGCCCGCCATCGCTGTGGGCGCGCCTGTTCTACCAAGGCTGGCCGGTGTGGGCGCCGCTGCTGCTGGCCCTGCTGGGCTGGCTGTGGGGCCGTTCGCAACGCTTCGGCAGCCGCCTGCCGTCGCCGGTGCTGGAACGCCGCTCGCTGCTGGAACACGTACGTGCCAGCGGCGAGCTGCTGCTGCGCTTCGGCCAAGGCGCGCGCCTGTATGACGCCGTGCTCGCCCTGTTCCTGCATCGCCTGCGCCTGCGCGCACCGGTGGCCGCCGCACTGGACGGCGCGCCGCGCGAACAGGCCATCGCCGAACTGCTGTCCTGGCCGCAAGGCCGCGTTGCCAGCGCGCTCACGCCCCCTCCGCCGCACGATTCCTCCGCCCTGCGCGAGCGCATCCGCTTGCTGCTCCAGATGAGATCCCTGCTATGACCGAAGTCCCCGAGCTGCCGGCGGCCGCCAACGCCCGCCTGATCGAACGCGTCGATGCCATCCGCGATGCCGTCGGCCACGCCTTCATTGGCCAGGCCGATGTACTGGACCAGATCCTGGTGGCGCTGCTGGCCGGTGGCCACGTGCTGATCGAGGGCGTGCCCGGGCTGGGCAAGACCCTGCTGGTGCGCGCACTGGCACAGGCCCTGGAACTGGATTACGGCCGCGTGCAGTTCACCCCCGACCTGATGCCCAGCGACGTCAGTGGCCATGCGGTGTACGACCCGAAGAGCGAGAGCTTCAAGATCCGCCGTGGCCCGGTGTTCACCAACCTGCTGTTGGCCGACGAGATCAACCGTGCGCCGGCCAAGACCCAGTCGGCACTGCTGGAAGTGATGCAGGAAGGCCAGGTGACCATCGAAGGCAAGGCGTTCACCCTGGCGCCGCCGTTCATGGCGCTGGCCACGCAGAACCCGCTGGAGCAGGAAGGCACCTACCCGCTGCCGGAGGCACAGCTGGACCGCTTCCTGCTGAAGGTGCTGATCGACTACCCGCAGCTGGAGGACGAGAAGCGCATGGTGACCGCGATCACCAGTGGCCGCGCCGCCAGCGATTTCGACCTGAGCCAGGTGCCACGCGTACTCGGTGCCGGCGAACTGCTGGAACTGCAGCGCGCCACCGCGGCGATCACCGTCGATGACGAAGTGATCGACTACGCAGTACGCATCGTCGCGGCGACCCGGCAGTGGCCGGGCATCGCGGTCGGCGCCGGCCCACGCGGCAGCATCGCGCTGGTGCGTGCCTCGCGTGCGCAGGCGGTGCTGGCCGGCCGCGACTTCGTCACGCCGGACGACGTGCGCGACATTGCTCGCCCGGCACTGCGCCACCGCATTGCACTGGCCCCGGAGCTGCAGATCGAAGGCCAGGACGCCGACGACGTGCTGGGCGCACTGCTGGCCAAGGTGGAAGCACCGCGCCGATGAGGCCTGCCCCGCTGCTGCTGGCGCTGCTGCTGGCCTGGGCCGCCCTGGGCGGCCTGGTGCTGGGCGGGTTGCTGCCGCGCTGGAGCTGGGCGCTGGCCGCCGTGGCCATCGCGCTGCCTGCGCTGTTCGACCTGTGGCGCCAGTCGCAGCGCCCGTCGCCGCAGGTACAGCGCGAACTGCCCGAAGCGCTGGCGCTGGGCGTGCGCCGCGAGGCGGCGCTGCGGCTGCAGGCCGAGCAATCGATGACGGTGCAGGTGTTCGACCTGGTCCCCGGCGGCTGGCCGCTGGAATCGCTGCCACAGCGCGTGCGCCTGCGGGCCAGTAGCGCCTCCACGCTGCACTACCACCTGCAGCCGCTGCAGCGTGGGCACTTCCGCTTCGAAGGCGTGCACCTGCGCATGCGCTCGCCGTGGCGCCTGTGGTGGCAGCAACGCACGCTGCCGCCCGCACTGGACGTGCGGGTCTATCCGAATTTCGTGCCGCTCACGCGCTTTGCGTTGTTCAGTGCCGACCAGGCCTCGCGGCTGGTCGGTGCACACGTGAAGCGCCGCCGTGGTGAAGGCACCGACTTCCACCAGATGCGCGAGTACCGCGTCGGCGACAGCCTGCGCCAGCTGGACTGGAAGGCCACCGCGCGTGCGCGCAAGCTGATCTCGCGCGAGTACCAGGACGAGAAGAACCAGCAGTTGCTGCTGATGCTCGACAGTGGCCGGCGCATGCTGGCCAGCGAAGGCGGTCTCTCGCACTTCGACCATGCCTTGAATGCCTCGCTGGTGGTGGCCTACCTGGCGCTGCGCCAGGGCGATGCCGCCGGCCTGTTCGCTGCCGGTGGCGAACGCCGCTGGGTCGCGCCGCAGCGCGGCATGGGCACGGTCGAGCACCTGCTGCGCGCCAGCTACGACCTGCAGCCACGCGCGGTGGCCACCGATTACCTGGCCGCTGCCACCGAGGTGTCGCTGCGCCAGCGCCGGCGAGCACTGGTGATGCTGGTCAGCAACGTGCGCGACGAGGACATCGAAGACCTGCTGGCGGCGGTGCGCCTGCTGCAACGGCGCCACCTGGTGTGCGTGGCCAGCCTGCGCGAGCGCGAGCTGGACGGCGTACTGGAGGGGGACGTGCAGACGCTGGAGGACGCCACCCAGGCCGGTGCCGCGGCGCTGTACCTGCAGCAGCGCGCGAAGGCGCACGAAGCGCTGCGCAGCGAGAAGGTGATGGTGCTGGACGTCACCGCCGACGCCCTGCCGGGCGCGCTGGTGGAGCGCTACCTGGCGGTGAAGCGCGAAGGGTTGCTGTAACCCTGCGATTGACCGGCGCCGAGCATGGGCTCGGCTCTACAGACGGCCTGATTCTGTAGCGCCGAGCCCATGCTCGGCTGTCGGCCAGCGGCCGGCACTACCCTTGCAGCAAGCGACGCTGCAACCGCTCCACCGCACGCTGCAGCAGCGCCCGGTTGCGGGCCAGCTTCATCCACTGCGGCAGGCGCGAGAACATGGATCGATGATGGCCGCGGCCCTCGCGCAGCGTCGCGCCCGCGTATTCGTGCAGTGCCTGCAGATGTTCGGCGTTGTAGGCCCACAGCAGGCCCGCGCGGGTCGATTCGACCAGGCGCAGCGGCAGACCGAAATGCGGATCGGCAGGCTCGGCGTCACGCAGGGGACGCGTCAACACCGTGACCTCGGTGCTGCGACCGCACTGTGCGCATCGGGCGGGGAAGGATGCAGGCGCGGGGATGCCGGCGGGAATCGGCCGACACACATGCAGCCACTGATGCCCGCAGAATCCACAGGGCTGGCGGCCCAGAATGCGGACCGCACCCACCCAGTCGCCGCTGTCCAATGCAGCGCTGCAAGCGGTGCAGCGGAAACGCGCGGTCTATCGATAGGTTTCCCATCGGGCGATCACCCAACCGGGGGCATCGCAGCGGTGGCAACGCACCGCGACGCGGTCGGCGAAGGCCTGCAGGCTGCGCCCGTCATCGAAATGCCGGCCCGGCGCGGGCGTGGCACGCCCATGCCGGCCAGGCCAACGCCGCACCGTCATCAGACGTAGATCCGCGTCGGCGCCTCGTCGACGATCGCGTGCGGCACGAACCGCGCACTGTCGCGGGTGATCGCACTGTCGTCCTCGCGGATGCCGATGCCGCAGGCGTGGTCACCCACCACCCAGCTGCCGATCAGCGGGTAGCCACCTTCGAAGCGGGTCAGCGGATGGGCACGCTGGATGATCGCCGGGCCGTCGTAGGGACCGTCGCTGCGCTGGGTGCTGCCATCGGCCAGGTGCATCTCGATATTGGCACCTTCGCGCGAGAACAGCGGCTTGCGCACCCAGCCCGGGGCCAGCGTGCTGCCGTCATCGAAGTGCGCCTCCAGCAGGTTCGGATGGCCTACGTTGCGCTGCCACAGCAACGGCAGGATGCCCTTGTTGCTCAGCACTGCCTTCCACGCCGGTTCCAGCAACTGCACGCCCGAACCGGGCAGCGCGCGGCCGAACTCTTCGGCCATCAGGTCTTCCAGCGGGTACAGCTTCAACAGCGTGCCGATCACCGAATCATCCAGCGCGGTGAAGCGGCCGTCCTCGGACAGGCCGATGTCCTCGATCGCGATGGCCTGGCCATGCAGGCCGGCCTGCGACGCGCAGTCGCGCAGGTAATCGACAGTGCCACGGTCTTCTTCCGAGCTTCCCACCGCGCTGAAGTACAACGGCGGCGGCAGCTGCGTGGCCAGTTCGCCGAAGCGCTCGACCAGCGCCTCATGGATCGCATTGAACTGGTCGGCATGCTGCGGCAGGCGGCCGGCGTTGCGCTGGTCTTCCAGCCACTGCCACTGGAAGAAGCTGGCCTCGAACAGCGAGGTCGGCGTGTCGTAGTTCAGCTCGTACAGCTTGGCCGGACCGGTGCCGTCGTAGGACAGGTCCAGGCGGCCGTAAAGGTGCGGCTGGCGCTGGCGCCAGCTGTCGGCGATCCAGTCGCGGTAATGCGACGGAATCGCCAGCTGGTCCATCAACCGCTCGCTGCCGATGACATCACCGACCAGGTCCAGCGCCATCTGGTGCAGCTCGGCACTGGGGTCTTCGATGTCCTGTTCGATCTGGCGCAGGGTGAACGCGTAGTACGCGCTTTCATCCCAGTAGGGCTGGCCATCGATGGTATGGAAACGGAAACCCGCTTCCTCCGCGCGTGCCCGCCACTGGGCACGCTCGGCAATCCGGATGCGCTGCATGGGTCGATCAGCCGCCGTAGCTGCCGCTGGTGCTGCGGCGTGCGCTGGTGTTGCCGAAGCCACCACGGCTGGCAGTGACCGCACGGTTCGGTTCGCTGGTGACCGGTGCCAGACCGGCCTTGCCGGCGCCGATGCCGCTGGCGGTGTTCAGGCCACCGGTGCCGCCCGGTGCCGGGCGCGCCCAGCCAGCGTTCTTGTCCTGGTATGCCGGTGCCGACGCCGGCGCCTGCGGGGCGAGGCCGCCGCGGTTGCTCAGCATCTGCGACATGAAGAAACCCATCATCATCGGGCCGATGAACGAGGTGCCGGCCGAGGTGTGCTGCTGCACGCACTGCTCCGGCTTGTAATCCTTCTCGCAGGCTTCCTTGCTGGCGTACTTCGGCGCCGCATCGGCGGCCTGCTTCTGCGCTTCGGCAAAGGCATTGCGGCACGACGACGGATCACCGGTGGCCTCGGTGCAGGCCTCGACCGAGGTGTACAGGCCTTCCTGCACCTTCACCTCCGGCTCCTTCTGGCAGGCGGTGAACAGCAGCGGCGCAGCGCTCATCAGCAGCAGCGCGGTGGTGCGGGAACGTTTCATGGCCTCATGCCCTGTATACGGATCATGCCCAATGATGCCAAATCCTCACCAACAACCGGAATCGGCAAAGCGGGAAAGATGAACGGCCTTTCATTTTCGTCGGCATTGGGGTCAGAGCCCATCGCGCTGCGATGGGATCCGACCCCGGGCGGCACACCGCACTGGTAGGTGCCAACCTTGGTTGGCACACGCCCCGCGGCGCCGCGCTATGCCCGGCCCGCGCAGCCAAGTCTCCGGCGAGAAGCCCCCTTGTTGTTCAAGGGGGCGCGCCGCAGGCGCGGGGATAAGGGGAAATGCGCGGACCACCAAGCCGCTGCAAGCGGTGAAGGTGGTTGCAGCAGCAACCGAAAAAATTGGCCATGATCGGCTGACCCCCACGTCGTACGGCCCGCCCGTTCCGCCAGCCATGCCCGAATACCGTTCCCGCACCTCCACCGCCGGCCGCAACATGGCCGGCGCCCGCGCCCTGTGGCGTGCCACCGGCATGAAGGACGGCGACTTCCACAAGCCGATCATTGCCATCGCCAACTCCTTCACCCAGTTCGTGCCCGGCCACGTGCATCTGAAGGACCTCGGCCAGCTGGTCGCGCGCGAAATCGAACAGGTCGGTGGCGTCGCCAAGGAATTCAACACCATCGCCGTGGACGACGGCATCGCGATGGGCCACGACGGGATGCTGTATTCGCTGCCCAGCCGCGAGATCATCGCCGACGCCGTGGAGTACATGGTCAACGCGCACTGCGCCGACGCGCTGGTGTGCATCAGCAACTGCGACAAGATCACCCCCGGCATGCTGATGGCTGCGCTGCGCCTGGACATCCCGGTGGTGTTCGTCTCCGGCGGGCCGATGGAAGCGGGCAAGACAAAGCTGTCCGAGCACAAGCTGGACCTGGTCGACGCGATGGTGGTGGCCGCCGATGACAGCGCCTCCGACGAGAAGGTCGCGGCATTTGAACGCAGCGCCTGCCCCACCTGCGGCTCCTGCTCGGGCATGTTCACCGCCAACTCGATGAACTGCCTGACCGAAGCGCTGGGCCTGTCGCTGCCCGGCAACGGCACTACGCTGGCCACCCATGCCGACCGCGAGGCGCTGTTCCGCCGCGCCGGCCGCCTGATCGTCGAGCTCTGCCATCGCTGGTACGGCGGCGAAGACCCGAGCGCGCTGCCGCGCGGGATCGCCACCCAGGCCGCGTTCGCCAACGCGATGACCCTGGACATCGCCATGGGCGGCTCCACCAACACCATCCTGCATCTGCTGGCCGCCGCGCAGGAAGCGGAGGTCGACTTCGACCTGACCCACATCGACGCGCTGTCGCGACGCGTCCCGCAGCTGTGCAAGGTGGCGCCGAACACACCGAAGTACCACATCGAGGACGTGCACCGCGCCGGCGGCGTGTTCGGCATCCTCGGTGAACTGGATCGCGCCGGCCTGCTCGATACCACAGTGCCGACCGTGCACAGCGCCAGCCTGGCCGAAGCGCTGGAACGCTGGGACGTGGTGCGCAGCGACAACGACACCCTGCATACCTTCTTCAAGGCCGGCCCGGCCGGCATCCCCACCCAGGAGGCCTTCAGCCAGGCCACGCGCTGGCCCGCGCTGGACCTGGACCGCGCCGAGGGCTGCATCCGCTCGCTGCAACATGCGTATTCGCTGGAAGGTGGCCTGGCTGTGCTGCGCGGCAATCTGGCCGTCGATGGCTGCGTGGTGAAAACCGCCGGCGTGGATGAATCGATCCATGTGTTCGAAGGCCCCGCACGCGTCTACGAAAGCCAGGACGCCGCCGTCGCCGGCATCCTCGCCGACGAGGTGCAGCCGGGCGAGGTGGTGGTGATCCGCTACGAAGGGCCGAAGGGCGGCCCGGGCATGCAGGAGATGCTGTACCCGACCAGCTACCTGAAGTCGAAGGGACTGGGCAAGCAGTGCGCGCTGCTCACCGATGGCCGCTTCTCCGGTGGCACCTCGGGGTTGTCGATCGGCCACATTTCGCCGGAAGCGGCCAGTGGCGGCGCGATCGGGCTTGTGGAAGACGGTGACCGCATCCGCATCGACATCCCGGCCCGCCGCATCGACCTGCTGCTGGATGAGGCCACGCTGGTCCAGCGCCGCAGCGAGGCCGATGCACGCGGCTGGAAACCGCGTGCGCCGCGCCCGCGCAAGGTCACCAGCGCCCTGAAGGCTTACGCCCTGCTCGCCACCAGCGCCGACAAGGGCGCCGTGCGCAACACCGCCCTGCTGGGCGATTGATCCCTACGCGGTAGTGCCGGCCGCTGGCCGGCATCTGGGAAAAGGGGACGGAGGGGATTAAGTCGTTTGTGCCTCAAACGACTTAATCCCCTCCGTCCCCTTTTTTCAGCCGATCACGCGCTTGAACGGCGGCAGCGCGTCGATGATGCGCTTGCCGTAGCGGCGGGTCAGCAGCCGCGAATCGAGGATGATCACACGGCCGGTGTCGGTGGAGGTGCGGATCAGGCGACCGGCGAACTGGGTCAACGTGCGCAGCGCGTGCGGAATGGCGATCAGGTTGAACGCATTGAGCCCGCGGCCCTCGAACCATTCGCTGAGGGTGGCAGTCTGCGGATCGGTCGGCACCGCGAACGGCACCTGGGTGATCACCACCGTGGTGCACGCTTCACCGGGCAGGTCGAGGCCTTCACCGAACGAGTTCAGGCCGAACAGCACCGAACCCTCACCCGCTTCGACGCGGCGCAGGTGTTCTTCGATCAGCCGGGTCTTGGACATCTCGCCCTGTACCAGCACCTGCTTGCGCCGCGCCGCCGGCATCAGCCCGGCCACCTTTTCCATCTTCCAGCGCGAGGTGAACAGCACCATCGAGCCCTTGGCCCAATCCAGCTCGGTGTCGAGGTAGCGCGCCACTTCGCGGGGATGGCCTTCGCGGTCGTCGGGGGTGACCGGGAACCTGGGCACGATCAGCTCGGCCTGGTTGGGCAGGTCGAACGGCGACGACAGCGAGACCATCTCGGCCTCTTCCGGAATGCCGTTGTCGATCGCCAGCGACTGGAAATCGCCACCGCCGGTCAGCGTCGCCGAGGTCATCACCACCGAGTCCACCTCATCCCACAGCAGCTTGCGCAGCACGTGCGCGGCCGATACCGGCGAGCCGTGCAGCACCAGGTCGCCGTCGCGGGTGGCGGTGACCCAGCGCGCCATCGGCGGCGCGCCGTCCTTGTCCTCGCGGCGCCAGGCCTGCCACAGGTTGTACTGTTGCTCGATCATTTCCAGCGCCATGCCCAGGTTGCGCTGCAGGCGCTCGCGCGCGGCGTCGTCCGGCTTGCCCTTGGCCACCTGCGCGGTAGCGGCATGCGCCCAGTTGTAGAGGCTGCGGGTCTCGTCGGCCAGTGCCTCGATCGGCTCGCGCCAGGCCTCCGGCAAACGGCCGTTGGCCGCGCGCCACATCGGCTCCTCGTCCGCTGGCGCCGGCATCCACACCCGCTCGATGTGATCGCGGAACGCGCGCAGCTGCTTGGCGACGTTGCTGGCGACCTCGATCGCTTCGTTCGGCAGCAGGTTGCCGAGGCGGTCCTTGTCGACCGCGCGGTAGGCACCGGCAATCAGGATCTGCAGGCGCCCGGTGCGCTTGGCCATTTCATCCAGCGCCAGGCTGGCCGCGCCCTGGTCGATCGCCACGTTGCCGATGTGATGGCCTTCGTCCAGCACCAGCAGCATGTCCGACGGCGGCGCGATCAACGGCTGGCCGTTGTCGCTGTCGCCGATCGACAGCGCCGACAGCAGCAGCGCGTGGTTGGTGACCACGATCTGCGCATCGCGCACGGTGTTGCGTGAACGCAGCACCGCGCACTGCGCCGAATACGCACAACGGCGCCCGGCGCAGCCCGAGGCCGGCGTGGTGATGCGGCTGCGCAGGCCGGGACTGATGGTCTCCGGCGCATTGTCAATATCGCCGTCCCAGCTGCCGCCGGTGAAGGCATCGGTCAGGCGCTTGGCGATGTCCATCTCGATCGGCGCCAGCGGCCGGTCGAACAGTGGTGCATCATCCTCGAACATGCCGCCCTGCGAGCCCTCGCCCTGTGCTTCGGCGGCGTTACGCGTGCACAGGTAGCGGGTACGGCCCTTGGCCAGCGCCACGGTTGCTTCCAGGCCGGTGGCCTTGAGGAAATTCGGGATATCGCGCTCGACCAGTTGCGACTGTAGCGCCACGGTGCCGGTGCTGATCACCAGCTTCTTCTTGCTGGCCAGCGCAATCGGTACGCCCGCAGTGAGGTAACCCAGACTCTTGCCGACGCCGGTCGGCGCCTCGACCACGCCAACGCCGCCGCTCTTCGACAGCGCGCGTGACACCACGCCGATCATCTGGCTCTGCGAGCGGCGGGTGGAGAAGCCGGGAGTATTGGCCTGCAGCGTCGTGTACGCCTTGCGGATCGCGTCCTTCAAGGGGTCATCGAGCGTGCGCGGAGCGGCGACGGTTTCGGTCACGCCGGGAATTACCGTGGCTGGATCGGGCCGGTCATTGTCGCATGGCCGGCCATGTCCGCCGCCGCTGGCTGCCTGAACGGGGCAGCGGCGACGCCCGGCGGCTGGATGAACACGCCGGACGCTGCTGGCGACGGCCCTGGGCCGTCACCGCGGTGTCACTGCACCGCGTTGCCGCGCAGCCGCAGCAGGCGCACCAGCGCCCACACCAGCAGCACCACGCCGATGGCCTCGACCATTGCCAGCGCGAAATGCAGCACGCCGAGGATGGCGCTCAGGCTCGACACGGCACTGAAATCACCACTGCGGACCATCCACATCGGCAGGATGCCCGCCGCCATCCCACCGAGGCTGGTCAACAGCAACAGCAGCAGGCCGACCAGGGCGCCGGTGCGGGTCGCATCGCGCGGCGCACCGACCACCCAGACCAGGCCGACGCACAGCGCGATCAGCACCGGCAGGCGCACACCGACCATGCTCAGCACGGTCACCATCAAGGTCGTGCCGTCCATCGATCAGTCCTCGCCGGCCAACACAGCCGGGCCCTGGCGCAGCGCCTGGTAGACCTCGTCGGTCTGCGGGCGTACGCCGTGCCACTGCAGGAAGCTCTCGGCGGCCTGTTCGACCAGCATGCCCAGGCCATCCACGGTGTTGCGGCAGTCCGCCGCGCGTGCCCATGCCAGGAAGGCGATCGCCGCCTCGCCGTAGTTCAGGTCGACGGCGGTGGTCATCGAGTTGACCAGCGACAGCGGCAGCTTGAACTCGACGTCGCGGTCGCGGCCCGCCGAGGTGGCGTTGACGATCAGTTCAAAGTCGCCCAGGTCGCGCAGGTCCTCCCAGTAGCGGCTGATCGCGCGGCCCGGTTCGCCCATGGCATCGATCAGCTCGTCGGCACGTTCCGGCGTGCGGTTGACCACCACCAGTTCGGTGATGCCGGCATCGAGCAGCGCCGGGGCGACGCTGCGCGCCGAGCCACCGGCACCGATCATCAGCACGCGACGGCCGCGCAGGTCCAGGCCGTGGCGGTCGGTCAGGTCGCGCACCAGGCCGATGCCATCGGTGGTGTCTCCGTGCCAACGGTCGCCCTTGCGCAGCAACGTGTTGACCGATCCGGCGCGGCGCGCCCGTGCGGTCAGCGTGGTGCACACCGAGAACGCGGTTTCCTTGTGCGGCAGGGTGACGTTCGCACCGACACCGCCCTCGGCAGCGAAGGCCTCCAGGCCGGCCAGGAACGCCTCCGGGGCCAGGTCGATCGCGCGATAGTCGATGGTGATGCCTTCCTGGCGACCGAACGACGCATGGATCTGCGGCGACTTCGAATGGGCGACGGGGTGTCCGAAGACGGCGTAACGGTCGGTCATGGAATCCTCAAGCTGGCTAGACTGATGCTCTGTTCGTGCATGGAACCGGATGATGCGCATCACCCCGCCCCTGCTGGTGCTTGCCGCCAGTCTACTCTCTGCCCCCGTGGCGATGGCGTTGAACGAGTACGGCATCGAAGGCATGGGCGTGGTCTCGACCCGCGCCGACGAGGGCCGCGCCACGATCAGCGCCGATGGCCAGCGCATCGTTTTCGCCCGCCGCGACGAAGCCGGCTGGGGCCTCTGGGAGGCACGCGTGGTCGACGGTCGTTGGCAGCAGGCACAGGCACTGCCGGTCGGCGTGGCCGGTGAAGCCCGTGATCCCTACTTCAGCCGTGATGGCCGCTGGCTGCTGTTCGCGGCCGGCCGCGAGGGCGCGCTGGCGCTGTACCGCGCTGCGCTGGCCACCGATGGCCGGCTGGACCCAGCGCAGCCGCTGGGCGGTGACGGCGGGCGCCGGGAAGAGCGCGGACCGGCCCTGAGCGCGGATGGCAAGCAGCTGTTGTTTGCCCGCCAGCAGGGCCATGGCGCCGGCTGGGACCTGTTCGTAGCGACGCTGGATGCGCAGGGCCTGCGTGGCCCGGCCACCGCACTGAGCGCGCTGAACAGCGCCGACGACGAGACCGACGGCGACTGGCTGGGCCATGACGGCGCCGTGGTGTTCAGCCGCGGCCACGGCAGTACCGCGCAGGTCTGGAGCAGCGGCTGTGCGTGGAGCGGTGTGGCGCTGCAGCCGCTGGGACTATCGTTCAACCAGGCCGGCGGCTGGACCGGCGCGCCGGTGATCGACAACGCCAGGCCCGGCGAGATGATGGTGGCCAGCAGCGCGGCAAAGGCGCCGCGCGCCGGTGGCGTGGACGTGTACCGGTTGGCGGTGCCTGGGGTGGCGGCGGTGGCCGGGTGCGTGCGGTAGATCCACGCCGCGCGTGGATGATCGTTTGGTAGATGCCAACCTTGGTTGGCATGCGGGAAAGTGCCAACCAAGGTTGGCACCCACCCGTCAGCGCGACAGCACCTTGGCGCGCAACTGCTCGTACTCCATCTCGCTCAGCTGGCCGTTGTCCTTGCGCTGGTTCAACGCAGCCAGCTCGGCCTGCACGCTGTCCGGCAGGGCCTGCTCACGGGCTACGTGGCGGGCGGCGGAAAGCTGCTCCGGCGGGCGCTTGCCCGCCCGCCAGGCGGCGATGAAGACACCGACGATGATGGCACCGAACACCAGGACACCGGTGCCCCAGATCAGCCATTGCATCCATCCCAGTTCGGGTCCCATCGCGCAGTCCTCCGTCTATCGTGGCGCTATTGTCAGCGCTCGCGCAGCCATCGCGCCACCTGCGGCGCGAAATAGGTCAGCACGCCATCGGCACCGGCCCGCTTGAAGCCCAGCAGCGACTCCAGCACGCAGGCACGCTCGTCCAGCCAGCCGTTGGCGAAGGCGGCCTTCATCATCGCGTACTCGCCACTGACCTGGTAGGCGAAGGTCGGCACGCCGAACGTGTCCTTCACCCGGCGCACCAGGTCCAGGTACGGCATGCCCGGCTTGACCATCACCATGTCGGCGCCCTCTTCCAGGTCCAGCGCGATCTCGCGCAGGGCCTCGTCGCCGTTGGCCGGGTCCATCTGGTAGGTCTTCTTGTCGGCCTTGCCGAGGCTGGCCGCGCTGCCCACCGCATCACGGAACGGGCCGTAGAACGCCGAGGCGTACTTGGCCGAGTAGGCCATGATGCGCACGTTGATGTGGTTGTCGGCATCCAGCGCACGGCGGATCGCGCCAATGCGGCCGTCCATCATGTCCGACGGCGAGACGATGTCCACACCGGCCTCGGCGTGCGACACCGACTGCTTGACCAGCGCTTCGACCGTGATGTCGTTCAGCACATAGCCCTTGTCGTCGATGATGCCGTCCTGGCCGTGGGTGGTGTACGGGTCCAGCGCCACGTCGGTCATCACGCCCAGTTCCGGGAAGCGCGACTTCAGCGCGCGGATCGCACGCTGCGCCAGGCCGTCCTCGGCCCACGCCGCCGACGCGTCCAGCGACTTCAGCGACGGGTCGATCACCGGGAACAGGTCGATCACCGGAATGCCCAGTTCCAGCGCTTCTTCGGCCACCTTCAGCAGCTCTTCGATCGACAGCCGCTCCACGCCCGGCATCGACGGCACTGCGGTGCGGCCCGCCAGTTCGTGCACGAACACCGGGTAGATCAGGTCGTCGGTGGTCAGCGTGTTCTCGCGCATCAGGCGGCGCGAGAACTCGTCGTGGCGCATGCGGCGCGGGCGGTAAAGCGGATGGGACATGGCAGGCTCCGAGGAGTGGCTATTGCAACAGGTAACCCTGCGGCAGCAGGGGTTCGGGCAAGGGGCGTTCGCCGAGCGCGTCGAGCTGGTCGATCTCGATCGTGCGCACCAGCGCGTCCAGCGGCAGGTCGTTCGGCTCCAGGCCGAACGGGTCTTCCATTTCTTCGCCCAGCTGGTCCAGGCCGAAGAAGGCATAGGCCAGCACCGCCGACAGCACCGGCGTGCCCCAGCCCAGCGAACTGGCCAGGCCGAACGGCAGCAGCACGCAGAACATCCACGCGCAGCGATGCAGCAGCAGGGTGTAGGCGAACGGCAGCGGCGTGGTGAGGATGCGCTCGCAGCCGGCCTGGATCGACGACATCGCGTGCAGGCGGTCTTCCAGCTGGGCGTAGAGGATCGGGTCGAGGTCACCGGAACGCAGCGCCTGGGCCAGCTCGGCGGCGATCATCGACAGCAATGCATCGGGCACGTTCTCGCGCTGCCCAAGTTGTTCGCGCTGGCGCTTGTCCAGCCACGGCAGGGCCATCAGCGCCACGATGCGCCCGCGCAGGCGACCGGCCAGGGCATGGGCGAAGGCGGTGGTGAGGTACGCGATGCGGCGACGGCGGCCGCCGTCATCGGCCAGCAGCAGGTGCACCTGGCGGGCCAGCGAACGTGATTCGTAGACCAGCTGGCCCCACAGCTTGCGGCCTTCCCACCAGCGGTCATAGCAGGCGCTGTTGCGGAAGCTGAGGAAGATCGACAGGACCAGGCCGAGCAGGGTGAACGGCGTGACCGACACGCGTTCGATGCCGGTCGGCGGGGCCAGCTCCACCACGGCCGCCACGGCAATGGACAGGATCAGGATGGCCAGCACCTTCGGCGCGATCGCTTTGACGATCGAGCCGCGCAGGATGTACAGCAGTTGCCAGCCGTGGGGACGGGGTCGGATGATCATCGGGCAGCCGCGCCAGGCGCGGAATCACAGGCACGCGGGGGGCTCGCGCAGCCACTCATTGTACGCCCCTGCCCGGCCAGCAGCCGTGTACCTGCGACGCCCGGTCGCACCGGGTGCCGGGATTCAGATCACACCGCCGCCCAGGCCCAGGCGCAGGATGCCGACCACCACCACGATGCCATTCAGCACCAGCCCGGCCCAGGCCCGGCCGCGCTTGGTCGGGTGGGTAAACAGGATGCCCAGCGCGGCGATCACCGCGCCGACGGCGGCGAACGGGATCAGGAACCAGTTGCCCCAGCCAAGCAGCGGAATCAGCGCCAGGATCATCCACAACAGCGCCAATACGCCCCACAAAAGACTGATCACGCCCATTCCGCTCTCCCGCAGTTGGTTCCTGTCTGTCCACCATAGTCGTTCACGCGGTCGCCGCCTACTGCCGTTGGCGGGGCTGTCACCCGACGCGTGCTAGCGTGCTGCCGTGGGTGCCCGGGCCCGGGTGTTGGCGCCGATTCAGAGTGGCCCACCGAAGATCGCAACCAGTCCTACAGGGGTCGTGCCATGAACATCCGTTGGGCCGCGCTGGCGGCCATCCTGCTGGTCGCCGCCGGTTGTGCCAGCACCTCCAAGGTCATGCTGGGGCGCGCCCGCGCGCCGATCGATCCGGCACTGGTGCAGATCTATTCCACGCCACCGGCCGGCTCGCAGGAAATCGCGCAGCTGGAATCGGCATCTGCCGTGGGCTTCGGCACGCAGGGCCAGACCGATGCCGCGGTGGCACGCCTGAAGCGTGAAGCGGCGGCACTGGGCGCCAATGGCGTGGTGCTGATGGGCGTGGGCAGCAGCGGCTCACCGGTGGGCATGTCGGTGGGCGCCGGCACCTTCGGCTCGCATGTGGGCGGTGGCGTCGGCATCGGTATTCCGACCACGCAGAAGCGCGCCGCCGGCGTGGCGATCTGGGTACCCAATCCGGAACCGCCGGCACGGTTGCCGACCCAGGTGATCACCCCGCAGCCGCAGCGGTGATGCGATTGCATCACCGCTGGTAGCGCCGGGCCATGCCCGGCGGCTTTTCCGCTGCGCTCGCCGGGCATGGCCCGGCGCTACCACTTACTTCTGCTTGTACTTCGGCACGAACACCTTGTTCACCGCGTCGGCCAGCTGGTCCGGCGGCAGCAGGCCCTGGTCGAGCAGGAAGTTGTTGAACGCCAGGCGGTCGAACTTCGCGCCCAGTGCCAGCTCGGTCTGCATGCGCAGTTCGAGGATGCGGGTGTAGCCATAGAAGTAGCTGCCCGCCTGGCCCGGCATACGCACCATGTAACGGTCCAGTTCCTGGGTGGCCATCGCCTTGGACAGGCCGACCTGCTCCATCAGCACACGCTCGCCGTTGGCGCGGTCGGTCAGGCCGAGGTTGAGCATCGGGTCAAGCATTGCGCGTGCGGCCCGCAGCAGGCGGAACTGCAGGGCGATCATCTGCCCGTCCAGCGGCTCGTACGGCACCATCTCGGCCTCGGCATACAGCGCCCAGCCTTCAACATTCACCGAATTGAACGCGAACATGGTGCGTGCCAGCGAGACACCACGCTCGACCATCGCGGTGAACTGCAGCTCGTGGCCGGGGCGGCCTTCATGCGCGCTCAGCGTCCATGCCGCCGCACCGAAGTTGAAATCGTCGTATTGTGCGCCCGGGCCCGCCGCCGGGTTGCCCAGCGGCAGCACGAAGGTGCCCTGCTGCCCGGTGTTGTTGACCAGCGGCGCCGGCAGGAAATGCGGGGCCGGGCTGGCCGCGCTCTCGGCGGCCGAACCCAGGCGCATCTGCATGGCGCGCTTGGGCACGTCGACGATGGCATGCTCGCGGATCAGCGGATCGATTGCATCGATCACCTTGCGGTAGTGCCCTTCCAGATGGTCGTCGGCGATCTTGTCGGCCTTCAGCGCGCGGATCACCGCCACCGGGTCACTCGGGTCGGCCACCTTCAGGCCCTTGTCCTTCACCACCAGCGGCGCCAGCTGCTGCATCGCCGAGCGGGTTTCCATGAACTCCAGCTGCGCGCGCTGCATCAGCAGCTTCGGATCGATATCGATACCGACCTGCTTGAGCTGGTAGGCGTACAGCGGCGCCGGCAGGCGCGCATCGGTGCGTGCCTTCGGCAGCACGTCCTTGCGGGTCCAGGCGGCGTAGTCCTTCATCTGCCCGGCCAGGGCCTTCATCGCCTCATCGGCGCCGGCGATCTGGTACTTCTTCAGCAGCGACTCGATGCCGGTGATGTACGTCTCGACATTGTCCAGCGATTGCTGCACTTCGATCTTCGTCGGCTGCAGCAGGCTGCCGTCCTTCAAGCGTTCTTCGTAACGCTGGCGGGCCAGCGTGGTGAACGCGGTGCCACCCGGCTGCAGCCCGGCGTAGGCCTTGAGGCGGTCGATCGCCTTGGCCCGGCGCTCGGCCGGCACCTGGTCGGACAGCAGCAGGTTGAGGCCGCTGAAGATGGTCTGCGGCGCGTCACTCCATGGCAGCAGGTACTTCTCGTTGAGCTCGCTGCCTTCGATGTTCTGGTTGGCGGCGTGGATCATGATCTCCAGGTCCTGGCGGACGTTGGGATCCTGCTCGGTGGCCAGCTTGGCTTTCAGTTCATCGCGGGCCTTGGCCATCGCGGCGCGGTAGCGCTTGCCATTGTCCGCACCGAGGTCGGCCACCTTGTCGTCATAGCCGGGCACGCCGAAGAAGCCGGTTTCTTCCGGCTGGAACGGGCCCTGCGCATCAAGCAGGATCTGCGCCAGTGCGTTGCTGCGGGCCACCCAGGCCGGGCTGGCCGGAGTAGCGGCCTTGGCGGCGGGTGCCGCCAGCGCCGGCGGTGCGGACATCAGCGGGGCGGCAGTCAGGGCCAGGGCAACGGCCAACGCGATCGGCTTCATGGTGCACTCCAGGACAGGGTTGCCCGCACCCTACGCGCTCAGCGCTGTGGCGACAATCGGCCGGAGGTCACAACGCCGCGGCCAGCGGGCATTCGCCGCGTTCGCGGCAGGCCTGCAGCTCGCATTCCTGCGCGGCCTCATCATCATCCAGCGCGGTCAGGTCGAACGTCTGCTTGTTCTCGCCCAGCACATACATCACCGGATAGTCCCAGACGTCGTCGCTGCGGGTGCCCTTCACGAACAGCCGGCCGTGCGCGCGCGGGCCTTCCAGGGCCACGGTCAGGCCGACGTCACGCTGGCCGTTGATCGCGGTCTGCATGCTGCCCAGCGGCATCGACTCGGCACGCAGCGGCTCGCCGAAGGCTTCCACCAGTTCGATGCTGCATCCAGCGCGGCGCATCGCTTCGCGCATCGGCGGGCTCTCGCGTGCGGCCTCGCTCCAGCGCAGCACGCTCCAGGCCACCACGCCACCGGCACCGGCCAACACCAGCAGCACGGCCAGCGGCATCGCCCAGCGCCAGTGACGGGACCACCAGCCGGCAGGCTTCGCGCCATGGGTGGGAATCGGCGGCGGCAGTGTCATCGGCGGGCTCCTTCCCGTTTGTGCATCAGGGCTTCAGGCAGCGTCCCAGGAAGGCTTCGGCCACACGGTAGCGATGCAGCGCATCGGCGCCGGACAGGCCATGCTTGGCACCCGGATAGGTCATCAGCTCGAACGGCTGGCCGCGCTTCTGCAGCGCGCTCATCAGGCTGGTCGAGTTGGTGAACAGCACGTTGTCATCGGCCATGCCGTGGATCAGCAGCAACGGCGAACGCAAGCCTTCGATATGGGTCAGCACGCGCGCTTCGCGGTACCCCGCTTCGTTGCGCGCCGGCAGGTCCATGTAGCGTTCGGTGTAGTGGCTGTCATACAGGCCCCAATCGGTGACCGGTGCGCCGGCCACGCCACAGGCGTACTGGTTCGATGCCTTGGCCAGCAGCATCAGAGTCATGTAACCGCCGTTGGACCAGCCCTGCACGCCGATGCGCGCCGGGTCCACCCACGGCTGCTGCTTCAGCCAGGCCACGCCGCGCAGCTGGTCGGTCACTTCCACCGTGCCCTGCTTCCCGTACAGCGCACCACCGAAGTCGCGGCCACGGCGCGGAGTGCCGCGGTTGTCCAGCGAGAACACCACGTAGCCCTGCTGGGCCAGGTACTGGTTGAACAGATGGTCGCCGCGGCCGGGCCAGCTGTCGGTGACGGTCTGGCTGGCCGGGCCGCCGTAGACGTACACCGCCACCGGGTAGCGCTTGGACGGATCGAAGCCGGCCGGCTTGATCAGGCTGTAGTTCAACGGGGTCTTGCCGTCGGCAGCCATCAACGTGCCGAACTCGACCGGGCGCTGCGCATCGCGGTAGCGCGCATACGGGTGCTTGGGATCGGTCAGGTCGTTCTCGACCAGCGTGGCGATCTTCTCGCCGTTGGCGCGGAACAGTTCGATCTGCGGCGGCGTGGTACTGTTGGACCAGCTGTCCACGTAGACGCTGGCATTGCGGGCGAAGCTGGCGCTGTGCATGCCCGGCGCCTTCGACAGGCGCTGCGGCTCACCGCCCTGCAGCGACACCGCGTAGATCTGGCTTTCGCGCGAGGTCTCGATGCCAGCACGGAAGTAGGCCTTGCCAGCCTTCTCATCGACCGCCAGCAGTTCGTCCACCGGCCAGTTGCCATGGGTCAGCGCAGTGGCCTTGCCCTTGCCATCGATGCGGTACAGGTGCTGGAAGCCGGTGCGCTCGGACGACCACAGCACGCTGCCATCTTCAAGGAAGCGCAGGCTGTTGTGCAGCGGCACCCAGGTCGGGCTGGTCTCGTGGGCGAGCACGCGCTGGCGGTTGGAATCGAGCGCCACTTCGACCAGGTCCAGCTGCTTCTGATCACGCGACTGGCGCTGGAAACTCAGGTGCTGCGCATCGCGCCAATCGACGCGGGCCAGGTAGATGTCCTGTTCCTTGCCCAGGTCGATCCAGCGCGGCTGCGCATCGGCGGCCGGTGCGATCACGCCCAGCTGCACGCGCACGTTGGCGTCGCCGGCGGCCGGGTAACGCTGTTCGATCACATCGGTGCGGTCGGCGTAGACCTCGTAGCGCTTCTGCACCGGCACCGGCGCCTCGTCGATGCGGGCGAAGGCGATGGCCGAATCATCCGGCGCCCACCAGTAACCGGTGTGGCGATCCATTTCCTCATCGGCGACGAACTCGGCCACGCCGTTGCCGATGGTGGTGCTGCCGTCGCGGGTCAGCTGCAGCTGCTTGCCACTGGCCAGGTCGATCACCCACAGGTTGCGGCCGCGGATGAAGCTGACGAAGCCGCCCTGGGGCGACAGCTTGGCGTCGGTGGCGAAGCCTTCACCGTGGGTCAGCTGGCGCACGGCCGCCTGGCCATGCTGCTTGAGGTCGTACAGGTAGAGTTCGCCGCCCAACGGGAACAGCAGGCGCTGCGCGTCCGGCGACCACTGGTAATCGACGATGCCGGTCATCGCCGCGATGCGCTGGCGCTCGCGTCGGGCCTTTTCCTCATCGCTGAGGGTCTCGGTGCCGGGCAGCACGACCTTGGAATCAACCAGCAGGCGGGTCTGGCCGCTGCCGATGTCGTAGGTCCACAGGTCCAGCTGGTTGCGGTCGCTGTCCTTGCCGCGCAGGAAGCTGACCTGCGAACCGTCCGGCGCCACCTTGGGCTTCATCAGGGTCGGGCCGGACAACGGCAGGGGGCCGGTGATGGCTTCCAGGGTCAGTTTTTCGGCGTGGGCGGCGGTACTGGTGGCGAGCATGAGGGCAAGCGAAGCGAACAGGTGGCGCATGGAGGATCCCGGCAAACGGCAGGTCCGCCTCCACGCGGGGCGCGGGACGGTCGTCCCCCATCCTAACCAAGCCCGTGCGGGAAGGCAGCATGACCTTCTGCCCATAAGGAGTGCCGGTAAGGAGTGCCGACCAACGGTCGGCACCCACCGAACTGGGTCAGCGCTGGCCGAACAGATGCTTGCGCTCTTCGTCGCTGAGCGGCTTGCCGGCGTTCGGGTTCACTTGCTGGCGCAGCGCATAGGCGCGCTGGGTGGCCGGGCGCGCGGCGATGGACTCGTGCCAGCGCTTGAGGTTCGGGAAAGCGGCGAAGTCCACCGGCAGCTTGTCGTAGGCGCCGATCCACGGGTAGCTGGCCATGTCGGCGATGGTGTACGCGTCGCCGGCCAGGAAGGCGTGCTGGGCCAGGCGCTTGTCCATCACCCCGTGCAGGCGGCGCACCTCGTTGTCATAGCGCTCGATCGCATACGGGATCTTTTCCGGGGCATACACATTGAAATGCCCCATCTGGCCACTCATCGGACCCAGGCCCGCCATCTGCCAGAACAGCCACTCCAGGGTGGTGATGCGGCCGCGCGGGTCGCTGGGCAGGAAGCGGCCGGTCTTCTCGGCCAGGTACAGCAGGATCGCGCCGGACTCGAACACGCTCTGCGGGGCGCCGCCATCGACCGGGGCGTGGTCGACGATGGCCGGCATCTTGTTGTTGGGCGAAATGGCCAGGAACTCTGGCTTGAACTGGTCGCCCGAGCCGATGTTGACCGGGTGGATGCGGTACTCCAGGCCGGTTTCCTCCAACAGCAGGGTCACTTTATGGCCGTTCGGGGTGGGCCAGTAATACAGGTCGATCATGGCGTCGGCTCGGGGTGCGGAAAGGAACCTGAAGTCTAGTGCGTGAGTTGGGTTGGCACCGTCATGGCGGGCCGGTAACCTCGCCTCTCCCCCGAAACGCAGCATCCCCCGCATGAGTGCAAACCGCCCGCCGCTCTCCCCGTTGTCCACGCTGATCTTCGCCTCGCGCTGGCTGCAGCTGCCGCTGTACCTGGGCCTGATCGTGGCGCAGTGCGTCTACGTGTTCCTGTTCGGCAAGGAACTGTGGCACCTGATCTCGCATTCGGTGTCGATGGGCGAGCAGCAGATCATGCTGATCGTGCTGGGCCTGATCGACGTGGTGATGATCTCCAACCTGCTGGTGATGGTGATCGTCGGCGGCTATGAGACCTTCGTCTCGCGCCTGCGCCTGGAAGGCCACCCGGACCAGCCGGAATGGCTGAGCCACGTCAATGCCAGCGTGCTGAAAGTGAAGCTGGCGATGGCGATCATCGGCATCTCCTCGATCCACCTGCTGAAGACCTTCATCGCAACCGGCGCGCTGGGTGGCATCCCGCTGTGCCCGCCCGAGCGAATGGCGTCCGCAGCTGCCAACATTGGTGAGCAGACCTGCTCGACTCTCACTGCCAACGGCGTGCTGTGGCAGACCATCATCCACTGCGTGTTCATCCTGTCGGCGATCGGCATCGCCTGGACCGACAAGCTGATGTCCAACGGCCACAGCAAGTCGCACGACAAGGCACACGACCACTGAGGTCGGCGCCGGCAACGGCACGGCCGCCGTTGCTCATCCCGGCCACGGCCCTTGTACGCGGCGGTGGCCGGGATGCTAGATTGCACCCTCGCCGTTGCCGGCGGTGGCGTCGGGAAACGTCACCCTGCCGCGCCCGGACCGCTGGTCCCGGCCATGCATATCAATGATTTACGTCACGTCGTCTTCTAGAGGGGAGCAGGATGTCGCACGTCTCAACGATCACCGCCGCGCGCCGGTGGCTGCCGGTTGCCCTGGCACTGGCACTGGCTGCCTGCTCGGGCAAGGAGGAAACCGCCGCACCGGCCCCGGCCGCCGCACCCACCGCCGCTTCACCGGCCGCACCGGTGGTCGCCGCCAAGGTGCAGTCGATGGGCACCGAGCAGCTGCGTGAGTCGGCCAGCCAGGCCCTGCGCGAGAACCGCATGTACGCGCCGGCTGGCGACAACGCCATCGAGTACTACCTCGCCCTGCGCGACAAGACGCCGGACGACGCCTCGGTGAAAAGCGCACTGACCGACCTGCTGCCCTACACCCTGATCGCCGCCGAACAGCACCTGGGCCGCGAGGACTACACCGAAGCGCAGCGCCTGGTGGCACTGATCGAGAAGGTGGACGCCTCTGCGCCGGCGTTGCCGCGCCTGAAGGACGGCCTGGCCAAGGGCGTGCAGAACGCGGCCAAGCGCACCGAGGCCGAAGCCGAGAAAGCGAAGAAGGACGCCGAGGACCGCAGCAAGCAGCAGACCGAACAGCAGCGCCTGGCCGAGCAGCGTGCCAAGGAAGCCGACGCAGCCAAGCAGATCGCTGCCCAGCAGGACGCCGCCCGCCGCGACAACGAGCGCCAGGAAGCCGAGCGCCAGGCTGCGGCCCGCCGCGAAGCCGAGCAGAAGCAGCAGCAGGCTGCCGCCCAGCAGGCCAGCGCCGCACGCCAGGCCGCCGCACCGGCGGCCGCTGCGGCGCCGAACCTGCGCCCGGTCAGCACCCCGGCGCCGCGCTATCCGTCCGAGGCGCTGCGCGCAGGCACCTCCGGCGAAGTGCTGGTGGAAATCACCGTCGGCACCGACGGTTCGGTGACCAACGCCCGTGTGCTGCGCGCAACGCCATCGCGCGTCTTCGATCGCGAGGCCATGAACGCGGTCAAGCGTTGGCGCTTCGAGCCGGTCAGCGCACCGGTCACCACCCGCCGCACCCTGGTGTTCGCCCCGGGCGGCAGCTGACCACGAAAAGGGGACGGAGGGGATTAAGTCGTTTCCGACCCGCAATGACGACACGGCCCGGCATGTCCGGGCCGTGTTCGTTTCAGGCGAGGCTGTCGATCAGGCGCTGCAGTGCCGGATCGCGCGCGTCCAGCACCTGGAACAGGCCCAGCGCATGCAGGCCCGGCAGCAGCGCACGCAGGTCGGCTTCGGCGGTGGCGCGGGTGGCGTCATCGCCGGCGGGGTCCTGCCAGTCACGGACGCTGGCGAGGAAGGCGCCGACACTGCCCTTGCGCACGGTGAGGCCGTTCACCTGCACCTCGTTCTGATGGTCGGGAAGGATGTCCTGCGGCTGCATGGGTGATGCTCCTGTGGGATCGGGAGCCCAGTGTGCCGCCCAGCCGTTGGCACTTCTGCCGTATAACTGCCATTGGATATGGCAGATCAGACATCACCCACGTTGATTGACCCCGCTTTGGCGAACGCCGAAGGCGGTCCACTCGTCTTGGCCTCGCAGCTGCGGGTGCCCGGACGGCGCCGCACCGCGCGCCACCAGCACGTGCGCGGCCAAGTGCTGGGTGCCCACCACGGCCTGCTGCGGATCGAAGCCGGCGATCTGCACTGGTTGCTGCCGGCGGGGCATGCTGCCTGGATACCGCCCTTGCTGCCTCACGCCCTGGTAGGGGCAGAGGCATTCGATGGCTGGAGCCTGTACTTCAACGCCGAAGCCTGTCTGGAGCTGCCCGCCGTGCCGCGCATTTTCCAGCCGAACGTGCTGTTGCAGGCCGCGATGATGCGCGCACTGAGTTGGCCGCATCAGGCGCTGGACGCCGCGCAGGCACGCCTGGGCGGCGTGATCGCCGATGAGATCGCCGCCAGCACGCCTTTGCCGCTTGCCTTGCCACAGCCGCGGGATCGCCGGTTGCGGCGGATCGCGGCGGCGCTGGCACGGTCGCCGGACGACCTTTGCAGCGTCGAAGCGTGGGCAGCCGCCAGCGGCCTGTCCAGCCGCAGCCTCGCCCGCCATTGGCAGGCCGAAACAGGCATGACCCTGGGCCATTGGCGGCAGCGCCTGCGCGTGCTGCTGTCGCTGCCACGCCTGCTGGCGGGCGAGCCGGTGATCAGCGTTGCGCTGTCGATGGGCTACGACACGCCCAGCTCCTTCATCAACGTGTTCAAGCGCGAGATGGGGGTGACGCCTGCGCGGTACGCAAAAGGGGACGGAGGGAATTAAGTCGCTTTTGACTCTTCCGACACGGCATCGCGGCGTTGCCTGATGTCCGGCTTCGCGGCCGCAATGACAGGCTGAAACCCCGTCCAGTCTCCAGATCCGATGCCCCGACAAGCGCGCCTGATGCTGCCAGGCCAGGCCTATCACGTGATCCAGCGCGGTGTGAACAAGGGCGCGATCTTCGTCGACGACATCGACCGCCAACTGTTCCTGCATCTGTTGCACAGCGCCTTCCTCAAGCACCACGTCGCACTGCATGCCTATGTTCTGATGGGAAACCACGTTCACCTGTTGGCCACGCCCTCCACACAGCAGGGTCTGGCTGGTGCAATGCGCATGCAGGGCAACAACTACGTACAGGCCTTCAACCAGCGGCACGGGCGCAGTGGACCTCTGTGGCAGGGCCGCTTCCATTCCTCAATGATCGACAGCGATGCGTATCTTCTCAGCGTATACCGCTATATCGAACGCAATCCCGTCCGTGCAGGAATTGCTGTCAGCGCTGAAGATCACCCGTGGTCCAGCGTGCATGGCAACCTTCAACGACGCGATGATCCGATGTTGACGCAACATCCCGCGTTCGAGGCGCTGGCAGCGACCGCTCTGGGAAGGGCGACGTTGTATGCCGAATTCCTGCGCGATGTGAATGCGTCCGCCGACGTACCCGCGATCCGCAACCACAGCGCCAGACAACGCCCGATGGGGAACGATGCGTTCCTGCGGATGGTGAAGCAGACGTTGGGGCGCCCGGTGGAGATGCGCGGACGAGGACGTCCGCGCAAGGAGGGGACGGGAGAGGCAGAAACGACTTAATCCCCTCCGTCCCCTTTTTGGTCAGCCAGAGATCGCCAGGCGCTCGTTGTGGTAGCGGCGCACGGCGGCGAACCACAGCACGGCGGCCAGGCCGAGGCTGGCGCCGAGGTAGATCGCCCAGACCGCCGGGGTGATGATCTCGTGGCGGATCACCTTCAGCAGCATCTGGTTCTGCGACAGGAACGGCACGGCGTACTGCCACAGCTCGCTCTTCAGCGGATAGGCCACCAGTGCATAGCCAGGCAGCATCGGCAGCAGCATCAGCCAGGTCATGTGGCTTTGCGCTTCCTTCATGCTCTTGGCTGCGGCCGACAGGAAGGTCAGCAGCGAGGTGCCGATCAGCAGCATCGGCAACATCACCAGCAGCATCTGCAGCATCGAGCCGACGTTCATGTTGAACTGGCGGCCGATGTTGCCGGGTGCGATCTGCGCGCTCACCTTGAACGCGACCAGGGTCAGCAGCAGCGACACGAAACCGACCACGCAGGCGGCGGCGATCTTGCCGCTGACGATCGCGCTGCGCGAACCCGGCGTGGCCAGCAGGGGTTCCAGCGACTGCCGCTCGCGCTCGCCGGCGGTGGCGTCCATCACCAGGTAGGCACCACCGATGAACGAGGTCAGCGTCAGCAATACCGGCAGCAGCATCGACAGGATCATGCCGCGCTTGGCTTCGGCACTGGCCAGGTCCTGGCGCGCCACGTCCAGCGGGCGTGCCACCTGTGCGTCGATGCCACGCGCCATCAGGCGCAGTGCACCGACCTGGCCGTTGTAGGTGGCCAGCGCCGCCTCCAGGCGCGCACTGGGTACTTCAGCCGCGCGACGCGTGCTGTCCTTGATCACCTCCACCAGCGCCGGCTTGCCCTCGGCCCAGTCCTTGCCGAAATCATCGCTGATGCGCAGCGCCACATCGATGTCCTGGGTGCGGATGGCCTCGGCCAGGTCCTTCGGTGCCGGTGCGGCATTGAGGCCCTGTGCGGCGAGGAAGCGCACCAGGTTCGGCGCGTTCTCGGCGCCGATGGTCGGGATCTGCAACGGCTCTTCGATCTGGGTGCGTACCCGGCTCTCGGCCAGCTTGCCCATGCCCAGCAGCAGCACCGGGTACAGCAGCGGCCCGAACAGCAGGGTCAGCAGCAGCGTGCGGCGGTCACGCGACAGGTCGCGCAGTTCCTTGCGCATCACCGTCATCAGGGTCGACATCATGCTCATGCGTGCAGGCCCTCTTCGCTGCCGATCAGTTTCACGAACGCGTCCTCAAGATTGGCTTCGCCGGCCTGCGCACGCAGCTCGTCGGCGCTGCCGGCAGCCATCACCGTGCCCTTGGCGATGATCACGATGTGGTCACACAACGCGCCCACCTCCTGCATGATGTGGCTGGACAGGATCACGCAGCGCCCCTCTTCGCGCAGGCCCAGCAGGAAGCGGCGCAGCGCGCGCGTGGTCATCACATCCAGGCCGTTGGTCGGTTCGTCGAGGATGACGTTGCGCGGGTCGTGCACCAGCGCGCGGGCAATCGCGGTCTTGGTGCGCTGGCCCTGCGAGAAACCATCGGTCTGCCGGTCGAGGATGTCCCCCATGTCCAGTGCGTGCGACAGCACCTCGATGCGTTCGCGGATGCGCTCGGCCGACAGGCCATGCAGTTCGCCGAAGTAGGCGATGTTCTCGCGCGCGGTCAGGCGCTTGTAGACGCCACGCGCATCGGGCAGCACGCCGAGGTGGCGACGTACCTCCACCGGATTGCGCGCCGCATCGATGCCGTCGACAGTGATGCTGCCCTGGTCGGGCGTCATCAGCGTGTAGAGCATGCGCATGGTGGTGGTCTTGCCGGCACCGTTGGGGCCGAGCAGGCCGGTGATCTGCCCATCCCCGGCGCGGAAGCCGACGTTGGCGACCGCCTGGATGCGGCCCGTGCGGGTATCGAAGGCCTTGTGCAGGTTGTCGGCGACGATCATGGTTCCCATCCGTTGAACGAGGTGAACGCCGGCACGTAGCTCAGCGTATCCAGGCAGCCGGCATCCAGCGCCTTGGCATCGGTCTTGTCGATGAACTGGCCGAGCAGCCGCGGCATGCAGCCGGCGGTCAACGTGCCATGGCCCTGGCCACGGGCGACCAGCGCACGGCCGTTGGGCAGGCCCTTGAGCACCTGTGCGGCGTAACGCGGCGGCGTCACCGGGTCCAGCTCACCAGACAGCAGCAGTGCCGGCACGTCGCTGCGCAGCGGCACGGCATCGGTTGCCGGCGCCGGACGATGCGGCCATACCGGGCAGGCCGCGAAGAACGCACTGGCCACTTCGTTGCCGAACAGCCGCTCGGGATCCTCGGCCGGCGCGTGGTAGCGCGGCGCATCCTCGCTGCAGATCACCGACCACTGCATGCCGCGGTTGATCTGGAAATCCATGCTGCGGTTCGCGCCGCGCGCCAGCGATGCCAACGGGGCATAGCGCCCGTGTGCGGCTTCATCCAGCACCAGTGGCAGCAGCGAGGAATACTGCGGCACGTAGGAGAAGGCGAAGGCAAGGCCGACCACGCTGTCCGGGGTCAGGACATCCTGCCGGGGTGCGTTGGTACCCGGGTCGCGATACTCGACCGAGACCGGTGCACGGCGCAGGGTGTCGACCACGCTGCGCAGCTGCGCGCGGGTATCGGTCGGGAAACGCTTGCTGCACGCGGCATCCTTGCGGCACTGCGCCGACTGCAGGGCGATCGCATCCTCGAAGGTGGTCGCGAAGTCGCCACCGACCACCAGCTCGTTCGGTACCACGCCATCGATGACGATGCTGCGGGTGTGCTGCGGATAGGCCCCGGCATAGCGCTGGGCCACGCGGGTACCGTAGGAGCCGCCAACCAGGTTGAGCTGGTCCACACCGAGCGCCGCACGCACCGCATCCAGATCGGCGATCGCCTCGGTGGTGGTGTAGAAGCGCGCATCGGCACGCCCCTGCAGCGATGCGGCGCAGCGCTGGGCGTAATCGCGCAGCGATGCCTCGGAAGGCGCGGCATCCTCGTCCACCTGCAGCGGCTTGCCGTCCGCGCCCAGGCAGCTGAGCGGGTTGGAGCCGCCGGTGCCGCGCTGGTCGATCAGGAACACATCGCGCTGCTTGCGCACTTGGCGCAGTGCAGTATCGACGATGACCGCCACCTCGCTGGCCGCTTGGCCGGGGCCGCCGGCCAGGAAGAACACCGGGTCGGGCTGGCTGGCGCCGCTGCTGCCCGATTCCAGCCAGGCGACACGCAGGCCGATCCGGCGACCGTCAGGCTGGGCCCGGTCCTCCGGCACCTGCAGGGTGGCGCACTGCGCCTCCACGTTGGCGCTGGCACCTTCGGTGGACAGTGTGCAGGGCTGGAAGTCGATCGTGCCGAAGCGGCGGCTGGGTGCATCGCTGGCGCTTCCGGCGTCGGCCGGCGTCGGCTGGCTGCACCCGGCAAGCATCAGGCTGGCCAGCATCCCGGCCAGCGCGAGGTGGTGTCTTTGCATCGTGCTCGTTTCCCCTGGAGGACGTTCCTGTCGACCACGACGGGCTGCCGCGGAAGATGTGACCCAACTTACACGGGCAGCGCGCCGACGGCGATGGGCAATGACGAATCCGCAGCCAACGGCGCGCAGACCAGGCGGTCCCGCCTCTCGGCCTTGGCCGGCACAGGGCGGCATCGGCGGCGGCCCGCAGCGCCCCGTGGGCCAGTGCACCGGCCCGGCGGCGATGCGGGGTCTGAAAACGGCGAGCACGGCCGCCGGCGCACGCGCAGAATCCGCCGCAGACCCAGGAGACGCTCATGCACACGTGGTACCTCGGTGGCATCGACCATCGCCCCTTCCTGCACCTGTTCGAGATGAGTGACAGCGCGCTCGCCGCGCTCGGCATCCAGCGTCGCTGGGCCGGCGCCAACGGCGGCCATCCCTGCCGGATCAGCCTGAGCGATCCCGCGCCTGGCAGCGAGCTGCTCCTGCTGTCCCACGTCCACCTGCCGCTGCATTCACCGTATCGCGCCGCCGGCCCGATCTTCGTGCAGCGCGGCGTGACCCGTTGCGTCCTGCCGCCAGGCGAGGTGCCCCCGTATGTGCAGCGCCGGATGATATCGATGCGTGCCTATGACCACGCCGCGCTGATGTGCGGTGCCCAGGTCTGTGCGGGCACCGAGGTGGCCGACCACCTGGATGCACTGTTTGCCGACGCGTCGGTGGCGTTCGTCCAGCTGCACAATGCGGCGCATGGCTGTTTCTCGTGCCAGGCAGATCGGGTGGGTACCGAGACTGCGTAGCGTGATCTCCATGACGTGATCGATGCCACGCCGGTCACGTGACGTCCAGCGCATCCGTTCAGCCCTGCGTGAAGCCTGCGGGAAGGGCTTCACATGCGCAGTCACGGATCGGCACTGCGAGGGTTCCGTCGCCTGCATCGCGACTCGATACTCGCCGTGGTGCCGCCGGAAGTCCACTGCGCAGCGCAGCGCCTGCGGTCACCGTTCCCTTTCGACGACCACAAGGATGCGCCATGTCATTCCGATCCACACCGCTGCTGCTGGCTACCTCGTTCGTGGCTGCGGGCCTGTCCCTGGCCGGCAACGCGTTCGCCCACGGCACCATGACTACGCCGGTCAGCCGCGTCTACGCCTGTTTCCAGGGCAACCCCGAGAACCCGACCAACCCGGCCTGTGCCGCCGCCAAGGCCATCGGCGGTTCGCAGGCGTTCTACGACTGGAACGGCATCAACCAGGCCAATGCCAACGGCAACCACCAGGCCGTGGTGCCCGACGGCAAGCTGTGCAGCGGCAACAACCCGACCTTCCGCGGCCTGGACGTGAACCGCAGTGACTGGCAGACCACGCCGATCCAGCCCGATGCCAATGGCAAGTTCACCTTCGTGTTCAAGGCGACCGCGCCGCACGCCACCCGTGACTGGCGCTTCTTCGTCACCCGCGAAGGCTGGCAGCCGGGCAGCCCGCTGCGCTGGACCGACCTGCAGGAGTTCTGCACCCTGGGCAATACACCGCTGTCGGCCGATGGCACCTACAAGCTGCAATGCACGTTGCCGCAGCGCACCGGCCAGCATGTGATCTACAACACCTGGCAGCGCTCGGATTCGACCGAGGCGTTCTATACCTGCATGGATGTGCGCTTCCAGGGCGGCGGCGGAACGGCACCGGCAACGCAGTGGCAGGATGCCGGCCCGGTCACCGCGCGCGGCGAGCTGCCGGTCGGCACCACGTTGGCGCTGCGCGTGTTCAATGCCAACGGCAATGATGTCGAACGCGTGGAAGCCACGCTGGCCAGCGGCCAGACTGCCGCCGCACAGTGGCCGCTGGTGCTGGCACGCAAGGTCAATGCCAGTGCGCAGCACGCACGCGTGGGCGTGCTCAGCAACGGCGTGATCACGCCGGCGGCCTCGGCCACCGACAACCGTGTGTACCTGAAGGACGGCAACCGCTTCCAGCTCGACACCCGGGTGCCCGACGCGGGCACGCCGTCGCCGGGCGGTGATTTCGACCACGTGTACCCCGCAGGCATTGGCAGCTACGTCCCCGGCCAGACCGTGGTAAAGGGCACCGACGGCAAGCTGTACGCCTGCCGCCCGTTCCCGGAAGGGGCGTGGTGCAACGTCAATGCCGAGGCATATCGCCCCGGTGTGGGCAGTGCATGGCGCGATGCTTGGGTGCCCTACTGACCCGTTGTAGAAGGCGGTGCGCATCGCGCCGCCGTCTGCCTGGGCCGCAGTGCTTTGAGCAGCGTGCTGCAGATCAGGCACGACAGCCACTGAAATCAAACTTGTCCGATATTGCCGGCCTGTCTGCATGTGAAGACTCGATGGGGTTTCCCATACCTCGCAAAGGAGTCTCTGCATGCACCTGTCCCATCGGGCAGTCCTCGCACTGTCCGTCGTTGCCGGCCTGGCCCTGTCCGGCAGCGCCTTCGCCCACGGCACCATGACCAAGCCGCTCAGCCGCGTGAAGCAGTGCCACGAGGGCAATCCGGAAAACCCGACCAACCCGGCCTGCGCCGCCGCCAAGGCCATCGGCGGTTCGCAGCCGTTCTACGACTGGAGCGCGATTGCCCACGGCAATGCCAACGGTAACCATCGCGAACTGGTGCGCGATGGCGAACTGTGCAGTGCCAGCATTCCCAAGTACCGCGGGCTCGACCTGAACCGCACGGACTGGCCGACCACGCCGATCCGCGCCGACGCCCGTGGCCGTTACACCTTCGAGTTCCGCGCGCCGGCGCCGCACGCCACCCGCGAATGGAAGTTCTACGTCACCCGCGATGGCTGGCAGCCGGGCAGCCCGCTGCGCTGGGCCGACCTGCAGGAATTCTGCACGCTGGGCAACACGCCGCTGTCCGAAGGCGGTGTCTACAAGCTGGACTGCCCGCTGCCCAAGCGCAGTGGCCAGCACATCATCTACAACACCTGGCAGCGCTCGGATTCGCAGGAGGCGTTCTATACCTGCATGGACGTGCGCTTCGAAGGCGGTGATGGCGTGGTTCCGCCGCCGCAGTGGCAGGATGCCGGCGCCGTGACCGCCAACGGTGCACTGGACGTGGACAGCACCGTGACGCTGCGTGTGTTCAATGCCAACGGCAATGACCTGGAGCGCGTGGAGACCACGCTGGCGGCCGGCCAGACCGCTCCCGCACAGTGGCCGCTGGCGCTGGCCCGCAAGGTCAATGCCAGTGCGCAGCACGCCCGCGTCGGTGTGATGAAGAACGGCGTGATCACGCCGGTCGCATCGGCCACCGAAAACCGCGTGTACCTGAAGCCGGGCAATCGCTTCCAGCTGGAAACCCAGGTGCCGGGCCCGGTTGATCCGGTCAACCCGCCGGGTGGCGATTTCGACTTCGTGTATCCGGCCGGCCTCGGCAGCTACACGCCGGGCGAGACCGTGGTGAAGGGCACCGACGGCAAGCTGTACGCCTGCCGCCCGTTCCCGGAAGGCGCGTGGTGCAACATCAATGCCGATGCCTATCGCCCGGGCACCGGCTATGCCTGGCGTGATGCCTGGGTCGCGTACTGAACTCGACGGGGGTGGCACTTCGGTGCCACCCCTCCTGCATGACGTTTCTTGCGATGGAAGTCGCATGGAAAAAGGCGATGGGTTCCCAGCCTCGTTTTTTTAGGAACCGTTGAATGGAGGACGCTCTTTGCTGCGTGGAAACTCGGCGGGTCTTCCACGCGTCAAAGGACGTCATCGATGCAAGCCCACCTACTTGCAGCAGTTGCTGCCTCCCTGTGCGCAGCGCTCTTCGCCTCACAGGAGGCCCAGGCCCACGGCACCCTTTCCAAGCCGATCAGCCGCATCTACGCCTGCCGTCAGGCCAACCCCGAGAATCCGACCAATGCGGCCTGTGCGGCAGCCAAGGCCATCGGTGGCGCGCAGCCCTTCTACGACTGGGCCGGCATCAACCAGGCCGAGGCTGACGGCAACCATCGCCAGGTCGTGCCTGATGGCGAACTGTGCAGCGGCGGCAATGCAAAGTACCGCGGCATGAACCTCAATCGCACGGACTGGTCGACCAGCCCGATCCGCGCCGACGCCCGCGGCCGCTACACCTTCGAGTACCTCGCATCGGCTCCGCACAAGACCCGAGACTGGGTCTTCTATGTAACCCGCGAAGGCTGGCAACCGGGCAGCCCGCTGCGTTGGGACGATCTGGAGCAGTTCTGCTCGCTGGGTCACGTGGACGAGGATGCCAACGGCATCTACCGACTCGATTGCCCACTGCCCAAGCGTACTGGCCAGCACATCATCTACAACACCTGGCAACGCTCGGATTCGAAGGAAGCGTTCTATACCTGTGCCGACGTACGTTTCGAAGGCGGTGACATCATTCCGCCACCAGAGTGGGAAGACGCTGGGGCCATCACCGCGCGGGGTGACCTGGAGACCGGTACCACCCTGGCCCTGCGCGTGTTCAACGCCAACGGCAATGACCTGGAAAGCCCGAAGATCACCCTCGCCACCGGGCAGACCTCCGCCACGCAATGGCCGCTGGCGTTGGGCCACCAGGTCAACGCTTCTGCCCAGCATGCCCGGGTGGGCGTGCTGAAGAACGGAATCATCACACCCATCGCCTCGGCCACCGAGAACCGCGTCTACCTGAAGCCGGGCCATCGCTTCCAGCTCGACACGCAGCTGCCGGATCCGGTCGATCCGCCACCGGGCGACCATGACTTCGTGTATCCGGACGGTATCGGCAGCTACACGCCGGGCGAAACCGTGGTCAAGGGCGCCGACGGCAAACTCTACGCCTGCCGCCCGTTCCCGGAGGGCGCGTGGTGCAATGTCAATGCCGAACCCTACCGCCCGGGCACCGGCTCTGCCTGGCGTGACGCCTGGATCGCGTACTGAGGCCGGGCACCGGGGGCGGCGGGGTGCCGCCTCCGGTTTGCGGGGGGTTGCCGGCCAACGACCGGCACCACCCGGGCCTACTTGCTGCTGACGTACTTCTCGCGGCGGATCTGCGGGTTGCCCAGGCCGGCCGCCTTCAGCAGCTCGGCGCAGGCATCGACCATGTCCGGGTTGCCGCACAGGTAGGCGATGTCGGTGGCCGGGTCCGGCGTGAAACCGGCCAGCGCCTGCTGCACGTAGCCGTGCTGTACATCCGGGTGCGGTTCGGTCGGCAGTTCGCGCGACAGGCACGGAACATAGCGGAAGTTCGGGTGCTTTTCGGCGAAGCTGTAGAAATCTTCGCTGTACAGCAGCTCGCCCGGGCTGCGCGCGCCCTGCAGCAGCACGATCTGCACGCCGCGTTCGGCCATGGCCTTCTCCAGCAGCGGCAGCATGGAGCGGTACGGGGTAACGCCGGTACCGGTGGCGATCAGCAGGTAACGGGCGTTGTGGTCACCGGGATTCAGGCAGAACCGGCCATAGGGGCCGGACGCACTGATCTGGCTGCCCTGCTCCAGCGCCTCGAACAGGGCCGTGGCGGCGCCACCGGGCACGAAACTGACCGCGATGTCCACCGCCTCGCCCGGGCCCAGCGCATGGTCGTGGATGGTCGCCAGCGAGTAGCTGCGCTTGGTTTCGGTGCCGTCGGCGTAGCTGAAATGGACCTGGATGAACTGGCCGGGCTGGAAATCCAGCGGCTGCCCATCGTCACGCACGAACTGGTAGTGGCCGACGGTCGGGGCCAGCATGCGGCAGCCGACCAGCTTGAGGGGGAATTGAACAGGCACGACTTTTCGGGACAGTGTGTAGCCGGGGCAAGCCCTCGGGGTCTTCTATAATAGCCCCTCCCCGCCCCTCTCCAGCGCCAGCCCATGGGCGCGAAGGCTTCGAGCTTGGCATCCCAGAACGATACGGCGCCCGCCCTGCGCGTGCGCGACCTGCGCAAGACCTATGACAACGGCACCCAGGCCCTGAAGGGCGTTTCCCTGGAAGTGGCCCCGGGCGACTTCTTCGCCCTGCTCGGCCCCAACGGGGCGGGCAAGTCGACCCTGATCGGCATCATCAGCTCCCTGGTCAACCTCAGCGAGGGCCAGGTGGAGGTGTTCGGCAGCGACCTGGTGCGCAACCGCAGCGCCACCATGCGCCTGATCGGGCTGGTGCCGCAGGAGATCAATTTCAACCTGTTCGAAAAGCCCTTCGACATCCTGGTGAACTACGCCGGGTTCTACGGCGTTCCGCGCGAGGAAGCCGAGCAGCGCGCCGAGGAAGAGCTGAAGCGCGCGCACCTGTGGGAAAAGGCGCAGGTGATGAGCCGCACGCTGTCCGGCGGCATGAAGCGCCGGCTGATGATCGCCCGCGCGATGATGACCCGCCCGCGCCTGCTGATCCTGGATGAGCCGACCGCCGGCGTGGACATCGAGATCCGCCGCGACATGTGGCGCGTGCTGAAGGAGATCAACGCTGCCGGCACCACGATCATCCTCACCACGCACTACCTGGAAGAAGCCGAGTACCTGTGCCGCCACCTGGCGATCATCAACCATGGCCAGATCGTCGAGCAGGGGCCGATGCGCACCCTGCTGGCCAAGCTGGACGTGGAAGGCTTCCTGCTGGACATCGACGGTGACCTGCCGGCGCAGCTGCCGGTGATCGAGGGCACGACGCTGACCGCGCCGGACCCGCACACGCTGGACATCGACATGCCACGCGCGATGGACCTCAACCGCGTGTTCGCTACGCTGAACGAGTCCGGCATCCGCGTGCGTTCGATGCGTACCAAGAGCAACCGCCTGGAGGAGCTGTTCGTGCGCCTCACCGGCAACATGGAGAAGCCTGCATGAGCACCACCGAGCTGACCGACGGCCAGCGCAACCGCATCGCGCTGATGACCATCGTGCGCCGCGAAGTCGCCCGCATCATGCGCATCTGGGGCCAGACCCTGGTGCCGCCGGCGATCACCATGACCCTGTACTTCCTCATCTTCGGCAACCTGATCGGGTCGCGCGTGGGTGACATGGGCGGCTACACATACATGCAGTTCATCGTGCCGGGCCTGGTGATGATGAGCGTGATCCAGAACAGCTACGGCAACATCAGTTCCTCGTTCTTCGGTGCCAAGTTCGGCCGCCACGTCGAAGAACTGCTGGTCAGCCCGATGCCGAACTGGGTGATCCTGTGGGGCTATGTGGCCGGTGCCGTGCTGCGCGGCCTGATGGTCGGCGTGATCGTGCTGATCATCGCGATGTTCTTCACCCCGGTGCGAATCCCGCATCCGATCGTGATGCTGACCACGGTGATCCTCGGCGCGACGATCTTCTCGCTGGCCGGATTCATCAATGCGGTGTATGCGAAGAAGTTCGATGACGTGGCGATCGTGCCGACCTTCATCCTGACCCCGCTGACCTACCTGGGTGGCGTGTTCTATTCGGTGAAGCTGCTGCCGGGCTGGGCCGAAGCGGCCACGCACGCGAACCCGATCTTCTACATGGTCAACGCGTTCCGCTATGGCCTGCTGGGTAGCAGCGATGTGCCGCTGCCGGTGGCCTACGGCCTGATGATCGGTTTCGTGGTGGTGCTGACGGCGCTGGCCCTGTGGCTGCTGCGCCGTGGCGTGGGTATGCGCAGCTGATGAAGTGGATCCACGCCATGCGTGGATGCAGCAGTCTGTAGAGCCGAGCCTATGCTCGGCTCTTTTTTGCCTGCAATCTCCGGCACAATCGCAGTTCTGATTCCCCCCAGAAAACGGTGAACGTGCAATGCGCATCCTGATCCTCGGCGCCGGCGGTACCGGCGGTTACTTCGGTGGCCGCCTGGCCCAGGCCGGCGTGGACGTGACCTTCCTCGTGCGCCCCGCGCGCGCCGCGCAGCTGGACCATGATGGCCTGGTCATCCGCAGCCCACTGGGTGATGCGCGTTTCCCGGTTCAGCACGTCACTGCTGATGCACTGCCCGCACTGGCCGCGCAGAAGCCCTTCGACCTGGTCATCCTCAGCTGCAAGGCCTACGACCTGGACAGTTCGATCGATGCCATCGCCCCGGCAGTCGGCGCGAACACCACCGTGCTGCCGATCCTCAACGGCCTGCACCACTACAACGCACTGGATCTGCGCTTTGGCCGCGACGCCGTGCTCGGCGGCCTGTGCTTCATCAGCGCCACCAAGGCGCCCGATGGCGCGGTGCTGCATCTGGGCAAGCCGGCCAAGCTCACCTTCGGCGAGCGCGACGGCGGCGCGATCTCCGCGCGCGTGCGCGCCTTCGCTGCGGTCTGCGCGAAGGCCAACCTTGATCACCTGGCCAGCGAGCGCATCGGCCAGGAACAGTGGATCAAGTACACCTTCCTGACCGCGCTGGCCGCAGCCACCTGCCTGCTGCGTGCGGATATCGGCACCATCGTCGCCACCGATGATGGCGAGGCGATCGTACGTGGCCTTTACGACGAGTGCCTGGCCGTCGCCGAAGCCGCCGGTGAACCGGTTCCGGAGGCAGCGCAGGACACTGCGCGCGGCACGCTGACCCAGGCCGGCTCGGCGTTGAAGGCCTCGATGCTGCGTGATCTGGAGGCCGGCCAGCAGGTGGAGGCCGAACAGATTGTTGGCGACATGCTGGTGCGTGCGCGCAGGGCTGATCAGGAAGCCCTGCTGCTGCAGGTTGCCTACAGCAGCCTGCAGGCCTACCAGGCACTGCGGATCGCGTGAGTCCCGCCTTGCAGGCCAGCCCATTGCCCGCGCGGATACTGATTCTCGGGCTGGGCTGGAGCGGACGCGTGCTGGCCGCGCAGCTGCAGGCGCACGGCGTAGGCGTGGCCGGCACGGTGCGCGATCCCTCGTTCGCGCCGGACGATGGCCTGCCACGGCATCAGCTGCACGCCGACACGCCACCGTCGCCTGCCCTGCTCGATGAGATCGCGCAGGCCGATGCCGTGCTGTGCAGCGTGCCGCCCGACGCGGAGGGCGACCCGGCACTGCGCCTGCTGCTGCCCGCACTGCAGGCCAGCCCGGCATTGCGCTGGGTCGGCTATCTGTCGTCGACCTCGGTGTATGCCGACCGCGCCGGCGGTTGGATCGACGAGCGCAGCGCGGCCGACGCCACTGAAGCGGCTGGTGTGCAGCGCCTGCTCGCGGAAGCACAGTGGCGTGCACTGGCCGGACAACGCAGCATCGCCTCGGCGGTGTTCCGCCTGCCCGGCCTGTACGGGCCGGGTCGCAATGCGCTGGTGCAGTTGGCGCAGGGGCGTGCGCGCCACGTGGTTCGCCCGGGCCAGGTGTTCAACCGACTGCACGTGGATGACCTGGCAACCGTCATCATCGCCGCAATGCGGCGACCGGCCCGGCAGGGTCTCTACCTGCCCAGCGACGACGAGCCTGCACCGCCGCAGGATGTGCTGGCCTTCGCCGCGAAGCTGGGCGGGTTTGCGCTGCCGCCCGCCGTGGCCTGGGATGACCCGGCACTGAGCCCGACGCTGCGGCGCTTCTACGAGAGCAACAAGCGCATCGACAGCCGTGGCACGCGTGAAGCGCTGGGGTGGGCGCCACGGTTTCCGACGTATCGGGAAGGGCTGACGGACCTTGCCGCTTCGCTCGCCGGGCATGGCACGGCGCTACCGGACAGCGCTTTGTAGAGCCGAGCCCATGCTCGGCTGCTCTGCGTGTCCGTCGCGCTGCGCGCGATGAGCCGAGCATGGGCTCGGCTCTACGGATCAACCCGCGTCGGGCAGGCGGAAGAACGCGCGGGCGGCGGCCGTGGCATTGGCCGCGGTCACCGCAACGTCCTCGCCACGGTCACGTGCCAGCTCTTCCACGATGTGCGACAGGAACATCGGCTCGTTGCGCCGGTCCTTCGGCATCGGCTTCAGCGTGCGCGGCAGCAGGTACGGCGCGTCGGTCTCGATCATCAGGCGGTTGGCCGGGATGTTCTTCACCAGTTCGCGCAGGTGCGCGCCACGGCGTTCGTCGCACAGCCAACCGGTGATGCCGATGTACCAGTCCTGGTCCAGGTAATCGAACAGCTCATCGCGTTCGCCGGTGAAGCAATGCACCACCGCCGGGCCGATGCGGCCTTCGAAGTTCTTCATCTGTGCCATGAAATCGGCGTGCGCGTCGCGCTGGTGCAGGAACAGCGGCTTGCCGTTGTCCGCGGCCAGCTGCAGCTGGCGCTCGAACGCACGGTGCTGCGCCGGGCGCGGCGAGAAGTCACGGAAGTAGTCCAGCCCGCACTCCCCCACCGCCACCACTTCCGGATGCGCGTGCAGCGCGCGCATCTCGGCATCGCATTCCTCGGTGTATTCCACCGCGTGGTGCGGGTGCACGCCGGCGGTGGCGTACAGGAAGCCGGGGTGCTGCTGGGCCAGCTGCAACGCCAACGGCGAGTGCTCGCGGCTGGCGCCGGTGATGACCATCTGCACCACGCCGGCCTGGCGCGCGCGGTCCAGCACGGCATCGCGGTCGCGGTCGAAGGAGTCGTGGGTCAGGTTGGCGCCGATATCGATCAGGTGCATGGTCATCGCGGGGGAAAAGTGCCCGCGCATTGTACCTGCGCCCGCCGTGCCCCCTTATCCTTTGCACATGAACGCCTCGCTCTTCCCGATTTCCCCGCTGCTGCCGCAGATCCAGCAACACCTGGCCGCGCAGCAGCGACTGGTGCTGGAGGCCCCGCCCGGTGCCGGCAAGACCACCCAGGTGCCACTGGCACTGCTCGACGCACCGTGGCTGCAGGGCCGCAAGATCATCCTGCTGGAACCACGGCGGGTCGCCGCCCGCAGCGCCGCGCTGTTCATGGCGCGGCAGCTGGGCGAGGAGGTCGGTGGCACGGTCGGCTACCGCATCCGCTTCGAAAACAAGGTTTCGGCGCGCACGCGCATCGAGGTCGTCACCGAAGGCATCCTGACCCGCATGCTGCAGGACGACCCGATGCTGGAAGAGGTCGGTGCGATCCTGTTCGACGAATTCCACGAGCGCCATCTCAGCGGCGACCTCGGCCTGGCGCTGGCGCTGGATGTGCAGGCGCAGCTGCGCGATGACCTGCGCCTGGTGGTGATGTCGGCCACGCTGGACGGCGAGCGGCTGGCACGCTTTCTCGATGCGCCGCGGCTGAGCAGCGAGGGCCGCAGCTACCCGGTGGCGATCAGCCATTTCCCGGCGCGCCGCGATGAGGCGCTGGAACTGCAGGTGCGCCGCGCGGTGCAGCAGGCCCTGGCCGAGCACCCCGGTGACCTGCTGGTGTTCCTGCCCGGCCAGCGCGAGATCGCGCGGGTGCAGGCGGGCCTGCAGGAATCGCTCAATGGCGATGTCGAGGTCCTGGCGCTGCACGGTGAACTGCCCGTGGAACAACAGGCGCGCGTACTTCAGGTGGCCAGCGATGGCCGCCGGCGCGTGGTGCTGGCGACCAACGTCGCCGAGTCGTCGGTGACGTTGCCCGGCGTGCGCGTGGTGATCGACAGCGGCCAGGCACGCGAACCGCGCTACGACCCCAACAGTGGGTTCACCCGGCTGGACGTGGTGGCCATCGCGCAGGCATCGGCCGACCAGCGCGCGGGCCGCGCCGGCCGCGTCGCCGAGGGCGTGGCCTGGCGGCTGTGGCCACAGTCGCAGCGGCTGGAACCGCAGCGCCGCGCCGAAATCGACCAGGTGGAACTGGCCGGACTGGCACTGGAACTGGCGGCCTGGGGCAGCAGCGATCTGCGCTTCCTCGATCCGCCCCCGGCGGGTCCGATGGGCGCGGCGCGCGAACTGCTGCAGCGGCTCGGCGCCCTGTCCAGCAGTGGCGCGATCACCGAACTGGGCCGGCGTGTGCTGGCGCTGGGCACGCATCCACGGATGGCGGCGATGCTGCTGGCAGCGCCCGATGCCCGCGCCCAGGCGCTGGCTGCCGACCTGGCCGCGCTGCTGGAGGCGCGCGACCCGTTGCGCCACGGCGGCGACGCCCTGGCGGCCCGCTGGCGCGCACTGGCCGCGTTCCGCAATGGCCGCACACCGGGCGATGCCAACCGCAGCGGGCTGGCCGCGATCGATGCCGCCGCCAAGCACTGGCGTCGCCGCCTGCGCTGCGAAGCCACGCCGCCGGCCAGCATCGAGGCCCATGAGCTGGGCGACCTGCTCGCTCATGCCTTCCCCGATCGAATTGGCTTCCAGCATCCCAGCGATCCTCTGCGCTACCTGCTGGCCAATGGCCGCAGCGCGCGCCTGCACGAGCTGAGCGACCTGCGCGGTGAGCCGTGGCTGGTGGCCAGCGAACTGCGCTTCGAGGCGCGCGATGCACTGCTGCTGCGTGCCGCACCGGTGGACGAGGATCGGCTGCGCAAGGCGTGGCCGGATCGCTTCGTCACCGAAGACGTAGTGCGCTGGGACAGCGAGCGACGCGCCCTGGTGGCACTGCGCGAGACCCGTTTCGACCGCATCGTGCTGGACAGCCGCTCGGCCGGCCGGGTCGATCCGCAGCACGCCGCGCAGGCACTGACCGCCGCGGTGGCTGAACTCGGTCTGCAGGCGCTGCCGTGGACCGAGGGCCTGCGCCAGTGGCAGGCGCGCGTCGAGTCACTGCGGCGCTGGATGCCGGAGCTGGACCTGCCCGACTGCAGCGACGCGGCCCTGCTGGCCAATCTCACGCAGTGGCTGCAACCCGCGTTCGCCGGCAAGAGCCGCCTGGACGCGCTGGATGAGGCCAGTTTCGGCGAGGCACTGAAGTCGCCGCTGGAATGGTCACAACGGCAGCTGGTCGAGCGCAATGCGCCGACCCGCATCACCGTGCCGTCCGGGCTGGAGCGGCCGATCACCTACGCGTTGGACAGCGAGAGTGGTGATCCGCTGCCGCCGGTGCTGGCGGTGAAACTGCAGGAACTGTTCGGCCTGGCCGACACGCCGCGCATCGCCGATGGCCGCGTGCCGCTGACCCTGCACCTGCTCTCCCCCGGCGGCCGCCCGCTGCAGGTCACCCAGGACCTGCGCAACTTCTGGGAAAACACTTACGCCGAAGTGAAAAAGGAAATGAAAGGCCGTTACCCGCGCCATCCATGGCCGGATGATCCGTGGACAGCCACGGCCACGCACCGGGCAAAGCCGCGCGGAACCTGAGGGCGGGGTCGGATCCCATTGCATCGCAGTGGGCTCTGCCCCCATACACCGCGCCGGGGTCAGAGCCCTTTCCCAAAAGAAAGGGATCCGCCCCCACCCTGCCTGATCCTGAATGGCTGCGATAGAGTCACACCACGTGCGTCCCCGACTGACATACCGTTTACGGGCAACGCGCGACACTGGACTTCGACCCGAGGCAAAGGACCCCCGCATGAGCAAGCTGACCGTAATCACCGACCGCGCTCTGGAGCGCGCCCTGGAGCTGGCCCACACCGCCGGCGATGGCCTGAAGAGCGCCGGTGGCAGCCTGCGCAATGCGGACTGGATCAAGACCGGCGCCGCCATCGGCGCAGTGAAGACCGGCGGCAAGGCCGCGACCAAGTTCGTGCGCCGCAATCCCGCAGTGGCCGTGGCCGCTGCTGCGGTGGGTGTCGGCCTGCTCGGCTATGCGCTGTACCGCAAGCAGCAGAAGAAGAAGGCCGCCAATGGCCACGTGGTGAATGGGCAGGCGCAGCGCATCAGCGCGCGTGACCGCCGCAACGACACCGTCGTGGACGAGCACAGCGATATCGGCAGCGACGCGTGAATGTGCCAGGGTCGGCTCCCTTCCACGGGAAGGGATCTGACCCTGAGGCACCGCATGAGGGTCGGACGCCGCAAGGCCTCCGGCCCTTTCTGTTTCAACCGATCTGCCGCCACTGCCCCGGCTGCAGGTCGTCCAGCCGGTACGGCCCCATCGATACCCGCACCAGCCGCAGCGTCGGCAGGTTCACCGCTGCAGTCATCCGCCGCACCTGGCGGTTGCGGCCCTCGCGGATCGTGATCGCCAGCCAGCTGTCCGGCACGGTCTTGCGGAAACGTACCGGCGGATCGCGCGTCCACAGCGTCGGCGCTGGGTCGAGGCGCTCGATCTTCGCCGGCAGGGTCGGCCCATCGTTGAGCACAACGCCATCGCGCAGCTGTTGCAGCTGCTCGTCACCGGGCGTGCCTTCCACCTGCACCCAGTAGGTCTTGTCGGCCTTGTGCCTGGGGTCGGTGAGCTTGTGCGCCAGCGTGCCGTTGTCGGTCAGCAGCAGCAGGCCCTCGCTGTCATGATCCAGGCGGCCGGCGGCATACACGCGCGGCGGCAGGCCGAACCCGGCCAGGGTCGGCCGCGGCGGCACGCTGCGGTCGGTGAACTGGCAGAGCACGTTGAAGGGCTTGTTGAAGGCGATCAGCATTGCAGGCACGGCGGGCGGCGGGTAAGGCATTGTCCCACGCCTCGCCACGCGCCACGTCCCTGTAGAGCCGAGCCCATGCTCGGCTCCTGTTGTTCCCTGTCGCGCTGCGCGCGATGAGCCGAGCGTGGGCTCGGCTCTACAGGGTCAGCGCATGCCCCCCTTACGGCTTGATGAAGCGCAGGGTCATGCGGTCGCTTTCACCGATCGCCTGGTACTTCGCATCATCGGCCTTGTCGTGCTGGTTTGTCGGCGGCAGCGTCCACACGCCATTGGGGTGGTCCTTGGTGTCGCGCGGGTTGGCGTTGACCTCGCTGCGCGCGTCCAGCTTGAAGCCGGCGGCCTCGGCCATTGCGATCACCTGCTGCTGGCCGACATAGCCGGTGTCATCGTCGTCGGCCACGTCGGCCTTGGCGCGATGCTCGACCACACCCAGCACGCCACCCGGCTTGAGCACGTTGAAGAAGCCCTGGAACATGCCCTGCGCCTGGCCGGCCTTGCGCCAGTTGTGCACGTTGCGGAAGGTCAGCACCACGTCGGCTGAATTGGCCGGGCCGAACACCGGCTTGGCCGGATCGTAGGCGACCACGGCGGTCCTGCCGAACTGTGCCGGCGCGCCGGCGTACTTCTTTTCCAGGCTGTCGCGGCTGCGCTGCTGGTAGTCACGGCCGCGACCCTCGGGCACCGCCATCGGATCGACCACCGCAGCGACGTAATGGCCCTTGTCATGCAGCAGCGGCGCCAGGATCTCCGAGTACCAGCCGTTGCCGGGGGTGATCTCGATGACGGTCTTTTCCGGTGCCACCTTGAAGAATGACAGCGTCTGCGCCGGATGGCGGAAGCCATCGCGCTTGACGTTGTTGGCATCGCGGGTGGGCGCCTTCACCGCCGCGTCGATGGCCGGCAATACCTCGATCTTCGCCGGTGCCACCGTGGCCGGTGCGGCGAACGCGGGAACAGCAGCAAGCAGGGCCGAAGCAAGCAGCAGGCGGCAACCACGCAGGGACGAAGCAGGCATCATCGGGACGACTCCAGCGGAAGATGCGGCGAGACTAGCAGTCGCAGCGTCCCAGGTGTTCACAAAACGTTAGCGGCGTGCGCGTCGCGGAACACTGTTTTGTGGTCGTCGCCGCAGCACGGTCACACATCGCGTTCTATTCTGGAACACTTCCCCCAAGGAGTCCGTGCCCATGACGGCAACCCGCGAACTGGGCCGTTCCGGCCTGCATGTACGTCCGCTCGCCTTCGGTGGCAACGTGTTCGGCTGGAGCGCCGATAAGAAGGCCAGCTTCGCCCTGCTCGATGCCTTCGTCGATGCCGGCTTCAACCTGGTCGACACCGCCGACGTTTACTCGGCCTGGGTGCCGGGCAATTCGGGCGGGGAATCGGAAACGCTGATCGGCAAGTGGTTCGCCCGCAGCGGCAAGCGCGACAAGGTGGTGCTGGCGACCAAGGTGGCGAAGTGGGCCGAACGCCCCGGCCTGACCCCGGACAACATCAATGCGGCGGTCGAGGATTCGCTGCGCCGGCTGCAGACCGACGTGATCGATCTGTACCAGGCCCACGAGGATGACGAGTCGACGCCGCTGGAAGCCACGCTGGCCGCGTTCGGCCGCCTGATCGAGGCCGGCAAGGTGCGTGCGATCGGTGCTTCCAACTACAGCGCCACGCGCTTGGCCGATGCGCTGAAGGTGTCCACCGACTACAAGTTGCCGCGTTACGAAACCCTGCAGCCGGAGTACAACCTGTACGACCGCGCCGGCTACGAAAAGGAACTGGAACCGCTGGTGCAGCGCGAGCAGATCGGCGTGATCGGCTACTACGCGCTGGCCAGTGGCTTCCTCAGCGGCAAGTACCGCACGCCGGCCGATGCGGCCAAGAGTCCGGCACGTGGCGAGACGGTAGTGAAGCGCTATCTGAACCCGCGCGGCCTGCGCATCCTGCAGGCGCTGGATGACGTAGCTAGCAAGCACAGCGCCAGCGCCGCGCAGATCGCACTGGCCTGGCAGATCGCGCGGCCGTCGATCACCGCGCCGATCGTCAGCGCCACCAGCGTCGAACAGCTGCACGACCTGCTGGCCGCAGCGAACGTATCGCTGAGCGTGCAGGATGTCGCGCAGCTGGATGCCGCCAGCGCGGAATCATGAGACCCGGCAGTGCCGGCCGCTGGCCGGCCTGACAGGTACATCGAAGAAAATAATTCAACAAAATGGTTGCGCGCGACTAAATCGTGGTTTATCGTGCGCACCTCGTTTCAACACCCACTGGAAACTTCCCTTGAACGCGCATTCCGTCGCCATCGCCAAACTGCTGCCATGCCTGCGCATGGACCGGCCGGCGTGTGCGTTCGGCAAGGAAGACCAGCTGACAACGGCCTGATGCCCGCCCTGCGGAGATCGGCCACCCCGATCTCCGAGGCCTGACGACGCCCTCGGAACGCAAGTCCCGGGGGCGTTTTCGTTTGCGTCGGCACAAGGACCCGCGATGCCAGAACTGCACCCCGCGCGGCGACCCGCCGCTCACTGATCCAGGTTTTTCTGCCGTGCCGGAGGATTTTCTCCGCGTGCATGGCAACGCCTGGACATTATCTGCATCGCAACCAAACATTATCGCTCGCCGATAATGTCGATGGCCTGCACCCTCGACTACCAACGGTCCCGTTTCAACCACGGGCTGGTGCGCGCGGCGTTGCCGTGGCGTATGCCGGAGGTCGCGGACATGCCATCGCCTGGATCGCCTGCTGGAGGCAGGCGCCGGTTCGCCGGCACGCGGTTCGATTCCGCGCGGTTCACCACTGGATAGCTCAGTCGGGTAGAGCAACGGATCCTGATTCCGTCTGTCGTGGGTTCGACTCCCACTCCAACCACATGACCTGTCACGTCATGACTTGAAGCAACACCCGGGGCGCAAGCCCCAGCGGCCATCGTCGCCGTCCACGGTCACTGCCCTCGGGCGGGGCGTGGAAGGCAACGGACCGCACGCCGGGCCTCGGCCCGCCGTCACTGCCAGCCACGTTCCGCCCCGGTGCTGCCTGCCGGGAACGACGATGGCAGCACTGCCGGTGCACCGAAGGCTCCGCGCGCGGACCGTCCGCCGATGGCCGCCCTCTTCCGCTGCCTGCACGTGGTGTGCAGGCGGTCTCGCCACGAGCTGATCGACCCAGGTCATGGCGATTCATCTGCAACGGGTCGAACCACCAGAGCCATACAAGGAGAGACTCCCATGTTCTGGACCATCAAGGTCGTGATCGGCGACGGCGAGCGCGGCCTGGTGTATCGCAACCGTCGTTTCCAGCAGATCCTGCTGCCGGGCGTGCACCGCCTGTCGCCGTTCGGCGGCCGCCCGCACGTGGACATCCACACTGCATCGAAGAGCACGGCCTACACCGGCAGCGACCAGGACAGCCTGATCGAGGCACTGGGCGCGCGGTTGGACACGCACTTCGTGCTGGCCAACGTCGGCGCCAGCGAGGTCGGTCTGTTGCTGCGCAACGGCCGCATCGATGAAGTGCTGCCGCCGGGCTGCCGCCGCCTGTACTGGCGCGGTTCTGTCGACACCCAGGTGCGCGTGATGGCACTGGGTGACGAGCCGCGCGTCCCGGCGGACGTGCAGCAGCGGCTGGGCCAGCTGGGCGTGCTGCCGCGTGTGGCGGTGATCAGCACCGTGCCGAGCGAGTCGGTGGGCCTGCTGTTCATCGATGGCACGCTGCGGCAGACCCTGGACGCCGGCCTGCACGCGTTCTGGAACTTCAACGGCAACGTGTCGGTGGAGCGTGTGGAGCTGCGTGCGCGTTCGCTGGACGTATCCGGCCAGGAGCTGCTCAGCCGCGACAAGGTGACCCTGCGGGTGAACCTGGCCGCGACCGTGCAGGTGGTCGACCCGGTGCGCGCACACCGCTCGCTCAGCAATGCTGATGAGTTCATCTATCGTCAGCTGCAGTTCGGCCTGCGCCAGGCGATTGCCGCGCGCAGCCTGGACGAGCTGCTGGGTGACAAGGCGGCACTGGACGGTGAGATCGCCGCCCATGTGCAGGCCGCGATCGAGGGCCACGGTGTACGTCTGCTTGGCGTGGGCATCAAGGACGTGATCCTGCCGGGCGAGATGAAGGAGATCCTCAACGGCGTGGTGCTGGCCGAGAAGCAGGCCCAGGCCAGCGTGATCCGCCGCCGCGAGGAGGCCAATGCCACCCGTTCGCAGCTCAACACCGCAAAGCTGATCGAGGACAACCCGGTGTTGATGCGCCTGAAGGAGCTGGAGGCGCTGGAGAAGGTCACCGAGAAGATCGACAAGCTCACCGTGTTCGGCGGCCTGGACGGCGTGCTGAAGCAGCTGGTGACGATCAGGTAGGGGGTCGCGGTGGCGCAGGGACGCGCCGCCGGCCCATCAAGGACATACACGAAGACATGGACACTCAACACAATTATCAATGGCTGCATGCCGAGGGCAGCACGCCGATCAAGGGCTGGGTCAACGGCGTGCCACTGGAGGCGCAGGCGCATGAGCAGCTGCGCAACATCGCCGCGATCCCGTTCGTCGGGCCGTGGGTGGCGGTGATGCCGGACGTGCACCTGGGCAAGGGCGCGACCGTCGGCTCGGTGATCCCGACCCGCGGTGCAATCATCCCGGCGGCGGTCGGCGTCGACATCGGCTGCGGCATGGCGGCCGTGCGCACCACGCTGCGCGCCAACGACCTGCCCGATGACCTGCGGCAGCTGCGCAACAGCATCGAGCGCAGCATCCCGGTCGGCAACGGGCGCGGCGGCGAGCATCAGCGCATGCCCGACAGCATCCATACCCGGCTGGTGCAGTCCGGGCTGGCTGCCGGCCTGGAGAAGATCAAGGACAGGCACCGCAGGATCCGCACCGACAAGCTCGACCGCCAGCTCGGTACGCTGGGTGGCGGCAACCACTTCATCGAACTGTGCCTGGACGAGACGGATACGGTGTGGGTGATGCTGCACAGCGGGTCGCGCGGTACCGGCAACCTGATCGGTACCTACTTCATCGAGAAGGCGCGCGAGGAACTGGCCCGGCGCGTGCTGGGCTTCCACCTGCCGGACAAGGACCTGGCGTTCTTCATGGAAGGCGAGCCGCTGTTCGATGACTACGTCGAAGCCGTGTCGTGGGCACAGGACTACGCCCGGCAGAACCGCGAGGCGATGATGTCGCGCGTGCTGGCCGAGATGCGCCACCGGCTGCCGAAGTTCCAGCTGGCGGCGATGGCAGTGAACTGCCACCACAACTACGTGCAGAAGGAAACGCACCACGGACAGGAGCTGCTGGTGACGCGCAAGGGGGCCGTCAGTGCCCGCGAGGGTGAGCTGGGCATTATTCCCGGCAGCATGGGCACGCGCAGTTACATCGTGCGTGGCAAGGGCAACGCGGACAGCTTCAACAGCTGCAGCCACGGTGCCGGCCGGGTGATGAGCCGTGGCGCCGCGCGCCAGCAGATCACGCTGGCCCAGCACCGCGAGGCTACCGCGCATGTGGAATGCCGCAAGGACAGCGGCGTGCTGGACGAGTCACCGGCCGCGTACAAGTCGATCGACGATGTGATGGCCGCGCAGCTGGACCTGGTCGACGTGGTGCACACGCTGCGCCAGGTGTTGTGCGTGAAGGGGTAATGGAGCGGTGCCGGCCAAGGCCGGCCTCTACCAGAGCAGCACGTTGCGTCGGGGGTCAGATCTCTTTCTGCGAAAGGGATCTGACCCCGGGACATTCAGCGCGGCATGCTGTCCTCGGCCACCAGCGCGTGGTGCACGCCGATACCTGCCCGCACGCCCTCGGCAGCGGCCAACGTGATGTTGCCGACCGTGGTCGCATCGCCTGCGGCATACACGTTCGGCACCGAGGTCTGCTTCATCGCATCGACCTCGATCAGCACGCCCAACGGGCTCTCGGCCAGCACACAGCCGAGCTGCTGCACCAGCGGCGTGGCCATCGCCTGGGTGGCCGGCACGAACAGCGCACGCTGGGCGATGCGGCGGCCATCGGCCAGCTCCACTTCCAGCCAGGTCGGCTGGTCGCCCTGCACGCCCAGCACCGGCGACGTCTCGATCCGCACGCCACGCTGCTGCATGGCAGCCCGTTCCTCATCGGTGATCGGCAGGCCCTGGCTGAAGAAGGTGACATTGCCCCAGTCGGCAAACAGCGGCGCCTTGCTGGCGGACATCGGATGCCCGCCAAGCACCCCGATGGCGCCACCGCCCACTTCGTAACCGTGGCAATAGGGGCAGTGCAGCACGGTGCTGCCCCAGCGCTCGGCCAGCCCGGGCAGCTCCGGCAGCTGGTCGGCGATACCGCTTGCCAGCAGCAGCTTGCGCGCGGCGAGCACCTGCCCGTCGGCGGTTCGCACTTCCACACCCTCTGCGCCGGCGGTGGCCTGCACTGCCTCGGCATGCACCCAGCGCACGCTGGGGTAGTCCAGCAGTTGCTGGCGCGCGGCCTTCAGCAGCTCGGCACCGCTGATGCCATCCAGCCCCAGCACCCCGTGCGAATGGCTGGCGAAACGATTGCGCGGCATACCGGCGTCGATGACGGTGACCGGGCGGCGGGCACGGGCCAGGATCAGGCCCGCGGCAATGCCGGCATAACTGCCGCCGACGATGAGCACATCAGGATTCATGGTGACCTTCCAGGGAGCGATGATGGGCGAGGTGGCGGGCGAAGTCGGCGCCGAGCTTGTCCAGTGTGGTCGCCCGCAGGCGCTGTTCGAGCAGGCGCTGTGCTTCGCGTGCACCCTCCAGCAAAGCGCTGTTGACCAGCTGCTGGATCGGGCAGCCGCCGCCGGACTCGCGGGCACCGACCTGCACCAGCGGTGGTGCGCCCACGGCCAGATAGATGTCATGCAGGGTGATCGTTGCAGCATCACGGGCCAGGTGGCTGCCACCGCCATGGCCACGGGCGCTGCGAACCAGGCCCGCCCTGTGCAGCTGCGCCAGCAGGCGGCGGATCACCACCGGATGGGTCGGCAGGCAGGACGCCAGCTGCTCGGAGGTGCGCGGGCCGTCCTGGCCGACCAGATGCGCCATCACGTGCAGGGCGTCGGAGAGCGGGTTCGCGGTCTTCATGTAACTACGATAGTTACATTTATATCCCCTGTCCAGGGTCCACATTTGTTCCATACGGACACATTTGTCCTATGAAACAGTTCCTTCACATCACTAAACGAAACGCTAATGTGATTTCCGTCGCACTTCAGCGGGAGCTTGGCGGGTCGATACCGCAATGCCCCTTCCCGAGAGTGCTTCCCCATGAATGCGTCTGTCCGTGCTCCGCGCCTGCAGTCCAAGCTGCTCGGCGCGGTGTCTGTTGGCTTGGCCGTGGTCCTGCTGTGCGCGCTGGCTGGCCTGGCCTCCGCCTGGTTCAAGTTGTCCACCGAGGTTCCGCCCGAAGTCACGCACAGCCGCGACGCCGAACGCCTGCAGCGTGAGTTCCGCGGCCAGGTGCAGGAATGGAAGAACGTGCTGCTCCGCGGCCACGACGACGCGTTGCGTCAGCGCCACCTGGACGCCTTCGACAACGAAGGCCAGCGGGTCGAACAGCTGGCCAAGGGCCTGGTGACCAGCCCGGACGCGCGCACGCGTGAACTGGCGCAGGCGTTCATCGGTCTGCACGCGCAGCTGCAGCAGGACTATCACGCGGCGCTGCAGGCATTTGCCGCGGCCGGCTACGATCCCGCCGCCGGCGACACCCTCGTGCGCGGCAAGGATCGCGCGGTGGCGACCGCACTGGATGCATTGAGTGCGCATGCCACGCAGGTGGCCGAAGCGGCGCTGGCAGCACGTTCGCAGCAGGCGCGGCAGACCCTGCTGCTGTGCGCGTCACTGACGGTGCTGGCCGCGGTGCTGTTGCTGATCGGCCTGGCCTGGTGGCTGCGGCGCGCCGTGGTGCAGCCGGTACTGGCGGTGGAAGCCGCTGCACGCGCAGTGGCTGCCGGCGATCTGCAGCACGTGGTGCAGGTGCGCAGCCGCGACGAGATCGGACGCCTCGCCCAGGCGATGCAGGCGTTGCAGTCCACGCTGCGCGGCGTGCTGGATGCGCAGGCCGCGATGGCCCAGGCGCACGAGGCCGGCACCATCAGCCATCGCATGGACGCCGCTGCCTTCCCCGGCGCGTTCGGCACCATGGTGGCCGACTGCAACACGCTGGTCGACGCACACATCCGGGTGAAGATGCGCGCGATCTCGATCATGGGCCGCTACGCCGTCGGCGACCTCAGCCAGGACATGGAACGCCTGCCCGGCGAGAAGGCAGTGATCACCGAAGCGCTGGATGCGGTCAAGCACAACCTCGGTGCGATCAACGGCGAAATCCGCCGCCTGGCCGAAGCGGCGGCCGCCGGTGACTTCAGCCAGCGCGGCGACAGTGCGCGCTTCGAGCATGATTTCCATGCGATGGTCGAGGGCCTCAACCGCCTGATGCAGACTACCGAGCTGAACCTGGGCGAGGTCTCCAGCATGCTGCGTGCCATCGCCGGCGGCCGCCTCGGCGCGCGCATGCACGGCGATTTCCAGGGCGTGTTCGCGCGCATCGCCGGCGATGCCAACACCACTGCCGCGCAGCTGGCAACCATCGTCACCGACATCAAGCATGCCTCCGGCAACATCCATACCGCTGCCGCAGAGATTGCCGCCGGCAACAATGATCTGTCGCGCCGCACCGAACAGCAGGCCGCCAATCTGGAAGAGACCGCGGCATCCATGGAAGAGCTGACCTCCACCGTGCGCCAGAATGCCGAGCACGCGCGCCAGGCCAACCAACTGGCGATCGGTGCACAGAGTGTCGCCTCACACGGTGGCAGCGTGGTCGGGCAGGTGGTGGCGACCATGGGTGCGATCGAAACGTCGTCGCGGCAGATCGCCGAGATCATCAGCGTGATCGATGGCATCGCCTTCCAGACCAACATCCTGGCGCTGAACGCTGCGGTGGAAGCGGCACGCGCCGGTGAGCAGGGCCGCGGATTCGCGGTTGTCGCCAGCGAAGTGCGCACGCTGGCGCAGCGCTCTGCGGCGGCGGCAAAGGAGATCAAATCGCTGATCGAGGCGTCGGTGGAACAGGTCGGTGAAGGTGCGCAACGCGTGCGCGAGGCCGGTGACACCATGGCCGAGATCGTCGCCTCGGTGCAGCGCGTGACCGACATCATGGCCGAGATCTCCGCAGCGTCGCAGGAGCAGAGCGCAGGCATCGAACAGGTCAGCCAGACGGTGATCCAGATGGACGGTACCACCCAGCAGAACGCCGCGTTGGTGGAAGAGGCCAGCGCCGCCGCGCGCAGCCTGGAACAGCAGGCGAACCGGTTGATCGATGCGGTGGATGTGTTCGACCTGTCGGCCACGGCGACAGCGAAGGACGCGTTGGCGCGCGCGGCCTGAGTGATCCGGTTGCCGGCCAGCGGCCGGCAGCATCCACCGCCGCACGGGTGGCGCCCGGCCGTTGGTCGGGCGATGGCAGGAATCCGTGCGGACCAATGGTCCGCACCCACAAACCGGTCCGCACACACCGCGGCCCGCAGCGGCCTCGTGGTCGTACACGGTGGTGCAATGCACCGTTGCCGGCATGCACACGGGCGCTGGCCTACCCTTTCGTGGATATTCCCGTCTCCCTCCCCCCTGCTGGAGCCCCTCATGACAGTCCCCGCCTTCGGTCTCGGCACCTTCCGCCTGAAAGACCAGACCGTGATCGACTCCGTGCGCAACGCGCTGGATGCCGGCTACCGCGCCATCGATACCGCGCAGATCTACGGCAATGAAGCCGAGGTCGGCCAGGCCATCGCCGACTCCGGCGTGCCGCGCGAAGCGATCTACCTGACCACCAAGGTCTGGATCACCGCGTTCAAGCGCGAAGCGCTGCTGGCCAGCCTGCGTACCAGCCTGGAAAAGCTGCGCACCGACCATGTCGACCTGGCACTGATCCACTGGCCATCGCCGAACGACAAGGTCGACGTGCCGATGGAGGAGTACCTGACCGCACTGGCCGAGGCCAAGGCACAGGGCCTGACGAAGGAGATCGGCATCTCCAACTTCACCATCGCGCAGACCCGCAAGGCGATCGGCATCCTGGGTGCCGGCGCCATCGCCACCAACCAGATCGAGATCCACCCGTACCTGCAGAACCGCCTGCTGGTGAAATTCCTGCAGGACAACGGCATCCACATCACCGCCTACATGAGCCTGGCCTATGGCGAGGTAATCAAGGACCCGGTGATCCAGGCCATTGCCGGCCGCCACCAGGCCACGCCGGCGCAGATCGCGCTGGCCTGGGCGCTGCAGCAGGGCTTCTCGGTCATTCCGTCCTCGACCAAGCGCGAGAACCTGGCCAGCAACCTGGAGGCAGCAGCGATCCGCCTGACCGACGAAGACATGGCACAGATCGCCAAGCTTGACCGCGGCCATCGCCTGGCCAACCCGGAAGGCATCGCCCCGGCCTGGGATTGATTCCAAGACGGCGCGCAACCGCTCTGGTAGACGCCTCCCCTGGTCGGCGCAGACGTCTGACCGATCGATGAAACACCGTGCCGACCAAGGTCGGCACCTACCGGTCGGTCAGCGCTCGGCAACACCGCGCAACATATCCAGCACGTCGTGGATGTCCAGTGGCTTGCATAGAAAACCGGCAGCCCCCAGCGCGCGGGCTCTTTCAATCACCTGTACCCGCGTATCCGCACTCATAACAAGAACCGGTGGCGCGCCGGGGTCCCTGGCTACCGACTCCAGCACCTCCCATCCGCTGCAGCCCGGCATGTGCAGATCCAGCAGCACCACATCAGGTCCGAGCGCCATGATCACTTTCCGCGCATCGTGGCCATCATGGCGGGAGCTGAGGCGATGGCCGGCGCTCTGCAGCAGGCGCTCCACCACCTCACGGTTGGTTTCCACGTCCTCGAACAGCAGGCAGTGCAGCGGTCGAACCGATGCTGCATGTGACTGAAGAAGCTGATCAAGGGAAGGAGGAGAGTCCACCTCCAAGGTGGAGGCCACGGTGAAGCGCCACACGAACGAGGCACCGCCTGCTTCGCTGCGGCCCACGCTTATCGTTCCGCCCATGGCATCGGAAATCAGCCGAACGATGTACAGCCCCAGCCCGACACCCTGCTCGCAGCGTGCCTCTCCCTGGCTGAGCTGTACGAACGGCGAGAAGATCATCTCCAGATCCGCGTCTTCGATCCCCAAGCCGGAATCGCAGACCTCGATCTGAACCTGCCAGTCGTCACCTGACCGGGCAGCATTGATGGATACCGATACCTCGCCCGCCATAGGGCTGAACTTGATGGCGTTGCAGACGAGATTGGTCACCACCTGTTCGATACGGCCGCCGTCTGCCAGCATCCAGACATCGGGCTCACTCCCATCCAGCTGCAGAAGTACGCCCTTGTCGGCGGCAGCGGGCATGCAGGTCGCCTGTACCCCTTCCATGATCGAACGCAGCGAACAAGGATGAAGCCGCAACTGCAGCCGGCCACCATCGATACTGGCCACGTCCAGTACATCATCGATACGGTGCCTGAGCGCCTGCGCCTGCGTGGCGACCGTCGCCAGTGCATGCCGTTGGGCCGCACTTACCGTCCCCACTTCCAGCAGCTGGATCCCACTGATGATGGCGTTCAGCGGCGTCCGCAGCTCGTGGCTCATCGTACTGACGAATCGGCCCTGTGCCTCACGCGAAGCAATGGCACGCAGCGCTATGTCACGCATCGCGGCTACCAGCGACGCCACCACCAGCGGCAACAGGACCGTCAATGCCAGCGCGTAGGCCAGGTAGGCGGGCCGAGAGACCCAGTAACCTTCAGGCGCGGCCCACAGCAATGCCAGCGCAGTCGACGCAATCGCGGGAGCAATTGCCCTGCGGCCATACACCGCGGTGGCGGAGATCACGAGGAAAGGCAGGGCTGCATTGAGCGTCATCAACAGGATGAACGCCGCATTCACCTGGATCGCAACCATTGCCAGGCTGAGCAGAAGGCCTACCCCATCGCACCAGCGGTGGCAGCGCTCCATGCAGAGACTTGCAACGAGTGCCCATGTCACGGATACCGCAAGCAGTGCAACGGCCACCGGCAACGCACGGGCCGCCTCATTGGCCAGAACCGGCTGCGGACCATCCACCCACAGCCAGCACCATAGCACCACCAGTGCCTGCAGCAGCACCCGGAATCCGCTGGCGCGTGGCTCCTGCAGGGACGACAGAAGCCAGGCCAGGCGGTGCATCTCCAGCGCACGGGCTGCCTGCAGCAATGCTGCCGGTGCGGAGGCCTGCGAGGACACACGGGGCTCGTGCACGTCAGCCCCCTTCCATCCGGAAATGCGTCGTCGCACGATGCAGAAGACGCTGCGCAGACAGTGCCAACGCGCATGCCCGCCGCCGCACAGCGCGCGCTTCTGTACCCGAGCGGAGACAGTCACTCAACGCGTCGCAGGCCAGCGCAACTCCGGCGCTGCCCAACGCCGAGGTAACGCTCTTCAAGGCATGCAGGCGCGCCAGCTCCTGCTCCATGCCACCGAAGGATTCTTCCTTCGCCATGCTCATCCACTGCGATATCGCCGCGTCCAATGCTGCGGTGAATGATGGGAGCTGGTGAGGCGACGTTGCCGCAATGAGACCCAGCATCGAGCGTTCCCCAAGCTCAGGCCGGTCCATGGCGTGTGGACCTGAGTGCAGCCCAACCCAGGACTTCAAGCTCTGCATCGCCTTCCTCCATCTGTCGCATTCAACACTTGAATGGATGTATTCCTGCGCCCTGTTACGCCTGACTGGAGACCTCAGGCGTCAGCATGCATGACCCACGAGCTACTGCATCCGCTGATGGATCTGTACGAACAACTGTGGAAAGCAGCCACCCAACAGATGCCCTGCAGCCACCGCGAGCATGATTCCGCCTACGATGGCAGCACATCGGGCCGGGAGTGACAGTCGCTTCAGGTCCATGACACCCAGCATGTAGGCAACGAATGCACTACGCCATCGGAATCCTTTCAAACTTCCCTCATGGACCACCATGCTGACATTGACGCTTCTCCTGCTGCTTTCATGCAGCGTGCTGGTCTTGAAACGCCGCCTGCGCAGCGCTGCACTTCTGGCGACGCTTCCCATGGCCATTGCAGCCAGCGCCAGCCCGCCGATCACGCAATGGCTGCTGGACCGCGCGCAGGACACGCCGCGTGTCACTCAACATGCGCTACATCCACGCACTGTGATCGTACTGCTGGGTGCCGGAATCGATCACGATGCCCATGGCCCCAGGCCCGGGCTGGCCGGTTACAGCCGCCTGATGAGGGCTGCACAGCGTTACCACGAATGCGATCGCACGCGGGAGGTCTGTACGGTGCTTGCCAGCGGAGGCGTCACTGCCAACGGCGATGTCGCTGAGGCCGATGTCTACGCACGCGAACTGATGGCACTGGGCGTGCCCACCGAGCATATCGTCCGCGAGCGCACCAGCGCGAACACCTGGGAGAACGCCAGGAACAGCAGCGCGATCATCGGACATGACAGTTCGCGGGTGGTGCTGGTCACCTCGGGCCTGCATCTCACGCGGAGCTTGATCTACTTCCGTCACTTCGGCGTCGTGGCCGAGGGCCTGCCCAGCGACCGCCTCCGTGCCACCCAGGGGTGGTTGCCCTCCACATTCAATCTATTGCTGGTCGAAGTGATATTGCATGAGCGTATCGGCGTTCTGCGCTACCACATCTACAACCGGATGGGCTGGAACGATGCCTCCATCGACCCGGTCAGCATCGCGCCTGCAACAACCACCCACGCATCGCCGCACTGACCTCGTCCGGTTTTTCCATCGGCGCCAGGTGACCGCAATCGGGAACCACCACCAGCTGCGAGTGCGGCACCAACGCGTGCATTTCCTCGCTCACCGCGAGTGGCGTAATGCGGTCATTGGCGCCACACACGATCAACAGCGGATCACGGTAACCGGCCAGCACATCATGACCATCACGGCGTTCCAGCGCGCTCTGGCGCAGGAACACCTCCGCGCCCAGGCGGGTGGTCATGTCGCGCACGCGCTGCACCAGCACGTAGTCGTCCAGCCGCGAGGCATCGATGTAGCTGCGCATCAGCACATCGCCGAAGCCGTGGAACTTCCCCGGCAGGCGCACGCTGGCGCGCTGGCTGCGGCGCTGCTCGGCCCGCTCCGGTGAGTCGGGGTGGATCGAGGTGTCGATCAGCGCCAGCTGCAGCACCCGCTCCGGCGCAATACGCAGGATCTGCTGGGCCACGAAGCCGCCCAGCGAGAACCCGGCCAGCGCAAAGCGCTCCGGTGCCTGCGCCAGCACGTCTTCGGCCACCGCCTGCAGGGTCTCGCCACCGGTCTGGTCGCCCACGGTGCAGTTGGCGATATCGGCCAGGTCGGCCAGCTGCGCGCGCCACAGCTCGGCGTCGTTGAGCAGGCCGGGCAGCAGCAACAGGGGAATACGGTCGGTCATGGGGATATTGTCGCGCCAGCACGGTGACGGAACCATGCCGCAACGGGCGATTGCGTTGTAGAGTCGCGCCATGCTCGGCTGCAGCACAGCCTGTCGAGCATGGCTCGATTCTACAGAAGGCAGCGACACGGACACGACCATGGCAGACCCCTACAACAGCGGCACTCCCACCCCACCCGCGCTGCGCTTCGACGATGCGCTGGTCACTACCGCCTTCGAGCTGCCCGGCCATCGCGTCGTGCGCAACCTGGGTGTGGTGCGCGGCATCACCGTGCGCTCACGTTCGATCGTCGGCAACTTCCTGGGCGGCATCCAGACGCTCTTCGGTGGCAACATCACCATCTACACCGAGCTGTGCGAACAGGCTCGCGAGGAAACCTACCGCGACATGGTCAAGCACGCGCGGCAGCTGGGTGCCAACGCGATCATCGGCATGCGCTACGACGCCACCGATGTGATGACCGGGCTGACCGAAGTGCTGTGCTATGGCACGGCGGTGGTGGTGGAACCCGCGCGTTGAAGCTGTAGAGCCGAGCCCATGCTCGGCTCAGGCGTGCCCGTATGATGCTAGGCAGCCGAGCGTAGGCTCGGCTCTACAGGAATTACGCCACCGGCGGCACGTCAGGCACCTCGACCTGCTGCACCGGCAAGGTCACCATCATCACCGTCGGGTCGTCCGGGTCCAGCCTGGTCTTGAATCCCAGGCTCTGGCACATCGCCAGCATGGTGCTGTTTTCGCGCAGCACCTGGCCTTCGACCACGTCCAGGCCCAGCCACTTCGCGTACTCGATCATGATCGCCATCAGCCGCCAGCCGATGCCGTGGCCCTTCAGGTCCGAGCGGATCAGGATGCCGTACTCGCCACGGTGGTAATCGGCATCGGCGTGCAGGCGCACTGCGCCCAGCATCTCGCCGCTGCGCGGTTCGATCGCTACCAGCGCGATCGAGCGCGCGTAGTCGAGCTGGGTCAGGCGCGCGATGAATTCGTGGCTGAAGTGCTTCACCGACTGGAAGAAGCGCAGGCGCAGGTCTTCGTCGCTGACGCGTGCGAAGAACGCGCGGAACAGCGCATCGTCTTCCGGCCGCACCGGGCGGACGAACGCGCGGCCGCCATCGGACAGTTCGATGGTGCGCTCCCACTCCTTCGGGTACGGGAACACCGAGAAGCGCGGATGCCCGCGGCCCTTGTGCAGGATGCGCGACGGTGCCACTGCCACGCGCGCGTCGAGGGCGAGGATGCCCTTGCCGTCGACCAGCAGCGGATTGATGTCCAGCGTACGCGCTTCGGGAATGTCGGCGGCCAGCTGTGCCAGCTTGACCAGTGCCAGCGCCAGTGCGCGCTCGTCGGCGGCGGGCACATCGCCGTAGGCCTTGAGGATGCGCGAAGCGCGGGTCTGGCCGATCAGCTCGTGGGCCAGGCGCAGGTCCAGCGGCGGCAGGGCCAGCGCCTTGTCGTTGATCACTTCGACGGCGGTTCCGCCACGTCCGACCACGATCACCGGGCCGAACGTCGCGTCATCGGCGATGCCGACAATCAGTTCGCGCGCCTTCGGGCGGACGATGGTCGGCTGTACCAGCAGGCCATCGATGCGCGCATCCGGCCGCAGCTGTCGCGCACGCGACAGGATCGCGTTGGCCGCGCTCTGCACCGCCGGCAGCGTGGACAGATTCAGGCGCACGCCGTCCACTTCGGACTTGTGCGGAATGTCCGGCGACAGGATCTTCAGCGCTACGGACGCACCGCGTTCGAGCAGTGGCTGCGCCAGGTCCATCGCCTCATGCGCATCGCGCGCATGCATCACCGGCGCGGACGGGATGCCGTAGGCCTTGAGCAGCTCGTGCGTGGCCAGCGGGTCCAGCCACTGCTGGCCGTTGGCCAGCGCGGCATCGACCAGTGCGCGCGCGGTGGCCGTGTCGACGCTGAAGTCCTGCGGCAGGCTGGGCGGCGTTTCCATCAACGCGTTCTGCGCTTCGCGGTAGCGCACCAGGTGCTGGAAGCCCCGTACCGCTTCGGCCTCGGTCGGATAGGTCGGCACTCGTGCTGCGTTGAGCGTGGCGGTGGCCTGGTCGTCGTTGCCCAGCCACACGGCGAACACCGGCTTGTCGCGATGATGGCGCGGGCGCAGGCCGAGCGTGCGGGTGAGGGCCTGCGCCGCGTCGGCGGACGAGGTAAACGCGGTTGGCACGTTGACCACCATCACCGCATCGTTCTCGTTGTCGGCCAGCAGTGCTTCGATGGCCGACGCATAGCGGTCACCATCGGCGTCGACCACGATGTCCACCGGATTGCTGCGCGACCAGCCCTGCGGCAGCACCGCATCGAGCTTCTCCACCGTGCTGTCGGAAAGGGTGGCCAGCGTGCCACGCAGCGCGATCAGTTGGTCCACGGCCAGGCGGCCGACACCGCCGCCATTGCTGAGAATGGCCAGGCGGCGACCGGGAAAGGTGCCCAGCCGCCCCAGCGATTCGGCAGCAGTGAACAGTTCGTCCAGCGCACCCACGCGCAGCAGGCCGGCACGATTGAAGGCCGCACCATACACATCATCGGCACGCGCCAGGGCCTGCACATGGGTATCGCGGCTGCCCGGCTGCACGCGCTCGGCGCGACCGGACTTCACCACCACCACCGGCTTGGCGCGGGCGGCGGCACGCGCGGCCGACATGAACTTGCGCGCGTCCTTGATCTGCTCGACATACAGCAGGATGGCGCGGGTGCGGTAGTCCGTGGCGAAGTAGTCGAGCAGGTCGCCGAAGTCGACGTCCATCGTGTCGCCCAGCGAAACCACGGCGGAGAAGCCCACCGAGCGCGCCACGCCCCACTCCACCAGCGCGGCGGCAATGGCCGAGGATTCGGAGATCAGCGCGAGGTCGCCGGCCTGCGGGAAGTGCGCGGCGATGCTGGCATTGAGTCGCGCGTGCGGCGCGATGACGCCCAGGCAATGCGGCCCGAGGATGCGCAGGCCATGCTTGCGCGCCACCGCCTCTACCTGTGCGGACAACGAACCCGGGCCTTCGCCCAGGTGCGCGGTGAGGATGATCGCCGCCTGCACGCCACGCTCTGCAGCTGTACGCACCACTTGCGGCACGATCGCCGCCGGCGCGGTGATCACCACCAGGTCGGGTACCCAGTCCAGGTCCTTCAAGCGCTTGACCGTGCGGATGCCATCGATCTCGGCGTGCCGCGGGTTGATCCACGCCACCTTGCCGGGGAAGCCGGTGCCGCGCAGGTTGCGCATCACTGCGCGGCCGGCCGAACGCTCACGCGGGCTGCCGCCGATCACCGCGACCGACTGCGGACGGAATACGGACTGCAGGTGGTAGGTACTCATGCGCCTACGGTACCCAAAAAAGGGGACGGAGGGGATTAAGTCGTTTGTGCACAAACGACTTAATCCCCTCCGTCCCCTTTTTTGTTACAGCAGCGTGCCGTGCAGGATCAGCGCGGCGATGCTGAAATAGATCACCAGGCCGGTCACATCCACCAGGGTGGCCACGAACGGGGCCGAGGCGCTGGCCGGGTCGAAGCCGAGCCGCTTCAGGACGAAGGGCAGCATCGAGCCGGACAGCGAACCAAAGGTGACGATGCCGACCAGCGCGGCGCCGATGGTGATCGCCAGCAGGATCCAGTGCTCGCCGTAGTCATGCAGGCCACCCAGCTGCCAGATCACGATGCGCACGATCGCCAGGCAGCCGAGGATGGCACCCAGCACCATGCCGGTCGGGATCTCGCGGATGGCCACCTTCCACCAGTCGCGCAGGCGCAGTTCGCGCAGCGCCAGGCTCCGGATCAACAGCGAGGTGGCCTGGGAGCCGGAATTTCCGCCCGAACTCATGATCAACGGGATGAACAGGGTCAGCACCACCGCGCGCGCCAGTTCGTCCTCGTAGTGCTGCATCGCACTGGCCGTCAGCATCTCGCCCAGGAACAGCACGCTCAGCCAGCCGGCACGCTTGCGCAGCATCTCGAAGAAGCCGATCTGCATATAGGGCTTGTCCAGCGCTTCCATGCCGCCGAACTTGTGCGCGTCCTCGGTCGATTCCTCGATCAGCGCATCGAGCACGTCGTCCACGGTGACGATGCCGAGCATCTGCTGCTGCGCGTCGACCACCGGAATCGCCAACAGGTCGTGGCGGCGGATCAGACGCGCGACTTCTTCCTGGTCCATCAGCGCGTCCACCGTCACCGGCGGATTGACCTGGGCCACGTCCAGGATCGATTCCTCGGGCAGGCCGGTGATCAGCCGGCGCATGGTCACCACCTGCTGCAGCTGCTGGCTGGCCGGGTCCAGCACGTAGATCGCGTACACAGTTTCACGCGTGCGCTCGACCTGGCGGATGTGCTGCAGGGTCTGCGCCACGGTCCAGCTGGCGGGCACCGCCACGTATTCGGTGGTCATCAGCGCGCCGGCGGTGTTCGGCGGGTAGCTCAGCAGCTTCTGGATGACCTGGCGGGCGTCGGTGCCCAGCAGCGGGATCAGCCGCGCGCGTTCTTCCTCATCCAGCTCGTGGACGATGTCGGTGGCGCGGTCGTCAGCCATCAGCCCGAGCAGGGCAGCGGCGCGTGCCGGCGGCAGCGCGGCCACCAGCTCACCGCTGCGGTGCAGCTCCGGCGCTTCCAGCATCTTCACTGCACGCGGCAACGGCAGCGCGGCCAGCGTTTCCGCGGCGCGGGCCAGTTCCAATGTGTTGAGGAATTCCACCGCATCGGCGGTGTTGTAGTTCGCCAGCGGTGCGGCCAATGCGGCGGCATCGGCCACCGGGCGCAGCAATTGCTTCTGGTTCATCGGTTTTGCCTTGTGGGGGTGCGACCTCGCGCAACGCCAACGCAGGCAAACCGTCCCGATGTCAGGCGGTGGCCATCGCTGGCGTCGAACGAGGTCGACTTCTACTGTCGCTGGACATGGGTTGGGGACTCCGGAATGCGCGTGCCGGCGGTGCGCCGCCAGCGGCGGGCAGTCTGGACCCGCGGGCCATGCAGGTCAACCCGGCATCCCTGCGCCGGGCGCCTGCCGGCCGGTTGTTCTCGTGCATACACCAACCGGCGCGCATAATGGCCGGGTGGCGCTCGCCACGCTTTCCCCACCCGAACGGACGCACTGCGGGCTTCCCCGATGACCAGGTATTCCCATGCATAGCGGCGGTCTGGAACTGGCCCTGGTGCTGCTGCTGGCGGCGGTCATTGCCGTGCCGGTGTTCAAGAAGTTCGGCTTCGGCGCGGTGCTGGGCTACCTGGCGGCCGGCGTGGTGCTGGGCCCGGACGGGCTGGGCTTCGTGCAGGACGCCGACCGCATCCTCGGCGCGGCCGAGATCGGCGTGGTGATGCTGCTGTTCGTGATCGGCCTGGAGCTGTCGCCGGCACGCCTGAAGGTGATGCGGCGCTCGGTGTTCGGCGCGGGCGCGGCGCAGGTGGCGATGTCCGGGCTGGTGCTGGGCGGCCTGCTGCTGCTCGACCACTTCCAGTGGAAGAGCGCGCTGGTGGTCGGTGTTGCGCTGGCGCTGTCATCCACCGCGGTAGGCCTGCAGCTGCTGTCCGAGCACAAGGCGATCAACAGCGACCATGGCCGGCTGGGTTTTGCCATCCTGCTGTTCCAGGACCTGATCGCGATCCCGCTGCTGGCGGCCATCCCGCTGCTGGGCGGGGCGAAGAACGAGACCCTGCGCTGGGAAGACGCCGCAGTGGCCCTCGGCGCGCTGGCCGTGGTGATCCTGTGCGGGCGACCGGTGCTGCGCAGGGTGTTCAGCATCATCGCGCGCACCCGCAGCCCGGAAGTGTTCACCGCCACCGCCCTGCTGGTGGTGCTGGGCACTGCCTGGTTCATGCAGGAAGCGGGCCTCAGCCCCAGCCTGGGCGCGTTCCTGGCCGGGGTGCTGCTGTCCGATTCGGAGTTCCGGCACGAACTGGAAGCGCAGATCGAGCCGTTCAAGGGCCTGCTGCTGGGGCTGTTCTTCATCGCGGTGGGCATGGGCATCGATCTCGACCGCATCGCCGCAGAGCCGTGGCTGATCGCGGCCGGCGTGGCGATCCTGCTGGTGGTCAAGTTCAGCCTGCTGTATGTGATTGGCCGTATTGCAAAGCTCAGTCCGCGGCAGTCGCTGCTGCTGGGCAGCGTGCTGTGGCTGGGGGGCGAGTTCGCCTTCGTGGTGTTCAACGAAGCGCAGCGCGCGCACCTGCTGGGCAACGCCAATCACGATCGGCTGGTGGCGATCGTCGGCCTGTCGATGGCGATCACGCCACTGCTGATGATCGCGCTGCTCAAGCTGCTCGGCCAGGAGAAGGCTCCACCGCGCGGGACCGCCGAGGCCGACAAGGTGGCACCGGACAACCGGCCCAAGGTGCTGATCGCCGGCATGGGCCGCTTCGGCCAGGTGATCGCACGCCTGCTGACCGCACAGAAGGTGCCGTTCGTGGCGCTGGAGGCGAACCCGGACACGGTGGCCGACCTGCGCCGCTTCGGCAACCAGCTGTACTACGGCGACCCGACCCGCCCGGAGATGCTGCGTGCAGCGGGTGGCGAGCACATCGATGTGTTCGTCATCACCGTGGACGACCCGGAGACCAACCTGCGTGCAGTGCGCATGGTGCGCCGGCTGTACCCGGACGCGAAGGTGCTGGCGCGAGCGCGCAACCGCCAGCATGCGTGGCGCCTGATGGACATGTCGGCCGAGCCGTTCCGCGAAGTGTTCGGCACCAGCCTGGAGATGAGCGGGCGCGTGCTGACGGCGCTGGGCGTGGCCCCAGACGTGGCCGAACGCCATGTGCAGCGCTTCCGTGAGCATGATGAGCAGCTGCTGCGTGACCAGTACCTGGTGTACGACGACGAGGCCGCGGTGATCCAGACCTCGCGTGATGCGCGCAACGACCTGATGCACCTGTTCGAGGCCGACGCGGAGAGCGACGACAAATAGGCGTGCCGACCAACGGTCGGCACCCACCACAGATTGAGGTTGCGGATTCCGGCAGTAGATCCACGCCATGCGTGGATGCTTTGGCTTCCGGGCACGATCATCCACGCATGGCGTGGATCTACCGAGTCCCGATCAGCCGTTGTCGCGCAGGAACCGCGCCATCGAGGAAACGCCCGGCACGCGCGGCTCGAACTCGCCGGCCACGTCGATGAAGCCACGCATCACCGCGATCTCGCGCGGGCTGCGGTTGAGGCTGTCGCGCGCTTCAGGATCGGCACCGGCGCGCAGCAGGCGCTGCACCAGCAGCGGCAGGCCATGCAGCGCGGCCAGATGCAGCGGGCCGAAGCCACGCGGGTCGCGTACGTCCAGGCTTACGTCCTCGTCCAGCAGGCGCTCCACTGCGGCCATCACCACCTGCTCGTCGCAGGCGGTACCCGGCTCGGCGCGCGCGCCCAGCAGCAGCAGCAGCGGCGTGACAGAACCAGCGGCGGCCTGGTCCGGTTCGGCACCGGCCAGCAGCAGGGTGTCGAGCAGCGCCAGCAGGCGCGAGCGGTCGCGGGCACTGAAACCGTACAGCGCGGCACAGTGCAGCGGACCCAGCTGCTGCGCGTCACCGGCATGCACGTCGGCACCCGCCGTGAGCAGGCGCGCGACGATGTCCGGAAGGCCCAGCGCGGAAGCCAGCATCAGCACCGTCACGCCACCCGGCAGGCGGTGTTCCAGCTTGGCGCCAGCGTCGAGCAGGGCCGAAACGATGTCCACCTGGCGCATGCTGACCGCCGCCGACAGCGGCGTCGCGCCACTGGCCGCCGCGTGCTGCGGATCGGCGCCGCGCGCCAGCAGCAGGTCGGTTACCGCCAGGTGGCCGCCACCGGCAGCACGCAGCAGCGCGGTGCAGCCCTGTGCGTCGACGGCGTCGACGGCGAAGCCCAGATCGATCAGGCGGCGCACTGCATCGACGTCACCGGCCATTGCGGCGGCCGGCAGATCGGCCTCGCGCAGGGTGCGGCGCGGCAACGGCCACACCCGCCAATCGAGCCAGTCGGCCAGATCGCGGCGACCGATCGACAGCGCCACGCCCAGCGGTGTCTGGCCGTCGGCGGCACGTGCTTCCGGCGAGGCACCATGCTGCACCAGCAGCTTAAGCGCGCCTTCGCGGGCCAATGCGGTGGCCAGGTGCAGTGCGGTCATGCCGTGGCTGTCGCGTGCTTCGCGATCAACGCCGGCCTTGAGCAGGGCCTGCTGCAGCCGCAGCCACCCCAGGCGCACCGCCAGCGACAGCGGCGGATCGCCCGCCGGGGAGGCGGCGAACGGATCGGCGCCACGCTCAAGCAGTTCCAGTGCCAGCTGTTCCAGGCCACGCGCGGCCTGGTCGTGCTGTGCGCAGGCAGCAAGGAAGCGCGCCAGGCCACCGCGGCCGGCCGGCGACAGGCCACGCTGCAGCATCACCTGCAACGCCGGCACCGCATCGATGCCGCGCGACAACAGCGCGAACATCGGCGTATCGGAGCAGGCATCACGCACATAGGGATCGGCGCCGTGGCCCAGCAGCCAGTCCACCGCACGCGGTTCCAGCGCCAACTCCGGATCGAGCAGCAGCCCGCCCAGTTCCTCCGGTTGGCACAGCCTGGCCAGCGCCGCCATGCCGTCGGTGTTGCCGAAGCCCAGGGCCTCGCGCAGCAGGGTCAGCGGCGGTCGGTCCGGCAGCAGGCCGCTGGCACTGGCTGCTTCGCCACGATCGGCCAGGCCATCACTGACCGCAGCCGGCAACGGATAGGACGGGTCCAGCAGGGCTACGATCGCCCAGCGGCCGGCCTCGGCGGCGTAGTCCACCGCACGGCGGCCGACCGGATCGGTGGCATCGGCCGCGATGCCCAGTTCGACCAGGCGCTTGATCAGCAGCGGCGAGACATCCTCGGCCATCGCCGCCAGCTGCACCGCATTGCGGCCTTCGCCGTCCACCGCAACCAGGTCCGGCTTGTGCGGCAGCAGGTGCTCGATCACGGCGGCGCGACCGGCACGGGCCGCTTCCAGCCACGGCGTACGCCCCAGTGCATCGCGCGCCTCCAGATTGGCGCCCGCGCCGAGCAGCACGCCGATGATCTCGACATGGCCGGCCAGGGCCGCCTCATGCAACGCACTGCGGCGCTGGCGATCGCGGGCGTCGGCCCGTGCCTTGTGCTTGAGCAGCAGCTGCACGCCCGCCGGATCGTCATCCTCGGTGGCGGCGGCGGCCAGCAGCACCGGGGTGCCATCGGCCGGTTCGCAGCGTGCACCGCGTTCGAGCAGGAAGCGGGCCAGACGCCAGTTGCCCACCTGGCAGGCCACCGCCAGCGGCGACCAGCCATCACGGTTCAGCGCATCGACTTCGGCAGCGGCATCGCGCAGCAGCGCGGCCACCCCCGGGTCGGAACTGCGTGCGGCATGGTGCAGCGGGGTGTTGCCATCACTGTCGGTGGCACGCGAGTCGGCGCCGTTGGCGAGCAGGGTCATCACCGCTTCGGGGCGGCCATGCCAGCTGTCGCGGGTCGCCGCCAGCAGCGGGGTCATGCCCCGGTGCGGCGCATTCACATCGACGCCGCGGGCAATCAGTTCGCGCAGCAGGCGCAGGTCCGGCAGCACCGCTGCCAGCACCGCCAGGCTGCGCTGGTCACGCCAGTTCGGGTCCGGCAGCGCATACGGATCGGCACCGGCCTGCAGCAGCTGCAGGCCCCGGTCGATGCGGCCCTGGCGGGCGGCTTCATACAGCGCCGGTGTCAGTTCCTGCGGCGCCATCGCCTCCAGCGGCAGGGCGTCGGCCGCCGCTGCGAACATCGGTTCGGGTTCAGCGCTGGACGCCACCAACGGGCTGGAGCGCAACGACACCAGCGGCGCAGGCGCGACCCGCTGCAGCAGCAGGTGCAGCACCGGCGACAGCAGTACGACCGCCAGCGCGGCGGGCCAGCGCGCGCTTTCCGGCAACAGGCCCGGCCAGGCCGGCAGCACCACCAGCGCGGCCAGCGCAATGACCAGCGCGGCCACGCCGAGGCCACGCCAAGCAGTCAGGTCGCGCCCCGCCAGCGCCTGCCAGTGCTGGGCCAAGCTGCCATCCAGGCGTTCGACATCGTTCCACAATGGCCAGGTGCGCCAGGCCGCCAGCAGGCCGGCACTGACCAGTACGCTCAGGCCAAGCACTGCCGCCAGGCTGCCGCTGTCACGCAGCGCTGCGAGCGGCCAGGCCAGCAGCAGCGCCAGCAACAGCGGGGCGGCTGCCCACAATGCCAGCAGCGCCGGCAGGTCCTGGCGTGCGACCACCTTCAGCGGCAGCAGCGCGCGGCTGCGGCGCCACCACGATATCGCCAACGCGAACGCGGGCTGCGCCAGTGCGGCAAGGACCGCACCCGGAACGCCGCCCACGGCGGCGCCCAGCGCCAGTACCGCGCCCGCGGCGAAGGCAATTGACAGAATGCGCGGACGGGAGGCGTCAGTCATAGTGGCGCGGCATCAGGCTGGCCACCGTCGGCGGCACCTGCAGGTAGAACCCGCGCTCGCTCATTTCGCTGCGGACCTTTTCCGGGTCAGCCTGCGCCAGGCGGCGCTGGGCATCCAGGACCACCTCCAGCACGAAGGCGAGCGTCCCCAGCGAGGTGAGCAGCGGCGCGGGCAGCGCGCTGAAATCATCGCGTCGGGGAACGTAGACGTAGGTGTCCGGCTTGAGTTGGCTTTTATAGACGTAGGCGTGCATGTCCGCGGGACGATAACCCGGGAAGAGCCATGATTGTGTCGGAAAGCCGACACCGGGGAAAGCCGTCAGCCGACGATGGCGGCGCGATCGGCGGTGTTTCGCCTGCGGGGTTCAGCAATGTGGCGGCGACGTTCAGGCTGCGCCGCCGCCACACGGGCGCTTACTTGACCTTGGCGTAGGTGCCCTTCAGCGCGACACCCGCAAGGATGGCACCGGCGTAGCACTCGTAGTTGGTGCTGCTCTTGAACTCGTTCTTCTTGTAATAGCTGACGATGTCGACCACGGCGTTGGCGCCGCGCGACTTGGCACCGTCCTGCAGCGCGCGCAGTGCCGACAGCGCAACCCAGCGGCAGGCCTCGGCATCGCTCTTGTTGGCGGCGTTGGTCTTCTTGTTGGTCACGTCTTCGCCCAGGCGCTGCTGCACGCTGACCGGCTGGCCGGCCAGATAGAAACGCACGCTGCCGTCGATGCCGGCGTCCTTGGCGGCCTGCGAATTGACCAGTTCCTGCAGGGACTGTTCGACACGCGTGTCGCGGGCGGAAGCGGTGGAAGTCAGGGCCAGCAGCGCGGTAGCCGTGGCGATCATGAGAGTGCGGCGCATCGGAACATCTCCTTGTCGAGGGTGCGGGGGTAACGGGAACGGTGTGTTGGCGCAGTGGATCACTCGCTCCAGCGGCGGAACACCAGCGAGGTGTTGATGCCGCCGAAGGCGAAGTTGTTGCTCATCACGTACTCGGCCTGCAGTTCGCGGCCCTGCCCGGTGATGAAGTCGAGCTGGCCACAGCGCGGGTCGACCGCGGCCAGGTTCAGGGTGGGCGCGAACCAGCCGGCACGCATCATCTGGATGCTCACCCAGGCCTCGAACGCGCCACAGGCACCCAGCATGTGGCCGACGTAGCTCTTCAGCGAGCTGATCGGCACGCGGCTGCCGAACACCTGTGCGGTGGCCTGGGTCTCGGCGATGTCGCCGTGGTCGGTGGCGGTGCCATGGGCGTTGACGTAGTCGATCTGCGCCGCGTCCAGGCCCGCGTCCTCCAATGCCAGGCGCATGGCCTGGGCCATGGTGTCGGCACTGGGCTGGGTGACGTGCTGGCCATCGCTGTTGGTGCCGTAGCCGACCACCTCGGCAAGGATGGTGGCGCCGCGCGCCTGCGCGTGCTCCAGGTCTTCCAGGATCAGCGTGCAGGCGCCCTCGCCCAGCACCAGGCCATCGCGGCCGGCATCGAACGGGCGAGGCGTGGTCTGCGGCGCGTCGTTGCGCACGCTGGTGGCGAACAGCGTGTCGAACACCGCTGCAGCGGTGGCATCGAGCTGCTCGGCACCGCCGGCCACCATCACCGTCTGCTTGCCGCTGCGGATGGCTTCATAGGCCGCGCCCACACCCTGGCTGCCCGACGTGCAGGCGCTGGAGGTGGTGTACACGCGCCCGGACAGGCCGAAGAACACGCCGATGTTGACCGGCGCGGTGTGGCTCATCATCTTCAGATAGGTCGTGGCGCTGATGCCATCGGTGGTGAATTCGTTGAGCATGCGCCCGAATTCGCCGGTGGCCTCGTGGCTGCCGGACGAGGAGCCATAGGCCACGCCGGTACGGCCACTGCGCAGCACCGGATGCTCATTCAGGCCGGCCTCGCGCAGCGCCACCTCGGTGGCGCGCACCGACATGATCGCGACCTTGCCCATCGAGCGGGTGGTCTTGCGGTTGTAGTTCGGCGGCAGCTCGAAGTCCTGCGCCGGCGCGGCCAGCTTGGTGTTCAGCCCGGCATAGACATCCCACTCGGGCATCGCACGCACCGCGTTGCGGCAGCTGCGCAGGTGCGCTTCGATGGTCGGCCAGTCGTGGCCGAGTGGACTGATGGCAGCGGCGCCGGTAACCACCACGCGACGATCGGCGGCCATCAGAGCATGCCTCCGTTCACCGAGATCACCTGGCGGGTGATGTAGCCAGCCGGTTCGGACAGCAGGAACGCCACGGTAGCCGCCACTTCGTCCGGGCGGCCAACGCGGCCGGCGGGAATCAGCTTGAGCGCGTGTTCAACCACTTCGTCGTTGAGCATTTCGGTCTCGATCAGGCCCGGGGCCACGCAGTTGACGGTGATCTGGCGGCTGGCCAGTTCCAGCGCCAGGGCCTTGGTGGCGCCGATGATGCCGGCCTTGGCGGCACTGTAGTTGACCTGCCCGCGGTTGCCGGCCAGTCCGGAGACCGACGACAGGGTGACGATGCGGCCCGGCTTGCGCCGCCGCACCATCGGCATGATCAGCGGATGCAGCACGTTGTAGAAGCCATCCAGGTTGGTGTGGATGACCTGGTCCCAATCGTCCGCTGACAGCGCCGGGAAGGCGCCATCGCGGGCGATGCCGGCATTGCAGACCACGCCGTAGTAAGCGCCGTGCGCTTCGACATCGGCCTCCAGAGCGGCCCGCGCAGACGCGCGGTCGGCCACGTCGAACACCAGCACGCGGGCCTGCTGGCCCAGTGCCTGGATCTCGGCGACCACCGCCTGTGCTTCATCCACGCGGCTGCGGCAATGCACCACCACGTCGAAGCCATCGCGCGCGATGCGCAGCGCGATGGCCCGGCCGATGCCCCGGCTGGCGCCGGTCACCAGCACGCTTCGATTCCCTGTCATGCCTGTCCACTCTCCAGATAGGCCATCGCGTCGGCCGGTTCGAACACCGACACGTTGGCTGTCGCCCATTCTTCCTCGCCTGCCAGGATGCGGCAGGCGAACATCCCCAATCCATTGTCACCCAACAGCTCGCAGCGCGCCTGTACGCGCAGCCGCGAACCGCTGGGGAAGCTGCTGCGCGCGCTGCTGTAGCGGCGGCTGCCGAGCAGGAAGCCCAGCTGCGGTGGCCTGCCGGCCGCACGCGCTCGGCAACCGGCCCAGGCCGCGATGGCCTGCGCCATGTACTCGATGCCGACCCATGCCGGCACCTGGTCATCCTCGACGAACAGGCCGGCCTCGGGCACCACCAGTTCGGCCTCGATGGCGTCCTGGTCCCACTGCGTGATGCGCTCCAGCAGGCACATGTCCTGGCGGTGCGGCACCACGTCTTCGATCGCGTACAGCGTGTTCATCGACGCTCCAGTGCCAGCACGGCATTGCTGCCGCCGAAGGCGAACGAATTGCTCAGCACCCGCCGTGGCGGCTGCGCAAGGCGCGTGCCCGGTGCAACCAGCGGCAGCACCGGCAGTGCCGGGTCGGCCACGCCGTCCCACCAGTGCGGCGGCAGCAGCTGCTGCGGGTTCTCGGCCAGCACGATCCAGCACAGCGCCGCCTCGATGGCACCCGAGGCACCCAGCGTATGGCCGGTCAACGGCTTGGTCGAACTGGCCGGCACGTGGCTGCCGAGCACCTGCGACACGGCCAGGCTTTCCATCGCATCGTTGTGGCCGGTCGCGGTCCCATGCAGGTTCACATAGTCCACTTCGCCGGCGGCCCAGCCAGCACGCTGCAGCGCCTGCTGCAGGGCGTCGATGGCGCCCAGGCCCTGCGGGTCCGGGGCGGACATGTGGTGGGCGTCGGCCGACTCGCCCCACCCCGCCAGGCATACCGGGCCGGGTTCGCGGGTGAGCAGGAACAGCGCGGCGCCTTCGCCGATGTTGATACCCGTACGATGCTGCGAGAACGGATTGCAACGTTGGGCCGAGACCGATTCCAGCGCGCTGAAGCCGGCCACGGTGAAGCGGCACAGCGAATCGGCGCCACCGGCGATCACCGCATCGACGATGCCGGCGCGCAGCATGCGTGCGGCCGACATCAGCGCCTTGGCACTGGACGAGCAGGCAGTGGACAGGGTCCATGCCGGCCCCTGTGCGCCACTGCGCTGGCGCACGAACTGCGCGGCGGTGCCCATTTCCTGCTGGGCGTAATCAAAGCCCTGCGGCCACTGGCCCTGTTCGGCATGGCTGCGCAATGCCTGCTCGGATTCACCAATGCCCGAGGTGCTGGTGCCCAGCACCACCGCTACGCGCTCGGCGCCATGGCGGGCGATCGCCGCGGCCACTGCCGGCGCGATCTGAGCCAATGCCACGTCCAGCAGGGCATTGTTGCGCCCGCGCAGGGCCACCGGCAGGTCATCCAGCGCCGGCAGCGGCGTGCGTACTTCTCCCAGCGCCAGGGTGTGCCCCGGCAACAGGCTCTCGTTGTCGCTGAGCCCGCCCGGCGCGTCGGCGAACAGTGCCGACGTCACGGCGGCGCGGCCAGCGCCGAGTGCACAGACCACACCCAGGTCGTTCAGGTAGATCGGTGCGCTCATCGGTCCGGCCCGGCCATGTCGATCGATTCGATGCGCAGCGCATAGCCTTCGGCGCGGTTGTCCAGCTGCACGCTGCCATCGTCCAGCCGCTGCAGGTGCAGCCACACGGTGCCCTCACGCGACAGGCTGCGCTGATGGCCATCATCACTGACCTGCCAGCCCGCCGGCAGCACGGCGGCAATGGCCGCGGTCGGCCACAGCGCGAACTGCAGGTCATCCAGCACGCGCTCGGCACGCACCTGCGGCGGCAGCCACGGCGCACGCTGCTGGGTCAGCTGCTGGCCGTCCCACTGCAGGCGCACGCCGGTCTGGCCCATCGCCTGCACCGCGAGCTGCACCTGCTGTGCATCGGCTTCCAGCAGCGCATCGAGGTCGCGCTCATGGCTGCCGAAACGGAAGTGCAGCTGCTGCTGCAGCGCCAGCGGCGCCGGCAGGCTGGCCGGCGACAGGCGCAGCGGCGGCAGCTCCACCTGTGGCTTGGGCATGCGCCCGGCACAGGCGGCCAGCAGCAGGCACAGCAGCAGGGCCGCAGTACGGAAGATCAGGCGCTGCACAGCTGCTCCAGCACGCGCATGCGGCGACCACTTTCATCGGCCACATAGGGGTTGTTGGTGTCCCAGGCATATCCGGCCAGGATGGAACTGATCATGTTGCGCACTTCGGGCTGCTGCTGCGGGTGGTAGATGATCTTCTGGAAGCCGCCTTCGTACCAGCTTTCCACGAAGCGACGGAAGGTCTTCACGCCGGCACGCAGCGGGATCGAGAACTCGGCCTCCCAGTCCACGGCCTGGCCGGCATAGCGGCGCTTGAGGCATTCACTGGCCAGCTGCGCGGACTTGAAGGCAATGGTCACGCCGGAGGAGAACACCGGATCGAGGAACTCGCCGGCGTTGCCCAGCAACGCGTAGCCGGGCCCCCACAGCGAACTGACGTTGGCCGAATAGCCGGTGATGCGGCGCACCGGCAGCACCGCCCATTCGGCGTTGGCCAGCAGCCTGGTCAGGTTGGGGTCCTCGCCGACGATGGCCTGCAGCTTCTGCAGGTCGTCACCCTCGTAGCGCTCGAAGAACGACGGCTCGGCGACCACGCCCAGCGAGCAGCAGCCGTTGGAGAACGGAATCGTCCAGTACCAGACGTCGATGTGCTCGGGGTGGGTGGTGATCAGGATCTTGTTGCGGTCGAAGTCCGCCTCGGCCGGAATGTTGTCGCGCACGTGGCAGAAGATCGCGCCGCGCACCGGGAAGTTGGACGGCGACTCCAGCTGCAGCAACCGCGGCAGCAGCCGCGCGAAACCGGAGGCATCGAGGATGAAATCGGCCTCGATGCGGTATTCACTGCCGTCCGGGCGGCGCACCGTCACCGCCGGTTGCTCGCCCGGCTCGACCGCAAGCACTTCGTCGCCGAAGCGCAGCGTGGTGCCCATGCGCTCGGCACCGCGTGCCAGCACGTTGTCGAAGTCGGCGCGCTGCACCTGGTAGGTGGTGCCCCAACCCGGCGAGAACTTCTTCCTGAAGTCGAATGCAGTGCGCGCTTCGCCGTGCACGAAGGCGGCACCGTTCTTGTACTGGAAGCCCGCCTCGACCACATCCTGCAGCAGGCCGGCCGCCTCGATGTACTCCATGCTCTGCGGCAGCAGGCTTTCGCCGATGGAGAAGCGTGGGAACTGCTGGCGTTCCAGCATCAGCACCTGGCGGCCCTGCTGGCGCAGCATCGCCGCAGCCACCGAACCGGCCGGGCCCGCGCCGATGATCAGGATTTCAGTACGTTCGACAGCATCCACAGCAGTGTTCATCGGTGCGTCCTTGTTGCTCGATCAAGTGGAAAGAAGGAAGTCGGAAACAGGTTCAGGCCGGCGGCAGATCGTGCGGCGGCGGACGGAACAGCGGCGAGATCAGCCAGACCAGGCCGATGCCGAACAGCAGGGTCAGGCCGAACGCGCGCAACGCCGGGGTCTGCGACAGGCCCAGCAGGCCGAACGACAGCCAGGTGCTGGCCGCGCCCACGCACACGGCCAGCCAGGCACTGGCGTCGCCGCGGTGCTCGATCAGGAAAATGCCGTAGTCGATGCCCATGCCCAGCAACAGCATCAGTGCCAGCACGTTGAACAGCTGCAGTGGCTGGCCGAACAGGCCCAGCAGGCCCAGGGTCAGCGCACCGGCAATCAGGGTCGGCGCGAACACGCGCCAGGCCTGGCGGCGATAGCGCAGCCACAGCGCGCCGAACACCAGCACGATGCCGACCAGCAGCAGCCCGCCCATCAGCTTGCGGTAGTGGCCCAGCAGCTGCGAGAAGTCGGCGGTGCGGTCCACCCAGCGCACACCCGGCAGGCCTTCGGCCGCCCCGCGCAGGGTGGCCAGCGCATCAGCGCGCGACAGGTCATCGACCATCACCACGCTGATCATCTGCCCGCCGACCTCGCCCACCCACAGGTGGCGGAACGGCTGCGAGGCCGGCGAGGCCAGGAACGCTTCGGCGGTGAGTGGCGCGTCCGCGAACGGCGGTCGCTGCAGTGGCTCTCCCACGGCGTCGGACACGGCCGCAAGCACACCCGGTTCAACCTTCGCAGTCAGCGCCGCATCGGCCTGCTGGCGCGACGGCGACGGCAGCCAATCGCTGATCGCACGATAGCCACCAATGCGCTTGTCGTTGGCCAGTACACGCAGGCGTTCGGTCAACGCTTCCTCACGCTGCAGCAGCTGCGCCGCGTCGGTGCCCTGCACCAGGTAGAACTGCGCCGGGCTGGGCATGCCCAGCAGCTGGCTCAGCCGGATCTGCTGGGCCATCAACGCCGGCGGCGAGGACTGCAGGCTGCGCAGGTCGTCGTTGCTGTTCAGGCGGGCAATGCCGATGGCAGACAGCGCCAGCGTGATCACCACGAACACCGTCACCGGGCGACGGCCATGCAGGCGCGGGAAGCGCTCCAGCGTGTTGCCCAGCCACTGCGAGAAACGGGTCTTGCGGATCTCACCGCCATCCAGCCACGGGAACCAGAAAATCACCGTAAGGAAGGCGGCGGCCAGGCCGACCACCGAGAACAATGCCATCTGGCGCAGGCCCGGGAACGGGGCCAGGCCCAGTGCCAGGTAGGCCAGCGCGCTGGTCAGCAGGGCCAGCCACAGGCCGGGCAGCAGGTGCCGCAGCAGCTTCCAGCGACGATCAGCCGGTTCGGCCTGGCGCGAAGCGAACCAATGGATGCCGTAGTCCTCGGCCACGCCCACCAGCGACGCACCAAACACCAGGGTCAGCACATGCACCTTGCCAAATACCAGCACGGTCACCGCCAGCGCCACGCCACAGCCGATCAGCAGTGAGGCGGCAACCAGCAGGATCGGCCGCAGCGAACGGAACGCCAGCCACACCAGCAGCAGCACTGCGGCCAGCGAGCCCCAGCCGATCGTGTTGATCTCCTGGTTGGCCTGCACCGCCGCCGCTTCGGCGTGCAGCGGCACACCCGCATGCAGGATTTCCAGCTCGGGCGCCGCCGCCCTGGCGGCCAGCCCGGCACGTTCCAGCAGCCCGTCGAGATGGCGCTCGCCGTCAAGCTGGAACGCCGACCCCGGCGTATCGAACTGCAGTACGGCCCAATGCCTGCCCTCGGCTTCGAGCAGGCCGTCATCGCCCAGCCGCAACCCCGACCCCTGCGCCTGCTGCTGCCACCATTGCGGCCACAGCGAGAGCGGGTCTTGCCGCCAATCGGTCAGGCGCGGTGCGCCCATCGGACCGTACAGCGCAGCCAACGCCTGCTCGGCCAACGCGCCCGGCTCGCTGCTCTGCAGCTGCTCGCGCTGGGCCGGGGTCAGCAGGCGGTCGCGGTACGGCGCGTAGAACGCGCGCGCCTCGTCGAACCAGCCTTCGATCGAACCACTGGGCACCAGCAGAGCACGGTCGTTGTCCTTGGCCATCGCCGCAGCGAACGCCGCCTGTGCGCGCTTGGCGGCGGCGCCATCCTTGCTGCCCAGCAGCACCACCACCTGGCGCGAGCTGCCGTCGGCGATGCGCCGGGTGACGTCACTCAACAGGCGGTCATGCGCGTCCTGCGGCAGCAGGGCGAGGATGTCGGTGTCGATCCGCGACTGCTGGCTCCACAGGCGCCATTGCTGCGCACCCAACACCAGCAGGAGCACCAGCCAGGCGATGCCCAGCCAGTGCCACCAGCGCCGCAACCGGTCCGGCCCGTTCGATGCTGCCCCCTCACTCAAAGCGGCGTGCCTCGTCGGCGGTGAGCGTGGCCGGCGCTTCGCTCAGTGCACTGAACTGGATCTGCGTGCGGTCCTTGTTGGCCTCGACGATCTCGACCTGGCGCACGTAGCGGTCACCTTGCAGGGTCAGCGACTGGAACGCCTTGGCCAGCATCGCCGACTTCGGCGTCAGCCGCAGCCGCCAGCCCTGCCCTTCACGGCTGGCCGCCACGTTGAACTGGCCGGACAGCGCCTGCACGTCGCCACTCATCAGCGCGAACATGATCGCGTTCACCGAACGCATCGCCGGCTGCTGCCGTGCATCGAGCTCGACACGGGTGCTGCCATCGCGCTGGCGGCTGAGGATGCGGTCGGCGGTGACCACCACTTCGGAGGGGAACGGCTTGAGCGTGGTCCAGATCACGCCGTGCTGGCGCGCGACCACGAACTGGCCCTGCGAGCGCAGCGGGTTCTTGAAGCCGCTGACCTGCTTTTCCTGGCTGAACTGGCCGCGCAGCACGTCCGGCCGCGCCACCGCCTGGGTGATCGCATCGATGGCGGGGTCGGCGGCCTGCACCTGCGGTGCGGCAATGAACATCAGCGCGCACAGCAGCACGCTGGAAAGACGGACAAGCATGTTCACGGCGCAGGCACTCCCAGGCGTTCCCACAGTACCGGCGGGCACTGGTACAGCATTTCCTTGCTGGCCGCGTCCACCGCGACCTGGATGGTCATCGCGCGGGTCAGTACCTGGCCGCTCTGCGCATCAACGATTTCGTACTCGATCTTCAGCCGGTTCTCCCATTCAACGATGCGCGCAATCACGCGCAAGGCCTGGTTGAACAGCAGCGGGCGCACGTACTTCACCCGGGCATCGACCACCGGCCACAGGTAGCCCGATTCGAGCATCTGCGGGTAGTCGTAGTCATAGCGCCCGAGCAGCGCGCAGCGCGCGATCTCGAAGTACTTGAAGTAGTTGCCATGCCAGACCACGTTCATCGGATCGCAGTCATGGAAGGCGGGGGTCAGCGCAATCTCGCCGACCCGTTCGATGGCCTCATTCACCGGCATACAGCTCCCAACGTTGCGCGCGGATCTCCACCAGCAGTTCCCGCAGTTCGCGATCCAGCGCGCGGTCTTCTTCAACCAGGGCGATGCGCTGCCCCAGGTCGGCGTACATGTCGGCCAGACTGCCATGCAGCTTCGCGTTCAGGCCAACCCGTTCGCGCAGCGCCAGGCCCTGGCGGGCGGCGATCAGCATCGCGGCCACCACCTGTTCAGTCAGCTCGATCACGCGCAGGCAGTCGCGCGCGGCGATGGTGCCCATGCTGACCTTGTCCTGGTTGTGGCACTCGGTGGAGCGCGAAAACACGCTGGCCGGCAGGGTCTGCTTCAGCGCTTCGGCCGTCCAGGCCGACACGCTGATCTGCAGCGCCTTCAGGCCGTGGTTGATGGCCGCGCGCGGGCCCGTGGCCGCCGACAGGTTGGCCGGCAGGCCATGGTTGTAGCGGGCATCGACCACCAGCGCCAACTGGCGGTCGAGCAGATCGGCCACGTTGGCTACGGTGTTCTTCAGGGTGTCCATCGCCAGCGCGATGTGGCCGCCGTAGAAGTGGCCGCCATGCAGGATGCGCTCGCCATCGGCATCGATCAGCGGATTGTCGTTGGCGCTGTTCAGTTCGGTTTCGATCAGCTGGCGCAGGAACGGCAGGCTGTCCTCCAGCACGCCGATCACGTGCGGCGCGCAGCGCAGCGAGTAGCGGTCCTGCAGGCGCTGTTCATTGCGCGGCGGACGCTCGCTGTGCAGGTCGCTGCGCAGACGCGCGGCGATGCGGCCCTGGCCCGGATGCGGCTTGGCCGCGAACAGGGTTTCGTCGAAGTGGTGCGCGTTGCCGTCGCTGGCCAGCACGTTGAACGCGGTCAGGCGCGTGGCCATGCGCGCCAGGTAGTCGGCGCGCTGCCAGGCCAGGCAGGCCAGGCCGGTCATCACCGCGGTGCCGTTCATGATCGCCAGGCCTTCCTTCGGCCGCAGCTTCAGCGGGGTCATGCCGATCTTCGCCAGCACCTCGGCCGCCGGCTGCACGCGGCCATCGTGCAGCACCTCGCGCTCGCCACACAGCACCGCCGCCACGTACGACAGCGGGGTCAGGTCGCCGCTGGCACCGACCGAGCCTTCGGCCGGAATCATCGGCAGCACATCGTGCTGCAGCAGCGTGGCCAGGCCTTCCAGCAGCGGCACGCTGACACCGGACATGCCGCGCACCAGCGATGCCAGGCGCGCGGCCAGCACCGCACGGGTCTCGACCGGGTCCAGGTAGCGGCCCAGGCCGCAGCCATGGTAGGTGTACAGGTGGTGCGGCAGTTCAGCCACCAGCGCCGGCGGGATGTTCACCGTGCACGAATCGCCATAGCCGGTGGTCACACCGTAGATCACGCCATCCTCGCGCAGCAGGCGGTCAAGGAAGTCGGCACCGCGCTGGATGTGTGCGCGGAACGCCGGCGCGTCGCTCAGTGCGGCCTCGCACTGGCGCTGGGCCAGGGCAACCACGTCTTCGATGGTCAACGGTGCATCGCCAAAGCGGCACACGGGTACGGCGTCAGTCGTCATGCGGAGCCTGATCCCAGAAGGGGAAGAAATTGAACCAGTCCAACGGGGACTGGATGACCTGGAGTTCCAGCCAGCGCGCGAAGCGCTGTGCCTGTTCGGCAAGTGCCGCGTCGCGCGAGCCACGCGGCAGCACGATGCGTTCGGCGAATTGTTCAAATGCCACGCGATAGCCCTCGCCCTGGTGCAGGCAGGCCATGGTGTAGACCGGGCAGCCCAGCGCCGCGGCCAGCACATAGGCGCCGATCGGGAATGGCGCGCGATGGCCGAGGAAATCGGCGGTGACGCTGCGGCCGCCCTGCACCGGCGTGCGGTCGCCGACGATGGCGACGAAGCCACCGGCCGCCACGCGCTCGGCCAGCATCACCGCGGTGGCCGGCCCCATTTCGGTGACCTGCACCAGCTCCACCGCCGCCAGCGGGTCCAGCCGCTGCAGCAGGCGGTTGAAGCGCTGCGCATGCGCGGTGTGCACCAGCACGGTGATGCGGAACCCCGGCACCTGTTCGGCCAGCACCTGGCACAGTTCCAGGCAGCCGATGTGCGCGGTGAGGATCAGACCGCCTTCGCGGCGCGCGATCTTCTGCAGCACCAGGTCGCGGTGCAGGTGAATGCGGTCGGCCGGGTAGCGCCCGCCCAGGCCGAGGATCTTGTCCAGCATCGTGTCGGCGAAGGCGAAGAAGTGGCGCAGGCTGTCGCGCCGGGTCGGCGCGCGGCCGAGCACGCCGCTGTGCGCCTGCAGCCGCTGCAGGTACTGCATCGAGGCCTGGCGCCCTACACGGTTGCCCAGCCAATGGCAGGCCACCACTGGCCACACGCACAGGCGGAACGGCCAGCGCCCGAACCAGCGGTGCACCCAGCACAGGAACAGCACGCCGGCCACCGACGTCGATTCGCCGATATCGGCCCAGTGCGGGGCATCCTGCGCGGTCGCCATCTCAGCGCTGCCCCTGCAGGCGGCGCCACAGCAGCCGCGGTGCGCGCCAGAGCATGCCGAAGAACAGGCGGGTGTGCATGCGGCTGATGCGCACGTTGTCGCGCCACACATCGAAGTGCGACACGCCATCGGCGGGATAGGTCACGCGCGTGGCCAGGTGCTCGACCGGCAGCTGGCGCCAGTACAGGCGCACCATCACTTCAGTATCGAAATCCATGCGCCGTCCGATGGTCTCTTCACCGATCAGGCGCAGCACCGGTGGCAGTGGATACACCCGGAAGCCGCACATGGTGTCGCGCAGGTGCAGCGACAGCGTGTTGATCCAGACCCAGACGTGGGTGGCGTAGCGGCCATACAGGCGTGCCTTGGGAACACTGGCGTCGTAGGCCGGAATGCCGCAGATCACCGCGTCGGGATGCACACGCGCGGCCTCGATGAAACGTGGCAGGTCAGCGGTATCGTGCTGGCCGTCTGCGTCGATCTGCAGCACGTGGCTGTAGCCACGCGCGCCGGCTTCAGCAAAACCGGCCAGCATCGCCCCACCCTTGCCCTGGTTGGCGTCCAGGCGCAGCAGGTCGACGCCCTGGCGCTGTGCCAGCGTGCGCAGCACCGCCGCGCACGCATCATGCGAACCATCGTCGACCAGCAGGCAAGGCAAGCCAGCGGCCTGCACACCGTCGACCACCGCCACGATGGCGTGCTCGTGGTCGTAGACGGGAATCACCACCAGTGGCGCAAACGCGGCACCGGCAACGGCCGGGTCAGTCCGCATCGGCGAACACCACCCTGCCGCTGGCATGTACACCGTGGCTGGAGGTATAGCGGAAGGCCAGCACGTTGCGTGCGGCATCCCAGTCCAGCTGCAGGGTCAACTCATCGCCGGGGCGGGCCACGTGCTGGAACTTCACCGCGTCCATGCGCAGGAACGCGCGCGGCATCGCAAATGCCTGGCGGCCGAAACGCATCGCCCAGTCCAACTGCGCAACACCGGGCAGGATCGCCGCCTGCGGGAAGTGGCCCTGGAACGGCCGCAGCGCCGGGTCGAGGGTCATGCGCAGCGTGGCGCTGGCGGCATCGCGGCGGTCCCAGACCGGCACCGGCATCAGTGGCTGGAACAGCGCCGCCAATGCCGCCTGGGTCACCTTGCCCTGCGCGTTGATCGGCAACGCCTGCACCAGGCGCCAACGGCGCGGCCGGGTCACCGCGTCATGCGCATGCGCCAGGCGCGCGCCCAGGCGTTGGCCCAGCGCACGGCGCGCGGCGTCGCCGCCCTCCAGCAGCGCCGGATCGGCCGGAACCACCACGGCGGCCAGCTGCTCGCGCTGCCCGGGCAGCACCAGCACGCGCACGTCATCCACTTCGGCGTCTTCGCGCAGCGCGCGTTCCAGCGCATCCAGCGAGACGCGGCGCTCTTCGATCTTGACGATGCGGTCGGCGCGGCCCAGCAGCCGGAAACGGCCATCGGCCAGGGCTTCCACGCGATCCTGGGTGCGCCACCAGCCGGGGGTTTCCAGATGCGCCGAGGCCACCGCCAGGCAGCCGTCGTCGATCCGCCACTGCACACCCGGCAGCGGCTGCCACGGCGGCAGGTCGGTGTCCCAGCGGCGCCAGGCGATACCGCCGGTCTCGCTGCTGCCATAGACCTCGGTCGGGGCCACGCCCAACCACTGCCGCACGTGTCGCGCCGCGTCCTCCGGCAGCGGGCCACCGGAGGAGAACACCGCGCGCAGGCGGCCATGCAGGCTGGCCCAGTCGAGCTGCTCGGGCAGGCGCTTGAGATGGGCCGGCGTCGCCACCAGCACCGTGTCGGTACCGGCCAGCGCACCCACCAGGTCTTCGTGGAAGAACCGACGCGGATGGATCAGGCGGCCGGCGGCCAGCGGCCACAGCACGCGGAACAGCAGCCCGTAGATGTGCTGGTGGGACACCGTGCCGTGCACCTGCGCGCCCTCCATCTGCGCACCGAACGCGGCCTGCAGCGCTTCCACCTCGCGCGCCAGCTGGTCCAGGCGCTTGCCGATCGCACTGGGCTGGCCGGTGCTGCCGGAGGTGAACACGCACAGCTCGCAGGCGCGCTCGTCCAGCGCCTGCAGTTCGTCGTCCAGTGTGGCGTCCAGCGCCGCCAGCGGGCGGTAGTCGGCCGGTACGTCGCCCGCGAAACCGCTCACCTGCGGCTGCAGCGCCTGCAGCGTGGCCGGCAGGTTGTCAGCGGCCAGGAACACCCGCTTGCCGGCATGCCAGGCGCCGAACAGCGCCGCAGCGAAGGCCACGGCGTCATCGAAATACAGGGCCCAGTCGCGGCCTTCAGCCGCCGCAAAGGCGGCGCGCCAGCCCCGTACGCGCTGGCGGAAGCAGGCGTGGTCAACCATGTCTCCGTCGCACAGGCCGACGCTGCGCTGCGGCCGCGCCTCCAGCAGTAGCCGGTCCAGGGCAATCCACTCAGCCATGCGCGTGCGCCGCCTTCACCCGCCGCCGCACCAGCCACTCACCTGCGAACAACACGCCCATCATCACGTACGCCAACAATCCGTTGTAGAGCATCCAGGCCCGGTCCGACGCGTACAGCGCGGTCAGCAGGGCCAGGCTGCCGTTGAGAACGAAGAAGCCGCACCACACCTGGGTGACGCGGCGGGTATAGGCCACCGCGAACGGGGGCAGGTCCGGCTCCTGCAGCCGCGCCAGGCGCTCCACCAACGGCGGCCCGAAGCGCAGGCTGGTGCCGAACACCGCCAGCATCACCGCATTGACCAGCGCCGGGTACAGCTTCAGCGGCAGGGCCTGGTTGAGCACAGTGGCCAGCACCGCCAGCAGGCCGGTGCCGGCGGCGGCGGCCCACCACAACGGCTGGCGCGTGCTCAGCGCACGCAGCAGGGCCAGGGTGAACAGCAGCAGCGACAGCCAGCGTGGCTCGAAGCGGCCCATCGCCAGGTACACCAGCAGCGGGTAGGCAAGCGAAATCGCTGCCACCACGACGGTACGTGCGCGAGCCATGGCGAAGCCGCCGGCGCTGCGGTCAGGCGGCTGCCTGGTCCGGCAGCAGTCCATACACGACATCAACGATGTCCTGCACGGTGCGCACGGCCTTGAACGCTTCCGGCTGCAGGTTGCGGCCGAGCAGTGGCTTGAGCTGCACGATCAGGTCGACCGCATCGATGCTGTCGATGTCCAGGTCGTCGTAGAGCCGGGCCTCGGGGGTGATCCGGGCGGTTTCAATCTCGAAGCTGTCGGTCAGGATGCTGACGATGCGTTCGAACAGTTCATTCTTGGTCATGGCTATTCCTGGCGCCGTTACGACTGGCGGGCGGCGACGAACTCGCCGAGCGCGCGCACGCTGGAGAAATGGCGACGGGTTTCTTCCGAATCGGCCGAGAGGCTGACACCGTACTTCTTCTGCAGCGCCAGGCCCAGCTCCAGCGCGTCGATCGAATCCAGGCCGAGGCCCTCGACGAACAGCGGCGCGGTCGGATCGATGTCCTCCGGCGTGATGTCCTCCAGCGAAAGGGAGGAAATGATCAATTCCTTGATCTCGTGCTCAAGTGCTTGCACGGGGCGGATCTCCAGACAGGTCGAAATAACGAGAAAGGTGCTCGGTGACGCGGCGGGCTGCCAAGGCATCCCCCCTTGGCGAGTCGTCATCGGCCAGGAAGGGCGCGATCGGGATATCTTCGCCGATCTGCAGCCGAACGTGAAAGCGACGTGAGGGGACACGATACCACTTCTGTCCCTTGGTCAACGTGGGCGGGGTGCAGGTGATCCGCACCGGGGTGATGTCCAGCCGGCCACGGACGGCGATGTTGGCGGCCCCGCGCTGCAGCCGCGGCGGCTGGCCCGGCACGCTGCGGGTGCCTTCGGGGAAGATCACCAGGGTGCCGCCGGCGTGCACCGCCGCCACGCAGTCATCGACCAGGCCAGCGCCATCGTCATTGGAGATGTAGCCGGCCGCCCGCACCGGACCGCGCATGAACGGGTTGCAGGCCACGGCCCGTTTCACCACGCAATCGGCGTTGGGCAGCAGCGAGATCAGGCAGACCACGTCGATCAGGGTCGGGTGATTGGCCAGCACCAGCAAACCGTCGCGCTGCAGGCGTTCACCGCCCTCGATCTGGTAGGTCATCACCCCCAGCGCGCGCATCAGGCGCAGATGGCTGGCAAAGGCAACCTGAACCACGCGGCGGGCCCGACGGCGACGGACCACCGGGTCGCGCATCAGCAGCAGCACCGGCATCACCAGCACGCCCAGCAGCAGGCCGCCCATGCCGAATGCGGCAAAGCTCAGGCCGGTGCCGAGCACCCGCCAGGCATGATCGAGACGGCGCAGCGCCTCAGCCACGGCGCCCCCAGCGCCAGCGCTGGCCTTGGGCCACGTGCTCAAGCGCCGGCGCACCGGACAGCAGGAAGCGGTGCAGGTCCAGCGCGTGCGGCAGCGCGCCCGGGGCGGTGGCAGGGGCCTCCGGCGCCGCCTCCCACTGCAGGGAGAGGGTCGGCTGGCCCGGCATCGGCGCCGTCAAACGCCAACACCAGGCAAAGAACGGGTCGGGTTCGTCGGCGAACGTCGAGTAAATCTCGGGAAGGCGCGACTCATACACCACGACCCGCACTTCGCGGGCGCCATCGGCGAGCAGACCGGCCGCTTCCAGGCAGGCGGTCTCGACCGTGGCCTGGCCGGCGGCCAGCGCCAGGTAGTTGCCACGGTGGCCGCGCGCGATCGAGTACAACGCCGCGATCGCGTTGTGCACCGACAGGCCGAACCCCGTCGGTGACAAGGGCTGATCACTGGCCAGCGCCCCCAGCAGCTCCATCGAACGGGCCACGTCGCCGTGGCGGCTGGCGAACACCAGCGGGACCTGGTTGTCCGCCCCCTGCCCATCCTCGCACCAGCAGGCAGCCTGGATCGCCATCCGGCCCAGCCGCTCGATGCGGCGGCGCTGCATTGCCGGGATCTCGGCCAGCGCCGGCGTGTCTTCGCCAACCGGCGGATACGGCGCATCGGCCCAGCCCAGCCACTGGCTACGCTCGCTCAGGCCGGGCGCCCAGGCAGCCCAGTCGACGATGGAGAATTCGATCATTTAGCGAAGGTGCTTCAACGGGAGAACAATAGGCACGAGCCATTACGGCGACGCGCGGCGGCCCCCCATTCCTGCAGCCGTGCGTCCGTCCAGGACGTCGCCGGCCGCCCCCCTGGCTGCCGGAAAGGAGCGCACGCTAGCACGTCCTGCACGGGGTGTGCAGGTTTCACATTCCCCAACACGGGAGCCGGCACCGGCGCCCCCCCCGCTTCAATCGATCAGTGGTAACCGGTATCGGCGTGCACCTTGCCGCGGAACACCCGGTACGACCACGCCGTGTAGCCGAGGATGACCGGCAGCAGAATGACCAGCCCGACCAGGGTGAAGCCCAGCGAGGAGGCCGGCGCGGCGGCCTGCCACAGGGTCATCGACGGTGGCAGCAGGTAGGGCCACATCCCCAGCACCAGGCCGAGGAAGCCGAGTACGAACAGGGCCAGGCTGAGCAGGAACGGCGGCAGGTCACGGCGCGGGTGGGTGGCACTGCGCCACAGCGCAGTGGCTACCGCCAGGGTCAACAGCGGCACCGGCGACAGCCACCAGAAGTTGCCGTCGCTGAACCAGCGCGCCATCAACCGCGAATCGAGGAACGGCAGCCAGCTGCTGACCAGGCCCATCGCCGCGATCACCGCCACCACCAGCGGCCGGGTCATCTGCCGCGCCAGCGCCTGCACGCGCCCTTCGGTCTTCAGGATCAGCCAGGTGCTGCCCAGCAGCGCATAGCCGGCCACCAGCGCGGCACCGGTCAGCATCGCGAACGGGCTGAACCAGGCGAACGGCCCGCCCTGATAGACACCGTCCACCAGCGGGATGCCCTGCACCAGGGTGCCCAGGATCACGCCCTGGGCGAACGTCGCCAGCAGCGAACCGAGGCCGAACGCCACGCTCCACAGCCGGCGTGACCGATGTGCCTTGAAGCGGAATTCAAAGGCCACGCCACGGAACACCAGCGCCACCACCAGCACCAGCACCGGCAGGTACAGCGCCGACAACAGCACCGCATAGGCCTTGGGGAAGGCCGCCAGCAGGCCGGCACCACCCAGCACCAGCCAGGTCTCGTTGCCGTCCCAGATCGGCGCGGCGGTGTTCATCATCAGGTCCAGCTGCTCCTCGTCCTCGGCGAACGGGGCGAGGATGCCGATGCCAAGCACGAAGCCGTCCAGCACCACGTACATCAGCACGCCGAAGCCGATCACCGCGAACCACGCCACCGGCAGCCAGGTCATCAGGTCCATGTCAGCGCTCCTCCAGCGGTTCGTCGGCTGCCGACAGCGGGCGCGCCGGGGTGTGGCTGCCGTGGTCCAGCGACGGCCCTTCGGCGTAGGGCTGCGGTCCGTGGCGCAGGATCTTCACCAGGTACCAGATGCCCCAGCCGAACACGAAGGCATAGCCAACCACGTAGACACCCAGCGACAGCGCGGTCATCCACGCGCTCTGCGGGCCGACCGCATCGGCGGTGCGCAGCAGGCCATACACCACCCATGGCTGGCGCCCCATCTCGGTGACGAACCACCCCGACAGCAGCGCGATGAAACCGCTGGGCAGCATCCAGTTCCAGCCGCGCAGCAGCCATGGCGAATCGAGCAGCTTGTTGCGCCACAGCTGGAAGGCCGACACCCAGGCCAGCAGCAGCATCAGCGTGCCCAGCCCGACCATGATGCGGAAGGCAAAGAACACCGGCGTCACCGGCGGCCGCTCGCTGGCCGGTACCGCGGTCAGCGGGTCGAAGGTGCCGTCCAGGCTGTGGGTCAGGATCACGCTGCCCAGCTTCGGGATGGCCACTTCGAAATCGTTGCGCTCCTCCTTCTCGTTGGGCAGCGCGAACACCACCAGCGGTACGCCCTCGCCTTCCCGGGTCTCATGCCAATGCGCTTCCACCGCCGCGATCTTCATCGGCTGGTGCTTGAGCGTGTTCAGGCCATGCATGTCGCCGACGAAGATCTGCACCGGCACGGTCAGCGCGGCGAATGCCACAGCGGCGATCAGCATGCGCCGGCCCGCTTCCACGTGCGTGCCCCTGCGCAGGTACCACGCACCCACGCCACCAATCACGAAACAGGTGGTGATGAACGAGCCCAGCGCCATGTGCGCGAGGCGGTAGGGGAACGAGGGATTGAACACCACCTGCCACCAGTCCACCGGATGCACGATGCCGTTGACCATCTCGTAGCCGGCCGGCGTGTGCAGCCAGCTGTTGGACGACAGGATCCAGAACGTGGAGAACAGCGTGCCCAGCGCAACCATGCAGGTGGACAGGAAATGCAGGCGCGGCGAGACCCGGCCCCAGCCGAACATCATCACGCCGAGGAAGCTGGCTTCGAGGAAGAACGCGGTCAGCACCTCGTAGGTCAGCAGCGGGCCGATGACCGTGCCGGCCACCTCGCTCAGCCGCGGCCAGTTGGTGCCGAACTGGAACGCCATGACGATGCCGCTGACCACGCCCATGCCGAACGACACCGCGAAGATCTTCTGCCAGAAGAAATACAGCTCGCGCCACACCGGCAACTTCGTGCGCAGCCAGCGCCATTCGATGAAGGCCAGCCAGCTGGCCGTGCCGATGGTGAAGGCGGGGAACAGCACGTGGAAACTGATGACGAATCCGAACTGGATCCGGGACAACAACAACGCGTCCAAGGGACGCCTCCTGCCTGCGACCGGTGGGATACCGGACCACTTTAGGAGGATTTCGTTAAGACGGGATGCGACCGGGTGACGCGCTGCTTCACTTTGTCGCAGGGGTCAACCGTTCTGGTAGCTGCCAACCCTGGTTGGCACACACGCCCAAGCGCCGACCAAGGTCGGCATCCACCCACCGCGATTGGAGCGGCCCCTTGCCCGGCGGGTGCCTCAGTGCCAGAAATACCAGGCCGCCGCAGCCAGCAGGGCGCCAAACAACAGCACCTGCACCACCACATAACCCACGCCACCGTCGCGCGACTCAGCGGCAATGCGCTTCTGCAGCGCCTCGCTCACATCCGGCGTGTCTTCCTGCTGCGCCTGCTCACGCAACGCCTGTGCCAGCGCGCGCGCTTCCGCATCGCGAGGGTCGGTCGGTGGGTTCACAGCAGCTCTCCGGCGGTGGCATGCCGCGTCAGTTCCTGCTTCAGGGTCTGGCGCGCGCGGTGCAGGTGGCTCTTGATGGTACCGCGCGCCAGCCCGGTCACCTGTTCGATCTCGGCCAGATCGAAATCCTCCAGGTAATGCAGGCCGACGATCAGGCGCTGCGGCGGACTCAGCCGTTCCAGTGCCGCGCTGAGCTGGCGCCCGGCCTGCAGCGCCTCGCTCAACTCGGCCGGCCCGGGCCCTTCATCGCCGATGCCCAGTTCCTCCGGCGCCTCCACCGCCACCATCCACTGCGCCTCCAGTCGCCGCCGGCGCAGGTGCTGCAACGCCGTGGTGTAGGCCACCCTTGAGACCCAGGTGCGCAGCGAGGATTCAAAGCGGAACCGGTGCAGCTGGCGGAATACCGCCAGGAAGGTTTCCTGCAGCAGGTCGGCCACCTGGTCGCGGTCGCCGACCATCCGCCCGATCAGATGCGCGCAGGTACGTTGATGGGCCTGCACCAGCTGCGCGAACGCCGGTTGCGAGCCGTCGATGATGGCGATGACCAGGGCGCGGTCGTCGCCCGCGTCCAGCGAGGGCTCAACGCGGACATCGCGGCGGCGTCCCCGCCATGCAGCCAATGCTCCGCCCAGCAGGCTCATGCGCGGGGCGCCCCCTGTGCCCGTGGCATGCCTGCCTCACCCCTTGCGCGCGGCAGGCCGGGTGAAGTGCCAGGCCAGCAGCTGGCCGAGGCCGGCACTGCCGACCAGCGCGGCAGCGGCACCAAAGGTCAGGTCGCGGGCCCCGATGGCTTCCAGCAGGGCCATGGCCAGGGCCAGGCAGACCAGGCTGATGCCCCAGCGCAACGCACCCTGGCGGCGGCGCTCTTCTTCCAGCACGGCCAGCGAGCGGATCACTTCCTCCGGTACGTGCGGGGCGACCAGCTTGCTGCGCGCGCGTGCATCGGCAGTGGCATGGATCGCGTAGGCGATGCAGATGAATAGGGTGATCGGGATCAGTTCCTGCATGGTCGGGCTCCTGTTCGATGGATGATGCGGGTTCAGGAGAATGGATGCGCGACCACGGCAACCGGTTGCACTAGCTGTCCGCCGACGTTTCGCTGGCGCCGGTCGTGTCCGCCGGGTCGGGGAAATAGGTCTCCACCTGAAAATCCAGCTGCAGGTCCGTCATCAGCCGCAGCAACTGCGGATCCAGCTCGAAACCCGCCCATGCCGTCTTTCCAAAGATGCCAACACGCAGGCCGATCCCGGCCCCCTCCTGCAGCAGTTCCCTGATCACGTCGGCGCGTGCCCGCAGGAGATCGATCAACGCCGGCCAGGCATCCATCAGCCAACCGTCCTTTCCCCTCTGCAGTACGAACACCACGCGGGTCGCCGCATGAACCCGGATCAAGGTACCGTCGCGATCCCGATATCCGGTCCCGACATCACGGGAAAACGCCGGTTCCAGATCCAGCCGGGCGGCAATTCCGGCGCCGGCCTCTGTCGGGTGCTGCACGCCCAGAGAGATCCTGTAGTCGTAGCAGTACATATCGGTTCCATCCGAACGGAATGACCATCATGCCGCACACGCCGTCGCAGCGACCCGGGCGGTGCCGTTTTGCCGATTCCGCTGCCGTGACCTGTGGCCCCTGCCCCCGGCCCGGACGGCTGCTACCCTTGCCCGGTTTCCTCTTCTGGTGCCGTCCGCCCATGTCCCGAGTGCTGCCCCTGTCCCTCCTGCTGTCGGCCGTGCTGGCCGCACCGGCCGCGCATGCCGCGCCGACGCCGATCACCATCGAACAGGCCATGGCCGACCCGGACTGGATCGGTCCGCCGGTCGAGAAGGCCTGGTGGTCGTGGAACAGCCAGCAGGTGGAATACCAGCTCAAGCGCAACGGCAGCCCGGTGCGCGACACCTTCCGCCAGCCGGTGGCCGGCGGCGTGGCCGCGCAGGTGGCCGATGACCAGCGCGGTACCCTGGACGTCGCCGATCCGGTCTACGACCGCAGCCGCAGCCGCAGCGCCTTCGTGCGCAATGGCGATGTGTTCGTGCGCGACCTGCGCAGTGGCGCGCTGACCCAGCTGACCCGCAGCAACGAGCGCGCGGGCAATGTGAACTTCGCGGCCGACAACGGCGTGATCTGGCGCGTCGGCCAGAACTGGTTCCACTGGACCGCCGCCAGCGGCGTGCAGCAGGTGGCCAGCCTGAAGGCCGAGAAGGACCCGCGCACGCCGCCGAAGGCCGACGTGCTCCGCGACCAGCAGCTGCGCACGCTTGAAACCCTGCGCCGCGACCGCGAGCAGCGCGAGGCATTGAAGGACCAGGACCAGCGCTGGCGCCAGGCGGATCCGACCCGCGCACCGGGCCCGGTCTACCTGGGCGCCGACGTCGAGATCGGTGACAGCGTGCTGTCGCCGGACCTGACCCACCTGATCGTGGTGACCAAGCCGAAGGACTTCGACGACGGCCGCACCAGCAAGATGCCGCTGTACGTGACCGAGTCGGGCTACGAGGAAACCGAGGACACCCGCACCCGCGTCGGCCGCAACGGCTTCGAGCCACACACCCTGTGGTACGTGGACGTGCGCACCGGCAAGGCCGAGAAGGTCTCGCTGTCCGGCCTGCCGGGCATCAGCACCGACCCGCTGGCCGAACTGCGCCGCAAGGCCGGCAAGGATGCACTGAAGGGCGAGCGCAGCGTGCAGGTGATGAGCGACTTCATGGGCGGCGGCATCCGCTGGAGCGCCGACGGCCAGCAGGCCGCGGTGATGCTGCGTGCCAACGACAACAAGGACCGCTGGATCATCAGCGTCAACGCCGCCGACGGCCGCGTTCAGAACCGCCACCGCCTGACCGACAACGCCTGGATCAACTGGGGCTTCAACGATTTCGGCTGGATGGCCGATGGCCGCACGCTGTGGCTGTTGTCCGAGGAATCGGGCTTTTCGCACCTGTACACCCAGGCCGGCACCGCCAAGCCGCAGGCGCTGACCAGCGGCAAGTGGGAAACCTCGGCACCGGTGCCGTCGGCCGATGGCAAGGGCTTCTACTTCCTGTGCAACCAGCAGGCGCCGCATGACTACGAAGTCTGCGCGGTCGACACCGGCAACCGCCAGGTGCGCGAGCTGACCAGCCTCAACGGCGTGGAAGACTTCTCGCTGTCGCCGGACGGCCAGCAGCTGCTGGTGCGCTACTCCGGCGCCTACCTGCCGCCGCAGTTGGCGGTGCTGCCCAGTGCCGGTGGCCAGGCGCGCGTGCTGACCGACACCCGCACCGCCGACTACAAGGCACGCCAGTGGATCCAGCCGAAGCTGGTGGCAGTGCCGTCCAAGCATGGTGCCGGCGTGGTCTGGGCCAAGTACTACGAACCGGAGAACAAGGAACCGGGCCGCAAGTACCCGATCGTGATGTTCGTGCACGGCGCCGGCTACCTGCAGAACGTGCACCAGCGCTACCCGGCCTATTTCCGCGAGCAGATGTTCCACAACCTGCTGGTGCAGAAGGGCTACATCGTGCTGGACATGGACTACCGCGGCAGCGAGGGCTACGGCCGCGACTGGCGCACGGCGATCTACCGCAACATGGGCCACCCTGAACTGGAAGACTACAAGGACGGCCTGGACTGGCTGGTCGACACCCAGCAGGGTGACCGCGACCACGCCGGCATCTACGGCGGTTCCTATGGCGGCTTCATGACCTTCATGGCGCTGTTCCGTGCGCCGGGCACCTTCAAGGCCGGCGCGGCGCTGCGCCCGGTGGTGGACTGGCACAACTACAACCACGGCTACACCAGCAACATCCTCAACACCCCGGACATCGACCCGGAGGCGTACCGCGTGTCCTCGCCGATCGAGTACGCGCAGAACCTGCAGGACAACCTGCTGATCGCCCACGGCATGATGGATGACAACGTGTTCTTCCAGGACTCGGTGAACCTGACCCAGCGCCTGATCGAACTGCACAAGGACAACTGGTCGATCGCCCCGTACCCGCTGGAACGCCACGGCTATGTGCGTGCCGATTCCTGGCTGGACCAGTACAAGCGCATCCTCAAGCTGTTCGAGCAGAACCTGAAGTGAGCAATGCCGCAGCCACGATCCGGATCGTGGCTGCGGTCATCCTGGATGACCGCGGCCGGGCGCTGGTGGTGCGCAAGCAGGGTGCGCGCCGCTTCATCCAGCCCGGTGGCAAGCCCGAACCCGGCGAGGCGCCCCTGCAGGCGCTGGCCCGCGAGCTGGACGAGGAACTGGGCGTGCAGCTGCGCGCCGATGCCGCCATCGCGCTGGGCACGTTCGAGGACTGGGCTGTGAACGAGCCCGGCCACCGCGTGCAGGCACAGGCGTGGTGGGTGCAGGTGGACGGTGCGCCGCAGGCGCGCGCCGAAATTGCCGAACTGGCCTGGGTGCCGCTGCAACCGCCGCATGGCCTGCCCTTGGCACCCTTGAGCGAACACCATATCCTGCCGGCCGTCGCCACCCGGGCGACGGCCCGCTGAGCAGGCGGGCGCCGACTGCAAGGACATCGGATGTCAATGTCGATCCCGTCGATCCCCTCGCCGCTTTCCCCGGCCTATCACGCCTGGGTGCGCCCGGTCGCACAGGCTTCGTTCTGGCTGTCACTGCTGCTGACGATCTACTTCGTGCTGCAGGGACTGGTGCTGTGGCCGCTGCAGAACCTCACGCTGTGGCGCCTGGTGGAAAGCGAAGTGCAGCAACAGCAGCTGCACAGCCTGGTCTGGCTGCTGGCGCACCCGGTGGCCGCGTCAATGGTCCTCGCGCTGTTGTGCCTGGCCTCGACCGTGTCCAGCTGGGGCCTGCTGCGTGAACGTCGCTGGGGCCTGTGGAGCTTCGTGGTACTGCTGCTGCTGAGTGCCCTGACCAACTTCGCAGCCGCCTGGTGGCTGGACCTGTTCATGGGCGACTTCATTCCGCTGCTGGCCGATGACCCGGCCCTGCTGCAGGAGCTGCAGCTGAAACGCTGGCTGATCACGCTGACCGTGGTCGGCATGTCGTTCGTGCTTCTCGGCCTGCAGGGCTGGCTGGCCTGGCGACTGCTGCGCCCCGACGTGCGCGCGCGCTTCCACTGAGTTCTGCCGGGCGTGGGCCACGGCCTCCGGCAGCACCCGGCGTTTTGCCTTTGATCGTCAAGGAGACGACATGCTCTCACTCGCACCGTACCGCCACTGGCTGGCCTGGGCGCTGCTGCTGGCCGCGCCGGTGGCCGCCGCACAATCACCGCAATGCGGCCTGTTCAAGGCCGACGAAGGCAGCGGTACGCTGCGTATCAGCTCGCCGAACCGCGGCGAGCAGAAGCACTTCGGCAGCGCACCGACGCCGGTCGCGTTCCAGCAGATCGACGGAAAGCTGCAGCTGGTGAACCTGGAGTACGGCCTGCCCAGCGTGCTGCAAGTGCGCGATCGTGGCCGCACGGTCGAGGTGGATGGCACGGTCTACACCCTGCAGGCCCCCGCACGATGCGCCGCAGCCGCCACCCCGGCTGAAGGCAGCTGCCTGGCCGATGCGGCGGCGTGCCTGGACAACCGTCGCGAAGCGACCCCGGCCGCGCTGGAAGCAGGGTGCCGGGAAGGCGTGCCCGGCATGTGCCTGCAACTGGCTGATCGTTGGCACGAGGAAGCCAAACCTGCGGTCGAGGCCGATCCCGCCCTGGCAAAGGCGGCGCTCGACGCCGCCCTGTCCGGCATCAGACTCCCCGCCGCCTGTGACGACGGTGGCTTCGACCAGGGAACCCCGGCGTGTGCCGCCGCACTCGAGGCCGACCCCGCAGTGCAGGAGAAGCTGGTCAAGGCCGCGATGACCGCAGCCATGACCGAAGCCATGGTGACGATGACGGCGCCGACCGTGCCGGTGATCATTCCGGCTGAGCAGCGGCAACAGTTGCTGCGGCTGTGCCGCGAGGTACCGGACGGCAGTTTCTGCACCCGCGTGGCCGAGCTGTCCTGGGAGGCGGGAGATCCCCAGCAGGCGGTGCAGGCCCTGGCTGCGGCCTGCACCTCCGGCAATGACACCGCTACCTGCGAGCGCCTGCCAGCGCTGCAGGCGGTGGGTGCATCGTTGCAACCGCAGCCGGCAACGGTCCTGCCCTGCGGTGATTACCGGTCCGACGGCGGCCTGATGGACACGCTGGATTTCGGCGACGACGGCCTGGTCGGTGTGGGCTGGAACAGCCACCTTCGCGCGCGCGTCGAAGAGGGCGACATCCGCATCCGCCACGACAGGGGCGGCGACTTCGTGCTGCGCCCGCTGCCCGGCGGGCAGTTGCTGGGCCTGGATACCTGGACCCGCTTCCAGGTGTTCACCCCCACCGGCAAGGGTGCCACCCGGTGCAGCGCACCCAAGCAGTACACGGTACTGCCGCTGCCACAGGACTGCCCACTGGCGCTGGCCAACGAGGACGGCGCCGACGCCTGCTGTGCGCAGGGCAAGCTGCAGGGCTGCAACATACTCGGCAACCGGCTGGCGCTGTCCGGGCACTGGCTGCAGGCCGCAGAGCACTACACCACGGTCTGCCGCGCCGGCGTCCGCGAAGGGTGCGAGAACCTGGTCACCGCGCAGGGCAATGGGGCGGACGTGGATGCACGCGCCATCCTGGGGCAACTGTGCGAGGCCGACCGCAGCGGCCTGCATGTGGCCTGCGATGTGCTCGGAACCCAGAACTGGGAGCTGATCACGCTGGGCGGTGCCCTGCAGAAGGCGGTTGATGAAGCGGCCGTGGACGACGCTCCGGCGCCGCGCACTACCAACCGCAAGCGCTGAGCCTGCCAGGGCCTGTCCGCGGCGTTGGCCGGGCCCTGCGGTAAAGTACGCGCCATGAACGAATTCGAGCGCGTTCGCGCCTACCTCACCGAGCTGCAGGACCGCATCTGTGCGGCGATCGAGGCCGTCGATGGCCGGGCCCGCTTCCAGGAAGACCTGTGGCAGCGTGCCGAGGGCGGTGGCGGGCGTACCCGCGTGCTGCGCGACGGTGCGGTGTTCGAGCAGGCCGGCATCGGCTTCTCCGACGTGGCTGGCAGCCGCCTGCCACCGTCAGCCTCAGCCAACCGCCCGGAACTGGCGGGCGCCTCCTGGCGCGCCACCGGCGTGTCGCTGGTGTTCCACCCGCTCAACCCGTACGTGCCGACCACCCATGCCAACGTGCGCTTCTTCCAGGCGCAGCGCGACGGTGAAGTGGTGGCCAGCTGGTTCGGCGGCGGCTTCGACCTGACCCCGTTCTATCCGTTCGACGAGGACGTGCAGCACTGGCACCGGGTCGCACGCGATCTGTGTGCGCCGTTCGGCGACGAACGCTACGCCGCGCACAAGCGCTGGTGTGATGAGTACTTCTTCCTGCGCCACCGCAACGAAACGCGCGGCGTCGGTGGCCTGTTCTTCGACGACCTGCACGGCGACTTCGAGCGCGATTTCGATTATCTGCGCGCGGTCGGCGATGGCTTCCTCGACGCCTACCTGCCGATCGTGCAGCAGCGCAAGGACACACCCCATGGCGAACGCGAACGCGAGTTCCAGCTGTACCGCCGCGGCCGCTACGTGGAATTCAACCTGGTCTACGACCGCGGTACCCTGTTCGGGCTGCAGAGCGGTGGCCGCAGCGAAAGCATCCTGATGAGCCTGCCACCGCGGGTGCGCTGGGAATACGGCTTCTCGCCCGAACCGGGCAGCCCCGAATCGCGCCTGGCAGACTATCTGGTGCCGCGCGACTGGCTCTGAGGGGTGCCGTCGCGCGGGGCGTGGGCTCGGCGCTGGTCAGCTGCCCTTCCGCGCGATGATGGTGATGTGCCCGGTGGTCTCCAGCAGGGCAATCTGCACGTCTTCAATCTGCAGCCCGCCCTGCTGGCGCAGCGCGGCATCGAAGTCGGCGCGGCTGATCAGCTCGCGGCGAAGTACCGCCTCGAACAGGCGACCATCGCGCGCGATTACGGTGGGTTCTCCTTCGATCAACCGCTCCATCCGCCGGTTCCGGGTGGTCAGCCAGCCCACCCCGTAGTTCAGCAGGATCAGGGTCGCCGCCAGCAGCAGGCCGCCGCCCAGCGAGGTGTCAGCGCCCAGCAGCGCGTTCTGCACCGCGTTGCCCAGCAGCACGATCAGCAGCACGTCGAAGGGCGTGATCTGCCCCAGGGCCCGCTTGCCGCCCAGCCGGACCATGCCCAGCACCACGACATACACCACCACCGCGCGCAGGATGAATTCCCACCACGGCATGGCCAGGGCGAACAGGTCGGGCATGGTCTTCCCCTGCGGAACGGTGGCCCAGCCTAGCACCTGGGGTCAGATCCCTTTGCCCGGCGGGTAAAGGGATCTGACCCCCAGTGTGTTCCATACGCGCAAATAAAAAGCCCCGCTGACCAGGGGGAGGTCAACGGGGCCGGGGAACGGGCACTTGGGGAGGAGTCCCCGTTCCGAGATCTGCTCCAGGGGATGGGAGAGATCCACAACAGGCATTGCGCCTGTCGGGAGTTATAGAAGCACTCCGAACACTAACGGTTCGTGAAGGGGCCCCATTTAATGAATTTCAATCGGGGCAACATTCATGGTCGAGTCAGAAACCCCCGACTCATGAACACATTCACGTCGTTTTCGGCCTGAATTCCGTCAGTGCGCCTCATCCCAGTTGCTGCCGACGCCGGTATCGACCACCAGCGGCACTCGCAGTTTGGCCGCTTGCGACATGCGCTCCACCACCTGCAAACGCAGGTCTTCAACGAAACTGCTTTCGGTTTCGAAGACCAGTTCATCGTGCACCTGCAGGATCATCCGCGCTGGTGCCCCGCTGTCGCGCAGCCACTGGTCCACATCCACCATTGCACGCTTGATGATGTCGGCGGCAGTGCCCTGCATCGGCGCGTTGATCGCGGCGCGCTCGGCACCGGCACGCAGGCCCTGGTTGCGGGCGTGGATGTCGTTCAGGTACAGGCGGCGGCCGAACAGGGTTTCCACGTAGCCCTGGTCACGGGCCTGCTGGCGCATCCGCTCCATGAAGTCGCGCACGCCCGGATAGCGGCTGAAGTACAGCGCCACGTAGTCCTGTGCCTGGCCACGGTCGATGCCCAGATTGCGGGCCAGGCCGAAGGCGCTCATGCCGTACATCAGGCCGAAGTTGATCGCCTTGGCGGCGCGGCGCTCGTTCGGGGTCACCTCCTCCAGCGTGCGCCCGAACACCTCGGCGGCGGTGGCACGGTGCACGTCGGCGCCCTGCTCGAAGGCGCGCACCAGGCCCGGATCCTCGGACAGGTGGGCCATGATCCGCAGCTCGATCTGCGAATAGTCGGCGGCCAGCAGCTGGAAGCCCTCCGGCGCCACGAACGCGCGGCGGATGCGGCGGCCGTCCTCGGTGCGGATCGGGATGTTCTGCAGGTTCGGGTCCGATGAGGACAGGCGGCCGGTGGCAGCACCGGACTGGTGGTAACTGGTATGCACCCGGCCGGTGTCCGGGTTGACCATCTCCGGCAGCTTGTCGGTGTAGGTGCTGCGCAGCTTGGCCAACCCGCGGTAGTCGAGGATCACCCGGGGCAGCTCGTGCTGGTCGGCAATTGCCTCCAGTGCCTCTTCATTGGTGCTGGGCTGGCCCTTCGGGGTCTTCACCACCGCCGGCAGCTTCAGCTCGTCGAACAGCACCGCCTGCAGCTGCTTGGGCGAATCCAGGTTGAAGCTGCGGCCGGCCAGCTCGGTGGCCTTCTGCTGCGCGGCCAGCATGCGCAAGGACAGGTCCTGGCTCTGGCGGCGCAGTTCGTCGGTGTCGATCCGCACGCCGTTGGCTTCGATGCTGGTCAGCACCGGCACCAGCGGCATCTCGATGTCGCGGTACACGCTGTCCAGCGCCGGCTCGGCCAGCAGCTGCGGCTGCAGCGCGCGATGGAGGCGCAGGGTAATGTCGGCGTCCTCGGCCGCATAGCGGCTGGCTTCGTCGATGCCCACCTGCGAGAACGGAATCTGCTTGGCGCCCTTGCCGGCCACGTCCTCGAACTTGAGGGTGGTGTAGCCCAGGTAACGCAGGGCCAGCGAATCCATGTCGTGGCGGGTGGCGGTGGAGTTGAGCACGAAGCTCTCGAGCATGGTGTCGTCGTGGTAGCCCTGCACCTCCACGCCGTGGCGGCGCAGCACATGCAGGTCGTACTTGCCGTGCTGGCCCAGCTTCTTCTTCGCCGGGTCCTGCAGCACCGGCCGCAGCGCATCCAGCACCTGCTGCATCGGCAGCTGGGCCGGCGCACCCGGGTAATCGTGGCCGACCGGAATGTAGGCCGCCCTGCCCGGCTCGACAGCCAGGCTGACGCCGACCAGGCGCGCGCGCATCGCGTCCAGCGCATCGGTTTCAGTATCGAAGCTGATCAGCTCGGCCTGCTCCAGGCGCTCGACCCAGGCCTGCAGCTGCCCGCTGGTCAGCACGGTCTCGTATTCACCCGGCGCGGACAGTGCCGGATCCAGCGTGCCGGCGGCGGGCGCCTCGACGCTGCCACGCGCGAAGCCGGCCGCAGTGCCGCGCAGGCTCGGGGTCGCCTCGCTGGCGGCCACCGGTGCCGGCACAGGCGCGCCCAGCTCCTTCAGCGCCTGGGTGAAACCATAGCGCGTATATAGCTCGGTCAGCGCCGGAACATCCTGCTCGCGCAGCGCCAGCGTGGTCGGGCTGGCCTCCAGTTCCACATCGGTGCGGATCGTCACCAATTCGCGGTTCAGCGGCAGGCGTTCCAGCGCAGCGCGCAGGTTCTCGCCGATCTTGCCCTTCATGGTCGGCGCGGCCGCCATCACCCCGTCCAGGTGCTGGTACTCGGCCAGCCACTTGGCAGCGGTCTTCGGCCCGCACTTCTCCACGCCCGGCACGTTGTCGACCGCGTCGCCCATCAGCGCCAGCAGGTCGATGATCTGATCGGCGCGCACGCCGAACTTGTCCATCACCGCCGCGTCGGAATCCATGCGGCTGCCGGTCATGGTGTTGACCAGTTCGATGCCCGGCCGCACCAGCTGGGCAAAGTCCTTGTCACCGGTGGAAATGGTCACCTTCAGATCCTGCGCCAGGCCCTGCAGCGCAAGCGTGCCGATCACATCGTCGGCTTCCACGCCGGGGATGCGCAGGATGCTGATGCCCAGCGCTTCGACGATGCGGCACATCGGCTCGACCTGGCTGCGCAGTTCATCGGGCATCGGCGGGCGGTTGGCCTTGTACTGGTCGTACAGGTCATCACGGAAGGTCTTGCCGGGCGCATCGACCACGAACGCGACGTAGGCCGGGCGCTCCTTCAGCGTCGAACGCAGCATGTTGACCACGCCGAACAGCGCGCCGGTGGGTTCACCCTGTGCATTGGACAGGGGCGGCAGCGCGTGGAACGCGCGGTACAGGTAACTGGACCCGTCGATCAGGACTAATCTGCTCATGCGCCGATTCTACGCGCCCGTGCCTGCACCGCGGCGACACGGCGCGCACACCGCGATGGGGCATAATCAAGGCTCTTTCCAGGCAAAGGCCCCCGCCGATGAAGACCCTGATGCTGGCTTCCCTGCTCCTGCTCGCTGGCTGCGCCAGCATGGGTGGCGCGGGTGCTCCCCCGGTGGACGTCAAGGGCGCGGATGTGTCCAGGCGCACCATGGACAACGGTGACACCATCGAGGAATACCGTGTGTCCGGCCAGCTGCGCATGGTCAAGGTGACCCCGTCGCGCGGTGCCCCGTTCTACATGTATGACAAGAACGGCGACGGCCGCATGGACAACGACAAGGACGGTGTCTCGCCGGTCTACTGGAAGCTGTACAGCTGGTGAGGTGACCGGGGTTGTGACCGGGGTCGGATCCCTTTCCACAGGAAAGGGCTCTGACCCCCTCAGGGTGATTGGCACGGCCCATCCACGCATGGCGTGGATCTACCGGGACAACGAACGTGGGTCCACGCCATGCGTGGGTGACCGCCTATCAGTAGATCCACGCCATGCGTGGATTCACCCCAGCCCCCTACAAAAAACAACGCCGGCACGCATCCTGCGCACCGGCGTCGGGTCCCCTCCCCGGGGAACGCTTGAATCTGCGGGTATGGATCAGCGGATGACCAGTACCGGCAGCGTGCTGCGTGCCAGCACCTCGGCAGTCTGGCTGCCCAGCAGCACGCGGGTCACGCCACGGCGGCCGTGCGAGGTCATCACGATCAGGTCGCTGTTGCGCTCGGCCGCCGTCTCGATGATGCCGTCGGCCGCGTAGCGGTCCAGCACGTGCACCGGGTTGGCGGTGATGCCCTGCTCGGCGGCCTTGGCCAGCGCCGGCTGCAGCACCTTCTGCGCGCCTTCCTCGCGGTCAGCCTTGTATTCCGGGCTGTTCATGTAGCCCACGCTCCAGCCCATGGCGTCGTACATGCCGACGGCCCACGGCTCGGAGACAGTCACGATATCGACCTCGGCGTTGAGGTCCTTGGCCAGCTCCAGGCCCTTGGCCAGGCCCTTGTCGGCCAGCTCGGACCCGTCGGTGGCAATCAGGATGCGCTTGTACATGGTGGGGCTCCGTGGCGGTCTGCCAGATGGGAACGCCACCATTGCACACCGGATGTGGAGGCGGCGCCTTGAGCAGGATCAATCCGGCGCTGCGCAGGGGCCCGTGCGCACCGTCGCGTGGTCCGAGGGACGCGCTCGGCCGGCCCACTTCTGTAGAGCCGAGCCCATGCTCGGCTCCACAACAATGTCGCTCAGGCGATCTGCACCACGCGTGCGTTCTGGCACAGCGGATAACTGGACACGAATTCGGCAATCGCATCACGCATCGCCTCGAACGATTCGCCGTACATGTACAGTGCGGTTTCGGTCGGGCCCTGCCACCAGCTGCAGATCTCGCCCAGGCCATCGATGTTCCCGGACAGCTGCTCGAATACGTGGTTGGAATCGCACTGTTCGTAGACCTCGTCCGGCAGGTTCAGGCCATCCAGGTAGATGCCCAGGCCCTCGGTCACGCCGAAGCTGCGATCCGCTTCGCCTGCCCCCTGGATCTTCGACCCCTTCGGTGCACCCAGCTGCTCCAGCAGGTCGATCAGCTTGGGCACCCCGGCCACGTCGACCAGTGCCACTTCGATATCGCCGTATTCGACCTCGCCGTCGTCGGACATCGCGGTGCCGCCACCGGTGATCTCGCCGACATTGGCCGCCTGCAGCAGCGCATCGAGCGGGTCTTCGAACAGCTCGTGGCGATGTTCGGGCTGCAGCCGGGCATTCAAGGTCACGGTGACGTGCAGCGCGGGTTCGGTCATGGGGGCGTTCCTGGAAGAAGTGCCGCCTATTGTAGAGCCGAGCCCATGCTCGGCTGCTTTTCGCGCCAGAAGCAGCCGAGCATGGGCTCGGCTCTACAACAGCCCGTCAGCGCAGGAACGGCGCCACCTTGCGCTTGAGCAGCTCGACCAGCACCGGGTCCATGTAGTCGTAGTCGTCGGGAATATCCAGGCAGATCACCCGCTTGCCGTTCAACCAGGCCTTGTAGCGGCTGGACAACCGGTTGCGATGCGCCTTCTCCATCACGAACACCAGGTCGGCCCACTGCAGCAGCTCGGGGCTGAGCACTTCCTCGGCGTCGGCCAGCAACCCGGCCGAGGCGGTTTCGATGCCCGGCCAATCGGCAAACACCTGCTCGGCAGTGGGGCTGCGCAGGCGGTTCTGGCTGCAGAGGAAGAGCACGTTGCGGGTCATGGCTGCAGCGTATCGGGGTAGGATCCCTTTTCCAACGGAAAGGGGCTCTGACCCCATCCAGGTGCTTTCAGACAAGTTGCATGGCCGGAAGACCTTCAGCAGACCATCATGTGCTTTTCCACCATCCAGATGCGCATGATCACCAGGGATGACCTGTTAACGACGTTCGCGGAGGTAGCCGAGGCCCACGGCTGCTACTTCAGCAAGTACGTAGTCGCGACGTACGTGCTCTATTGCTGCATAAGGAACGCCGAAGGACATGACCTCGCGATCGCATCCAGGAATGTCGATGATCCGGAATTCGCCGCCAGCGTTGTGCTGAACGCACCGCACCATCTTTCACATGATGGGCCAACGATCTTCGAGATTCCTTCCAACGCCTATGGGTTCACTCATGCGATGGCGGTTCCCAGCACCTATCACGGGCTTCTGAATCGGATCGAGAAGCGCACGGAGCTGTTCCTATGCCTGCCGATCTTCCGGTGTGAGTTCAACGGCAACGAATCAGCAGAGGATTTCAGGTGGTCCACACATCACATCGTTGACGTCAACAACTGGCATAGGACCAGGCAGCCGAAGATAAGCGTGTACCTCGACAATCCCCGCACTGGCGGCGGAACGGACAAGGACGGCGCCATCGTGAGCCTGGAGACGTTGATGGCCGAGATCGACAACCTCAACGGAGTGAGCAGCGGCTTCATCGAGATCACCAACTATCGCAATGAGGTGATCGAGGTGTTGTCGCCGGAGGAAGGTCACTACGTATTGATCCGCAACCGCCAAGACGAAGAAGCGATGGACCGAGCGCGGTTGGTGGCAGCCGTAGAGACGTTCACCACCGGCTGACGACCGACCGCGTTTGTAGAGCCGAGCCCATGCTCGGCTGGGTTTTCCCCGGTACAAGCAGCCGAGCATAGGCTCGGCTCTACAGGTATCCCGCCCCTCGACGGTGATCAGATCACCGTCAGGTTGGCGTAGGCCATCACCAGCCACTTGCTGCCGGCGTCGGCAAACTCGACCTGCACGCGGGCGTGGGCGCCGCTGCCTTCGTAGTCGGTCACCATGCCTTCGCCGAACTTGGGATGGGTAACCAGCGCGCCGAGCTTGATCGGCGGTGCTTCGATCGAGGCATGGCCCATCACCCGGCTGGCGCCCATCGAGGCCGGTCGCGAGACCTGCACCTTCGGGCGCACTTCGTGCAGCAGCTCACGCGGAATCTCGCGCAGGAAGCGCGATGGCAGGCTGTAGTTATCCTGGCCGTGGATGCGGCGCGATTCGGCATAGCTCAGCACCAGTTTCTGGCGCGCGCGGGTAATGCCCACGTAGGCCAGCCGACGCTCTTCTTCCAGACGCCCACTTTCCTCCAGCGAACGTGCGCTGGGGAACAGGCCTTCCTCCAGGCCGGCCAGGAACACCAGCGGGAATTCCAGGCCCTTGGCCGAGTGCAGGGTCATCAGCTGCACGCCGTCCTCGCCCGCCTGCGCCTGGCCCTCGCCGGCCTCCAGCGCGGCGTAAGCCAGGAACGCAACCAGCTCATCCATGTCCTCGCCCACTTCCTCGATGTCGTCGGCGCGGCGCACGAAGCGCGAAGCGACCGAGACCAGTTCGTCGAGGTTGTCGGTGCGCGATTCCGAATCCAGCGAATTGCGGCTTTCCTTGCTCCAGTGCTCGCGCAGCTGCGAGCGGGCCAGCACGTGGTCCACGCGCTCGGCCAGGGTCATGTGCACGGTCTGGGCCTGCAGCTCGTTGACCAGCCCCAGGAAGCCGGCCAGTGCATTGCGCGCACGTGCGGCCAGCGCGCTGCCCTGGGTGACCAGCATCGTCGCTTCCCACAACGAAATGCCCTGGGCGCGCGCCTCGCGGCGCACTTCGTCCAGCGTGCGGTCGCCGATGCCCCGGGTGGGCGTGTTGACCGCGCGCTCGAAAGCGGCGTCATCATTGCGGTTGGACAGCAGGCGCAGGTAGGCCAGCGCGTCCTTGATTTCGGCACGCTCGAAGAAGCGCATGCCGCCGTACACGCGATAGGGCACCTGTTCGCTCAGCAGCGCCTCTTCAAGCGCGCGCGACTGTGCGTTGCTGCGGTAGAGCACGGCCACTTCGGTGTAGCTGCCACCGTCGCGCACCCACTGGCGGGCACGCTCGACGATGTAGCGCGCCTCGTCCATCTCGTTGTACGCCGCGTACAGGTCGATCGGTTCACCGTCGCCGCTGTCGGTCCACAGCTGCTTGCCGATGCGGTCCGGGTTGTGCGCGATCACCGCGTTGGCGGCGCCGAGGATGTTGGCGGTGGAGCGGTAGTTCTGCTCCAGGCGGATGGTCTGTGCGCCCGGGAAGTCGCGCAGGAAGCCCTGCACGTTCTCGACCTTGGCACCGCGCCAGCCGTAGATGGCCTGGTCATCGTCGCCGACCACGAACACGTGGCCGGAATCGCCGGCCAGCACGCGCACGAAGGCGTACTGGATGGCGTTGGTGTCCTGGAACTCGTCCACCAGGATTTCGCGGAAGCGGGCGCGGTAATGCGACAGCAACGCCGGGTTGTCGCGCAGCAGTTCATGCGCGCGCAGCAGCAGCTCGGCGAAGTCGACCAGGCCGGCGCGGTCGCAGCGTGCCTGGTACTCGATGTAGGCCTGGCGCATGGTTTCCAGCCACGCATCGTGCGGTTCGGGCTGGATGTGCTGCGGGCGGCGGCCTTCGTCCTTCTGCGCGTTGATCCACCACGCGATCTGCTTGGGCGGGTACTTGCCGTCGTCCAGCTCCAGCGCCTGCACCACGCGCTTGACCAGCCGCAGCTGGTCGTCCGAGTCCATCACCTGGAAGCCTTCTGGCAGCTTGGCGTCCTGCCAGTGCAGGCGCAGCAGGCGGTTGGCCAGGCCGTGGAAGGTACCGATCCACATGCCACGGCTGCCATGGGGCAGCTGGGCGTCGATGCGGTGGCGCATTTCGCCGGCCGCCTTGTTGGTGAAGGTCACCGCGAAAATGCCGTGGGTCGGCACGCCATCGACTTCATGCAGCCAGGCGATGCGGTGGGTGAGTACGCGGGTCTTGCCGGAACCGGCACCGGCCAGCACCAGGTGGTGGCCGGGGGGAGCGGAGACGGCTTCGCGCTGGGCCGGGTTCAGGCCATCAAGCAGGTGGGAGACATCCATGCCTCCATTTTACGGCATCGCCGTCGCGGCTCCTGCGACCACCTGGCTGGCCAGTGCCTGCGCCTGCTGGCGCAGTTCAGGCACCGCCAGGCTTTCCCACAGGCTGCCGATGCGCAGGCTGCCGAGCACGCCCAGCCGTGCCTGCGGCTGGCCACCGGCAGCACGCAAGCGGTCGCCCGGCACCGTGCTGTCCAGGCCCAGCCCATGCGGGCCGGGGCGTGCCAGGCCCTCGGCCTGCAGCTGCTGCAGCAACGGATTGCGCAGCGCACTGGCGCGGGTTTCCACGCCGGTGGCGTTGACCACGCCGCCGATCGTCCAGTGCTGTTCATTGCCGTTGGCATCGCGACCCGACAGCCGCAGGGCATCGCCTTCGCGGCCGACGCGTTGCAGGCGGGACCGGTGAATGCGCAGTTGGCCGCTTTCGATCAGCGCCTGCAGCTGTGCGTCGACCTCTTCGGCGATGCGGTGGCGATGCACGTCCCAGTAGCGCACCACATGGCGCAGGAAGCGGCGCTGGTCGGCCGCGTCGAGGCTGCACCACAGCGCCTGTCCATGCGGACGGATGCGGTCCATCACGCCCTGCCACGGCAGCCCGTCGGCCTGCGCCTGGCGAGCGAACCCGCGCAATGCGCGCAGGCGCTGGCGCAGGCGCATCGGCAGCAGCGTGGCCGGGTCGAACGTGGGCAGGCCGCCATGCGCATGCGGAAGCGGCAGCAGGCCATGGCGCGAGATCACGTGCAGCGGGCCGGTGTGGCCGGCGGCAACCAGCGCCAGCACGGTGTCGGCCATGCTCAGGCCGGAGCCGACGATGGCCACGGCCTGCTCACCGGCCAGGGTACGCACGCCGTCGTAGTCCCAGGCCTCGATCACATCATCGGCGGGCAGTGCCTCGGCACCGGCCACCGGCAGCGGCCGCATGCTGTTGCCGGTAGCGAGCACCGCCTGCACGGCGTGCAGCGTCTGGGCATCGCCAAGTGTCAGCCGGTAGCCATGGTCATCCGGCTGCAGGCCCAGCACCGGCTGCGCGATCACCTGCAGCTGCGCCGGGCTGGCCGCAGCGGCCTCCTGCAGGCGCTGCTGCAGGTAGGCCGCAAAGTAGTGGCGGCATACATAACGCTCGCCCAGCACCTCGCGCGCCTCGCCCGGGTAGGCGTTGGCGGCCATCAGGTAGTCGAGGAAATCGCCGGGCTGGTCGGCAAACGCACTCATCTTCGCCGCCGGCACGTTCAGCAGGTGCTCCGGCCACGGCGTGGCATAGGCGATGCCCTGGGCCAGCTGCGAAGCCGGTTCGAGAATGGCCAACGCCAGTGGCGCCTTGGCTTGGCGCAGTACCTGGATCGCCACCAGCACCCCGGCCGCACCACCACCGATGATTGCCAGGTCCAGTTCGCCATTACGCGGTGAATCAGTCATGCGCCGATTGTAGGCCATCGGCGATGACGGGCCGGGTTGCCGAAGCGGGCGATTGCCGCCGCCTCACATCAACGCATCGGCCAGCCGTGCGATGCCTTCGCGGCTGCGCCGCCACGTGGGGCGGCTGCGCCACTGCTGCAGGTCCAGCTGCCGCGACTCGCGCAGGTAGCCATCCTCGATCGCACACAGCTGCTGCACCAGCGCGCGGTCGTAGCAGACCAGGCCGATCTCGGCATTCAGCGCGAATGAGCGGATGTCCATGTTGATCGAGCCGAGCACGGCGATGTCCTCGTCCACGCTCATGTGCTTGGCGTGCAGGAACTGCGGCTCGTACAGCGCGATGCGCACGCCACAGCGCAGCAGCTCGTCGTAGTACGCCTCCTGCGCCCACGAGGTCAGCCGCTGGTTGTTGCTGGCCGAGAGGATCAGCTGCACCTGCACACCGGACAAGGCCGCAATGCGCAACGCGCTGAGCGTAGCTTCGTCAGGCACGAAATACGGCGTGACCATCACCAGCCGTCGCCGTGCCAGGTGGATCAGCGCCGCCACCGCATCGCGCGCATTGCTGTACGGATAGGCCGGGCCGCTTGGCAGCAGCTGGGTGGCGATGTCGTCGCTGCACTCGGGCACATCGGCTATCACGTCCAGGCGCTGGCCGGTTTCCATGTACCAGTCGCTGGCGAACACCGCTTCCAGGTGCGCCACTGCCGGGCCACGCACGCGCGCCACCAGCTCGCGGTTCGGGTGGCCGGGCACGAACTGCGGGCCGGCCAGGTTCTGCGAACCGACATAGGCCACTTCGTTGTCGATCACCGCGATCTTGCGATGGTTGCGCAGGTCCATGCGCCCGCTGCGGCGCCAGCGCAGGCCACCGGGCAGCATCGCGCGTACCTCGATGTCGCGCGCCTGCAGGCGCTTGCGATAGGCGCGCAGGCCGCGCTTGGCGCCCACCGCGTCGAGCAGCACGCGGCACTGCACGCCCCGTGCAGCCGCACGCTGCAGCGCCTCGACAATGGCCTCGCCGACCGCGTCGTCGAACATCAGGTAGTACAGCAGGTGCACGCGGTCTTCGGCCTGGTCGATGTCGGCAATCAGCGTGTGCAGCGATTCGTCGTAGTCGGTCAGCAGGTCGACGGCGTTGCCGTGCACCGGCATGAAATCGCCCTGGCGCTGCACCAGCGGCACGATTTCGGCGCTGGCGGTGTCCGGCTGCGGTGTCCAGCGCAGGCGATGCTGCAGCGCCTGTTCCTCGCGGATGACCTGCGAGGCCTCGGCCTGGCGGCGGATGCGTTCGCGTGACAGCCACGGGTGGCCAAACAGCAGATACAGCGGCAGGCCCAGCAGCGGCACGAAGCCGACCAGCAGCAGCCAGCTGCGCGCCGCACCCGGCGTGGTGCGGGTGGGAATCCAGCACAGCGCGACCAGCCGGATCAGCCAGTCGATCAGCAGCAGGTAGGAACCCAGCAACCACTCGAACAGCATCGTGTCGCCCGTCGGGAGGTGATGGGCCATTCTGCCCAGCGGCCTTTGTAGAGTCGAGCCATGCTCGACTGCCTTTCGTTCCGACCGCAGAGCAGCCGAGCGTGGGCTCGGCTCTACAGAATGGCTCAGTGCCGCACCGGCACCTCGCACAGCTGGCGTACCGAATCGGCATGGCGGCGGCCGTTGAGCGCCATGCAGGCAATGGCCTGTGCGGCCCGCTCCAGCTGTGCCTCTGGAAGCGGCGACGGTGCGCCGTTGGCCAGTGCCAGGTGGTGATCGCACAGCAGCAGCGCCATGCCCTCGATGCCTTGCAACATGCGCTGCAGGCGCAGCCAGCCCAGTTCCAGGTCCTGGCGGTGTGATGGGGTGTTCATGCAACCTCCTTCAACGGATCTGGCCACCGTGAAGGTGGCGGACGATGCGTGGTTGCAATACCGGGAAGCAATCAATCAGCAAACGAACCGGCGGGCGCAAGGCCCCCTCGCACCGTCCGCCATAGAGGCGGATAGGTCACCAACCGTCGCCGGAGGGATCTCCGGCGACGGCGGGCGAGTCTACTGATTGATTGACTTCACGGGATTGCAAGCCCGACCGCTGCAACTGCAGCGGCTTGCCATCTTGGGCACGGCCACGCCTGTGATTCCAATTGATTTGGAGCGCACGAAGAGCCGGAACCGGTATACACAATCACTTATCGCATTCGGCCCATCATTCCGCGCAGGGCGTCATTGGCGACAGCGTGCGCAGGGAGTGCGGCAGTGCCGACCAGGGTCGGCACCCACCAGGGGGAAGTGCCAGACATGAAAAAACCCGCCACAAGGGCGGGTTTCTTCGCGGGGATCAGCAATCCGTGCGGATTACTTGATCTTGCCTTCCTTGTACAGGACGTGCTTGCGCACGACCGGATCGTACTTCAGGAATTCCATCTTCCCCGGGGTGTTCTTCTTGTTCTTGTCCGTGGTGTAGAAGTGGCCGGTACCGGCCGAGGAAATCATACGGACCTTATCGCGCTTGCCTGCCATGATGCTTTACTCCTCAGACCTTTTCGCCGCGCGCACGCAGCTCAGCCAGAACGGAATCAATGCCGTTCTTGTCGATGGTGCGCAGTGCATGCGCGGAAACACGAAGCTTGACCCAGCGGTTCTCGCTGGCCACCCAGAAACGGCGCTCGTGCAGATTCGGCAGGAAACGACGACGGGTCTTGTTGTTGGCGTGCGAGACGTTGTTACCCGTCTGCACTCGCTTGCCGGAAACCTGGCATACGCGGGACATTGCGCACCTCGATAGTAGTAGTTGTCAGCCCGTAGCCCGGGAGACGGCGGCCTCGATGGTTGCCCACCACACGTCAAGAGAATCAAAGGGTTACGCTGGCGTTGGGCGACCGGGGACGTGCTCCCGGGGGCGCCGCCCGGCAGAAAACCGGACACAGCGAGCCGCGCATTATGCACCGGTTCAAGCACTTGCGCAAGTTACCCACAGGCAGATGCTGAACGTAAGATGCCGCGTTCATGCCGGGGCTGCCAATGCTCACGGCTCCAAGCGAGAAGCCCTCGATACTGCTGGCCCTGCCCCTTGGAACCGAAGGCGACACGCAGCCTCTGGTGATGACGTGTCATGGGCTGCGCTAGCGTGATCACGAGGTGGTGCTGCTGGCCGAAGGCGCCGCGCGCGCGACTTGGGAGTGCCACATGTGACACTGAGGGGCGACATTCACGATTGAATGACGACCTAGGTAGCCTGCGGCAGAGACCTCGCCGCCGCGCGTACGAACTGACGTGCATGGCCTGACGACACCTTCCTCCACGATCAAGCGATGGCTCGGCGCTTGAATCCAAAGTCGTTGAACTCCTCCATCGCGTCCAGCACGGCCTTGAAATGGGTGTCGCGGCCAGCAACGCCAACGTCAAACGCCGAGATCATTTGAGTTCCGGTCATCACAACAATTCACGATCTGCTATCGGTAGCTTCTTACTGGCCTGACCAGCACATACTCGGGCGGAGCAAAAACCCTGCAAAGGATGACCAAAAACTCTACAACTTCATCCTCTGTCTCTAGGAAATCGATTCGTGCATTCCGCTCCATCGTGATATGCAACGAAGCTAGTGCGTCGATCAAGCGCCGCCTGTGGTCATCGAAGAGGAATTCATTCTTCTTCGATGAATAGCGCCTAGATGACTCGTTTATGACTTCAAAAACCTCAGCGACATGACTTGTGAAAACACTTGCCGCGAAGCGCTCATTAACGTGACTCCTGGGAAACATCAATTCGTATATTGCAAATATGTCAATATTTCCAGCCACCAACCTCGGACGCCTTGCAATCTCAGATGCGATGAATTTTTCAAAGAATGCAATATGTGAGATCGCGTTTCCTAGCATGCCCACCTGGGATGCAGTGAGGTAGCTTCTGATTGCCAAGTATGCGCCTGAAACAATCACGAGCAGGGACGCAACAGCGGCACCGGCCTTGACAACCTCAATCTGAGGGGCCATTAGCTCCCCCAAAAAGCTAAAGCAATCTGGGGCATCTATACAGATTTCATATTGCCAATAGTGTCGAGCGAGTGCCATTGATACAAGCACAGCCACAAGTACTGATAGTCCAACAACGACAGCAATGGCAGAAAGCAGGTGTTTTGCGATGAACCGATCCACCTGGTTCACCATATTTCCGGAGAGTAGAGATTTCATTTTGGCCGCTTGAACTCCGGTCTATAGTGCTGGCGCATATAGCGCCGAAGAGTTTTAGCCCACCGCGGGTTCTCTGCACCTATAAGATCCAACCGGGCCATGAGAACATTGAATTTCCGCCAGTACCAAACCCCCGACTTTTTGATGTCGTAGTCAGCCCTCAGCTTATGCGCAACATTCGTCGATATTTTATAGTCGTCAAAACTTGGAAGCGGCGAGACGGCCTTCAATTTTTCTAGCGAAGAAGCATGGGAAGCGCTCCCTACCCTGGACAACTTATTTATTAACCCCATTGACCTGTAGTACCGCCGCCTAAAGCCATGCGACCTTCGCCCTTCCTCCTGTGCATCCAAGATCGTTTGCCGCCCAACCCGCTTAATTCTCGCTACTTCGGCCTTCGGAAGTACAGGCGAACGATTCGCAACATTCAGTCCATGGACCACCAAGGGTTCGAGACCAGAAATCCTCGCTGAAGTCTTGGCCTCATTTATGGACAAGCCCTTAGACAGCAACAGGTTATCAACCATCCTCACAATTGGCGCATAGTCAAAGGATGCCACCTTAGATGAGATAGTTATGTCGTCCACATAACGCGTATAAGTAAGCCCCTTGTACTCAAGATTTCTTACTAACTTAGATTCAATATCGTATATGGAAATAAGCGCCAGATAGCTCGATGTAATGCCGCCTTGCGGCAACACTCCCTCGCGAGTGCATAGGTCCGCCAACAAGACCGCAGGGCTTCGACTCCAGGCCAATTGCCTAGTCATTGTTTCGACAATGATCTCGTGTGTAACATTATCGAAAAAATTTCGAATATCCAGCTTCAGAAGAGAGTGCGCTCCACAGTGTTTCGCGGCGCATGCCACATGATCGCGGCTATCACCAGCAGGAAGGGCTTTTTTATGTATGCCGCCAAATATGTGTGCCGGCCATTTAATTACAGCGGGATTCTTAAAAAACCGATTTGCGATTCGACTTTGAACTAGCCGAACGTCCCGCGCCGGATTGTAAACCCGTCGCGGAAGGCCATCAGACTTGATTGGAGCATCTACCGATCTGTAGTTGGTCGTGGAGGCACGACTGGCAACATCGCGCAAGAAAGTCTCAGTGAGTCCAAGCGCTACTGAAAAGGTGGCGACTGTCCGAATCGGCCCCGCAGTTCCTCGAAGCGACATACTCTCAACATTCCTTTGTTTCTTGCACTGCTCGATAAGGAAAATCGCAGTGCTGCAATTTGGAGGCACACCTAGCCAGCTCTTGATCCAGAACCGCAGAGAGGTCGGATACCACTTTCATCAACTTCGAAGGAGGCAACAGCTGTCCGACCTCCCGGCTAGGATGCCCATCCCCCGCTCCTGAGGAACGAAGGGCGGGAGACTCATGGGAGTTTCCCGGCGAAGCCCAATCGGGCGCTCGACGCCAATTTGCGACGCCAAGCAAAGCCACTTCGAAATACAAGTTGACTGCAATGGACGGCCCTACGGGCCGCGCAGGATCTATTTATCACGTGAATTTCACGGATGCAACGAGTTTGAGATAGGCAGAGAGATTTCAAGATCTCGGCAGAGGACCCAACGCTTCCACCACCCAATCGATGAACACCCGCAACCGCTGGCTCATGTGCCGGTTCGGCGGGAACATCACATGCATCGGCATCGGCGGCAGCTGCCAGTCCTGCAGCAGCGGCAGCAGCTCACCACGTGCTAGATGCGGCGCGGCCATATAGCTTGGCAGTGCGACCACGCCCAGGCCCGCCAGCGCCGCAGCCAGATACGCATTGCCATCATCGAAACCGACCGTGTAGCGGCCCTGCACTTCTACGCGCTCATCGCCGCGCTGTGCGCTGAATACTCTCGCCCGGCCACTGCGCGGGCTGAGGAAGCCGACCATGTGGTGGTCCGGCCCTTCCAGCGCGCGCGGATCGGTCGGCAAGCCGAAACGCTGCACATAGCCGGGGCTGGCGTGGAAACCGATCGGCAGCGCCGCCAGCGGCCGCGCCACCAGCGCCGGGTCGGCCGGGGTGCCGCCGCGGATCACGCAGTCGACGTTGTCGGCGATGACGTCAACCTCGCGGTCGCTGACGCCGATGTCCAGCTGGATCTCCGGGTAGCGCGCCTGGAAATCCGGCAGTGCCGGCACCAGCCGCAACCGCGCGTAGGGTCCGGGCACATCCACCCGCAGGCGGCCGCGCGGCTGGCTGGCTGCGTCACCCAGCCCGCCCTCCACCTCTTCCAGCTCGGCCAGCAGGCGGGCGATGCGCGGGTAGTAGGCCGCACCGTCGGCGGTGACGCTGACCCGGCGCGTGGTGCGGTTGAGCAGGCGCAGCCGCAGGTGTGCCTCCAGCTGCTGCACCTGCTGGGTGACCGTGGTGCGGCTGATCTGCAGGGTCTGCGCGGCGCGGGTGAAGCTGCCGGTTTCCACAACCCGGGCAAAGGCCCGCATCGCCTCGAAACGGTCCATGGCGGGCCATGATTGTTTGGGATTGGCAATCAATCTAGGCCGATCATCGCGGTTTATCCAGACAGCACTGGCGCGGAGGATGGCGTTCTCTCCCACGGATTCCTTCCCATGTCACAGCGTGATGTCGTTTTCCCCACCGGCCGCCAGGCCCTGTACGAGCGCAACCGCTACTCGCCGGCGATCCGATCCAGCGGTTTCCTGTTCGTCTCCGGCCAGGTCGGCAGCCGCGAGGACGGCTCGCCCGAACCGGACTTCGAAACCCAGGTGCGCCGCGCCTTCGAGAATCTCAATGCGGTGTTGGCTGCCGCCGGCTGCACCTTCGATGACGTGATCGACGTGACCGTGTTCCTGGTCGATCCGGAGAAGAACTTCGAGAAGGCCTGGGCGATCGTGCCCGAGTACTGGGGCGAGGCGCCGCACCCGACCCTGACCGGTATCGGTGTGACCTGGCTGTATGGGTTCCAGTTCGAGATCAAGGTGATCGCGAAGCTGCCGTGACCCGGGTAGTGCCGGCCGCTGGCCGGCAACGCGGTGGGGTCGAAAGGCGTGTCGACCAAGGTCGACACCCACCAAGGCAGGAGGTCCGCACCCACCAGGGCAGGATGCCCCCAGGCCCTCCACCTGAACGGGAGATTCCGACGAATTCCCGAGGCGGCCATTGATATTGTATCCGGCGAAAATCGCTTGCTAGCCTCCCTTCCATGCGCCGGATCACCCGCCAACTGCGTACGTACCTGATGATGCTGCTGATGGCGGCGTTCGTGGTCGTGCCGGTGGCCGACGTGCTGGCCTGCGCGGTCGAACCGCACGACACCACTGCGGTGCACGTGGAAAGCAACGCCAACGATGCCGAGGGTGACAGTGACAGCAAGCACGCCGGTGCCTGCAGCCACAACCACTGCCACCACTCCAACCTGAGCCTGCCGGCCAGCACCCTCGCCGCCTTCGGTGCGCCGCTGCCGGCGCGCTGGATGAATGCCGGCGACGCGGCGACCTATGCGGTCGCCCAGGATGAATTGACGCGTCCCCCCCGGGCGTGAGTTGAGCGCGTCCCGCGATTGCGGGCTCCCGTTTCACTCACAACCGGAATCCCCCTATGTCGATCCTGACACCTCGGTCGCTGCGTGCGGCCGGGCGGGTCGTCGCCGTGTTGCTGGGCCTGGCCCCGGCGGCAGCGGTGATGGCGCAAGCCGCCCCTTCCTACGACACCCTGCTTGAACGCCTGGACCAGCTGCCCGGCACCCGCGTCGGTGCGGCGCTGGCCGAGGCCGCCGACGCGCGCGCCGACCAGGCCCGCGCACTGCCCAACCCTTCCCTGTCCTGGTCGGCCGAGAACGCCTGGGGCACCGGCTCCTATGGCGGCATGGGCAAGGCCGACAGCGTGCTTACCCTGTCCCAGCCATTGGAGGTCTGGGGCCAGCGCGGCGCGCGCGTCCGTGCGGCCCGCGCCGAGGCACAGGCGGCCAACCTGCGTGGCACGCAGAGCCGCAGCGATGTGGCCAGCCAGCTGGCGGTGGTCTACGCACAGGCGGAAAGTGCACTGCGCCGCTACACCCTGGCCGAAGAGGCACTGAGCCTCACCCGCGATGACGCCAACGCCGTCAACGCGATGGTCAAGCAGGGCCGCGAACCGCAACTGCGCGCGGTGCAGGCGCAGAGCGAAGTGGCCAACGCCAACGCCGCGCTGGATGAAGCGCAAGCCTTCCGCGATGCCGCGCTGGCACGCCTGGCCGGTGCTGCACTGCTGGATGCGCCGGTGCAGTCGATCGGCGACAGCCTGCTCGACCGTGCGCCGCCGCTGCCACGCGGGGCCACCGATACCGCACTGGCGGTGCGCATCGCTGAAGCCGAAGCCGATGCGGCGGGCAAACTGGTCGAGGTGGAGCGCAAGCGCGCCCTGCCCGACCTCAGCGTCACCGCCGCGCAGACCCGCTTCCGCGAGGGCGGCGAGCGTGCCTACAACCTCGGGCTCAGCCTCAGCATCCCGCTGTTTGACCGCAACCGCGGTGGCATCCGCGCCGCCAATGCCGATCAGCGCGCGGCCGAAGCGCGCCTGGACCAGCAGCGCCGCGACAGCGAGGCGGCACGCCTCTCCGCCGTGGCCGGTTTGAAGGCCGCCGGCAGCCGAACCCGCGCCGCCGATGAAAGCGTGGTCGCCGCCGAAGAGGCGTATCGCCTGGCCCGCATCGGCTTCGACGCCGGACGCATCTCGCAGCTGGAACTGCGCAGCACGCGCAGCGCTCTTATCGCCGCCCGCGCCGCCGCCGTGGATGCGCGCCTGTCGCGCGTCGGCGCGGAAATCGATCTTGCCCGCCTTGAAGGGCGCGCACCCTTTGTGGAGGCCCCATGACTCTCTCCCGTACTTTTCCGCTGATCGGCGGCATGCTGCTGACTGTGTTGCTGGCCGGCTGCGCTGGCAACGCGCAGACACCTGCCAATGAAGACCCCGCTGCGACCAAGGCCGGCACCGACGACAGCCATGGCCACGCGCCCGGCAGCAAGGAAGCCAAGGCCGAATCCGCGAAGACGCCGGCAGACACCGATGAAGGCGTGGTACCGCTGACCCCTGAGCAGATCAAGGCGTCCGGTATCGAAGTGGTTGCCGTCGGTCGCGGCGGTGGCGGTTCCACCCGCCTCGCCGGTCGGGTGGAACCCTCGGTCGGTGCCCGTGCCTCGGTGGCCTCGACCGTGACCGGCCGCGTCGAGCGCGTACTGGTCGCGCCGGGCACGGCGGTGAAACAGAACCAGGCGCTGGCCATCGTGGTCAGTGGCGAGGCAGCGGTGTTCCGCGCCAATGCGCTGGCCGCATCCGCCGAAGCCGAGGCCGCACGCCTGGCCTATGGCCGCGACAAGGCACTGGTCGACCAGGGCGTGGTCGCCCGCCAGGAGCTGGAAGCCTCGCGTGCGCGTTCGCTGGCGGCACAGGCCCAGGCCGCTGCCGCACAGGCACAGGCCGCCGCCAACGGTGCGCCCGATGCCAGTGGACGCGTGCGCATCACCAGCCCGGTGGCCGGCATCGTCGGCAACGTGCAGGTCACACCGGGCGGTGTGGTCGCCGCCGGCAGTGCGGTGGCCGACGTCGCCGACCCGTCGATGAACGAGCTGGTGTTCACCGCACCGCCAGCGCTGGCTGCACAGGTCATGCCCGGCATGAAGCTGGAAGTGAGCGTGCCGGGTGGCAGCTTCACCGCTACCGTCACCGGTTCGGCCGCCGATGTACGGCAGCAGGGCGGCGTCGCAGTGATCCGCGCCACGCCGGTGGATGCATCGCTGCCGCCGGCCGGTTCGCCGGTATCGGCCGTGGTGGTCACCGAAGGCCAGGACGGCTCGCTCAGCGTGCCCGCCGATGCGGTGCAGAACGTCGACGGAAGCAGCGCGGTGTTCGTCGCCGTCGAAGGTGGCTTCAAGGCGCAGCCCGTGCTGGCCGGGCGCCGTGCCGGTGACCGCATCGAGATCCTCGGTGGCCTGAGCGGCAACGAGCGCATCGTCGGTGCCAACGCCTTCCTGCTCAAGGCCGAGCTGGCCAAGGGCGAAGCCGAGCACGGCCACTGAGGAGGCGATCATGTTCAAGCTGATCATTGAAACAGCGGTGCGCCACCGCTGGCTGGTGGTGTTCATGGCGGCGCTGATCGCCGCCGTGGGCCTGTTCCAGCTGGGCAAGCTGCCGATCGACGCCGTGCCGGACATCACCAACCGCCAAGTGCAGATCAACACGGTGGCCCCGGCGCTGACCCCGGAGCAGATCGAACGGCAGGTGACCTATCCGCTGGAAACCGCGCTGGCCGGCATTCCCGGCCTGACCACCACGCGTTCGCTGTCGCGCAATGGCTTCTCGCAGGTCACCGCGATCTTCACCGATGCCACCGACATCTACTTCGCCCGCCAGCAGGTGGCCGAACGCATGCGCGAGGCATCGGAAGACCTGCCCGATGGTGCGTCGCCGATGCTGTCGCCGGTCACCACCGGCCTCGGCGAGGTGCTGATGTGGACGGTGGACTTCACCGCGTTCGATCCGACCAGGCTGGCCAAGCCCGGTGAAGCCGGCTGGCAGGCCGGCGAGGTCTACCGCACGCCGGAAGGCAACCTGCTGCGCACGCCGGAAGAGCGCGCGACCTACCTGCGCACCGTGCAGGACTGGATCATCGCGCCGCAGATGCGCTCCAGCCCGGGGCTGGCCGGTGTCGATACGGTCGGCGGCTACGTCAAGGAATACGGCGTGCATCCGGACAGCGCCAAACTGGCCGCGCATGGCCTCGGCCTGGCCGACCTGGTTACCGCCCTGCAGCGCTCCAACGTGCAGGCCGGCGCCGGCTTCGTGCAGCGTGCCGGCGAAGGCCTGGTGGTGCGTGCCGATGGCCTGGCGCTGACCACCGAGGATCTTGCACAGGCGCCGGTGGCCACCCGCAATGGCGCGGTGGTGCGCGTGGCCGATGTAGCCACCGTGGAACTGAGCCGCGCGCCGCGCCTGGGTGCAGCCAGCCGCAATGGCCACGAGGCCGTGCTGGGCACCGCGCTGATGATTGCCGGTGGCAACAGCCGCACCGTGGCGCAGGCTGCGGCCGCACGTCTGGAACAGGTGAACACCTCGCTGCCGGCCGACATCGTGGCCGCACCGGTGCTGGACCGCAGTGTGCTGGTCAATTCCACCATCAAGACCGTGGCCCGGAACCTCACCGAGGGCGCGCTGCTGGTGGTGGTGGTGCTGTTCCTGCTGCTGGGCAACCTGCGCGCGGCCACCATCACCGCGCTGGTGATTCCGCTGTCGTTCCTGTTCGCGGTGATCGGCATGAACCGCTTCGGCATCAGCGGCAACCTGATGAGCCTGGGTGCACTGGACTTCGGCATCCTGGTGGACGGTGCGGTGATCGTGGTCGAGTCGACGCTGCTGATGCTGGGCCAGCGCCGCGCCGAACTGGGCCGGGCGCTGACCGCGATGGAACGGCTGCGCGTGGCCGCCGATTCCGCGCTGAAGATGGCGCGCCCGGCGGCGTTCGGCCAGCTGATCATCCTGCTGGTGTTCGCGCCGATCCTCACCCTGGAAGGTGTGGAGGGCAAGACGTTCCACCCGATGGCGGCGACCTTCATGCTGGCCCTGGTCGGTGCCTTCCTGTTCTCCTTCACCTTCGTGCCGGCGATGACGGCGCTGCTGGTGCGCGAGCCGAAGCTGAAGGACGCCGATGCACATGCGGACGACGGCGAGCACGAGACCAGGCTGATACGCGTGCTGCGCGCGCGCATCGAGCCGGTGATCCGCAAGGCCGTGGCGCATCCGCGCACGGTAGTGGCCAGTGCGGTGATGATGGTGGTGGTGGGCATCGGCTCGTTCTCGCTGCTGGGCCGCGAGTTCATGCCGACGCTGGACGAAGGCAACGTGGCGATGCAGGCGTTGCGCGTGCCGTCGACGTCGCTGGAGCAGTCACTGGCCATGCAACTGGCGTTGGAAAAGGTGATTGCCAAGCAGCCGGAAGTGGAGACCGTGTTCTCGCGTACCGGTACCGCCGAGGCGGCGATCGATCCGATGCCGACCAACATCTCCGACAGCGTGATCGTGCTGAAGCCACGCAAGGACTGGCCCGATCCGAAGTTGGCCAAGGACGCGCTGGTGGCCCGTTTCGAAAAGCTGGCCGGGCAGCAGCTGGGCAACAGTTTCGAGTTCAGCCAGCCGATCGAGCTGCGCTTCAACGAGCTGATTTCCGGCGTGCGTACCGACCTGGCCGTAATGATCTTCGGCGATGACTTCAGCCAGCTGCAGAAGGTGGCCGACCAGGTGGCGCTGAAGCTGCGTGCGGTGGATGGCGCGGCCGACGTGCGGGTGGAACAGATCTCCGGCCTACCCACGCTGAACGTGGCGATCGATCATGTGGCGGCGGCGCAGTACGGGCTGACTGCGGCGGATGTGAGTGATGCACTGTCCACCGGCATCGGCGGTACTGCGGCGGGCAAGATCTTCGAAGGCGACCGCCGCTTCAACGTGGTGGTGCGCCTGGACGATGCCGCGCGCAACGATCCGGACCAGCTGGCCTCGCTGCCGATCGCCACGCCGTCGGGGTTGGTGATTCCGCTGTCGTCGGTTGCGCGCATCACGGTCAGCGAAGGGCCGAATCAGATCAGCCGCAACAACGGCAGCCGCCGCGTGGTGGTGCAGGCCAACGTGCGTGGCCGCGACCTGGGCGGCTTCGTCGGCGAAGCGCAGGCCGCAGTAGCCGACGTGGCACTGCCGCCGGGTGCCTACCTGACCTGGGGTGGCCAGTTCGAGAACCTGCAGCGCGCGGAAAAGCGGCTGGCGACGGTGGTACCGGTAGTGTTCCTGCTGATCGGCAGCCTGCTGTTCATGGCCCTGCGCAGCGGCAAGGAAGCCATTCTGGTGTTCAGCTGCGTGCCGTTGGCGCTGGTCGGCGGCATCCTCGCGCTGCTGCTGCGGGGCATGCCGTTCTCGGTATCGGCAGCGGTCGGCTTCATCGCCGTGTCCGGCGTGGCGACCTTGAATGGCCTGGTGCTGATGCAGGCGATCCGCGAACGCCTGGATGCCGGCGACCTGCCGCTGCAGGCGGCGATCAATGGTGCCTCCAGCCGCATCCGAGCAGTGCTGACCACGGCGCTTGTGGCGATCGTCGGCTTCATTCCGATGGCGATCGCCAGCGGCTCCGGCGCGGAAGTGCAGAAACCGCTGGCGACGGTGGTGATCGGTGGCCTGATCACCGCCACCGTGCTGACCCTGCTGGTGCTGCCGACGTTTGCGGCACGCGTGGCCAAGCCGCGGGCGGTGGGGTGAGGTTGGGGGTCGGATCCCCGCCCTTCGGGCGGGGCTCTGACCCGATCGCATCACGCTCGCCGGGCATGGCCCGGCGCTACCACCGCGCATTCTGGTAGCGCCGGGCCATGCCCGGCGACGCGTCGGGTCAGGCCTTCTTGCGCTCGGCGATGTAGGCCTGGATCTGCTGTTCCAGCACCGGCAGCGGCACCGAGCCCTGCTTGAGCAGAGTGTCGTGGAAGCCCTTGATGTCGAACTTGTCGCCCAGCTCCTTCTCGGCCTGCGCACGCAGGCGCACGATGGCGATCTCGCCCAGCTTGTAGCTCAGCGCCTGGCCCGGCCAGGAAATGTAGCGGTCCACTTCAGTGGTCACTTCATGCTCGCTCAGCGCGGTGTGGTCACGCAGGTAGGCCAACGCCTGTTCGCGGGTCCAACCCTTGCTGTGCACGCCGGTGTCGATCACCAGGCGCGCGGCGCGCCACATCTCATAGGTCAGCCGACCGAAATCCTCGTACGGGGTTTCGTAGATGCCCATCTCCACGCCCAGCTTCTCGCAGTACAGCGCCCAGCCTTCGCCATAGGCGGAGATGTAGGCGTTGCGGCGGAACTCCGGCAGGTTCTTCTGCTCGGCGGCGATCGCGCCCTGCAGCGAATGGCCCGGATCGGATTCATGCAGGGTCAGCGCCGGCAGGTTGTACAGCGGGCGCGACGGCAGGTTGTAGGTGTTGAGCCAGTAGGTACCCATGCCACCGCGGCCGGCCGTCCAGAACGGTGCAATGTCCGGTGGCACCGGCACGATGGTGAAGCGCGCGCGCGGCAACGTCATGTACTTGCCGAGCTGGCCGTCCGCCCGCTTGGAAATCCACGCGGCGCGCGACAGCAGCTCTTCCGGCGTCTTCGCATAGAACTGCGGATCGGTACGCAGGAAGGTCAGGAACTCGGCGAAGCTGCCCTTGAACTTCACCTGCTTGATGATGTCGTTCATCTCGCCCTGGATGCGTGCGACTTCCTCCAGGCCGATGCGGTGGATCTCGTCCGGCGACAGGTCCAGCGTGGTGTACTCGTGGATCTGCTGCCTGTAGTAGGCCTTGCCATCGGGCATCGCTTCGGCGGCCAGGGTGGTGCGCGCCTGCGGCACGTACTCGTTGACGAAGAAGGTGCGCAGCTGCTGGAACGCCGGCACTACCTTGCCGCTGATCGCTTCACGCGCCTGCGCCTGCAGCCTGGCCTGTTCGGCGGCCGGGATGCTGTTGGGCAGCTTCTTGAACGGCGCGTACAGCGGCGATTCGGTCGGGTCCTTCAGTTCGGCGACGGTGGCGATGGACACTTCGCGGCCATCCAGCACCGCGCGCGGCACGCTGAAGCCGCGCTTCAGGCCGGCGCGCATGTTCTCGGTCTGCTGGCCGAAGTAACGCGGCACATCGTTCAGCCGTGCGATGTAGTTCTGGTAGTCCTGCACGGTCTTCATCTCGCGCCGGGCCATGAAGGACAGGTTGGACCAGAACGAGGAATCGGCGTTGAACGGCATTTCGTAGCCGCGCAGGCGCGTCTCTTCGGCCAGGTTGAACACCTGGTCGCGGTAGATCGCGTAGTTGACCTGGTTGTCCGGCGACAGGGTCTTCGGGTCGATCTTCTTCAGCGCGGCCAGGGTCTCGTCCCAGACCTTCAGGCGCGCCTGCTGCGCGGCCGGGCCGATGTCGGGCATGCGGGTGGCGTTGGCCGGGGCGTCTTCGTCCTCGCTGGCTTCACCACCTCCCTGCTGGCGCCACTTCCATTCCTTCTCGTACAACGCGCGGAAGGCGGCATCCGCGGGCGATTCGGTGGCCACGCTGGCGGGCGCGGCGGCGGCGGCGGGCGCAGCGGCCAGGGCCACGGTGGGGGCGGACAGGGCGATCAACAGGGCAACGGCAAGACGGGTTTTCACGAGCACAGGTTCCCGGGAAGGCAGACCCCGATCATGGCACCGCCCACGGCCCGTGGCATGGGACGAAGGTCCTGCCTGCAGCGCAGGCAGGAGCGGGAACCGGCCGCTCTGGTAGATGCCAACCTTGTTTGGCACACGGGGAAACCCAGCGCCGACCAAGGTCGGCATCTACCAGGGCACCGCCGCTGAACATGCAGTAGATCCACGCCATGCGAGGATGCGCCGGGGATCCTGACAGGGGTCAGAGCCCTTTCCAGTGGAAAGGGATCCGACCCCGCAGCCTCAGTGACTGGCCTTGTCCCGCTTCCAGCCGCGGTGCTTGATGTCCAGGTGCAGGCTGTACAGCGCGGTGAACGCCGGGAACAGGTTCTGCAGTACACCCACCGAGTCCTGCTTGGCCGAGAACAGGAAGTAGCTCAGGGTCATCAGGCTGCCGAGCACGCTCATGTACCAGAACAGGCGCGGTATGACGGGTTTGCCGGCGCGCTTGGAGGCGATGAACTGGACCAGCCAGCGGCCGCCGAACATCAGTGCGCCGGTGTAGCCGATCAGCTTCCAGCCGGTCACATGCAGGCCGGTCCAGTACAGCCAGGTCAGGGGCTGATCCAGCCAGTGCAGCTCCAGATCCATCAGCGCTCCTCCACCGCGGTGCGCTTGCTTCGGGTGATCAGCCAGGCTACGCCACGCAGGTCGCGGATGCCGACCAGCGCGCGGCCGAGGTTGTTGTACTTGGACACGCCGGCGGTACGGTGGCGGTGATTGACCGGCACGCTGGTGGTCTTCCAGCCGGCACGCTGCATCAGCGCCGGCAGGTAACGGTGCATGTGGTCGAAGTACGGCAGGTCGAGGAACGCGCTGCGTTCGAACAGCTTGATGCCGCAACCGGTGTCGGGCGTGTCGTCGCGCAGCATGCGCGCACGGATGGCGTTGGCCCATTTGCTGGCCCAGCGCTTGCTGCCGCTGTCCTGGCGGTTGACGCGCCAGCCGGCGAACAGCTTCACCTGCGCCTCGGCGGCGTCGCGTGCGGCAAGCAGCTTGGGAATATCGGCCGGATCGTTCTGGCCATCGCCATCCAGGGTGGCGATCCACGGCGCGCGCGCGTGCTTGACGCCGGTGCGCACCGCCGTGCTCTGCCCGCTCTGGTTCACATGGTGCAGCACGCGCAGTTCCGGGGTGGTTGCCTTCAATCCCTGCAGCACCGCCAGGGTGTCATCACGCGAGTGGTCGTCGATGTAGACGATCTCGAACGGCAGCCGGCCACGCAGCGCAGCGGTGATTTCGGCGACCAGCGGGGCAACATTGTCGCGCTCGTTGAACACCGGGACGACAACGGAAAGCTCGGGTTGGCTCATAAGGCACTCGGCCAAAGGGGGGACAAAGACCGCGCATTCTCCGAAACCGAGGTTATCCGAAGATGAACCCGGCGGCGTGAGGATCCTTCCTCAGGCGCGATCGCCAAAATACTCGCGGCACCACTGCACCACAGGCGGCAGGCCTTGTTCGATCGGGGTCACCGCATCGAAGCCGAAAGCGTCATGTGCGCGCCGGGTATCGGCCATCGTGCGCACCATGTCGCCGGGCTGCATGGGCTTGTAGACCTTCTGCGCAGGGCGGCCGGCGGCCTGCTCGATCACGCTGATGAAGCGCTCCAGCTCGACCGGTGTATGGTTGCCGAGGTTGAACACCCGGTGCGGCACCGGACCGTCGGCCGGATGCGCGAGGGCGCCGAGGATACCGGATACGATGTCGGAGACATGTGTGAAATCGCGCTGCATGCGGCCTTCGTTGAACACGTCGATCGGCCGACCGGCCAGCACCGCGCGCGAGAACAGCAGCGGTGCCATGTCCGGCCGGCCCCACGGGCCATACACGGTGAAGAATCGCAGCCCGGTGGCATGCAGGCCGTACAGCTGCGCGTAGGTGTAGGCCATCAGCTCGTTGGCCGCCTTGGTCGCCGCGTACAGCGAGCGTGGCTGGTCCACGCGCTGGTCTTCGGAGAACGGCGGCGTGGCCGAATCGCCGTAGACCGAACTGCTGGAGGCATACACCAGGTGCTGCACGCCACGGTGGCGGCACAACTCGAGCATGTTGACGAAGCCGACCAGGTTGCTGTCGACGTAGGCATGCGGGTTTTCCAGCGAATAGCGCACGCCGGCCTGCGCGGCCAGGTGGATCACCGCGGTCGGCCGCACCTCGTCGAACAGTGCGGCCAGGCCCTGCTGGTCGGTCAGGTCCAGGGTGCGCAGGTCCAGCGCCGGACACAGCGCGGCCACGCGGTCACGCTTGATCTGCGGGTCGTAGTAATCGTTGAAGTTGTCCAGGCCGACCACGGCCTGGCCGGCCTCCAGCAGCGCGCGGGCGGTGTAGGCACCGATGAAGCCGGCAGCGCCGGTGAGCAGGATGGTCATGGCAGGGGCCTGGGAACGAAGTTCAGGCCCCTGATGTTACCGGTCTCAGAACAAACCGAAACGCTTCTTCGCCACGTTGGTGCGGCCGGGCTCGATCACATCGTTGATCTGTTTCGCATCGAAGCGGTCGAGCAGGGCGTCGGCGCCCTTCTTCAGCTTCAGGTCCATCTCTTCGGGGTACAGCGGAACCAGGCTCATGAAGCTGATGGTATTGCCATCCTCCAGCTCCAGCGTGGCGAAGTCCTCCGGGGCGGTCACCGGCGGCAGCACGATGGCACCGTCGAAACCCACGCCCGGCGCATAGGGCTCGCTGGGATGGCCGTTGGGAATGGTGTGGCCGAAGCCCAGCCACGTGTCGTACTCGTGCGGCAACCGCGCCATGCCCTTCAGCAGGCGTACTGGCCAGTAGTTGCGCTCATCCTCGAAGGCGTCCTGCGTGACCGGCCAGTCGGCCGGCAGGGTCACCATCAGTTCCATGTAGCGCGGCACGTCCGCATCCACCTCGGCGGGCACGGTCATCGGCAGGTCGCTCATGCCGGAGGTGACCAGGCGCAGGTACGGGCAGTGGTCATTGGCCGGCACCACGTGCACGTCGATGTGCACCAGGTCGGAGATGATTTCATGGAAGACACCGGACACCGGTCCCAGGTGGTGTTCGATGTGGGCACTGATCGCCTCGATGTGCCGTTCTTCGCCGATGGCGAGCACAAAGTCCTTCTCACGGCGATGTACCAGTATCTGGGTGCCGTCCGGGCTGACGTCTTCGTAGTCGTTGCTCATGTCCTGCTCCCTGGATGAGGCCACGGGCCGGAAGACGGTGCATTCCGCGGTGCGCGTGGCAGTGCGTTCCCTGTCATTCGCCGGGCGCGGCAGGAACAGGCCGCCTCCCCGGCGCGGCGCCGGGCTCAGCCCTGGCGCGCGCGCAGTTTTTCCAGCACGCCGTCCAGGGTGTCCAGGTCGGTGTAGTGGATGATCAGCTTGCCCTTGCCGCCACGGCCGTGGCTGATCGCCACCTTGGCGCCGAGCGCTTCGGACAGCTCGGTTTCCAGCGAGGCGATGTCGGCCTGCTGCACCTTCGGCGAGGCCACCGGACGGCTGCTCGGCACCTTGCCGGCGGCGAAAGCCTGCGCGCGCCGCTCGACCTCGCGCACCGACCAGCCTTCGTCGGCCGCTTCCTGGGCCAGCTTGCCGGCCAGTTCGGGGGCCAGGGTCAGCAGCGCACGGGCATGCCCCATTTCCAGGCGGCGGGTTTCCAGCAGCAGGCGGATCGCCACTGGTAGTTCCAGCAGGCGCAGCAGGTTGGACACCGCCGCGCGCGAGCGGCCGACGGCCTCGGCGGCCTCGGCATGGGTGAGCGTGAACTCGCTGATCAGGCGCTGCAGCGCTTCGGCTTCCTCCAGCGGGTTGAGGTCTTCACGCTGGATGTTCTCGATCAGCGCCATCGCGATGACGGTGCGGTCTTCCAGCTCGCGCACCACCACCGGCACTTCGTCCAGCCCGGCCAGCTGCGATGCGCGCCAGCGGCGTTCACCGGCGACGATTTCGTAGTTGCCCGCCGGCAGCTGGCGCACCAGGATCGGCTGGATCACGCCCTGCGACTTGATCGAGTCGGCCAGCTCGGAGAGCTTGCCCTCATCCATCTCGCGGCGCGGCTGGTACTTGCCCGGCTGCAGCTGGCCAACCGGCAACTTGCGCAGCACTTCCCCCGGCAGCGGCTCGATCACCGCCGTGGTGGCCTGCACCTGGCTGACCGCGCCCTTCGGGCCCAGCAGCGCGTCCAGGCCACGGCCGAGGCCTCGCTTCTTGGCTGCCGGCTTGCTGCTGGTCATCAGACGGTCTCCACGGCCTTGGTGGCCTTGTTGCGTTCGTTGTTGCGGCGGATGATCTCGCCAGCCAGGCCCAGGTAGGCCACGCCACCGCGCGAGGCGCGGTCGTAGCCGACGATGCTCTGGCCATGGCTGGGTGCCTCGGCCAGGCGAACGTTGCGCGGCACGATGGTGCGGAACACGCGATCGCCGAAGTGCTCGGTGAGCTCGGCCGAGACCGCGTTGGCCAGGTTGTTGCGCACGTCGAACATGGTGCGCAGCACGCCTTCGATCTCCAGCGCCGGATTGAGGTTGGCACGCAGCGCTTCGATGGTTTCCACCAGCGCGCTCAGGCCTTCCAGGGCGTAGTACTCGCACTGCATCGGCACGATCACCGAATCGGCAGCGGCCAGCGCATTGAGCGTCAGCAGCGACAGCGCCGGCGGGCAGTCGATCAGGATGTAGTCGTACTCGTCGCGGATCGGTGCCAGCGCGCGCTTCAGCCGCTGCTCGCGCTCGCTCTGCGCCATCAGCTGGATCTCGGCGGCGGTCAGGTCGATGTTGCCGGGAAGCAGGTCGTAGCCTTCGGCGGTCTGCACGCGTACATCGGCGGCGCTGGACTCGCCCAGCAGCAGATCGTAGGTGGAGGCGGCCAGCTCACGCTTGTCCACGCCACTGCCCATGGTCGCGTTGCCCTGCGAATCGAGGTCGACCAGCAGCACGCGCTTGGGTGCGTTGGCCAGGGAAGCGGCCAGGTTGACGGCGGTCGTGGTCTTGCCGACGCCACCCTTCTGGTTGGCGATGGCGATGATGCGGGCCATGCGGGTGTGCCTCGTCGACGTGTGCTGGGACCGGTCATTATGCGTACAACCGGCCCCTTGCGGAAATCGTGGATCGCCAACCCGTTGTTGCACAAGGGGCTGGCGGCGGGAATCAAGGGCCTGTAACAGTGACCAGGTGGCGTTCGCCGGCCAGGCCGGGCACGCTCAGCGGGGTCACCTCGCGCACCTGCCAGCCAGCCGGCAGGTCCGCGATCTCCTCATGCGGGTAGACGCCCTTCATGGCCAGCAGCACGCCCCCCGGCCGCAGCAGGTGGCCACCGACGCGGACGATGCCGGCCAGGGTATCCATGGCACGGGCGGTCAACTGGTCATAACGGCCGGCCTCGTCCAGCGCCTCGGCGCGCGATTCGGCCACGCGCGCATTGCCCAGGCCGAGCTGGCGCACGGCCTCGCGCATGAAGCGCGCCTTCTTGCCATTGCTCTCGACCAGGGTCACCTGCAGGCCCGGGCAGGCGATGGCCAGCGGGATGCCGGGCAGCCCGGGCCCGGTGCCGAGGTCGGCCAGGCTGCCATCGGCCACGAACGGCTGCATCGCCAGCGAGTCGAGCAGGTGGCGGGTGACCATCTCCTGCGGGTCGCGGATGGCGGTGAGGTTGTAGGTGCCGTTCCAGCGGTGCAGCAGGGCCAGGTAGCGCAGCAGCGGCGGCGCCAGCGCGGCATCCAGGCCCATGCTGGCCAGGCCCTGTTCCAGCGTGGCAGCCACGCTGGCGGGAAGTGGGTGTTCGCTCATGCCGGCATTATCGCCGGTTTTGCGCGCTGATTCCCCGCCTCAGTGCGGATACCAGGCCAACGCCGCCCGGAACTGACCGGTGGCCTGCCATTCGTGCAGGTGCCAGCGCGCCGCCTCGCCCAGTTCCGGGTCGCACCAGCGCAGGTGCAGGGCGCCATCGGCCCCCGGCGCCAGCTGCAGGCGGTGCAGGCCGAACGAGATACCCTGGCCGTGCGCCTTCAGCATCGCTTCCTTGGCGCACCACACGCGGAAGAACCAGTGTTCGCGGTCGGCCTGGTCCAGGCTTTCCAGCCACGCCACCTCCTCCGGGTGGAAGAAGCGCTGCACGATCTCCAGCAGGCGGGCGCGCGGCCGCAGCAGTTCCAGGTCCACGCCCAGCCGCACGCCTTCGCCCAGCGCCACCAGCAGCACCTCGCCGCTGTGGCTCCAGCCGGTGCCGTAGTGGGCCAATGCGCCGCTCAGCTCCGGCCGGCCCTTGTCATCGCGGACCAGCGGCAGCGTCTCCGGATCGGCCCCGAGGGCCTGCGCCAGCACCTGCCGTGCCTGCGGTTCGCCGCGGTGGCCGGGCACGTGCGGGCGCCGCCAGACCGTCACCGGACCGAAGCGCCAAGGGCCATCGAGGGTGGCTGGCAGGCTCATCCGCACGCGCCCATCACGCAATTCCACGACGGGTTCACGGCCGTGCGCGTCAACTGGTCACCGTTCCCCACCGGAGGTTCGATCATGGGCATCATCATCTGGCTGATCGTCGGCGGCATCGTAGGCTGGCTGGCCAGCATCATCATGAAGCGCGATGCCCAGCAGGGCATCATCCTCAACATCGTGGTCGGCATCGTCGGCGCGCTGATTTCCGGCTGGCTGTTCGGCGGCGGCATCAACGAAGCGATCACCATTCGAACCTTCCTGTTCTCGCTGATCGGTGCGGTGATCCTGCTGGCGATCGTCAATCTGTTCACCCGCAAGAGCATACGGTGATCTGAGGGTAGTGCCGGCCGCTGGCCGGCAGATGTTCCAGAACGGGCCCGGCAATCGCCGGGCCTCGTTCATTCAACCGATCTGTACCCACGCCGGCGCATGGTCGCTCGGACGTTCCCAGGTGCGCGGCTCGCGGTCGATGCCCGAAGCCACCGCACCGCTCTTCAGCGCATCGGAGACGAGGGTCAGGTCGATGCGCAGGCCCAGGTTGCGACGGAAGCCGGCGGCGCGGTAATCCCACCAGCTGAAGGTGCCTGCCTCGTCGTTGTGCAGGCGGAAGCCATCGTGCAGGCCCAGCTGCAGCAGCTTGTTCAATGCGCCGCGCTCGGCGGTGGAGGTCAGGATGTGGTTGTCGTTCCACACCTCCGGGTCGTGCACGTCGCGTGCGTCCGGGGCAATGTTGAAGTCCCCCATCACGATCAGCTTCGGGTGGCGCTGCAGTTCTTCGGCGATCCAGGCATGCACCGCCTCAAGCCAGCGCAACTTGTACTCGTACTTGTCGGTACCGATGTCCTGGCCGTTGACCACGTACAGGTTGATTACCCGCAGGTCGCCGAAGGTACCGGCGATGACGCGCTTCTGCTCGTCCTCGAAGCCGGGAATGCCGATCTGCACGTCCTGTGCAGGCTCACGCGACAGCAGCGCCACGCCGTTGTAGGTCTTCTGGCCGGCGAACACGCTGCGGTAGCCGGCAGCGATCAGCGCAGAGTCGGGGAACTTGTGGTCCTCCAGCTTGGTTTCCTGGATACCGACGATGTCCGGGCCGAACTCCTTGAGCCACTGTTCCAGGTGCGGCAGGCGGACATTGAGCGAATTGACGTTCCACGAGGCGATTTTCATGCGGGCATTCTACCCGGGTGGCCGGGATGGGGCTCGGGCCGGATTCCCGTGTAGAGCCGAGCCCACGCTCGGCTGCATTGATCGGGCACCCAGCCAGGAGCAGCCGAGCGTGGGCTCGGCTCTACAGAAGAATCGGGCCCTGATTCAGTAGAGCCACGCCTTGCCTGGGTTCACCGCAGCAGCAGCTTCAACAACCCCGCAATCTTCGAATACGGCGGCCGCAGCCGGTCGCTGGCCGCCCAGCGCGACTGCCACAGCACCGGCAGCCGCTTGCTCATCGCATCGAACCCGGCCCGGCCGTGGTACGCGCCCATGCCGCTGGCCCCTACCCCGCCAAACGGCAGGCCATCGGCGGCGAAGTGCAGCAGCGTGTCATTCACTGTCACCCCGCCGGCCACCACCTGGCCGAGGATGCGCTCCACCGTGGCCGTGTCATGGCTGAAGGGATACAGCGCCAGCGGCCGATCGCGGGACAGCACCTCCGCCAGCGCCGCCTCCAGGTCCGGGTAGGCCCGCACGGGCAGGATCGGCCCGAAGATTTCCTCGCGCATCAGGTCCAGATCGTCGGGCGGGTCGAGCACCACGGTCGGCACCAGCAGACGCTCGCGGTCGGCGCGCGCCTCATCCACCTGCGCCAACGGAATCACCGGCACGCCACGTTCGCGCGCCTGCACCAGATAGCCCTGCAGGCGCTGGTACTGGCCCTCGTTGATGATGCGCGTGTAGTCGTCGGCATTGCTGAAGTCGCCATAGCGTTCGCGCACCTGCTGCTGCAGCGCCTGTACGAACTCGCGCTGGCGGACCGTATCGATCAGCACATAATCCGGCGCGATGCAGGTCTGGCCCGCGTTGAACCACTTGCCGGTGGCCAGCCGCGCGGCGGCTTTGCCCAGCGGAAAATCGCGGCAGACGATGGCCGGCGACTTGCCGCCCAGTTCCAGCGTGACCGGCACCAGATGCTCGGCGGCGGCGGCCATCACCTTGCGGCCAACGGCCGTCGAGCCGGTGAACAGCAGATGGTCCAGCGGCAGCGAGGACACCGCCGCGGCCACATCCGCCCCGCCCTGCACCACCGCCACCCGATCGGGCGGGAACACGCTGGCCAGCAGATCGGCCAGGAACGCACTGGTGAGCGGCGTGTGTTCCGAAGGCTTCAGCAGTACGTGGTTGCCGGCAGCGATGGCGGTGACCAGCGGCACCAGCGCCAGCGTGACCGGGTAGTTCCACGGTGAGATCACCCCGACCACACCCAGTGGCGTCGGCCGCAGCTGCGCGCGCGCCGGCCAAAGCTTCCAGCCGGCCCGTACGCGCTGCGGCTTCGACCAACGCCGCAGGTGGCGGCGCAGGTGATCGATGGCCGACAGCACGCTCATGCCATCGGCCAGCTTCGATTCGGTGTGGGCGCGGTGGCCGAAGTCCTCGGCGATGGCCGTGGCCATTTCGTCCAGACGTGGCTTCAGCGCCTCGCGAAGGCGATGCAGGTCATTCTCGCGCTGGGCGAGCGTGGGCCGCTGCGACTGCCACGCGCTGCGCAGGGTGTGCAGGATGGCGGGGAGGTCGGCTGGGGCGGTGGTCGTCATGGGCCGACTATACGGGGTGCTGCGCGTTTGAATGGGGTCAGATCCCTTTCGCGCGCGAAAGGGATCTGACCCCGGGCGCGAGAGGGCCTGCGGCTTCGGATGCCTGTCAACCGCGATGGCGGCATTGAGTTCTGCCTTTTCGCGTCTGCGGAGTTTTGTGCCGCGCGTTGCGCGGTCGCCGAGCATGGCTCGGCGCTACAGGGAAACGAAAAGGCCGTGGTCTGCACCACGGCCTCTCCTTCATCCGATGAATATCATTCTTACTTGGTGATATCCACGTTCTTGGTTTCGCGCAGGAACAGGCCGCCGATCACCACCGACATCAGTGCGATCACAATCGGGTACCACAGGCCGTAGTACAGGTTGCCGGTACCGGCCACCAGCGCGAACGAGATGGCCGGCAGGAAGCCACCGAACCAGCCGTTGCCGATGTGGTACGGCAGCGACATCGAGGTGTAGCGGATACGGGTCGGGAACAGTTCGACCAGGTAGGCGGCGATCGGGCCGTAGACCATGGTCACGTACAGCACCAGCAGCCACAGCATGAAGATGGTGCCGGCGATGTTGATGCGCGCACCATCGGCCTTGGCCGGGTAGCCGGCGGTGGTCAGCGCGGTCTTCAGCTCTGCTCCGAACGCATCGGCCTTGGCCTTGCCTTCTTCCTTGGTCAGGCCCGCGGCCTCATACGAGGTGACGCTGGCGCTGCCGACATTCACCATCGCCAGCGAGCCGGCGGCGGCGGGCTGCACGTCGTACGGCACGCCGGCCTTGGTCAGCGCGGCGGTGGCCACGTCGCAGGAGCTGGTGAACTTGCGCAGGCCCACCGGATCGAACTGGAACGAGCAGGTGGCCGGATCGGCGACGACCAGGGCCGGCGAGCTGCTGCGGGCTTCTTCGATGGCCGGGTTGGCGAAGTGGGTCAGGCCCTTGAAGATCGGGATGTAGGTGATGGCCGCCAGCAGGCAGCCGGCCAGGATGATCTTCTTGCGGCCGATGCGGTCGGACAGCCAGCCGAAGAAGATGAAGAACGGCGTGCCCAGTGCCAGCGCTGCGGCGATCAGCAGGTAGGAGGTGGTGGCATCGACCTTCAGCATGCTGCTGAGGAAGAACAGCGCGTAGAACTGTCCGCCGTACCAGACCACGGCCTGGCCAGCCGCTGCACCGAGCAGGACCAGCAACATCAGCTTCAGGTTGCCGCCCTTCAGGCTGTCGCGGAACGGGGTCTTGGAGCCCTTGCCTTCAGCCTTCATCTGCTGGAACAGCGGCGATTCGCTCAGCTGCAGGCGGATCCATACCGAAATGCCCAGCAACAGGATCGACACCAGGAACGGAATGCGCCAGCCCCAGGCTTCGAAGGCCTCGTTGCCCAGCGTCATGCGGCAGGCCAGGATGATCAGCAGCGACAGGAACAGGCCGAGCGTGGCGGTGCACTGGATGAAGCTGGTGTACAGGCCACGCTTGTCGTCCGGCGCGTGCTCGGCCACGTAGGTGGCGGCACCGCCGTACTCGCCGCCCATCGCCAGGCCCTGGGCCAGCCGCAGGATGATCAGGATCACCGGAGCGGCGAAACCGATCGAAGCGTAGTTGGGCAGCACGCCGACCAGGAAGGTCGAGATGCCCATGATCAGGATGGTGACCAGGAAGGTGTACTTGCGGCCGATGCGGTCGCCGAGGCTGCCGAAGAAGGCCGCGCCGAACGGGCGTACGAAGAAGCCGGCGGCGAACGCCAGCAGGGCGAAGATCATGCCCGTGGTTTCATTGACGCCACTGAAGAACTGCTTGGCGATGATGGCCGCGAGCGAGCCGTACAGGAAGAAGTCATACCACTCGAACACCGTGCCGAGGCTCGATGCGAAGATGACCTTCTTGTGGCCCTTGGTCAGGGTGCCCGCTTTATGTGCGGTGCTGGGTGTACTGGACATGGGACGCTTCCCCTCCGAAGCAATCGTTGTTGGTGGGTGCCGACCGTTGGTCGGCACTCAATTCGGTAGATGCCGACCTTGGCCGGCATTCAATCTCGGTAGGTGCCGGCCGCCGGCCGGCACGCTCTTAGAAGCTGTACTTCGTAGTGAACTGCAACCGGGTGATGTCACCCTTGTTGCCGTTCTCCACTTCGCGACGGCCATACATCAGCTCGGCGCCGATATCGACCTTGGGCAGCGGCGAATAGAAGATGTTGCCGCGGATGCTCTGCACGCTCTTGGTCACCAGCGGGCCGAGGATGCTGTCGTTGTCGTAGTCGCTGCGCGCGTAGATCAGGTTGGTGCGCAGCTTCGGCGAGAACGCATGCCGCCAGCCGACATAGCCGGCCAGCACGCCGGTCGGGTTGAGTTCGTCGCGGGCCACGTCATAGGCACTGTCGGCAGTGATGCCCAGGCCGATGTAGCGGGCGATGCCTTCGCCACCGGTCAGCTGGTAATGCAGCGAATCGCTGTCACCCATCACCCACTTGCCGCCCAGGGTCAGGCCGCCGGCCACCTTGTCGGCCTTCGCGCCGGTCGCCTGGTTGTCGACCTTCAACTGGCGGACGATGCCGCCGACACCGAAGGTGCCCCAGTCGCCCTTCCAGCCATAGCGCAGGGTCAGGTCGGGCAGGCTGCCACGGTCGGAGTTGGCGCTGGCGTTGGTCCAGGCGCCGGTGACCGGGTTGCGGGTGCCGGTGAGGGTGGTGGTTTCCGGGTTTTCCAGCGCGACGCTGAAGCCGCCCTGGGTGTAGCGCACCTGGGCCTGGCGCACGAAGATCACGCCGTCGGTGGGGCCGACGAAGTCGACCGCTTCCGGCAGTGCGGCAGCGTCCATGAAGTTGGACCAGGTCTGGCCGGCCAGCCAGTTGTTCCAGTACATGTAGGCGTGGCGCAGGGTCACGCCGTAGGTATTGGTGGCAGTCTGGTTGCCCAGCGAGTTGCCGAAGAAGTCCATCTCGAAGAACGCACCGGCCTTGTTGCCCGATTCGCTGACGTTGTCGATGCCCAGGTTGAAGCGCGAGAACTTGGCATGGGCGTTGAAATCGGTGCCCGAGCGCTTGCCGCTGCCGCCGGCGCCTTCCACCGGGGTCTGGCCCGGGAGGTACAGCGAACGGCCGGTGGCGTCGTCGGCCAGCTGGCCATCGCTGGTCTGGGTGGCCAGGAAGTCGGCCTTGATGAAGCCGCCGATCTTGACCGTGGTGCCCGGTGCCGCGCCCGGGGTGATGGTGGTGACCTGGATCGGCTGCTTGCCGGCCGGCACCTGTGCAACCGGCTTCTGCTCGGCCTGCACCGTGCGCACTTCGGTTACCGCCTGCTGGGTCTGGCTGATCTGGGTCTGTTGTTGTTGCTGCGAAGACAGCAGCAGCTGGACCTGGCGTTCCAGTTCGGCAACGCGTGCTTCCAGTGCCTTCTCTTTGGCGGTCTCTGCGAACGCCATGCCCGGTGCGACCAGGGCGACCAGCAGGCAGGCCGCCAAAGGTGTGCGCACGGCTTTCAACGTACGGTGGCTCATGTTGCCCTCTCTCCCAAGTGGCAAGGTGATGCCGCGCGTGGGGCACGGTCGAGCCGAGACTGCGGGGCGATTATGTATAGCGGCTATTCGCCATTGGTCGAACCCGGCCCTGCAGAGCGCTCACTTTCGACCATGGTCTAACCAGGGTGGTGACGCGGCCGGGGGTGGATGGGGCAAACTGAGGGGGATCGGTCGTTGCGATGCTGCGACCGCACATACAAAGTCAACGTGCAAGTGAGGGTGCCATGGCTGATATCTACCCCGTCGATCCGCAGTTCGCCGCCAAGGCACGCATCGACAAGAAGACCTATGAACAGCAGTACCAGGCGTCGGTGACCGACCCGGATGGATTCTGGGGCAAGGCCGCCGAGCGCCTGCAATGGATGCGCAAGCCGACGAAGATCAAGAACGTCAGCTACGACCTGTCCGACTTCCACATCAAGTGGTTCGAGGATGGCGAGCTCAATGCCAGCGTGAACTGCCTGGATCGCCAGCTCGAGACGCGCGGCGACAAGACCGCCCTGCTGTTCGAGCCGGACGGCCCGGATGCACCGGCCCAGCACGTGACCTATCGCGAGCTGTATGAGCGCACCTGCCGCCTCGGCAATGCGCTGCGCAACCTTGGGGTCAAGAAAGGCGACCGCGTCACCATCTACCTGCCGATGATCGTCGACGCCGCAGTAGCCATGCTGGCCTGCGCGCGCATCGGTGCGATCCACTCGGTGGTGTTCGGTGGCTTCGCGCCGAACTCGATCGCCGACCGCGTCAGCGACTGCCAGAGCAAGCTGATCATCACCGCCGACGAAGGCTTGCGCGGTGGCCGCAGGATTCCGCTGAAGGCCAACGTCGATGCCGCGCTGAAGCTGCCGGGCACGAACACGGTTGAAACCGTGCTGGTGGTGCGCCACACCGGCGGCGCGGTGGACATGCAGGCCCCGCGCGACCGCTGGTTCCACGATGTGGTGGACAGCCAGCCGTCCACCTGCGAGCCGGAACGCATGAACGCGGAAGACCCGCTGTTCATCCTCTACACCTCCGGCTCCACCGGCAAGCCGAAGGGCGTGCTGCACACCACCGGCGGCTATCTGCTGTATGCGGCCTACACCCATGAAGCGGTGTTCGACCTGCGCGAGGACGATATCTACTGGTGCACTGCCGACGTCGGCTGGGTCACCGGCCACAGCTACATCGTGTACGGGCCACTGGCCAACGGTGCGACCTCGCTGATGTTCGAAGGCGTGCCGAACTATCCGGACACCTCGCGCTTCTGGAACGTCATCGACAAGCACAAGGTGAGCATCTTCTACACCGCCCCGACCGCCATCCGTGCGCTGATGCGCGAAGGCGAGGAGCCGGTGAAGAAGACCTCGCGCGCGTCGCTGCGCCTGCTCGGCAGCGTCGGCGAGCCGATCAATCCGGAAGCCTGGCGCTGGTACTACGAAGTGGTCGGCGACAGCCGCTGCCCGATCGTCGATACCTGGTGGCAGACCGAAACCGGCGGCATCCTGATCTCGCCGCTGGCCGGCGCGATGGACCTCAAGCCGGGGTCGGCCACCCTGCCCTTCTTCGGCGTGCAGCCGGCGCTGGTCAATGCCGATGGCGAGATCCAGGACGGCCCGACCGAGGGCAACCTGATCATCCGTGACTCCTGGCCGGGCCAGATGCGCACGGTGTACGGCGACCACCAGCGCTTCATCGATACCTACTTCCGCACCTACCCGGGCAGCTACTTCACCGGTGACGGTTGCCGCCGCGACGAAGACGGCTATTACTGGATCACCGGCCGCGTCGACGACGTGATCAATGTGTCCGGCCATCGCATCGGCACCGCCGAAGTGGAAAGCGCGCTGGTCTCGCATCCGAAGGTGGCCGAAGCGGCAGTCGTGGGCTTCCCGCACGACGTCAAGGGCCAGGGCATCTACGCCTACGTCACCCTGGTGGCCGAAGAGGCCCCGAGCGATGAACTGCACAAGGAGCTGATCGCCTGGGTGCGCAAGGAGATCGGGCCGATCGCCACACCGGACCACCTGCAGTGGGCACCGGGCCTGCCGAAGACCCGCTCGGGCAAGATCATGCGCCGCATCCTGCGCAAGATTGCCGAAAACGCGCCGGACCAGCTCGGCGACACCTCGACTCTGGCCGATCCGTCGGTGGTGGCGTCGCTGGTGGACGAGCGCAAGGTGCGCTGATGCAGAACCCGGGGTCGGATCCCTTTCCACCAGGAAACGGCTCTGACCCCATCTGGTTTCCCCCACGGTTCCCCCCGACCATGACCACCCTCCTGATTGCCGATGACCACCCGCTGTTCCGCGAAGCCCTGCGTGGAGCCGTGCAGCGGGTCATCCCCGGCGTGCAGCTGTTCGAGGCCGACAGCGTGGAAGCGCTGTACGCGCTGGCCGACCAGCACAACGACGCCGACCTGGTCCTGATGGATCTCAACATGCCCGGTGCGCAGGGCTTCAACGCACTGGTGCACATGCGCTCACTGCACCCCCAGCTGCCAGTGGTGGTGGTGTCCGCGCGCGAAGAAGCCACGGTGATGCGCCGCGCGCTCGACCACGGTGCGCTGGGCTTCATCCCGAAGTCTGCGGATTCGGACACCATCGGCCATGCGCTGGGCACCATCCTCGATGGCGAGACCTGGGCACCGCCGGAAGCGCACAACGTGCCGCCCACCGGCAGCGAAGAACGCGAAGTCGGCCAGCGCCTGCGCGAGCTGACCCCGCAGCAGTTCCGTGTCCTGCAGATGCTCGGCGCTGGCCGCTTGAACAAGCAGATCGCCTACGACCTCAACGTCTCCGAAGCGACGATCAAGGCCCACGTCACCGCCATCCTGCGCAAGCTCGGCGTGACCAACCGCACCCAGGCCGTGCTGATGGCCGGCAAGCTGGCCATCGACGACGACGCCATCGTGCTGCCGCCCGAAGAAGACTGACGGTAGTGCCGGCCGCTGGCCGGCATTCGCCTGGAACGTCTGAAACCGCCCTGGTAGGTGCCAAGCTTGCTTGGCACGCCTTTGCTTGGCCCGTGTTATAGCCATCGCTATACAAACCAGCCCTGCCTGCGCGTTTGTCTGTAAATGCGCCACGCGCGAATCGCGATGCTAAGCTTCGCGTCCCCTTGGGGAGTAGCCGGATTCCTTCGCAGGAATCGTCCACGTCAACATACTCGGCCAGTGCGCCGTGGCGTGGACAACCATGATGGTTGGCGAGACCAGCGGCCCGCGCGCGCAACGTCAGGTTGGGCGCGAGCGCGAGCCGTGCGTCCGCCCTTGCCCGACCTCAGCCGCTGTCCATGTCCCCCATTTCGATCCTCCTGATCGGCTTTGCCATGTCCACCGATGCCTTTGCCGCCGCAATCGGCAAGGGTGCGGCCATGCGCAAGCCGGTGTTCCGCGATGCACTGCGTGCCGGCATCATCTTCGGCGTCATCGAGGCGATCACGCCGATCATCGGCTGGCTGCTCGGCCGCGCCGCGCTGCAGTACGTCGAAGCCTTCGACCACTGGATCGCGTTCGGCCTGCTCGGTGCGCTGGGCATCCACATGATCTACAACGGCCTGCGCCCGGACAGCGCCGAGGATGACGAGGATCCCTCGCAGCACCACGGCTTCTGGAAGCTGGCGCTGACCGGGTTCGCCACCAGCATCGACGCGATGGCGGTGGGTATCGGCCTGGCCTTCATGGACGTGCATATCGGCGTGATGGCCGCGGTCATCGGCCTGTGCACACTGACCATGGTGACCGCCGGCATCATGCTCGGCCGCGTGCTGGGCAGCATGGTCGGCAAGCGTGCGGAGATCATCGGTGGCGTGATCCTGGTGATCATCGGCGCGACCATCCTGTACGAACACCTGCACGGCGTGGGGTAACGCATCGGAAGCGAGCGATTGCGTGGTTGCCGGCCAGCGGCCGGCACTACCTGGCATCGCATCCACGCATGGCGTGGATCTATTGCGCATCCCGCAGCGCGCCCAGGAAGGCGCGCAGCGAGGCCGGCTTGATCGGCTTGGTCAGCACGCGGTAGCCGCGTTCGCGCGCCATCCGCTTCAACTCGTCGCGACCATCGGCGGTCAGCAGCGCACCGGGCAACGGGTAGCCCGCAGCCTCGCGAAGTGCCACCAGCGCATCCAGGCCATCCATGCGGTCGTGCAGGTGGTAGTCCACCAGCATCACCTGCGGGCGCTCGGCGATCTTCTCCAGCGCCTGGTCGACGGTGGCGGCGGTGATCACCTGCACCTGCCAGCGGCCAAGCAATGCACGCATGCCGTCGAGGATTTCCTCGTCGTTGTCCACGCACAGCACCCGCAGGCCCGCCAGCGAATCGCTGCGCACCGGTGTGGCCACAGCCTGGGTCGCCTTGGCAGGCTCGGTGTAGCCGGGCAAGGGCGCAACCCGCGGCAGGATGATCGAGAACATCGAGCCACTGCCAACGCGGCTGCGTGCATTGAGGCGATGGTCGAGCAGGCGCGAGATGCGCTGGCAGATCGACAGGCCCAGGCCCAACCCCTGCTCGCCCCAGTCGAACGGCTGCTGGTAGCGGTGGAACTCGTCGAAGATCTGCCGCATGTGGTGTTCGGGAATGCCAGGGCCGGTATCCCACACCTGCAGTTCCACCTCGTCGCCGCGCTGGCGCACGGCCAGTACGATGCGCCCCTGGCGTGTGTAGCGCAGCGCATTGGCCAGGAAGTTCTGCAGTACGCGGCGCAGCAGGCGGCGATCACTGCGTACCCACGCCGGGCGCGCGAACAGGTCCAGGCGCAGGCCACGACCGGCGGCGACCGGCGTGTACTGCGCCGCCAGTTCGCGCATCAACGCACTCACATCGAACTCGCCGATCACCGGGTGCAGGCCACCGGCATCCAGCCGCGACACGTCCAGCAGGCCATCCAGCAGTTCTTCGGCCGCGCGCAGCGACGCATCCACGCGTTCGGCCAGGTGCTTCTGCTCATCGCTCACGTGGTCGCTGTCACGCAACGCCGAAGCGAACAGGCGCGCGGCGTTCAGTGGCTGCAGCACGTCGTGGCTGATCGCCGCCAGGAAGCGCGTCTTCGACTGCTGCGCAACCTCGGCCTCATGCGAGCGCTCGGCCACGCGCTGTTCCAGCGTCTCGTTGGCTTCAAGCAGCGCCCTTTCAGCGTGCTTGTAGTCGGTGATGTCGTTGTAGCTGGTCACGTAACCGCCGCCGGGCAGCGCCTGGCCACGCATCTCGATCACCTTGCCGTCGCTGCGGGTGCGCTCGAACACGTGCGGCGAGCCGGCGCGCATGTAACCGATGCGGCGGTTGATCTGCACTTCGATATCGCCCTCGCCCAGCTCGCCGCGCTCGGCGTTGTAGCGGATCAGGTCGGCCACCGGGCGGCCCACGTAGAGCATGCCGTCGGGGTAACCGAACATGTCCTGGTAGCGGCGGTTCCACGCGGTCAGGCGCATGTCCGGATCGACCACGCTGACCCCGGCGCTGATGTTCTCCAGCGTGGTCGACAGGATCTCGCGGTTGAAGCGCAGTTCCTGCCCGGCTTCGTCCAGCACCGCCACCACTTCCCCCAGGTCCATGCCCGAGCCACGCAGCAGGCTGGTCAGCAGCAGGCGCGCCGATGCCGCACCGATCGAGGCGGCCAGCAGGCGCTCGGTGAACTGCACCCACGGCCGGTCAGCCGGTGCCGAGGATTGCAGCTCACGGCCCAGCGACTGCGCCTGCTCGAAGAACGAACGCCGTGCATGGCGTTCGCCGACCACGCGCGAAGCCAGCGCCAGCAGGTCGCCCACATGCACATGCCCGGGCCAGCCGCCGGCCACCGACGGGCGCTCGGCATACGGGTCGAGGAACGGTGCCGCACGCAGGCGCTCGTCGACGCCGGGCCGCCAGCGTGCGGACACCAGCATCATCGTGGCCGCATTGACCAGCAGCGACCAGAACGTGCCGTGGGTCAGCGGGTCCCAGCCGGACATGCCGAACAGCTGCTGCGGACGCAGCCACTCGATGCCGAACGGGCCGTGCTGTACCCAGGCGGCGTCGACCCAGCCGGCCATGGTCATCGCCGGCAGCAGCAGGGTGTACAGCCAGGTGGCAAAGCCCAGCAGCATGCCCACTTCGACGCCGCGCCGGCTGGCACCGCGCCAGTACAGGCCGCCGATCAGGCCGGGCGCGAATTGCGCCACCGCTGCGAACGCCATCAGGCCGTACGAGGCCAGCGTGCTGTCGTTGCTGCTGGTGCGGTAGTAGCTGTAGGCCATCAGCGCCAGCAGCAGGATCGCCAGGCGGCGGATCCACAACACGCGCGAGGCGACGTCAGCGGCTTCCTGGTGGTCACCGCTCCGACGCAGCAGTACCGGCATCACCAGATCATTGCTGACCATGGTCGCCAGCGCGATGGACGAGACGATGACCATGCCGGTGGCCGCCGAGAAGCCGCCCACGTAGGCGATCAGCGCCAGCGCATTGCGGCCTTCGGCCAACGGCAGCGCCAGCACCATCGAGTCGTCGGCGACGCTGCCGCCGGTGCCGAACAGGGTCACGCCGGCGGTGGCGATCGGCAGCACCATGCCCGAGATCAGCACCAGGTAACCGCCGAACATCCAGCGCGCGCGGCGCACGTCGCGCACGTCACCGCACTCGACCACGGCCACGTGGAACTGGCGCGGCAGGCAGATGATGGCGAGGAAACTGAGCAGGGTCTGCGAGATGAAGCCGACCGGCGGCAGGCCGGTGAACAGCGTATGCACCGACTCGACCACCGCGTCGGTGCGGTTGCTCAGCCACAGGTAGGCGAACACGCCCACCGCCAGCATCGCCAGCAGCTTGATCACCGATTCAAAGGCAATCGCCAGCATCATGCCGTGGTGGTGCTCGGTGGCATCGACCTGGCGGGTACCGAACAGGGTGGCGAACAGCGCCATCAGCAATGCCACGTACAGCGCCGGGTCGGTGAAGAACCCGGTCGGGCCGGTGTTGCCGGTCAGCACCTGCAGGCTCATCGCCACCGCTTTGTACTGCAACGCCAGGTACGGAATGATGCCGATCAGCGCGATGATCGCCACCAGCGCCGCCAGCCGCCGCGAGCGACCGAAGCGCGAGGAGATGAAATCGGCGATGGAGACCACGTTCTGGCTGCGTGCGATCAGCGCCAGGCGCTCGATGATGCGCCAGCCGAACAACAGCAGCAGCAGCGGGCCGATGTAGATCGGCAGGTAGCCCACGCCATTGCGCACGGCAGTGCCGACCGCGCCGTAGAAGGTCCACGACGAGCAGTACACCGCCAGCGCCAGGCTGTAGACGACCGGCCGCAGCCACGGCCGGTCGGGGTACATCGGCCGACGGTCGCCCCACCACGCCACGCCGAACAGCAGCGCGGCATAGGCAACCGAGACCAGCAGCAGGACCCAACTGGAGACCACGCGTGTGTTTCCGTCGGAGGAACCCGCAGTGTAGGCCAGGCGCGGCCGGGTGTACGGGCTCGTTGGGGGCAACCGCCCCCACCAGTGTGGGGGCTTACGCGGTGCGGGCCACGACCGTGGGTCGTGGCCGGCTTCTTACTGGGCCGGCACGCCCATTTCCTTCAGCAGTTCCGGCGCCGGGTAGACCTTGGCCAGCAGCCAGCGCAGGTAGCGCATGTCCACGTGCACGGCACGCTTGTAGCGCGGGTCGAACCACCAGCTGGCGCTGACCGACTCCCAGTTGCTGTCAAAGTTCAGGCCGATCAGTTCGCCCTTGGCATTGAGCACCGGCGAGCCGGAGTTGCCGCCGGTGGTGTCCAGGTTGGTCAGGAAGTTGACCGTCTGGGTCTTCAGTGCCGGATCGGCGGTGCTGCCGAAGTCACCCTTGGCGATCGCTGCCAGCAGCGGCTCGGGTGCGTCGAACGGATAGGCATTGGTGTTCTTCTCGACGATGCCGGCCACGGTGGTCACCGGCGAGTAGGTCACGCCATCGCGCGGGTGCAGTGCCTCGACCTTGCCGTAGCTGATGCGCAGGGTGCGGTTGGCATCCGGGTACACGGCGCGGCCCTGCTTGGCACGCCAGGCGAACAGCGCCTGCATGTAGGCCGGGCGCAGGCGCAGCTGCTCGCCCTCGCGGGTCTTGCTTTCGTTCTCGATGCGCAGCTGCGCGGCCACCAGCGGGCCGGCCACGGCGATCAGCGGATCGGCGGCCAGGGGCTTGCCTTCGCGCGCAGCCGCGAAGCGCGACAGGCGCTGCGCCTCGTCACCCAGCTGGGTGCCGGCGTACAGGGTGTCCAGTGCCTTGGCCAGCTGCTGCGGGGTACGGCCGAAGGCGGCGTCGAACTCGGCCACGCGCTGCGCGTCCGGCAGCTGCTGGTAACGGGTCAGCAGGGTGGTCAGCAGGGCCTTCTCGACCTCCGGCGCGTAGCGGCGCTGGACCTGCTTGAGCACGCCTTCGATCATCGCCTGGTCGCGCTGCTGGTAACCGCTCTCGCGCTGCGCGTCCGGTTTGGCCGATTCGATGCGCAGGCGCTCCAGCAGCAGCGCCGAGCGCAGCAACTGGCTCTGTGCGGCCATCTGGTCCAGCAGCAGGTCACGCTCGCCCACCGCCGCGCCCTGTGACAGGTTGGCCAGCAGCGCCTTGATGTCGCTCTGGTACCTGCGGTCGGTGGCGGCCAGCATCGCGGTCTCGTCGGCGGCACGCTGGGCCTTGGCGTCGCTGCGCAGCAGACCTTCCAGCTCACCGGCGGCGCGCTTGCGGTTGTTCTTCAGCGACTGCAGCTGCGAAGCGTAACGGGTACGTGCCTGCGCGTCCTTGGCAGTTGCCGCCTCGATGGTGTCGATCATCTGCTGGAACACCGAAACGCGGCGCGGCAGCACGGTGTCGATCTGGCCGGCGAATTCTGCCGCGGTACGGTGGCGGTAGGTGATGCCCGGATAACCGGCCAGCATCGCGTAGTCGCCCTCCTTCGGGCCCTCCACCGACATCTGCAGATGTGCCGGCGGCTGGTAGGGCACGTTGTCCTTGCTGTAGGCGGCCGGCTTGCCGTCCTTGCCCACATAGGCGCGCAGCAGGGTGAAGTCGCCGGTGTGGCGCGGCCACATGAAATTGTCGATCTCATCGCCATAGTTGCCGATCGCACGCGGCGGCGCGTACACCAGGCGCACGTCGCTGAGTTCCAGCTGGGCGATGCGGTAGAAGTCGGTGCCGTAGTACATGTTGGCCACCGAGCAGCGCACACTGCCATCCTTCTCGCACTCGGCCACGATCTGCTTGCTGGCGGCATCGACGGCATCGAAGTAGGCACGGCCGGTCTTGCCGCGGGCCTGCGCCAGCACCTGGTCGGTCACCTTGTCGAAGCCGACGGTGACCAGCACGCGGAAGTCCGGGTTGGCCGGGCGCTCATCGGCACGGTCCCTGGCGATGAAGCCACCGTTGATCAGGTCGTGCTCTGGGGAGCTGTTGTACTGGATCACGCCCATCGCCACGTGGTGATTGGTCAGCAGCAGGCCGTCGCTGGACACGAACGAGCCGGTGCCGCCGCCAGCGCGCACCACCGCGCTCAGCGGCGGCGCGGTGACATTGGCCAGGTCGGCCGGATTACCCTTGAAGCCAGCGGCCTGCAGCGGCTTGGCCAGGTCCGGCAGCTGGGTCGGCATCCACATGCCTTCATCGGCATGGGCACCCGCGGCGAGGGTCAGGCCCAGGGCCAGGGCGGTGGGAAGGGCTTTGCGTGGTGACATGAGGCAATCCGGTACGACAGAACAGCCCGGGACCATAGCCGCTGGGGCCGCATGGGGCAACGGCCGATGGTTGGGGGCACCGATGCTGGCTAGAATCAGGCACGGATACTAGGGAAGGACCGATGATCGCAGGAATCGATCTGGGCACCACGCATTCGACAGGGCTATCTGCCGCCGAGGCGCTTGCCGACCGCATCGTCCGCAACGGTCAGCAACGCGATCCGGCAGACTTCGCAGCCTGGCTGCAGCAGTCCCCGGAACTGCAGCCCCCCGCGGATGCTGGCGCGGTGAACCTGGCAACCTGGCAACGGCTGATGAAGGGCACTACGCCGTTCCCGCAAGCGAACTTCGAGCAGCTGGCCGACCGCTTCCAGTGGTATGACCGGGACAGTAGCCGCGAGTGCTACGACATGGCCGCCCTCGGCCACAGCATGCACCTGTGCTGGTTGCTGGTGCCAGGCAACGAGACCGCGCTCGCCCGTTACATGCATCTTGAGAATGCGCCGGTTTCGGTGGTGCAGGCCCGCACCCGTGTCGCCCGGCTCAGTGGCCCCTGGCACCCACTGCGCGCGCGCATCCAGGCGCTGTCCGCGCGCACGCGGCACGAAATGCGTGAAACGCTGCATTACCTTGTCGGCGTGCCTGTGATGGCGCACGTGGCGCTCCCACCGCCATTGCAGCGCAGGCAGGTCATGTTCTGGGCGGCCGCATGCGACGCCCTGCACCATTCCGTGCCGTCACGCAGACGCTTCACGCGGCGAACGGTCGCTTTGGCACTGCTTCTGACGTGCGCCCTGCTGGCCGCCATCGCAATCCTCCGCGGGGCATTTTCCAGCTCCCCCGGCAATGCAGACAGTGATCGTTCAAGCCTGCAGCCCCCACACGAGGCAAACCCATGAGCAACTGGATGGACCTGCTGGAGCGCGCCAAATCCACTGACCCGCAGCCTTTCGCGGTGTACCTGCAGGGCCTGCGCAGCCAGTGGTCCCTGGACGAGCGCGCTGAAGCCAGTGCTAGGGTGCTGCAGGCGCTGCGCGCGCGGCAGGCGCCCATGAACCTGTCCGAAGCCGCGGCGCTTTACCAGGCCTTCGGCTGGGACGACGCGGGCTGCGGCCTGGCACCAGGCGAACTGCGCGAGCTGGCCGAACACGCCTGGCAGGACTGGCTGCAACTGCCCGCGCAAACCGATCTGCTGGCCCAGCAGATGGAGGCGCGTGGCGGACGCTGGACCAGCCACGATGACGCTGCCAGCCGCCTTCAGCAGCTGCGCGAACCGCGTTCGCACGTGCGCAACCTGATGTCCGCGCTGCCGCTGCGCGTGCCGCGCCAGGCCGCAGCGTTGATGGACGTACTGGGCTGCCAGGAGGACCGCCCTCTGCCGCCCGGCATTGATGCGGGCCAAGCCCGCTTCTGGGCCGGCGCCAGCGATGTCACCCGCCTCACCGCGGCACAGTTGTCATTGCTGCGTGCACTGCTGGCAAGCGTGGCGCTGACGTTGATGGCCTTCATCGCGTTGGCCACCACCCAGATCGCCAACACGCTGCTGCCCTACCAGTCGGAAGAGCAGCGCAGGGCGATCGTGCTGGGCACGGCAGCGCTGGCGCCACTGCTCGGCACGCTGCTGGCCATTGGCCTGCGTCATCTGTTCGTCTGGCAGAGCGCCCCTGAAGACCCGTCCGTGCCGCCTTCCCGGCTGCGTTGGCTGGCCCTGCCGGTCGCCTGCGCAGCCATCGCAGTGGTCGGTACCGCCGTCTACCTGTGGGTGCCCTCGCCTTCGCTGTGGTTGGCACCGCTGTGCTGGCTGCTGGCCTGGACCGTGCTGGCCACGGCATGGATCCGCTACCAGCTGCGCCGGGGCAAGCCCGTCCGCATGGAATTGCCAGTGTCATTCCTGGTGATGCTGTCCGTGCTCAGCGTGCTGCCGGCGCTGCTGGGTGCGCTGCTGCTGTGGAGCATGGACCTGTCCGGGCACCGCCAGCGGCTGCGCCGCAGCTGAAGAAGCCAGGGGTCGGACCCTTTCAACGAAAGGGCGCCGCCCCCGACCCGGTCATTTCTCCCGCCGCCAGTTGATCGAACCACGGTTTTCCACCGTGCTCGATTCCACTTCCACATCAAACCCGCGGCGCAGCAGGTACTTCAGCGTGATCACCGAACCGGCGCCCACCAGCGACACGCCGTAACCCACGTAAAGCTTGGGCGAGATGTACTTGCCGACGCCGATCACCGAACCACCCAGCGCGCGCGACTGGCTCACGCCTGCATCATCCAGGCCCAGCTTGGCACCCAGCTGCGAGGCGAGCAGGCCACTGCCAGCCGAGAGCGCCGCCGAGGCCGCGTTGACCTGCTGCGCCTGGTCGCTGCTGGCGCCGGTCAGGCTGCGTCCCAGCACCAGATAGGCCAGTGCCTCGGACTGCGACATCGCCGGATCGGACCACACGTCGGCACGGGGTTGCTGGGCACGCCCGGTCACGTCGATGCCGGCGGTGACATCACCGATGCGGCGCTCGGCGCGGATGTTGATGCGCGGGTCGGACACCGCGTTGTAGTTCCAGTTGAGGTTGCCACGGGTGATGGTCAGGTCCTGCCCATACGCCTTGTAGCGGCCGCTCACTTCCAGGCCGCCATTGGCGGTCATTTCGCGGCCGGGCTTGGCCCAGACCTGCATCTTGCCGGTCAGCGCGCCCTTCAGGCCGAACCCGGTCATCTTCACCTTGTCGCCCAGGCTGACCGTCAGGTCCATGTCCAGCGGCGAGGTGCGCGACTCTTCCGGATCGGCCGGGTCGAGCACCACCACGTCTTCGGACACCGAGGTGCCGCGGTCCAAGCGTTCCAGATCGATGTCGGCCTCGGGCACGTGCACGGTGCCGCGCAGCTCCATCGCCGCCTTGGCCAGGGTGAAGTCGAGGTTGGGGTTGGCGACGATGCGCAGTTCGCTGGTGTTGGACAGCAGCACGTTCTCGCCATGGATCTTCAGCTGCAGCGGCTGCGCATCGCCGAACCACGACAGGCCACCGTCCACGTACAGCGTGCCCTGGCCCGAGTTGGCCTGCGCGGTGATCTTGGCCGAACCATCAGGCTGGGCCACGAAGCTGCCCTTGCCCTGGTCGAAGGTCAGGCCGAGCGCCGGGAATTCGCCCTTGAAGTTGCTCAGCTGTGCGTCACCGCCCAGCGACGGCTGGCCTCGCGTCCCGCGCAGGCTGACGTGGCCTTCGATCAGGCCGGTCGGTCGCACGATGTCCGGCGAGAACAGCTCCAGCCAGTACAGCCGCGACATGTTGAGGTAGAGCTCACCATTAAGCGGCGCACTGGCTTCCCAGCCGGTCTGCATCTTGGCGTCGACGAAGCCATTGCCCTGGAAGCCCATGCCCAGGTAGCCCTTGATGCTGGCCGGGGTCATGTCGAGCTTCAGCGAGAACTGGTCATAGCGCACCAGCTCGCCGCGGGTGGTATCGCCCACGGTGTTGCGGTTCTCGCCCAGGCGGACGCCGCCTTCCTTCGAGCGCACCTCCACATGGCCTTCCCAGGCGTTGCCGCGCGGGCGGATGTGCGCGTCCAGGCTGACATCGCCGCGAAGGTAGATGCGGCGCCCGGACTGCGGCGGCAACCACGGCTGCACCAGCGCCAGCGGCAGCGCGTCGCTGCGCACCACCAGGCCTTCGCGCGGCCAGTTGGCCTGTGCGCACAGCGCGCCGCTGCTCGCGGCGGACAGGCAGGCTTCGGACAGGGTGTAGGTGCTGCCGTTGATCGCGAACGCCGCCGGTGCACGCAGCGCCCAGGCATCGCCCTTCACCGGTGCGATGCGCAGCGACGCCAGTTCGCCACGCCACTGCGTGCCCTGCTGGCGCACGCTACCCTGCAGCTCGACCGCACCCATCTCGTTGCGGGTCTGCGCGGCCAGGCGCAGGTTGGACACACTGCCCTGTGCGTCGATGTTCAGCCGCTCCAGCAGCATGCCCGCGTTGACCTGCTGGCCCTGCACGGCCAGCGTGCCGCTGTCGCCGCGCCACGGCAGGCGGCCCTTGATGCTCACGCTCTCGGCACCGTAGCCATCCCAGTTGAGGTTGTTGCCGACCAGGTCAGCGGTGATGTCCGGCGCATCGCGCGGGCCCTTCACCTGTACCTGGCCACGCAGGCCACCGTCGGCGGCCGGCAGCAGGTCGCTCAGCTGCAGCGGCTCGAAACGCGCATCGATGTCGAGGCGGTCGCCGACCTTGCCCGACGCGGTCACCCGGCTGCTGCCCAGCGATAGCTTCAGGTCACCCTGGCCCTGCGCGCCCTGCAGTGCGAACTTGCCCTGTGCGTCGAGATTGCGCTGGCGCAGGATGCCCTTCAGCGAGGGCAGGTCCACCGTGGCTTCCAGCGTACCCGAGGTGCCCGGTGCGGCATTGGCCGGCGGCGGCAGCTGGCGGCCCTTGGAGGCCAGGTTGCCGGACAGGCGGCCGTTCCAGCCCGGCACGAAATAGCCGGGGTCGAAGTCCTTCAGCGTGGCCTTGGCGTCCCAGTCCAGCTGCGGTGCCCACGCCACCTGGCCTTCCACCTGCAGCTGGCCACCCGGGGTCTGCGCCTGCAGCTGGTGGATCGACGCGGCCTGATCGTTGCCGCGCACGTCGAAGCGCAGCTGCGCCTTCTGTGCATCACGCTCCACCTCGGCGCGGCCGATCGCGGCCCAGGCCTTCAACGTGCCAGCCAGGCCAAAGCGTGCTTCCTTCAGGGTCACCGGCACCGGTGCGCTGCCGGCGGTGTTCGGATCGGGCGTCGGCACATAGGTCAGGTCCCGCGCGACCACCGAGAAGTTGAGCTTCTGCTGGTCTTCCTGGCTGAAATCGGCGGTGCCCTCCAGGCGGGCTTCGCCACCGAGGCCCTTCAGCAGCAGCGGCGAGACCTTCAGTACCTGGTCCTGCAATGACACCATGGACGGTGCAAGTTCCAGTTCCTGCTCGCCCTGCTTCACCCTGCCACGCAGGTTGGCATTGCCGCCCTTGCCAGCAGCGGTGAAATCCAGCGACAACGGCGTGATCGCCGAGCTCGCCAAGGCCGGCGACAGCAACGCCAGATCCAGCTCGTCGCTGCGCACGCTGGCGTTCCACGTCGGGTCGGTGCGGCCATCGAACACCAGCATCGCGTGCAGTGGCTTCGGTGCACGCCCGGCCACCGCCACTTCCATGTGCGACAGGTCACCGCGGGCGACCAGGCCGACGGTAGCGGCTGTGCGCCCACGCGGTGCCGGCAACACCGCCGTCACCGTCACGTCGGTGTCGTAGTCCTTGGCCGGGATGTAACGGCCCTGGGCAGTGAAGTTGCCCATGTCACTGTCCACCACCAGCTTGTGCGCCTGGAACTCGCCGTTGGCGATCTCGATGCCGCCGCGCACGCGGCTGATGTCGATCACCGGTTCGTTGGCCTGGCTGATGCGGAAGCCATCGATGGCAATGGCATCGGCCTGGATCGCCAGCGGCATTTCGATCTGCGGTAGCGAATCGGGCCACGACGGCAGCTTGAACGGCTCATCGCTCTTGGCCAGGTTCAACGTCGCGTTGGTCAGCTCCAGCTTGTCCAGCAGCAGCTTGCGGCCCAACAGCGGGCGCAGGTCCGGCTCCAGGTGGGCACGCTCGGCGTGGAAATGGATGTCGTCATAGCGGAAGTCGACGTTGTACAGGGTCAGCGGGCCGGCCACCGGGCCGTCCACCTTGTCCCAGGTGAAGCTGGCGCCCACCGGCAGCCGCGCCACCACCTGCGCCAGCAGCACGTCACGGCCAGCCACGGTCTGCAGCAGCCAGTACACCGCCAGCAGGGCCAGCAGCACCAGGCCGATCACGCCGGCGCCGGACCATGCCCAGAAGCGGCGACGGCGATAGAAGCGCACGCGTGGCGGCGGGGTGTTCGGGGTAGGTGCGGACGCGCTCACAGGTCCGCTCCGATGTTCAGGTACAGCTGGAACTGCGAATCCGGGTTGTTCAGGCCGTGCGCCACGTCGATGCGCACCGGGCCCACCGGCGATTTCCAGCGTACGCCGAAGCCGACGCCGGTATGCAGGTCGATGGTGTTGTCGAAGGCACTGCCGGTATCGACGAACACCGCCGCACCCCAGGGGCCACCGTTGAAGTAGTGCTCGTACTCGGCCGAGCCGATCACCAGGTTCTTGGCACCCAGCGCGTACTTGTCCGGCTTCGGCGTACGCGGGCCGACCTCACGGTAGGCGTAGCCGCGGATGCTGCGGTCACCACCGGCGAAGTAGCGCAGGCTCGGCGGCATCGCCACCAGATCGCTGGTCCAGGTGGTGCCGCCCTCGCCGCGCAGGATCAGGCGATTGCTTTCACCCACCGGGATGTACCAGCGCAACACGGCGTTGGCCTGCACGAAGCTGGTATCCGAGCCGGCGCCTTCCACGCCGGCACGCACCGTTGCAGCGCCGCTGATGCCCTTGCGCGGGAACATCTCGTCGTCGACGTTGACGTAGTCGGCAACCATCTGCGGGTACACCAGCGTCGAGGTGTTGTAGACCGCGTCGGTGAATTCGGTGCCGGAGGCATAGCGCCAGCGCTCGCGCAGCGCGTTGATCGAGGCGATCGCGGTCCAGTGTTCGTTGATCTCGCCGCTGCGGCTGGCGATCAGCTTGAAGTTGCGCAGGTCGATGTAGTCGGTCTGCTCGTCATACGCGCTGGCAGCGAAGGTGTACCAGCCATCAAGCCAGTTGAAGGCCGGAATGCGGTAACTGGTGACCAGGCTCTTGCGCTTCTGCGCATAGTCCAGCTGCGTGTTCATCTTGTGGCCACGGTTGTTCAGGAACCGCCGCTCGATGCCACCGCGCACACCCGGGCCGCTCTCGCTGCCGTAGCTCAGGCCTGCGGTGTAGATGGTGCGCTTGGCCCGGGTCAGCTTCACGTCCACCGGCACTTCGCCGTTCTCGTCGGCCTGGTCCGGGCGCGGCTGGATGTCGATCACGCTGAAGTAGTCCAGCTTGGTCAGCGACTCGCGCAGCCGGTCCAGCTTGCCCTCGTGGTAGTAGCTGCCCTGGTCCCAGTACACCAGTGGATCGAACAGCTTGTCGACGAAGTAATCCTGCTCGAAGCGCACCGGGCCCATGTTGTAGCGGCGGCCGCTGTCCCAGGTCAGGTCGATGTCGGCGGCGTTGTCGGCGCGGGTGATCTGCACCTGGCGCTGGGTGTAGTCGGCATCGAAGTAGCCGCGCTCGGCCAGGCGCCGGGTGATGGTGATCTTGCTGGCTTCGTACTGGGTGTGCTCGAAGCGCTGGCCCTTGCGGGGCTTGAAGGCGGCCAGGTCGTCCTGCAGGTACTGGTCGTACATCGCTGGGCCGGTGATGTCGATGTGCTCGCGGCGCACGGTCACCGGGGCGCCCTTGTCGACATGGATCAGCACGCGCACGTGCTCGTCCTCACGCGGCGCCTCGACCTTGATCACCGGGTTGTAGTAGCCGAACGGCTCCAGCGCCTGGCGGGTCTGCCGCTCGGCCTGCGACAGCAGGTACTCCAGGCGCGATTCGCCCTGCTCCTTGCCGATCGTGTCGTACAGCGACAGCGATTCCTGGATGTTCTCGATGATTGCGGCGTCGTCGCCCTTGTCCAATCCCTTGATGTCCACCTTGTCGATGGTGCCGCGCGCATGGACCACGGAAGTGGCGGCCAGCGACAGGACCATCAGCGGCAGGGCGTATTTCTTTGGCTGCATGCGGCACAGCATACCGACCGGAGGTGACGATGCGAAATGCATCACGTCATTGCGGATCGGTTGTTAAGTGGCGGTCAAAATACACCGCAAAGTGTCGATTGTCGCAACCGACCAATCAGGATGCCGGCATCGTCCACGATGTCGGCAATGACCCCGATAGACAACGCCGGCGATGTTCCGGTAGTGCCGGCCGCTGGCCGGCACCCCACAGATCGGGGGCAATGCCGGCCAGCGGCCGGCACTACCGATACGGGCGTCAGCTCGACAGATGCTCGATCGCCGCCACCTTGCCCAGGCGCTCGCCCAGCATCGTCAGCAGCGCCAGGCGGTTGCCACGCAGTGCCGGATCTTCCGCGTTGACCATCACGCCATCGAAGAACGCGTCGACCTGCGGACGCAGGCGCGCCAGGCGTGCCAGCACCGCCACATAGTCCTTCTGGTGCAGGCTGGCGCCGGTGTCATCGATGGCGGCGGTGACCGCTTCGGCCAGCGCGCGCTCGGCATCTTCCTGCAGCAGTGCCGCGTCGATCTGCGCCGGAATCTCGCCCTCGGCCTTGCGCAGGATGTTGCGGATGCGCTTGTTGGCCGCGGCCAGCGCCTCTGCCTCCGGCAGCGCGGCGAAGGTGCCGATTGCATCCAGGCGGCGATCGAAGTCGTACAGCGAGGCCGGCTTCAACTCGGCCACCGCGTTGAAGTGCGTGGCCGGCACGCCCTTGTCGCCGTAGTAGCCCTTCAGGCGGTCGAGGATGAAGTCGTACAGCTCGCCGACATCGGCCTGCACGTTGCGCGCGGCCAGGCCGGCATTGGCGCTGGCCATCAGCGCGCGCAGGTCCAGTTCGAAGCCGCTTTCGATGATCGTGCGGGCCAGGCCCAGCGCATTGCGGCGCAGCGCGAACGGGTCCTTGTTGCCGGTCGGCTTCAGGCCTGCAGCGAAACCACCGGCCAGCGTATCCACGCGTTCGGCGATGGCCAGCACCTTGCCCAGCGGCGACAGCGCGATGTCGTCACCACCGAAGCGTGGCTGGTAGGCCTCGTCGATGGCCAGCGCCACGTCGGCCGATTCACCACCGGCCACGGCGTAGTGGCGGCCGGCGATGCCCTGCAGTTCCGGGAATTCGTTGACCATGCGCGACTGCAGGTCGTTCTTGGCCAGCTCGGCAGCCCGCTTGGCCTGCGCCGGATCGGCACCGACCTGGGCTGCGATCACTTCGGCCAGTGCGGCCACGCGCGCCACCTTGTCGGCCACGCTGCCCAGCTTGGCCTGGTAGGTCACCGTCTTCAGGCCGTCGCCCATCGACACCAGGCCCTGCTTCAGGTCCTCGTCGAAGAAGAACTTGGCATCGGCAAAGCGCGGGCGGATCACCCGCTCGTAGCCCTTGGCCACTTCGGCCACGTCCTTCGATTCGATGTTGGCGATGCCGATGAACTTCTCGGTCAGCGTGCCGGCGGCATCCAGCACCGGGAAGAACTTCTGGTTGATCTCCATCGTTTCGATCAGTGCTTCCTGCGGCACTGCCAGGAAGGCGCGTTCGAAGCTGCACAGCACCGCCGAGGGCCATTCGACCAGGTTCACCACCTGCTCCAGGTTGTCTTCGGTGATGCGGGCGCTGCCACCGGCCCCGGCTGCAGCGGCCTCGACCTCGGCGACGATGCGCGCACGTCGCTCGCTCGGGTCGACCAGCACGAACGCGGCGCGCAGCGCTTCAACGTAGTCCTGCGGCTGCGCCAGCGACACGGCCTGGTCGTGGTGGAAGCGATGGCCACGGCTGGCACGGCCGGCCTGCAGGCCGAACAGTTCGGCCTCGACCACGTTGGCGCCGTGCAGCAGCACCAGCCAGTGCGCCGGGCGGGCGAAGCCCCAGGCGTGATCGCCCCAGCGCATCGGCTTGGGAATCGGCATCGCCGCGATCGCCTCGCGCAGGATTTCCGGCAACAGGCTGGCGGTGCTCGCGCCCGGGGTCACCGCGCGGTGCACGAAGCGCTCGCCCTTGTTGTCGGTGGTCTTCTCCAGCGCGGTCCAGTCGATCCCGGCCTTGGCGGCGAAGCCCTGCAGGGCCTTGGTCGGCTGGCCTTCGGCGTCCAGCGCGATGTTCAGATACGGGCCCAGCACTTCGCTGTGCTGTTCCGGCTGTTCCAGGCCGACGCCCGGCAGCAGCACGGCCAGCCGGCGCGGGGTCGACAGCGGGCGGGCATCGCCCAGCTCCAGCGCGACGCCACGCTTGCGCAGGCCTTCGACAACACCGTCGAAGAACGCCTGGGCCAGGCCCGGCAGCGCCTTGACCGGCAGCTCCTCGGTGCCCAGTTCGATCAGCAGGGGGGACAGTTGGCTCATCGGTTCGATCCTGTGGTGGGGGCGCAGCGCGCAACGCGTCCGGCGCCCCGGGTAGTTGATGAAAAGCGGGACGGTGCAGGAAGGCGGTCAGGCCTTCTTCGCACCCGGGAAGCCCAGCTTCTCGCGCTGCTCGTAATACGCCTTGGCCACCGCCTGGGCCAGCGCGCGCACGCGCAGGATGTAGCGCTGGCGCTCGGTCACGCTGATCGCGCGGCGCGCATCGAGCAGGTTGAAGGTGTGGCTGGCCTTCATCACCTGCTCGTAGGCCGGCAGCGGCAGGCCCACTTCCACCAGCTTCTGCGCTTCACGCTCGCAGGCATCGAAGCGGTGGAACATTTCGTCCACGTCGGCGTATTCGAAGTTGTAGGTGCTCTGCTCCACCTCGTTCTGGTGGTAGACGTCGCCGTAGGTCACCGGCTGGCCGTCCGGGCCGTAGGTCCAGACCAGGTCATAGACGTTGTCGCAGTTCTGCAGGTACATGCACAGACGCTCGAGACCGTAGGTGATCTCGCCCAGCACCGGTCGGCACTCCAGGCCACCGGCCTGCTGGAAGTAGGTGAACTGGGTCACTTCCATGCCGTTGAGCCAGACTTCCCAGCCCAGGCCCCACGCGCCCAGCGTCGGCGATTCCCAGTTGTCCTCGACGAAGCGCAGGTCGTGCACCAGCGGATCGATGCCCAGTGCCTTCAGCGAATCCAGGTACAGCTGCTGGATGTTGTCCGGCGCCGGCTTCATCGCCACCTGGTACTGGTAGTAGCGCTGCAGGCGGTTCGGGTTCTCGCCGTAGCGGCCGTCGGTCGGGCGGCGCGACGGCTGCACGTAGGCCGCGTTCCAGCTTTCCGGCCCGATCGCCCGCAGGAAGGTGGCCGGGTGGAAGGTACCGGCGCCCACCTCCAGGTCGAGCGGCTGGATGAGCACGCAGCCCTGCTGGGCCCAGAACTGGTTCAGGGTCTGGATCAGGCCCTGGAAGGTGATCGGAACGGTCGGGGTCGCGGACATGCGTACGAGTCTTGGCCGGCAAGGGGGTGCGCTAGTATAACGGCCGACCTGCGGGGCATTCCGTACCCGGGAGGAGCAGGCAGATGGAACATCGGCTGCCGGTGGGCACGCCCGGCGAGCCAGGCGGCGTCCCGCTGCCGTGGGGCCGCCTGCATTTCGAGCAGGTGGGTGCGGCGCTGCTGGCCGACGGCCTGGTCGCCGAGCACGAGGGCGAGCGCATGCGGTTTTCCGCACAGGGCGCGCGCAATGCCAGTGAAGTGCACCCGCTGGTGCTGCTGTCCAACCTCAAGCTGGCCACCCGCGACGGCGGCGAACTGACCCTGGAACGCCTGACCGAATGGCTGGCCCAACGCACCGGCAACCGCTACCTGCGCATCGATCCGACCCGGGTCGACGTCGCTGCGGTCACCGCGCTGGTCTCCCACGCCTATGCCCGTCGCCACCGCTTCCTGCCGCTGGCAGTGGATGCCGAACGGGTACTGGTGGCCACCAGCGAGCCGCTGGTGCAGGAATGGCGCCGCGACCTGCAGCACCTGACCCGCCGCCGCATCGAGCTGGCGGTGGTCAATCCGCTCGACCTGCACCGCTACACCATGGAGTTCTACGGGGTGACCCGTTCGGTGCGTGGCGCGCGCGGCGACGTCCGTGGCGAGGCCAACACCACCCTGCCCAGCTTCGAGCAGCTGGTCGAGCTGGGCCGCACCGGCGACGTCAATGCCGACGACCAGCACATCGTGCACATCGTCGACTGGCTGCTGCAGTACGCCTATGAGCAGCGGGCCTCGGACATCCACCTGGAACCGCGCCGCGAGATGGGACGCATGCGCTTCCGCATCGATGGCGTGCTGCACAAGGTGTTCGAGGTGCCGCCGGCAGTGATGACCGCGGTGGTCAGCCGCATCAAGGTACTCGGCCGCATGGACCTGGCCGAGCGCAGGCGCCCGCAGGACGGCCGCATCAAGACCCGCTCGCCGGGTGGCCGCGAGGTCGAGATGCGCCTGTCTACCATGCCCACCGCCTTCGGTGAGAAGTGCGTGATGCGCATCTTCGACCCCGATGCCGCCTTCAAGAGCATCGACCAGCTCGGCTTCAGCCCGCAGGAGGCCGCTGGCTGGAATGCACTGGTCGAGCGCCCGCACGGCATCGTGCTGGTCACCGGCCCGACCGGCTCGGGCAAGACCACCACCCTGTATTCCACGCTGAAGCGGCTGGCCACGCCGGACGTGAACGTGTGCACGGTGGAGGACCCGATCGAGATGATCGCCCCCGAGTTCAACCAGATGCAGGTGCAGGCCAACATCGACCTGGACTTCGCCAGCGGCGTGCGCACCCTGCTGCGGCAGGACCCGGACATCATCATGATCGGCGAGATCCGCGACCTGGAAACCGCTCAGATGGCGGTGCAGGCCTCGCTGACCGGCCATCTGGTGCTGTCCACCCTGCACACCAACGATGCACCGTCGGCGGTCACCCGCCTGCTCGACCTGGGCGTGCCGCACTACCTGCTGGCCAGCACCCTCAACGGCATCCTCGCCCAACGCCTGGTGCGCACCCTGTGTCCGCACTGCAAGCAGCCGCACACCCTCGGTGCGGCCGACTGGGCGGTGCTGGCTGATAGCCAGGCTGCATATCCAGATGCCGCCACGCCCTGTCGTCCGGTCGGTTGCCTGGAGTGCCGGCGCACCGGATTCCTCGGCCGCATCGGCCTGTATGAGTTGCTGCCATTGGGCTCGCGGCTGCGCGGGCAGATCCGCGCCGACATGGATCTGGCCGGTTTCACCCGTGCCGCGCGCGCTGAAGGGCTGCGAACCCTGCGCCAGGCCGGGCTTGAAAAGGTGGCGCAGGGGCTGACTACAATCGAGGAAGTCCTGTCAGTGCTGCCGCCCCCGGATGAACCCAGCCCCGTTCCTGATCCTTGAAACCGGCCGCCCGGTACCGTCGCTGCGCCGCTACGGGCGCTTTCCGCACTGGATCCGCGTCGCCGCCGGGCTGGAGGAACGTGAGACGGTGGTGGTCGATGTCGAACACGGTGGCGCCCTGCCCGATCCGCACGGTTTTGCCGGGGTACTGGTGACCGGCTCGGCCGCCTTCGTTACTGACCACGCCGACTGGAGCGAGCGCAGCGCGGCGTGGCTGCGCCAGACCGCCCACGCTGACCTGCCGGTGTTCGGCATCTGCTACGGCCACCAGCTGCTGGCGCATGCGCTGGGCGGTGAGGTGGCCTACAACCCGGCCGGGCGCGAGTCCGGCACGATCGAACTGGAGCTGCAGCCACAGGCGGCACAGGATCCGCTGTTCCAGGGCCTGCCGCAGCACTTTGCCGCTCACGCCACCCACCTGCAGACCGTGCTGCGCGCACCCGACGGTGCCGAGGTGCTGGCACGCTCGCCGCTGGATGGCTGCCACGCGTTCCGCTGGGGGCGCCAGGCCTGGGGCGTGCAGTTCCACCCCGAATTCGCCACCCACCACATGCGCGGCTACGTGCGCGCCCGCGCCGACTGCATCGGCCGCCACGGCGGCTGTGCGCGCAGCATCGAGCGCGCAGTCAGCGCCGCACCGCTGGCCCGCCAGCTGCTGCGCCGCTTCGTCCGACAGGCGCGGCTGTCTTCAGCCCAGCCGGCGGCAAAACAGGGATAATCAGCGGCACGGGCAACCGCCCGTCCCCTCCTGTCCTTCCCGGATGTCCATGAAAGAGATTCGCAAGCTGCCGGCCTCGGCGGGCGCCCAGTGGTTGCTGGATACGTTCTCGCTGTATCGGCGTGCGCCGCTGCAGCTGGCCCGGATCGGCCTGGCCTGGCTGCTGGTGAGCTGGGTGGTCACCCTGTTGTCGACGCTGATTCCCGGCGCCGCCGGCATGGCCGTGCAGCTGATGACCCTGGCCATCTCGCCGATCATGTTCGGCGGCATGCTCTACGCCGTGGGTGAGATCGACGAAGGCCGCCCGGGCCTGTCCTCGCACCTGCTGCAGCCGATCCGCGACCACCGCGTCAGCCACCTGCTGGTGCCGCTGGCGATCCAGGTGCTGGCGGTGCTGCTGCTGGGCGCGTTGCTGTTCATGATGATCGGCCGCGAAGGCTTCACCGCCTTCAGCGAGGTCATGACCAAGATGGAAGAGATCAGCCGCAGTGGCCAGCAGATCAAGCCGGACGATGCCGCAGCGCTGGTGGCCAACCTGCCGGCCAAGCGCATCGCGCTGTGGATGCTGCTGGTGTTCCTGAGCGCGGTGGCGCTGTCGCTGGCGATGTTCACCCAGCCGGCGCTGGTAGTGTTCGACAAGCAGAGCGGCATGCACGCGCTGCGCCTGAGCCTGCAGGGCTGCATCGAGAACATCGGCGCGATGATCGTGTTCGCCGTGCTCGGCCTGATCGCCGCGTTCTGCATCTACATCCTGTTCGTGATCGTGATCCAGATCGCGATGCTGATCGGTGGCCCGCTGGCCGCCGCCTTCATCGCGCAGCTGGTGCTGACCACGGTGCTGATGCCGCTGTATGTCGGCGCGGTCTATGCCGCGTGGAAGCAGATGTTCGTGCACCGTGGCAGTCGCGCCGCACCGCCGGTCCCGACCACCCCGACCTCGAGCGACGTGTTCCACGCCTGACCGGTCCCACCGGTAGCGCCGGGCCATGCCCGGCGGTGGCATCACATCGCACCCCGCACGCCGGGCATGGCCCGGCGCTACCGCATCAGGCGGCGGGTTTCTTCACGGCCGACGACGGCACCAGCCAGCGTGCGGCGTGGATGCCGAGCTCGTAGAGCAGGCACATCGGGATCGCCAGCATCAGCTGCGAGACCACGTCCGGTGGGGTCAGCACCGCCGCCAGCACGAAGATGCCGACGATCGCGTAGCCACGGCCTTCCTTGAACTGCTGCGGCGTCACCCAGCCCAGCAGCACCAGGATCACCATCGCCACCGGCAGTTCGAAGCTGCCACCGAAGGCGAAGAAGATCGCCAGCACGAAATCCAGGTAGGCATTCGCATCCGGGGTGATCGCGATCACGTCCGGGCTGAAGGTGGTCAGGAAATGGAACACCGCCGGCAGCACCAGGAAGTAGGCGAAGGCACAGCCGGTGTAGAACAGCAGTACCGAAGACACCAGCAGCGGCACCGCCAGGCGCTTCTCACGCGCGTAAAGCCCCGGGGCGACGAAGGCCCACAGCTGGTACAGCAGCCACGGCACCGCCACGAACAGGGCAACGAAGAAGGTCAGCTTCAATGGCGCGAAGAAGGCGCCGGCCGGATTGGTCGCGATCATCGTCTGCCCGTTGGGCAGCTGCGAGACCAGCGGTTCGGCCAGCGCGTTGTACAGCTTCTGGGTAAACGGCAGCAGCGCCAGCAGCACCACGCCCAGGCCCAGCAATGCGCGCACCAGGCGGCCGCGCAGTTCCACCAGATGTTCGACCAGCGAGCTTTCGCCGAAATCCTGTTCACTCATGGCTGGCGCTCCGTGCGCTGCGGCGTCGGAGCACCGGCTTCAGGGGGTGTCGCCGGCATCGGCTCTGGCGCAATGCCCTCCTGTACCGGTGCATCGGCAGGCGGCAGGCCGCCCATATGCGGCGGCGGATCCGCAGGCGCCGGTGCGCGTACTTCCTGCGCCAGCGTATCGCCCTGCTGCTGCGCCTGCTGCGCTTCGCGACGGATCGCCTCGCCGCTGGCGCGCAGCTGGTTCTCGGTGTCCTGCATGCCCTGGCGCACCTCCTGCATCTGCCGCTTGATGTCCTCGGCCTGCAGTTCGCGTTCCAGTTCCTGTTTCACCGAATCCCACTGATTGCGGGCACGGCGCACCCACAGGCCAGCGAAGCGGGCCGCCTTGGGCAGGCGCTCGGGACCGAGCACCACCAGGGCGACCACCGCGATCACCAGCAGTTCGCTGAAGCCGATATCAAACACCGCAACCGCTCCGGATCAGCGAGGGGTGCGGTCGTGCTCGTCCTGCGCGGAGCGCGAGGCGTCCTGGCTGCGCGACTCGTCGCCCAGCTGCGCGTTCGGCTTGTCCTCGTCGCGCATGCCCTTCTTGAATTCCTTGACCGCCGAGCCGAGGTCCTTGGCGCCACTGGTCAGGCGCTTGGTGCCGAACACCAGCAGGACGATGGCCAGCACGACCAACCAATGCCAGATGCTGAAACTGCCCATAAAGACGCTCGTTACGTTAGTGATCAGGCTGTCGAGCATAGCGCACCGGCTGTCAGCCGGCGCGCGTGACGAAAGTCAGTTCCCGCCCAGCGTTTCCGTGCGGATTTCGCCGTCGTTGACCGGCTGGAAGCCCTGCTGCTGCGGCGGCGGGTTCTGCGGCACGTTCTGCAACGGCGCGGTGGTGGCTTCGGCGGGGGCCGCCGGCGCTGCCTGAACAGGCGCCGGCGCAACCGCCGGGGTCGCCGCCGGACGCGGTGCACTGCCACCGTTGCCGTTGCGATTGTTGCGGGCGGCGTAGGTGGCCTCTTCCAGACGATCACGGAAGGCGACCACGTCCATCGACGGCGAACCGGCGGCGCGACCTTCGAAGATCATGCGCGGCGTGGTGTTGCTGCCGTAGGCGTCAAGGTTGGCGGCATCGTCGATCTGCAGCACCGCACCATCCAGCGCGACGCCCGCGAACAGCCCACGGGCACGCGACCAGGACCAGATCTCGGCCTTCAGCTGGCCGTCGGTGGCGGCGGCGGCATTGCGGCCGACCGGACCGGCGGCAACGCCAGCATCGGCGCCGAGCGTGAACTTGCCGTTGACCAGATTGTCCAGGCTGCGGTCGTTGCGGAACACCAGAACCACATCCGAAGATTGCACGCCGGCCTGGAAGCCGATGCTGCCACCGGTGAGCTTCACGAACACCGGGTTGGACCATGCGCCATTGGGCATGCGCACCGACATCAGGCCGTGGCCACGACGACCGCCAATGACAAGACCGGCCTTGATCGTGTCGGGAATGACGATGACCGCGCGGCCTTCGTCGAGCAATTTATCCGGAATGCCCTGTTCAGGAATTTCCTGGATTTCGGCCAGCACGCGCACGGCGTTGCGGGCGCGCTGGTCTTCCTGCGGTCCGGCCATGGCCTGGCTGGACAGCAGGCTGGCGGCGATCAGCAGGGCTTGGATCGGGCGACGCATGGCAGGCTCCAGAAGTCAGTCCATAGGAAGATATAGCAAGTGACTGAAATTAGTGGTGTTGTCATGAATCCCCAATGAGCGTTCCCTGCCCGCATTGATGCGCGCTATGCCTGCAATCCGAACCCTGCATCCCGGTGCGGCGCCGGATAGGCGACAATACCGCCCATGCTCGACGCACCCGATACCGCCGTGCTGGCGGTCAACCTAGGCACGCCCGAGACGCCGACGGCCCCCGCCGTACGCCGTTACCTGGCCGAATTCCTGTCCGACCCGCGCGTGGTCGCGATTCCGGCACTGCTCTGGCAGCCGCTGCTGCGCGGGCTGATCCTGCCGCTGCGAAGCGGCCGGTCGGCGGCCAAGTACGCCCAGGTCTGGCTGCCCGACGGCTCACCGCTGATGGTACATACGCGCCAGCTGGCGCAGGCCATGCAGGCCCTGCTGCCGACCCTGACGGTACGCCATGCGATGCGTTACGGCGAACCGGCGCTGGCCGGCGAGCTCGACCGTCTTGCCGCCGACGGCGCGCGCCGGATCGTGGTGTTGCCGCTGTACCCGCAGTACTCCACCACCACCACCGCCTCGGTCGAAGACCGGGTCGATGCGTGGCAGCGCCGCAACCCGGGCGTGACCGTGAGCCTGGTGCGGGATTACTCGGTCGATCCCGGCTGGGTCGAGGCCATTGCCGGATCGATCCGCCGCTACTGGGAACAGCACGGTCGCGGTCAGAAACTGATGTTCTCCTTCCATGGTATCCCGCAGCGCCTGGCCGACGCGGGCGACCCGTATCCGCAGCGCTGCGAGGCCAGTGCGCAGGCCATCGCCAATGCACTGGGCCTGGTCAAGGACGACTGGCAGATGGGTTACCAGTCGCGCTTCGGCCGCGAGCGCTGGTTGCAGCCGTATGCCGAGCCCAGCCTGTGGGCGCTGGCCGAATCCGGCGTGAAGCAGATCGACGTGGTCTGCCCCGGATTCGCCACCGACTGTCTGGAGACGCTGGAAGAGGTTGCGCTGGGCTTCACCGAAACACTGGCCGAGCGCGGTGCGACGATGCGCTACATCCCCTGCCTCAACGCCGAACCGGAGCATGCACGCGCCTTGGCACGACTGGCCGTGTCCTCGCTGGCATGAGCCTGCAACCGTTTGAACTCCAGGTCGGTTGCGCACGCGTCGCCGGCCTGCGCAACCACGGCGGCGGCCCACGCGTGCTGGCCCTGCATGGCTGGCTCGACAACGCCGCCAGCTTCGTGCCGCTGGCGCCGCACCTGTCCTCGCTGCAGCTGGTGGCCATCGACCTGCCCGGTCACGGCCACAGCGCGCATCTGCCGGCCGGTGCCAGCTACACCACGGCCGCCGCGATCTGCCACGTACTCGACGTCGCCGATGCACTGGGCTGGGACCGCTTCAGCCTGCTCGGCCATTCGATGGGTGCCGGCATTGCCAGCCTTACCGCCTCGGTCAGCGATCGCATCGAACGGCTGGTGGCGATCGAAGCACTCGGCGGCCTGCGCGGTCCCGAGGAAGAAACGGCGCATCGCCTGCGCGAGCATGTGAACGCCACGCGCGCGTTGGCACGCAAGCAGCTGCGCGTGTTCCCCGATCTGGCCGCGCCGATCCGCGCGCGGATGATGACCAACCAGCTCAGCGAACCCTGCGCACGGCTGCTGGTCGAGCGCGGCGTGGAACCGGTCGAAGGTGGCTACCGCTGGTGCAGCGACCCGCGCCTGATGCTGCCCACTGCGATCCGCCTCAGCGAAGGCCAGATCGACAACCTGCTGCAGGCCATCACCTGCCCGACGCAGGTGATCTATGCCACGCCGGCGCAGTCCTACTATCCCGAGCCGATGCGCAGTGATCGCCTGCAGCACCTGCGTGATGGACGGCTGGCCGTGTTTCCCGGCAACCACCACCTGCATATGGAAGACCCGGCACGCATCGCCGAGGTGATCCTGCGCTTCCTCGGCAACGACAACGCCGGCTGAGTCGCAGCGTCCGCTGCACTTCATTCTGCGCACTTCCGGCCGATACATCAGTTGCGGGCCGCTGCGTCCGCAGCACGTGGGCCCGGTCGGGCCTGCGGCGTGTGTCTGGTCCTGCAAGGAAGTCCGCATGCCCGCTCCATTGCTCCGTCACCCACAGGATGTGGTCACGGCGCCCCATCTGCGCGACGTTGATTGCGTCGCATTCCCCGAATTCCCGGTCCATGCCCTGGCCACGCACTCGTGCGTGCGTCACCGTGTGGCCGTTGTCGTCTGCTGATCCAGGAGTCGCCGATGTCCGCTGCATCCACTCGCCCCCCCGATACCGCCCGCCTGCCGCATCTGCAGCGGCTCGCCCACCGCGCTGACCGCCGATTGCTGATCGGCAGTGCGGCACTGGCGGTGGCCGGCCTGGTGCTGGCCCTGCGCGGGCCTCATGTCCTGACCGCCTCGCTGGTCGCGGCCGCTGTGCTGCCTGCCATGTGGCTGGCCGGTCCCAAAGCGGGCCATAGCGCCACCCGCAATGGCCTGGCGCTGTTGTTGTCGCTGCAGTTGGCATGGTTGTGCGCGATCGCGGGCCTGTCGCCGGCGTTGCCGATTGCACTGCTGCTGGGCGTGCTGTTGAGCCATCGTGATCGCCTGCCGGTATGGCTGGCCGGCGGCATCGGCACGCTCGCGCTGTTGGCGCCGCTGCTGCAGGGCGCAGCAGTGGGACCTACGTTGCTGCAGGCAGGCCTGTTCGCCGGGCTGACGGCATTCCTCGGCCAGGTCGCGCTGCGCCTGCGCCAGCAGACCGAGGCGCTTGGCCACGGCCCGCGCCGGCTGGCTGCGCTGGCCCGCGACATCGCCACGGGCACCGACCTGGGCGCACATGCCGACACCGCATCCTATGCACCCGGCTCGTTGGCCCATGCGCTGGCCGATACCGCGCGCCACGTCCAGGCCCAACGTGGGCGTGAGGCTGAGGCGCATGCCGAGAATGCGCAGATCCGTCAGGCGCTGGACGCCTCGCGCACCGCGATGATGATCGCCGACAATGATCACGTGATCCGCTATGTGAACCGCTCGGTGGTGGCTCTGCTGCGCAACCAGCAGGCGACACTGCGCCAGGCCTTCCCTGACTTCGATGCCGAACGCCTGGTCGGCAGCAGCATCCATCGCTTCCATGCCAACCCGGACCGCATCCGCGCCATCCTCAATGGCCTGCAGGCCAGCCACAACGGCAAGGTACAGATCGGCCCGGTGCACTTCGCCCAGGTGGTCACCCCGGTGTTCGATGCACAGGGCATGCGCCTCGGTTTCGCCGTGGAATGGCATGACCGTACCCAGGAGCTGGCGCTGGAGAACGCCGTGGCCGGCATCGTCGCTGCTGCCGCTGCCGGCGATCTCGGCCAGCGCCTGCAGGCAACCGAAGGCGCCAGCTTCCTCGATGGCCTGACCGGTGGCATCAATCAGCTGCTCGATACGCTGGGCAGCACCGTCAACGACGTGCGGCAGATGCTTTCGGCGCTGGCCAACGGCGATCTCGATCGGCGCATGCACGGTGAGTACCACGGTGCCTTCGCCGCGATCCAGCGTGATGCCAACGCCACCGCCGGCCAGCTGGCGCGCATGGTGGGCCGCATCCAGCAGTGCGCGGCCTCGATCAGTACCGCCGCCAGCGAGATCGCTGCAGGCAATGGTGCGCTGTCCGAGCGCAGCGAGCGCCAGGCGGCGCACCTGCAGGAAACCGCAGCCTCGATGGAGGAGCTGACCGTCACCGTGCGCCAGAACGCTGCGCATGCGCGCGAGGCCAGTGAGCTGGCTGCGTCCACGCAGAGCGCCGCCAGTGATGGCAACACCGCGATGCAGCGGGTTGTCGACACCATGCAGGCGATTGAAGGCGCCTCAAAGCGGATTGGCGACATCACCGGCGTGATCGATGGCATCGCCTTCCAGACCAATATCCTCGCGCTCAATGCGGCGGTGGAAGCCGCACGTGCCGGTGAGCAGGGCCGTGGCTTCGCCGTGGTGGCCAGCGAGGTGCGCGTGTTGGCGCAGCGCTCCGCCGCCGCCGCACAGGAAATCAAAAAGCTGATCGATGAGGCAGGCCGACAGGTGGGCGAAGGTGCCCAGTTGGTGGCCGACGCCGGCCAGCGGATGCAGGGCATTGTCGGCGGCGTGGAGAATGTCAGCCATCTGATGCGTGAGATCTCGGCGGCCTCGCAGGAGCAGTCGATCGGCATCGAGCAGATCAACCAGACCGTGGTGCAGATGGATCAGGCCACGCAGCAGAACGCGGCGCTGGTGGAAGAAGCCACCGCGGCCGCACGCGAGCTGCAGACGCAGGCGGGGACGCTTACCGAGGCGGTATCGGTGTTCCGCCAGCAGGAACCGCAGGAGGTCCCGCGGGCCGCCTGATCCGGGCCTGCAATGCGATCCTGATCAAGACGGCGCCCGCAGGGCGCCGTTTTCTTGCCTGCTTTTGCGTGATGGGTCAGGAAAAGTCCGCTTCCGGACCTGCCGTGAGGAGCAGCCAACCCTGTTTGGCGCCGCATCCACACACGGCGTGGATCTACCGGTAGTGCCGGCCGCTGGCCGGCAATTACGGCCTCGCCCACTGTCTGACCTACCGCCGGTAGCGGCCAACCTTGGCTGGCGCTGTGGCTGCCCGCAGAGAATATCCACGCATCGCGTGGATCTACCGGCCGGTGTGCAGCCATGGCGGTGCCGGCCAGCGGCCGGCACCACCCGCATTTCCTGCGCACAAAGAAAAACCCCGCTGCGTCAGCAGCGGGGTTTTGGGTGTAAACCCTGGCGATGACCTACTCTCGCATGGCTTGAGCCACACTACCATCGGCGCAGCTGCGTTTCACTTCCGAGTTCGGGATGGGATCGGGTGGTTCCACAGCGCTAATTTCACCAGGGAG